>NZ_JADCLQ010000036.1:0-891650 GCF_015234155.1 Dysgonomonas sp. GY75
ATTTAATTTAATAAAAACCCAAATAGTGTACTACACTCTATAATGTTGTTATTTCAGTTCCTTCAAAGATCGCTCTTCCGCCCTACGCAAAACACCCTTCTTTAAACGTGCCCTTTAGTGGTAAAGCGGGTGCAAAAGTAGAAAACAATTCCTTACACTCCAAACTTTATGAAACCTTTTTTTGAAATATTTTTTAGACAAACATTGTAAAATCAAAGTATACACCTAGAATACAACATGTTGTTAAAACCAGAACAAACAAGCCCCATAAAAAGCATAAAATTTACCGACCTATACCGAACTCATAAGTAAGTTTCAAAGCCAATCCATGATATGTAGGTTTGATCGCCACTCTTTTATCGGGTTCCACATCAGACCATTCATAATACGTCGCCTTTTGCAATGAATAAACAAGTCCAATATTCCATGCACTACGTCCTTGCTTTGCAATACTTACCCCGAAGGAAGTACTAAAATAAAAACCTTTTCCCATAGCACCCGAATATCCGACCTTTATATCCCAAAAAGGAGTAGTATTGTCATCCAGAAAATTAATACGTGGATTGATAAAGATGGGCAGAGATGAATCCTTTTTATTTAGAGTCATAGTATAACTTGTTCCCGCACCTACATAAAAAATCGGATTAAACTGATAGCCTATAGATGTTCCATATTCGAACCGGTGATTCTTTGTTTTACCAATACCATGTATATAAGCATAATCAAGAAAAACCCGGAATCCTTTTATTTCCTGATTCCATACCTTCTCCCTCCGCTTGGGTCTTGGGACGCTAAAAGAAATCAAAATGGTTTTAACTATTATACGATAAAATCAATACAATTATTATCTCAGGTCAGAAAAAATATCATTTTATAAAAATCAAAATAAATAGATTTGATTATAATTAATATCTTTGCTGGTCTGAAATATATAGATAAAGTTTTTTTACTTCTATAATATATAATAGTTAAATAATACATCAATATATACTTTGATTTACTTATAATACAACATTATACATGAAAACGTCTCTTTTATCAAAAATCACAATCCCGGCTATTGCTTTATTAGTATCATTTGCATCATGCAAAGACAAGAAGCCTCAATTTACTATTGAGGGAAAAATAAGTAATGCCGACACAACTACACTATATCTGGAGAAAAGATCTCTTACCGAAACAACTATAATTGATTCTGTGAAATTAGATAAAGATGGTAATTTCAAATTCACAGAGGTAAATGTTGGTTATCCTGAATTTTATTTACTAAAGCTAAACGGACAAACAATCAACCTGGCAGTAGACTCAATAGAGACTATTACCGTAAATGCACCGAAAGAAACATTTGCCCTGGATTACACTGTTGATGGCTCTAGTGGTTCGGCTAAAATAAAAGACATAGTTCTGGCTCAAAACAAGCTAAGCCAAACCTTCTCCGAACTGAAAAAGAAATTTGAAAGTAAAGAAATATCACAAGATGAATATATTGCGGCTGTACAAGATGGAGTGAATGAGTACAAAACCAAGGCTAAAGACCTTATATATTCCGATTATAAAAGTTTAGCGGCTTATTTTGCGCTTTTCCAAAAAGTGGATAACTATTTGATTTTCGACCCATACAACAAAAAAGATATAACTGCATTCCAAGCTGTAGCTACAGTATGGGATACACAATATCCGACGTCTCCCCGCACAGCCAATCTGAAAAATTTTACTTTATCTGCTCTGGCTGAAATCCGCAAAGCAGCAGGTCAGGAAGAAGCGATAAACAGAATCGCAACATCGGAAGTTACAGACCATGCTACATATTATAATATAACCTTACCTGATAGACATAACAAGAATATAAGTCTTTCCTCATTGCAAGGGAAAGTAGTCATACTGGACTTTACAGCATATCAAACAGACTTTTCCCCGGCGCATAACATCCTGCTTAATAAGGCTTATGAAAAGCATAAGGGAAATATTGAAGTATATCAGGTTTCATTCGACACAGATGTGCATGCCTGGCAAAACAGCGCTGTAAACCTTCCTTGGATTTGCGTAAGAGATGACAAGTCATTGACTTCCGATTTACTGACAAAGTATAACATTCAGGGATTCCCAACTACTTTCATAATCAATAAAAAAGGAGAGATCGTAAAAAGGGTATTATCCACGGATGATTTATCTTCTGAAGTTCAAAAATTATTATAAAAGTTCTCTAAATATTTTGACGGTATAAAAATTATACCTTATCTTTGCTTGTAATAGATTGAAAAAAGGAAAAGGAGTTCTGGCCTATACGGCAAGGATTCTTTTTCTTTTTGTCGCTTTAAAAAATCAAATGAAATAATAGTCACTAACTAATTTAACTTTAATTACCATGGCTATCACTTACATGACCGAAGACGGTTACAAAAAGTTGAAAGAAGAAATCAGCGCTCTGGAGAGCGAAAGGCCGGCTATCTCGAAACAAATAGCTGAAGCCCGTGATAAAGGCGATCTGTCGGAAAATGCCGAATACGATGCAGCCAAAGAAGCTCAGGGATTGCTTGAGGCAAAAATAGCCCAGATGAAAAATCTGTTGGCAAACGCCCGTATAATAAACGAAGAGGCGATAGGGATCGATGTAGTACAGATACTAAACAAGGTAACTATACGTAACACAAAGAACAATCAGCAGATGACATATACCCTTGTAGCTGAAAGTGAGGCAAACCTGAAAGAAAACAAGATTGCAGTAAACACTCCTGTTGCACAGGGCCTTATGGGCAAAAAAGTGGGTGATGTCGCCGAAATAAAAGTTCCTTCGGGAATGATGAGTTTCGAAATCGTAAACATCTCTATCTAACAGCTGATGGCTAGTATCTTTAGTAGAATAGCAGCCGGTGAGATACCTTCTTACAAGGTGGCAGAGGATGAGAAATTCTTTGCCTTCCTTGATATAAATCCTATGGCTAAAGGTCACACTCTGGTCATTCCTAAACAGGAGGTGGATTATATCTTCGATTTGGACGATGCAGCCATAGGCGAGATGAATATCTTTGCCAAGAAAGTTGCCAAGGCCATCGAAAAGGCTGTTCCATGCCAACGCATCGGCCTAATGGTTATAGGAATGGAAGTTCCTCATGCACATATACACCTGATTCCGATAAATAAGGAATCGGACATGCTGCTATCCAACCCCAGAGTAAAGCTGGAGCAAGCTGAATTCGAAGAGATTGCCCGGACGATTAGAGAAAATATCTGATAAGATTTATTTCAAAATAGGAAGGGCGGGAATCATAAGGTTTCTGCCCTATTTGTTATGTCTTATTTCTTACTATATCTCTTTATCCAATCGAGCAAGAGCAAACAACCGGGACCTCCCACTCCCCCGTGATCAAAGCCCTGTACTTCGTACATGGTCACATCTTTATTTCCAAATGACTTCAGGATAGCTTCCATATGCAAGTTTTCTTCATAGCGCGCTGTCATTTCCAGATTACGGTCTCCCGAAATTAATAAAATAGGAGGAATGCCTGCCCGTGCCTGATTCAATGGTGCATAAGCATCAACTATAGGAAGATTTTGAGGTATCCCCCGTTCTTTCCTTATGGTGTAATGCGTATTAGTCTGGCCACTGATAGGCACCAGCCCCTTTATCTTATCCGCATCGATTCCGTACTTTTCAAGATAACTCTTATCCAGTCCGACCATAAGAGTAAGATAGCCCCCGGCAGAATGCCCCGATACATAAATATCATTCACACTACCGCCATACGACGCGATGTTATTGAAAACCCACGCAACCGAAGCGGCAGCATCCTCTATATATGCCGGATTTGTGGCTTTCGGGCTAAGGCGGTAATTGACTGCCACTACCGCGATACCTTTTTCCTTCAGTTCGTTCGGGATATGCTTTTCCCCGCCTTCAAGGCCTCCGCCATGAAACCAGACCACCACAGGAAAATCTTTCTTATCCACGGGATAGTATATATCCAGTTTACAACGCTCCTTACGGTATGCATCCGTTTCGGCAGCGCCGGTATAAGGTATATCCCTTTTCAGTTCATATGTATTCTGCGCAGTTATGGTCAAAGCACAGAAAAGGAAGATTATGATCAAACTTTTTTTCATATAGTTTATTTATTAATTTAAGATCCAAAATTTATAGTTACAAAAGTAACAGAAAACTAATGTGCCGATTAGTAAATTTGCCGATGTGCCAATTGCGCAAAGCGACTTTACTGTTAATAGTCAACAGTTAACAACCTCGTAACTGGTAACTATGCCTAAAAGGTAACAAAGGTAACACAATTACATTACTTTCTCACCTGTTACTTTTCAGGCTCCGACCACCCCTCATTTATCCCATACCAATATATTCCCAACAAAAGCAATTAGGTAAAAAAATAACAGTTTTTTAGTCTTTGTACACTTTGCGATTCTCTTTGTACGTTTAGTGGTTAATGCTCTTTACCACAAGGGGCACAAAGACTTACACAAAGATCACTATAAAAAAGGTAACAAAGGTAACACCTTTTTCCCAATTTGATATTGT
This sequence comes from Dysgonomonas sp. GY75, assembly GCF_015234155.1. Lineage (NCBI taxonomy): Bacteria > Pseudomonadati > Bacteroidota > Bacteroidia > Bacteroidales > Dysgonomonadaceae > Dysgonomonas > Dysgonomonas sp. GY75. Next base: position 4,526 of record NZ_JADCLQ010000036.1, read on the forward strand.
TACTTTTTCTCTCATTTTCATCATCCAAAATATCAAAGAACTTATCTATATAAAAACAAATACTTGTTTAGATATAGATAAACTTTAAGCGATTTTATAGTAATGGATAAAAAATAATGGCGTATTTTTCCTTATCGCTATAGGGGCGAAAAATCTTTCACCCACATAATCAACAGGCGAAAGATTTTTCACTAGTGTCCACTAAAATAAATTAACTCTTTATTCGATGTTATTTTGATATATTTTTCACGCCATCATATTCTATAATAACTAAATGGAGTCTTTTTTCTTGGTATTTTCTAATATATCGTTTGCATTTTGCTATTATAAATTAAAAATATAATTTGAAAAGTACACCTAATATATTAATTCATAAATAATTAGTTTATAGAATCTTAGAAGAATTGTTAATGATTTTTTGTGGACACTAGTGAAAGATTTTTTGCCCCTACAATACCAAATACGACAATAAATATTTACTCATTACTATAAACCTTCAATACTATAAAATGATTATTTTCCCGAAGATCATTTTACCACTCCCCCACCCAATGCCTTATATAAACCTACCATTGAGGATAATTCATTCAGGATGGCAGTATTAAGGGCTATCTCGGCATCGAAGAACTGACGTTGTGCATCCAGCAGGTCAATATAGCTGATCACTCCGTTCACATACTGCAATTTAGCCAGTTCATGGTACGATTTAGCTGAATTGTACAATGCCTCTTGCGAACGATATACTTCTTTCATCTTATTAAAAGTCCCAATGGAATTATTCACTTCTTTAAATGCTTCCAGAACAGACTTCTCGTAAGTATATACTTCTTGTTCATAAGCGGCCTTCGCGGCATTATGCGCCGCTTTATTTTTTCCCATATTGAATATTGGACCTGTAAGAACGCCGGAAATAAACCATGTAGGGCTTTTCAGAAAATTAGACAACTCATCGTTCTCCCCACCCAAACGCCCTGTCAGGCTCAGAGACGGAAACATCTCCGTATAAGCAATGCCTACACGGGCATTCGCCTCTATTAGTTTTTGCTCTGCCTGTATCATATCCGGACGCCGCTTCAGGAGGGATGAAGGCAGATCCACAGGCAGGCTTTGAGGAATTAACTGATGATTTATATCGTCTCCTACCCTCGGTATAGAGCCGGATGGAAATTCTCCGGCCAAGACAAACAAATCATTCTCTTTCAGCTTTATTTCATTTTCCAGATTAGGAATCAGGGTTTCGGTACGTGCAAGTTCCACCAGACTCTGCCGGTATGGTATTTCCGATGTCAGACCTCCCTCGTACCGCAATTTGGCAAAGCGGACACCCTCGCGGCGGGCTTCCAACGTTTGTTTTACGATTTCCAGTTCACGGTCAAGTGCTTTCAGTTCAAAATAAGATTGGGCTACCTGTGCCACAATGGTCAGGTGCAGGGCTCTTTGCGCCTCCACTGTCTGCATATAAGCGGCCACGCCCGCATCATTTGCCCAACGGAGTTTGCCCCAGACATCCAACTCCCACGATACGTTCAGGTTTGCCCGCAGTTCAGGAGTATATTTACTGTTGTCTCCTCCATAGTTCAGATGTTCTTTTTGTCCGGCAAGTTCACCTCCAATCTCAGGAAATAAATTTGCAAAAGAGATACGTTTTTTGGCAGCCATTTCTTTTATACGGGCCACAGCAACAAGCATATCTTTATTATGGCCGAGAGCCTTGGTAATCAATCCCTGCAAAACGGTATCGGAGTATAGCGTACTCCAGCCGATATCAGATGCATCGCCAGTAGCCATACTTCCGGCATCAAAAGCCTTAGGCATATTCATCTCCGGCTGCTCATACTTCTGGCCTATCTTACAGGACGACAACAAAATAACAGAAATAATCAATATATATTTGGGTTTACTCATTTTCATTCCTTTTTATCAGCTTTTTAATTTTCAAGAACTTAGGGAATTTCAATTCAGGAATTCTTAGTTTTTCTTTAAATTTATAAACTAACACAAAGAAAAACGGCACCAGAATTATACCAAATGTAATAGCTATAATCATACCGAAAAACACACCTGTACCAATCGAATGCCTGCTTGCAGACCCCGGACCGGAAGCTATCACCATAGGCAGCATACCCAGTACAAAAGCCAGCGACGTCATCAGAATAGGACGGAAACGCAGTTTCGCCGCCTGCATAGCTGCAAATATCGGCTGCATACCTGAATCCACCTGCTCTTTCGCAAATTCGACTATCAATATCGCATTTTTAGCGGCAAGACCGATAAGAGCTACGAGTCCTATCTGAAAATAAATATCATTGTCGAGCCCTAAAGCCCATATCCCTAAAAATGCACCCAATGCCGCAATAGGCAGGGACAGCAAGACTGAAATAGGTACCGTCCAGCTTTCGTACAAAGCGGCAAGGAAAAGGAATACGAAAAGAAATACCAGTCCCAGCACGATCCCTGTCTGCCCGCTGGCTTTCTGTTCCTGAAACGATAATCCGCTCCATGCCACGCCTATATTTTCAGGCAAATGTTCTTTCGCTATACGCTGTATTTCATGCATAACCTGCCCGGAACTGTGCCCGGCCGAGGGTGTCACCTGCATAGATGCAGATGTATACATGTTGAATCGGGTGATATTACCCGGACCTGTGGTATAGCTTGTCTTCCCTAATGCAGTAAGAGGAACCATATCACCCGTCTTGGTCTTTACAAAGAACAGGTTTATATCGTTAGCCGTAGCCCTGTACGATTGATCGGCCTGTATATAAACTTTATATATACGGTTAAACATATTAAAGTCGTTCACATACACCGAACCCAGATAAGCCTTCATTGTAGAAAAGATATCCGACATAGGTACTCCCAGCAACATGGCCTGATCCCTGTCCACATCGAAATACAACTGAGGAATTTCAGATTGTAAGGAGGATGACACATTCGATATTAGCTTCGATTTCTCCGCATAATACATAAATGTATCTGTAGCCGACACCAGATCATCCCATTGTGCATCGGATTTTGCCTGTAGCTTCATTTCCACCCCTCCGGCAGACCCTAACCCGGGGATAACAGGAGGACGGGAGACAAACGACCTGATCTCCGGATAATTATAAAACTCTTTCTGTACATCGCGCATGACCTCATCTACGCCTTTTTTCCTTTCCTTCCACGATTTCAGAATTACGGTCAGCGTGGTGCGCCCCTGATTTGTTCCTACCCGGGGGCTAGAACCTGTTACATTTTGCACATACTCCACATCGTCGAGAGAGTCTACATATCCGATAGCCCTGTCGGTAACAGTGCGCATACGCTCTAAAGTAGTTCCTTCCGGCATTTCAAGCTCTACTGTAAAATAACCCTGATCTTCCTGCGGTATAAAACTGGTAGGAACAACCTTATTCAGCACAAATATAAAAACCATTACCATCCCGAAGCCCGCTAAAACACGGCGGGGATTACTGATAACCTTCATCAGTATATTTGCATATTTACTATTCCCTGTAGCTAACCAGCTATTTATCTTACGGAAAACAACATTCTTCTTTTTACCTTCTTCTTCGGGACGCAGGATCAAGGCACACATGGCAGGACTTAACGTTAGTGCAACCACTGCCGATATCAATACGGAAACGACTATCGTTACCGAAAACTGCCTGTAAAGAGAACCTGTAATACCATCGAGAAAACTAACAGGAACAAATACGGCTGCCAATACCAGAGACGTCGCAATCAGCGCTCCCGCCAACTGGTTCATCGCCAGATGCGTTGCCTCCCTCGCTCCTATCTTCTTTTCCGCCATAATCCGCTCCACATTCTCCACAACCACAATCGCATCATCGACAACAATACCGATAGACAGTACCAACCCTAACAGGGTCAGCATATTCAGGGAGAAACCCATTGCCAACATAAAACCGAATGTACCTATCAGGGATATCGGTACAGCGACAATAGGGATGATAGAGGCACGCCAGTTTTGTAACGAAAGGAACACAACTATAATAACAAGCGCCAAAGCCTCAAATAACGTTTTATATACTTCATGGATAGATTCCCCGATATACTCCGTCATATCGAAAGGAATCAGATAATCGAGCCCTTCGGGGAAGTCTTGTTTTATCTGCACCATGGCTTCTTTTACCTCTTCGGCCACTTGCATGGCATTGGCGCCCGGAAGCATATATATGCTCAGCATGGTGGCATATTTCCCGTTCAGTCCGCTTTCGGTACTATAAGATGATGCCTCAAGAGAAACCCTTGCTACATCACGCATACGAATAAATGATCCGTCATTATTCGCCCTCACCACAATATCTTCAAACTGGCTGACTGTAGACAAACGCCCTTGCGCTGTAATAGGCATTGCCACATCGACATTTACAATGGGTTGCTTACCCAATTCTCCTGCCGCCGACTCCCTGTTCTGGTCTTTCAATGCATCCTGCAAATCTTTTATCGTCAAGCCGAAACTTGCCAACCGGTCGGGATATACCCATATCTGCATACCGTAATAACGGCTGCCGACATTGGATACACGCCCCACTCCGGGGATACGCCTGATCACATCCAGTATATTTATTGTGGCATAATTACTCAGGTATATCTCATCATATTTGGGGTCATCCGAAGTCAGAGCAATGGTCAATAACTGCCCCGGCGCCTGCTTCTCTACTGTGATACCACTTTGTAATACCTCAGCAGGCAAGCGGCTCTCGGCCAGTTTTACCCTGTTTTGTATCTCAACCGCCGCAAGGTCTGCATTTGTGCTTACATCGAATGTTACAGTAATAGATAATCCTCCCGAGTTGGAACTACTCGACTCCATGTAGATCATACCCGGAGTACCATTCAATTCCTGTTCTATAGGGGTGGCCACAGCCTGCGACACAGTTGTGGCATTCGCCCCCGGATAAGATGCTCCTATCTTTACCACCGGAGGCGTTATCTGCGGATATTGCTCTATCGGCAATAAAACTAAACCTATAATACCGATTATAACAATCAATAAAGAAAGTACGGTAGATAAAACAGGCCTTTCTATAAAAAATCCGGGCTTCATTATTTATCCTCCTTCTTTGTTTCTTTATTTTTTTCCTGATCTATGATTTTTTGCTCTTCTTCCTTTGTACGGGGAATTGCTTTCTGACCATGTACAAGTTTCTGATAACCTTCAACTACAATATTTTCGCCTGCCGAAAGCCCACGTGTAACTACTATTTTGTTATCCTGTTCAGGTCCGGTTTCGACATATCTCTTTTCTATTATACTATCAGGGCGTACAACAAATATAAAAGCACCGCCCTTTTCTATCGAAATTGCTTTCCGGGGAACAACTACTACATTTTCCAAGACATCGAGTAATAGTTTAACCCGTGTAAATTGTCCGGGAAGAAGCACCTGGTTAGGATTCGGTAATTCGGCACGCACGCCGAAAGTGCCGGTCTTCGGGTCCACTTGGGGTGATGCAAAGTCAACAACACCTTTTTCATTATAGACCGAATTATCTGCCAGTGTTACGATAACGGTGGGCTGCCACGAACGGGTAGTATCCAGTTCTCCGAGATGCACGTTTCTTCTCTGGCTACGCAGATAATCCAGTGATGTAAGTTTAAAATCGACAAGTACCGTATCGCGTTTAACAACGGTTGCCAGCAACGATTTCGAATTGCCTACCAGTGTCCCTATATCTACATAGCGTTCACTTATATAGCCGGACAATGGCGAGCGAACCACAGTATAGCTAAGCTGTAGCTCAGCCTGTTCCAAATCAGCCTTGCTCATCGCCACATCGGCCTTAGCCATATTCAATGCCGCTACTGCATTATCCAAATCGAGACGGCTGGCCGCATTCTGATTATATAACGGTTCTATACGCTTGAGGTCGCTCTCGGCTTTCAATTCCTGAGCCTCATCCCTTTTTAGTTGAGCTTTTGCTTTTTCTACTCTGGCCTTGTAAGGTTTATCATTAATGTAGAACAATGGTTCGTTTGCCTTTACTTCTTTCCCTTCACTGAAAGTCATTTTTTCAAGAAAACCTTCCACCCTTGCATGTATCTCTACATTGCGGGAAGCCCTTATTAATCCTACATATTCTCCATAAATTTCGATATTGTCTGTTGCTACAGGCTCTACTTCGACAATAGGGGGATCAACTGATGCCTTTTTACACGCACTCAATAATAGTGTACAGAGTAAAGTTGCGGCTAAAGTACGTCTAATATTATTCATATATAATGTGTTGCAGCACACCTGTTAATGGGTATGCGATTTTTATCTTTCATCATTTATAAAGCACAATGCCAGATATCGCCTGTATGAAAATGCGAGACATTTCATTTTAGTAAAGAACACTTTCTACAGATGAATTGTTTACAGTATAAACAGCCCTAAAATATGCGCAAATTTATAGAATATTGATTAAACTTTAACTTAATCATTTAATAAATAGTATGAATCGCAGCCTTAAAAGACTCTAAAATTCAATAATAAATAGATATTACACACGTGCAATCGTTTGCATAACAAAAAGGTAACATTTACATATTCTTTTAAGTCAAAACAAGATAGGACTTCTCATATTTGTATTGTGAATAAAAGATAACCATGAAACAAAATGATTATTTCTATCCATTTAATTTAATCAGATCAAATTGAAATATACACTGGTGAAACAAAAAACTCTTTTGATACTTATACAGATAAAATCTCAAAACAGAACAATTTTATCTTCCGGTTTTCTTACTGAAAATTTGGAAGTTATCTCTGTTTTGTTAGAGAGAGAGAGAGAGAGAGAGAGAGAGAGAGAGAGAGAGAGACTAACTTTTTTACAAAACAATATACTTTACCTCAAATAGCGAAACAGACTATTTGGGGCTAAGCTATTTATGCGTATACCTATAAAAAAGCGATTTCTTGATAACCAGATTGACAACCGGATCAGCTCTATATACAAATCAATTTATAAAATAAATCAATATTAATTAAAGTTAATCCTTAATATTATTTCGCATGGAAAGAAAGAGAAAGAACAGATGCGCAAAAGTATTCCTGATTATTATGTTAGGAATAATCACTTTGTCATCAAGTATGCATGCCCAAAGTGGCACTATTACAGTAAAAGGAAATGTGAAAGACAGCAATGGCGAACCTATCATTAGTGGTAGTGTTGTTGTTAAAGGCACAACGACAGGTACTGTTACCGATTTGGATGGAAATTATGAACTTAAAGCACCGGAAAACGGAACACTGGTGTTCTCATATGTTGGTTTCACCTCACAGGAAATACAGATTGCCGGAAGAACATCTATCGACGTGGTGCTGAGCGAAGATGCCGAACTACTGAAAGAAGTGGTAATAATCGGTTATGGTAGCGTAAAGAAAGAAGACCTTACAGGTTCTGTAACAGCCATCTCGGCCAATTCCCTGGCTAAAGGGATGGCAACATCAGCCTCTGACCTGCTTATAGGTAAAGCCCCTGGTGTAAGTGTTGTCACAGACGGTGGTGCCCCCGGCTCAGCAGCTAAAATACGTATTCGTGGAGGCTCTTCGATGAAAGCCAGCAACGACCCTCTGATTGTTATCGACGGTGTACCGGTAGACAATACAACATCTATAAATGGTATGGCAAATCCGTTGGCATCAGTCAATCCTAATGATATCGAGAGTTTCTCTGTATTGAAAGACGCTTCTGCTGCCGCGATTTATGGTTCTCGTGCTTCAAATGGAGTTATTATCATTACTACGAAAAAAGGAAGTTCCGGTAAAGCGAAAATCAATTACAACGGAACATTCTCCATCAGTAATAAAACAGACGATATTGATGTGATGAGCGCTGATAACTTCAGAAATTTTGTAAAATCGAAATATGCTGAGGGCAGCAGTCAGGTAAATGCATTGGGAACAGCCAATACAGATTGGCAGGACGAAATATTCCGTACGGCTTTCAGTACAGACCATAATCTAAGCGTAGCCGGAGCTGCAGGAAATTTCCCTTACCGTGTGTCGATCGGTTACACTAACGAAAACGGTATTCTGAAAACATCTTATATGGATCGTTGGACAGGGTCACTGAACTTAAATCCGAAGTTTTTTGATAATCATCTGAGTGTACAACTTAGTCTAAAAGGAATATACAATACAAACCGTTTCGCTGATACAGGAGCAATCGGGGCCGCTGCAGAATTCGACCCTACCCAACCTGTATATAATAGCGACAGCAAATATGGCAACGGATATTATATGTCTCTTAAAGAGGACGGTACTCCTATCGATATAGGTTTGGCAAATCCAGTGGCAACTTTGAATCAAAAAAGAGATGCATCCAGGGTAAAAAGAAGCATTGGAAATATACAATTTGACTATAAGATGCATTTTCTTCCCGATCTGAGGGCAAATCTCAATCTGGGATATGATGTATCTAACAGTATCGGTTGGATCAGTATAGAAGACAACTCTCCATTGAGCTGGGTAACAGGAAACTTCAAAACAGGATTTGGAGAAAACAGAGACTATAAGCAATTGAAACGCAACCAGCTGATGGATTTCTACCTCAACTATGTGAAAGAATTAGGCAGTCACAAGTTTGATGTTATGGGCGGTTATTCATGGCAATATTTCTACAGATCAGAATCTAATATTTATCCATATTCTGAAGCTAAGCAAAATGAATTTGGAGCACTATCTTATAAAGATGGCGATAGCTTCAAAACAGAAAATTATCTGATATCTTACTTCGGACGTTTCAACTATACATTTGCAAACCGCTATTTATTAACAGCTACGCTTCGTAATGACGGGTCGTCCCGCTTTAGCAAAGATAACCGCTGGGGATTATTTCCTTCTGTAGCTTTAGCATGGCGGATAACAGAAGAATCATTCATGAAGAACCAGAATTTACTTTCTGATCTGAAACTTCGCTTGGGATACGGTATCACCGGACAACAAAATTTAGGAACCGGAGATTATCCTTATATGGCTAAATACCAATATAGCAAACCTGGAGCAAACTATTACTGGGGAGATGAAAAAGTTCAATTGATCCGTCCTAACGCTTACGATTCGGAATTGAAATGGGAAGAAACTACCACTTATAATATCGGATTGGACTACGGCTTCCTTGGCAACCGTATATCAGGAGCTGTAGACCTGTATTATAGAAAAACGAATGACATGTTGAATGAGATACCTATACCTGCCGGATCTAACTTTAGCAATGTACTATTGACTAATATCGGAAACATGACCAATAAGGGTATTGAATTTAATATAACTGCCCGTCCGATTGAGACAAAAGATATTAACTGGTCCCTGTCATATAATGTTTCCTACAATAAAAATGAAATTACAAAACTAGCCGAAGACCCGACCAGCATATTCAGATGGGGAGGTATCACCGGCGGTACAGGTAACCAGGTATTAGTACACAAGACCGGCCAACCTTACGGTACATTCTATGTTTATGAACAAATATATGATACCAATGGTAAGCCAATAGAAGGAGCTTATGTAGATCAGAATAACGATGGTGTAATAGACGGAGAAGATTTACGACCATATAAGAAAGCTTCACCTGACGTATACATGGGATTATCATCTCAATTCTCTTATAAAAACTGGGATTTCAACTTCGCATTGCGTGCCAGTTTCGGGAATTATGTATATAACAATATACAGTCAAACCGTGAAGCTTATGGCGGAGCTTGGTTAATGGACCCTACCGGATTCCTTAAAAATAGGGTAAGTAGTGCATCCGATACCAATTTCAGTCAGGCACAGTTTATCTCTGATTATTATATACAGAATGCATCCTTCCTGAGAATGGACAATATCTCTTTAGGATATACATTCCTGAAGCCATTCAAAGGATTGGAATCAGCCCGTCTGTATGCAACCGTTCAGAATCCTTTTATTATCACCAAGTATAAAGGCTTGGACCCTGAGTTCAACAACGATGGTATAGACAACAATATCTATCCTCGCCCACGTATTTATATGCTTGGTTTAAGTCTCAATTTTTAACATTAAACAGATTAGAAAATGAAATCACTGAAATATAAATTTATGACTGTTATGGCTGTTGCCTTAAGCACATTGGCTATAACATCATGCACAGACGATTTAAATACACTGCCTATCGATCCCAATGAAGTAGTTGGCGAAACTGTGTATGGAAAAGAAATAGGGGCCTATAAGTCCGGATTAGCCAAGATATATGCAGGTTTGGCTATTTCGGGAAATAAAGGGGGAGATGATGAATCGGATGTAGCCGGAGTAGACGGGGGTAGCCAAGCCTCATTCCTTCGCGGATTATGGAACTTGCAGGAACTGCCCACCGATGAAGCTCACTGCTGCTGGGGAGACATCGGTATAAACGATTTCAATACTCTTGCATGGAATTCTACCAATGTTTTCGTTAAAGGTATGTATTACAGGCTATACTATCAGATAAATTTATCGAATGAATACCTTCGTGAAACATCAGAAGATAAACTATCTTCAAGAGGTGTGGATGAAAGTGTAAAATCAGAGATACGCGTTCTACGTGAAGATGCGCGTTTCATGAGAGCATTGGCTTATTATTATCTGCTGGATATGTTCCGTAATGTACCATACGTTACAGAAGAAAGTGTTGTAGGAAAAGAATCCGCGCCTCAGATAATGGCTAAAGAATTATTTGCGTATATTGAAAAAGAGCTGACTGAATGCCAAAACGGCTTGTTAGATCCTTTTGTAGGATACAACAGCAAAAATTATGGACGCGTGACCAAAGCCGCCGCATGGTCTCTTCTTTCACGCTTATATCTGAATGCCGAAGCATATATCGGGGAGAAAAAATACACTGAAAGTTTGACATACAGTAAACAAGTATTAAGCGTAGGATATGAACTGGAACCAAAATATGCAGACATATTCAAAGCCGACAATGGTAAATCCAAAGAAATGATTTTCCCGATACGCTATGAGGGTGCAGACACTCAGACATGGGGCGGAATGACATTCCTTCTTTGTAGTACGGTACCTTCAGCTATGCAGGCCGATATTAACGCACAAGGCGCATGGCAAGGCAACCGCGCCCGGATTTCATTGCAGGAAACATTTACCAAACAAAGTAATAATAGTAAAGATATCCGTTATACTATGCTATATCCCACTTTGGCTGATAATATAAATATTGTAGACCCTTCTAATTATAAAAACGGTATACCTGTAGTAAAGTTTTCCAATGTTAATAAAGACGGATCTTTACCGGCAAGCAATATTGCATATACAGACTTTCCTTTATTCCGTTTAGGTGAAATATACCTGAATTATGCCGAGGCAGTTCTCCGAGGAGGAACCGGGGGATCAGAAGCTACAGCCCTCACATATGTAAACGATCTTCGCAAACGTGCCTATGGCAACGATGCAAGCGCAGAAATAAGCCAGGCCAATCTCACATTAGACTTTATTCTGGATGAAAGAGGACGTGAATTATTCTATGAAGCTCAACGCCGTACAGACCTTGTACGTTTCGATAAGCTCACCACAGGATCTTACACATGGCAATGGAAAGGTGGAACATACGGAGGAACATCTGTAGATAAGAAATTCAATATATACCCTATTCCGGCTGATGATATGGGAGCTAACCCTAATCTGACTCAGAATGAAGGCTATAATTAACCATCTCTAAACAAAAAACACATTAGAATATGAAAAAGTTAAATATACTGCTGACTTGCTTCATCGCTTTGTTCATCTTTGTTGCCTGTTCCAACGATGATGATCACATAAAACTGGGAGATGAAAGCAACATTGAAAAACCGGTGTTTACACAAAGTACGCTTCAGGATTTTGTTATAGACAAGGATACTAAAATGTCTGAAAAAATAGGAACATGGTCGTGGACAAGAACCGATTATAATATACAGGCTGCACCGGTTTATACCATCGAAGCGGCGACAAGTTCAACCTTTGAAAATGCTCAAGCTATAGTAACATCATACTCAAACAATGCAGAAATAACATATAAAGTTTTGAATGACGCCGCATTATTGTTTGTAAAGGAATCTCAACCAATAACGCTCTATTTACGTTTGCGAACAGGGCTTAACACCGTAGGAACAGGCCCGGTTTTCTATTCCGATATAAAAAGCGTTGCGTTCACTTGCTATGTTGCATTTCCTAAAGAACTATATATGGTGGGCGCTGATTTCGGAAATTGGAACTGGGATTCGGATGGAATCGTTTCATTAATTCCTATACAAAATAATGATGGAGAGGATGGAGCGTTCTGGTGCATCAAATATCTCACTGCCGGCAACGGCTTTAAATGGTCTCCTGACAAGACTTGGGCTACTGCTTACGGAAAGATGGATACAAACACTGGTTTCTCCAATGATGGTGATGGAAATGCTGTTGTCGCTACAAGCGGATTGTATGTAATATTCGTAAACTATCCGGACAAAGCAATTGCCATCGAACCGGCTAAAGTATATGGTATGGGAGATGCTTTCGGTGGATGGGACACAGGTAAATATCCTTTCACTATAACCGGAAACAAAGCTACAATTGTAACAGTAGCATCAAACAATTTGAGGATGTATGCATCTTCGAATGCTATAGATGCTTATAATAGCGATTGGTGGAGACATGAGTTCAATATATTCAGTGGAAAGATCGTTTATCGTGCTACAGGAGGAGATCAGGATGCAGTTCCTGTTGCAGCTGGCAAAACAGTCACTCTCGACTTTAATGCCGGAACAGGAACAATCCAATAAATAAAATATTAATAAATACCCTTTTCGAAAAAGTGAGGACATGTCCTCACTTTTTCTTTTTATATCCTTGCAAACGTTTGCAAACTTTTTAGCCCGCTTTAATAAATATACAGGCTGCTATTGATTCTTTAAAAGCGTTTCTTTGCTGTGTAAAACTTTTAAAAGAATCATGAAGAAAGTAATAAGTATTTCCATTTTTATCAGCTTTTGTTTAATATTCCAGACAATGAAAGCACAAGAACTAAAATCACCGGATGGTAATCTCACGCTCAAATTCTCTATCCAGAACGGAGGTATCCCAACATATGCTCTAACATACAAAAACAAAGATGTTATAAAAACATCCAAACTCGGGCTGGAACTGAAAGACGACAGTGACGCACACACAGACTTCAGTGACTTTTCGGTAAAGCCAAAAGACAATAACCCAAGTGAAGATAAAGTATCTTTACTGAACGGTTTTGAAATAACAGATACTAAAACATCTACATTCGACGAATCGTGGAAGCCGGTTTGGGGAGAAGCGAACCAAATCCGGAATCACTATAACGAACTTGCCGTCACTCTGAACCAGAAATCGACAGACAGGCATATAGTTATCCGTTTCCGTTTGTTCGATGACGGACTGGGATTCCGTTATGAGTTCCCTGAGCAAAAAAATCTCACATACTTTGTAATCAAAGAAGAAAGAACCCAGTTTGCCATGGCCGGAGATCACAAAGCTTTCTGGATTCCGGGCGATTATGATACACAGGAATATGATTATACAACATCTAAGCTATCCGAGATCAGAGGATTGATGAGTAAAGCTATTACACCGAATTCATCTCAGACTCCTTTCTCTGAGACAGGGGTGCAAACAGCATTGATGATGAAAACCGATGATGGTTTATACATCAACCTGCACGAAGCGGCATTGATCAATTACTCTTGTATGCATCTCAATCTGGATGATAAAAATATGATATTCGAATCATGGCTTACTCCCGATGCACAAGGTTACAAAGGCTATATGCAGGCACCGTGTCATACGCCATGGCGTACGGTTATCGTAAGCGACGATGCCCGCAACGTATTGGCTTCACACATCACACTCAACCTGAATGAGCCTTCTAAAATAGAAGATACATCATGGATCAAACCCGTAAAATACATTGGAGTATGGTGGGAAATGATTACCGGCAAAAGCTCTTGGGCATACACTGATGACGTGTATAGCGTACAACTGGGTGTTACCGATTACAGTAAAACCAAACCAAATGGCAAGCATGCCGCCAATACTGAACATGTGAAAGCATATATCGACTTTGCGGCGTTACATGGTTTCGACGGTGTACTTGTAGAAGGATGGAATGTAGGATGGGAAGACTGGTTCGGTAAATCGAAAGACTATGTATTCGACTTTGTAACTCCTTATCCCGACTTCGATGTTAAAGAGCTGAATGCATATGCAAAAAGCAAAGGTGTGAAAATCATGATGCATCACGAGACTTCATCGTCGGTACGCAATTACGAACGTCACATAGGCAAGGCATATCAATTTATGGTTGATAATGGATACAACTCTGTTAAAAGCGGCTATGTAGGCAATATTATCCCTCGTGGCGAACATCATTACGGACAATGGATGGTAAATCACTATCAGTATGCATTCGAGAAGGCTGCCGATTATAAAATCATGGTAAATGCCCACGAGGCAGTACGTCCGACAGGTGTATGCCGCACATGGCCAAACCTTATAGGAAATGAATCGGCTCGCGGAACAGAATATCAGGCATTCGGCGGTAATAAACCGAACCATGTCACTGTACTTCCATTCACCCGCCTTATCGGAGGCCCTATGGATTATACTCCGGGTATCTTCCAGATGGATGTAAGTAAATACAATCCCGACAATAATTCGCATGTGAACAGTACTCTGACCAATCAACTGGCACTGTATGTAACCATGTACAGTCCGTTACAGATGGCAGCCGATCTGCCCGAAACATACAACCAATATCTGGACGCATTCCAATTTATTAAAGATGTAGCTATAGACTGGGACGAAAGTAAATATCTGGAAGCTGAGCCGGGTGAATATATTACAGTTGCCCGTAAAGCAAAGAATTCAAACAACTGGTTCGTAGGCAGTGTATGTGACGAGAACGGGCGCATATCAAATATCACATTCGAATACCTGGATCCGGCAAAAACATACATCGCAACTATATACAGCGATGCGAAGGACGCTCACTACAAAACAAATCCTCAGGCATACGCTATCCGCAAAGTAGCGGTAACCAGCAAATCGAAGTTATCGCAGCTATGCGCACCTGCCGGAGGTTACGCCATCAGCATTATAGAAGCTGATAAGGCGCAGACAAAAGGATTGAAAAGACTGTAAAAGGTTTAGATTCTAAATTGGTTATCAAATGGTTAAAAAAACGCTCCCAATCGGGAGCGTTTTTTTATTCTTTCAAGCTATCCAGTAAATTGAATACATCTTCTTTTTTCTCCGGTAATAAATACCATTTATTATCAAATTTGGCTTTTCCCAACTCTTTCCATATAGATATCCAGCTGTTATCATCCTGCGATTTACCCTTATAATGCATAGTTACCATATAATCGGGTGCAACCATTTTTACCATTATGCCGCTATTGTTCCACGCAGTGTCATTTACCAATCGGGACAGCATCTCCCCTACCCGCACTTTGTCTGTATCTCCTATTGGCACTTTCAACTCATCCTTATCTATATAGATAATTGTCATTGTATCTACAGAAGCAAAATCCAGATTCAGTTTCATCGTATCCGCAATTACTGCCGTATTCTCCTCCCCTTGCACATTCTTCTTTGCAGAATTACAGGCAGAGAAGCCAATTACTAAAGCCAGCCCGCAAACAGGCAGCACCTTAAATGCATTTCTTATTTTCATTCTTATCAATTTAACTATTTACTCGTCATTATCTTTAATACCAACTTATCAGTTTCCTGCATACCAACAGCTCCAATACTGGTCAAATTTTCAATGGTCTTATCCACATCATCATCCACAATACCTTCCAAAGATGATACTACCTTGTGTTCCATTGCCATGATAGCTGAAAGAACAGCTGTAGATACACCGCTCGATATTTTAAGAGCACAGCTGGGCTTTGCTCCGTCGCAAATCATACCGGTTATATTTCCCACCATATTTTTCACAGCAAAGGTGACTTGGCTATAATCCCCTCCCATCAGATGAGTAATACCACAACTTGCACCTGTTGCCGCCGCCACACAACCACACAAAGCAGAAAGACGGCCTAGCTTTTGTTTTATATACACAACAGTCAAATGACTTAGGATTAATGCCCTGACAAGTTCATCTTCGGTGCAATTGGTATCTTCGGCAAAGGTAAGAACAGGCAAAGTCGCCGTAATCCCCTGATTACCACTACCCGAATTACTCATAACAGGGATCATCGCCCCATCCATACGGGCATCGCAAGCGGCAGCTGTATATGACATCATATGCGAAAGCATGGAATCTCCGAATATCTTTTTACCTAAAGTACCTGTAACTGTTTTAGCAACATTATGCCCGTAATTACCCTCATGCGATAACTTTGATGCCTTTCTGTTCAGTTCTGCTGCCTGAAGTATAAACCGTATATCATCTACGGGAACAGTAGTAGCAAATTCATATACCTTAGCAAAAGTCAATGTAACTTCATCTTTACAAACCTCCCCATTCTCACTACAAGCCTCATCGCAAAGTATATGTCCGTTTTTGGCTATATATGAAAAGTTTGTATGCGTTCCGCGAATGACAGCTTGCGTCTCATCCGCCCCTGCAATACAATGCGTTTCTATATATAAGTTGTCTGCGACACCTTCTTTCAGTGCTATCTCTATACGTTTTTCGGATATATATTGTTTTCCGAGTTCAACATCGCCCGGAGTAAGATCTTTTAATACTTGTAAGCCATATTCACTCTTTCCGATAAGAGCACCCAAAGCGACAGCTATGGGCAAGCCTACCATACGGGTTCCCGGAATCCCCACCCCCATCGCATTCTTCAAAACATTGGCACTCAGGTATACTTTGATTTTCTCAGGTTGCGTTCCTAGCACTTCGGTCGCCTTTGCCACACACAATGATACTGCAATAGGTTCGGTACAACCAATAGCGGGCACAACTTCTTTTTTTATCAAACTTACAATTTGCTCTTTTTCCAATGTGTTAATCATAGTCTACTACTATATTTAGTATTATATACACAAAGATATTGATTTAATTGTGTCATTAATCTCAAACCACCTCTTTAAGAAAAAGTTTTTTTATCATTTCCCAATATATGACTTAGCAGAAGACTAAATATAATAGAGAAACAAGGCAGGCATTAAAAAAGAAACAGAGGTTGTTCATCAAAATAAGGAACAACCTCTGTCTTATAAAACTGTTTACATAAAATTAATAATCTGCGTCCAGAGAACTTTCCGGAGCCTGATCAATTAATTCCATAAACTGATCCAGCTTAGGAGTAATAATTATCTGCGTCCTGCGATTAAGCGCTTTTCCTTCTATAGTACTGTTACTTGCAACAGGATTGTACTCTCCCCGTCCTCCAGCTGTCATACGTTTAGGATCCACTCCATAGTTGTTTTGCAACGCCTGAACTACCGAAGAAGCACGTAGGGTACTCAAATCCCAGTTGTTACGAATATTAGGACGGGAAATCGGATCTGTATCGGTATTTCCCTCCACCAATACATCGTAATCCTTATAATCTAAAATAATTTTTGCAATTTTACTTAGTATCTCCCCTGCCTTTTCACTTATCTCATAGCTTCCCGAACGGTACAGCATATTGTCCGCTAAAGAAATGTATACAACGCCTTTCAGCACTTTAATGTCCAAATCTTGCATTTCGCTGCGCGAAAGCGAACGAGTAAGATTATTAACCATCACCAGATTCAAAGAATCCGACTTATTTTTGGCTTCCACCAGATGTTGGATAAAACGGTTCGATGCATTAATCTCATCCAACAGTTTAGCAATATTCACATTACCTTGGGAACTTTGTGCCAAACTCTTGTTCAATGAATTTTGAAGCTCAGCATAAGCAGCACGCAAATCCGCATTGTTTTGCTGGGCTTCCCGCAATCTATCTTCAAGGCTCGCTACACGAGTCTTACTTTCCCTCAATTGTAGCTGACCTTCCTGATAATCGTTTTTCAACAGATTATAATCTGCTTCCAGGCTCCTGAATTTACCTTTACTCACACAACTTGTAAAAAAAATACTCGCTGTGAGTATCAACAACGTCCAAATAAAATGTCTCATAAATCTTATATTATTATTTAAACCTATTATAAATATAACAATGCTCCTTCTTTATTTGTTTTAAACTATCATTAGGAATATAACCTCTCAATTATTAAACGGAAGATTTCTTAGAATTCATATATATATGATACTAAAGAAAATAAAACAACTGCCACACAGGCTATCTTTTCTAAATCGAACCTATTATTTGGTCTATGACTCTTAATATGTTATTTTTGTATTACAAAACTTTTATGTGCTGATGAAATGAGTGCAAAGAAAAAAATATATGCTATAATCAACCCGAAATCGGGAACGTCATCGAAGCAAAACCTTCCACACAAAATCGCGGAAACATTTGATGCGCACAGGTTTGATGTCCATATATTTATTACTGGTTATGCCGGACATGGATCTGAAATAGCCAAGCAAGCTATCAAAGATAAGGTAGACTACGTGATTGCAGTCGGAGGCGACGGCACAGTAAACGAAGTTGCCCGCACATTGGTCAACTCCCAGACAGCACTAGGCATCATCCCACTGGGTTCAGGAAATGGACTGGCACGTGACCTGAATATTTCTACTGACGCAAAGAAAGCGATGGGTATTATTCTGGACGAAAATATAATATCCATTGACTACGGGATGGTTAATGACCGTATATTTTTCTGTACCTGCGGTGTAGGATTTGATGCAGAAGTAGCGGCTATGTCGTCGGGCAAAAAAAGCAGAGGTTCATTTATGTATATTAAAAATATGCTGGAAACCTTTATCAGACAAAAGCCTGAAACTTATGAAATAATATGCCCGGAAGGCACAATAAAAGATAAGGCGTTTGTTGTAACTTGTGCTAATGCGTCGCAATATGGATACAATGCACATATTGCACCTCATGCCGACATACAGGATGGTATGATGAATATTGCAATACTAAAACCCCTCTCTATATTAGAAGTCCCTCAAACATCCCTTCAACTCTTCACAAAGAAGATAGATGAGAATAACAAGATGATTGAACTAATCACCAATGAAGTCACTATAAAGAGAGAACAAGAGGGAATGATGCACATAGACGGTGACCCTGTAGAAATGGGAAAAGAGATACATGTAAAAATAATACCACAAGGATTGAAAGTACTGGTGCCTGCAAATCCACAAAAAAAACATCCATTAGATCCACAGGAAGTACTCATGCGAATAGCTGATACCTTTTTCTGAAAACCGGGATTATTAAAAGTTCAGTTCAAACGACACTCTGAAACCATCTTTATCCACATTCGGATGGTCGAGATAATTTATTCTGCGTACATAATCGATACGGAATAGCTTAAAGATATTCTCTATTCCTATGTTATATTCCATGTATGGACCTCTATTGGTAGTATATGTATCTTGAGGAAATATGAGCAGATTTTTATTATGTTCCGGATTGTTTTTATTACTCAGCGAGCCAATAAAACCACGGAATCCAAATACTTCCCTCCATTTCAATACCTTAAGGAAAGGAACTCTGTTGAGAAACCAGCCCCCCATATGATAATATATTTCCCATGAAGCCTGTGCATCGTGCATAAACTCGAGGGGTTCTATTAAATAGTAGTTGCCCCGCTGTATAGTATATGAGTTGTTGGCACTGGGAGTTATAAGAAACGGAAAAGGCGTTTCGCCCCATATTTTTTCAGCTTGCGCCGACAGGTAAATTTTGCCATACGGTGCAACCCAAAACTGCTTGGATATAGCCAGTGATGTCTTGTTATAATGGTATTGGCCTCCAAATATATTTTCGAGAGCCATCGTATGTGTCAGGTTTGTTACAAGCCGTGGGGAAGGGATGGAATGCCTCTTCCTACGTTGTTGAAAAAACTTTTCGTTCGGAGCATAGCGCAGTGCCAGCATAGCTTCGGTGGTCTTTACCCTGTCCACCTTGTATATATTACCATTTTCGCCCATTTTTTCAAATACGATATTGGCCGCAGGACGCTCGTCAAATGTCTGACCGGTAAGTTTGAATGAGAATCCTCCATAAAACTCTTTATCCCAAGCTATCTGAGTCTGGCGGTTATATGTCATTTTAGAGTTTCCTGACGCCTGTATAGACATCAGTATATTATCCCGTTCGGCCTGTGTATAACGTTGTCCGAGCGTATTTAGATCATACTTATAGGCAACTATCAGGTTATTCTTCGGATACTCATCCTTATGTTTCTCTATCTTATTGAAAGCCCATGTAGCCTCACCATAATATTTAAATTTCTCGTCCCGGGTTCCATAAGCTCCATAGCCATAGAAGAAAAGATGTTGATGGAGATTCTTTGTTGTAGACAGTGTCATAC
Source organism: Dysgonomonas sp. GY75 (assembly GCF_015234155.1). Classification (NCBI taxonomy): domain Bacteria; kingdom Pseudomonadati; phylum Bacteroidota; class Bacteroidia; order Bacteroidales; family Dysgonomonadaceae; genus Dysgonomonas; species Dysgonomonas sp. GY75. Next base: position 24,911 of record NZ_JADCLQ010000036.1, read on the forward strand.
GAAAACGATTACCTTCCGTTTTATTGAAACTATAGAATGTTGGAATAGTCCCTATCTCCAGCTTATTTGTCTCTGGGTCTTTCGATGTAGGGAAATACCCGGTAGACAGAACATCACCTGTCCTCAATAAAAGACGGAACAGAAATACCTTATTTACATCTTCCAGCATTTCATCCATGCGGTAGTCTTTTTTATGTTCAGCCGGCCGGTTATCTGCCCAGAAATTCTTATCTCTTTTCAAATAATCTTTTTCAAATACCTCCGGAGCACTGAGAACAAAAACCGGGTCCATAGGCCGGTTTTCAACAAAATCCACATATGTACGGGTTTTATCTATATAGAATTTAATAAGATCAGCCATCGTCACATCAATGGCCATTCGCTCTTCCATCGGAATCCATTTGTTATCTGCCGATTTCTTAAAGTCATGCTGAATAATAAGCTCCTGAACAAAGTTTATATTCATTTTCTTAGGAGTCCTTATCACAGCTCTCTTTACAGCATACATACTATCGAGAGAGATATACAGATTACCGGTAAAGCCAATGTCGCGGGAGTTGAAAGGGGCAAAATCGAGCTTCACATAGCGGTCTTTATCAATTGTCACCGTATCCGAAAGGTACCATCTGTAAAAATTAACGGCACTATGTTCGCTCAATGGACTCACAAAGGGCTGCAGTAGTAAATTAATCGAATTATCATATATAGATATATCTTTAAAGACTTCCTTTATTATAGCATCAAGCCCTTCTGTATCGAAAGTCTTATCCAGTCCTTCGATATGATAGCCTTTTACAATACGTTTGGCCGAATTATTTTCTTTTTTATAAAATACATCAGATATTCTTTCCCTGATAGAGAAAGGCAATATGATTTTATTATCAATCATTGATGTATCCGCATAATTGGGCAGAAACTTATATTTTTTCAATAAAGGCATATCCGGATGATACTCATTCAGTGCAAAAAATATCCGTTCATATTCCTTATACTGGTAATAGTTGAGATCTGTTATATTATTCTCATCTTTGTGAGCGATCACTTTCTTTATCAGTTCGACAGCAGGATTATTCTTCTTGGAGTACTTCTCCTTCTGCGGACGAACAATAACTTCTTTTAATAATTTGTCCTCGGGTTCAAGATTTATTTCTATTGTGGTAGTTCTTCCAACAGGGATAGTGATGGTCTCGGACTTATACCCCAAAAGGGAAGCAGTAACAGATGTATTATTCCCTCGGTTGCTTAATCTGAATTCACCCTCTTCATCCGAAAATGTGCCGATAGTCGTCTTATCGAAAACGACGGTTACAAACGGTAGCTTCTCCTTTGTTACAGCATCTCTGACAGTACCTCTTACAATCGTGAGTGACTGGGCGCATACAGTACCACAAATGATAAGAAAGAAAGACAACAGGAGTATCATCTTCCTTCTGATAATATATTGTGGTATTTCACTCATTCAGTTAAAACGTTTTTTCCTTTTTTTTGTTTTTAGATTCTCATCTATATTCAATCTTCATCTCCTCCACTACTATCAGTTTCCCTGTAGCATTTCTTAGAGACTGTTCCGAAACGACCGCTTATTTCCTTGTTTGATAAAGGTTTCCTCATTTCGTTTATATAGAAGTTATAAAGAACCAAGAGCAAATGTAATTAAATCTGCTCTTGATTCTAGTATATTAGATGTATGCAACATACATTTAGTTGCAGTTGTTATGATTTTTTAATTAATCAGTTTGCGGTAACGAATACGTTTCGGCTCCACATTACCCATACGTGCCTTTTTGTTCTCTTCATATTCACTGTAACTTCCTTCAAAAAAGAATACTTCCGAATTGCCTTCAAAAGCCAGAATATGTGTACAGATACGGTCGAGGAACCAACGGTCATGCGATATCACAACAGCGCATCCTGCAAAGTTTTCCAAACCTTCTTCCAATGCACGCAATGTATTTACATCGATATCATTGGTAGGCTCATCGAGAAGCAATACATTGGCTTCCGACTTCAGCGTCAATGCCAGATGCAAGCGGTTACGCTCCCCTCCGGAAAGCACACCGGTAAGTTTTTCCTGGTCTCCTCCCGAGAAGTTGAAACGTGATAAGTAAGCGCGGGCATTAATATCTTTTCCTCCTACACGCACAAACTCGCTTCCTCCCGAAATAACCTGATAAACACTTTTATTCGGATCGATCTCGGCATGCGACTGATCTACATATCCTATTTTCACGGTCTCTCCCACCTCAAATGTCCCTTTATCTGCTTTCTCCAAGCCCTGAATCAAGCGGAATAAGGTAGTTTTACCGGCTCCATTTGGCCCGATAATGCCGACAATACCCGATGGAGGCAACATAAATTCAAGATTGTCGAATAAGAGCTTATCTCCAAAAGCCTTTGTTACTCCATGTGCCTCTATTACCTTATTACCGAGGCGCGGGCCGTTAGGAATAAATATTTCCAGTTTTTCTTCCCGTTCTTTCTGGTCGGCATTAAGCATCTTCTCATAGTCATTCAGGCGGGCTTTACCTTTTGCATGACGGGCTTTAGGAGCCATTCGCACCCACTCCAACTCCCGTTCGAGGGTTTTGCGGCGCTTACTGGCCTGCTTTTCTTCCTGCTCCATGCGCTTGGTTTTCTGCTCAAGCCATGATGTATAGTTTCCTTTCCATGGAATACCTTCTCCTCTGTCAAGTTCAAGAATCCATCCGGCAACATGGTCAAGGAAGTAGCGGTCGTGGGTGATACAGATTACAGTACCTTTATACTGTTGGAGATGTTGTTCCAACCAATCGATAGACTCCGCATCCAAGTGGTTGGTAGGCTCGTCGAGAAGCAATACATCCGGTTCCTGAAGCAACAAACGGCAAAGTGCTACACGGCGGGCTTCCCCTCCCGACAGGTTTGCAGTTAATTGATCTTCGGGCGGACAACGAAGCGCGTCCATCGCACGCTCGAGTTTATTGTCTATATTCCATGCATCAGTTGCATCTATCTTATCCTGCAATACTGCCTGACGGGCAAACAGAGCATCCATTTTGTCAGCATCTTCGTAATATTCAGGCAATCCGAATTTTTCGTTAATACCTTCATATTCTTTCAGCAAGTCCATTATAGGCTGTACGCCTTCCTGTACTATTTCCTTCACGGTTTTGGTAGGATCGAGTTTCGGGTCCTGTTCAAGATATCCTACCGAAAAGCCTTTGTCCGATACTATTTCGCCCTGATATTCCTTATCTATTCCGGCTATAATCTTCAACAGTGTGGATTTACCCGAACCGTTGAGACCGATAATACCTATCTTGGCACCATAGAAGAATGACAGGTAAATATTCTTTAATACTTGTTTTTGTGGCGGGTATAATTTACCGACGCCCATCATTGAAAAAATAATCTTTTTATCGTCTACTGACATGATTTTATATATAAATTTTTATTTTCTATACTTCCAAACCGTTATCACTCCCAGCAAGAACTCTTTGGTCCTTATTGCTTACTCCTGTAAAAGGTAACAAAGGTAACACAGAAACCAATTAAGAATGAAAAATTAATAATTAATAATTATCTTGTCCCTCGCTCGTGCAGACTTCCCTTTTCAGTTGTGCAACAGACACCGGAAGTCTGCGCTAGCGGAGGTATTTAGTTAAAACCTGACACTTCTGACAGTTTTTTCATTATTTATACCTTGTCATTTTTGCATCTGTTAATCATATATAGATGAAAAGTAACAGAGGTAACAGATATATCAGTTAGCAATTAACCAACTTGTAACTCGTAACTACCCGCAGGGCGAAGTAACTTGTAACTGTTAAAAGGTAACAAAGGTAACAGTCTTTTGCCCTTGTGCTCTTTGTGATTTCCTTCGTGCACTTAGTGGTTAAATCTCTTTTACCACAAGGGGCACAAAGAGTTACACAAAGAACACTATATAAAAAGTAACAAAGGTAACACATATACCAGTTATCAGTGAACAGTCATCAGTTAGCAACTTGTATCTCGTGTCTCATAACTTTCAACTTATTACTCATTACTTAAAACTTACTACTTGTTAAAAGGTAACACTTTTACACGTTTTTTAATCTTGTTACTTTTTCTCTATATAACACGCTTGCTATATATACTATATAGATAAAATTATTGAAATAAAGTAACATCAAATCTAGATAACGGATTTGTATAACTGTACACTTACTTCTGATACAAAAACCGCTTTATACTCCTCTTCGGCGTCTTTTCGAATTCCTGATCCTGCAATCTGAAATTCACTACCTGGCTATATCCCGGCAAGCGTTTGTTTATTGCTTTCAATTCAGCCACAAAAATAGCAGAATAATCCTCTTCTTTCACATCATGCGCCTTCAAATAATCTTTATCAGGATAAATAAGAGCAATCAGTTTGCCACTTTCCTCAATTATAAGTGATTCGGCAACATAAGGAGAATTATTGAAATAATCTTCTATCTCTTCGGGATAGATATTCTGCCCCGATCCACTGAGTATCATTGTTTTACTACGGCCACGAATAAACAGGAATCCATCACGGTCCATCACACCCAAATCTCCGGTGCGCAACCATCCGGAACTATCCAGAACTTGTTTTGTTGCTTCTTCATTTTTAAAATAACCAAGCATCACATTCTGTCCTTTCACTATTATTTCCCCGGCTTCGGTTTCCATATTAGATGATTCTATCCGCACATTCATACGGTCGACAGGGCGGCCACACGATCCTTGCTTATATGTTTCCCAATATTCATAGGAAATAAGCGGACCACATTCGGTCATTCCATAACCTACCGTGTAAGGGAACCTTATATCCGTGAGGAAAGCGCCGACTTCTTTGTTCAATGCAGCCCCACCAATAACTACCTCAACCAGCTTATTGCCAAAAACAGGTACAAGCTTTTCCGCAATCTTCTTATATACTTTTTTCCTGATGAAAGGGATTTTAATCAGTGTCTTGACCGGCTGCTTCTTCAATTGAGGAAAAACACGGGTCTGTATTATCTTTTCTATAATAAGCGGAACAGCCAGCACCAGCGTAGGGTTCACTTTCGAAAAGGCATCCAGAATTATCTGAGGCGAAGGCACACGGGTCAGGTAATGGATATGGCAGCCTTTAGCAATGGAAAGCAATACCTCGAAGGCCAGCCCGTACATATGCGCCATAGGCAGCATACACACTATGCCGTCACCCGCCTTCACAAATTCGATACTGTCTATCGCGAAACGGGTGTTAGACCATAAACTACGATATGGGATCATTACTCCCTTCGGATTACTGGTAGTTCCTGATGTATAATTAAGTACTGCCAGTTCATCCGGAGACTCGTCATAAAAGATGACATCTTCCTGTGAGAATCCTTTCGGATATTTAACATTGAATGTCTGTTCCAAGTGAGAACATGATTCCAAAAATTTAGCCGAGCGTGATTTCTGCGCCGAAAAGTCATCTATGAGCAAAATAGCTTCCACGGTCGGCATTTGTACAGGATCTATTTTAGACCATACATATTCATCTGCAAACAGGACTTTCGCTTCGGAATGATTCACAAGTGTATGAATATTTTCCCCGCTAAAATCGTGCAAAATGGTAGTTATAACAGCGCCATAAGTAAGCGAGCCGAAAAAGGCGACAGCCCAGTTAGCCGAATTCTTGCCGCAAATAGCGATTTTATCTCCTTTCTGAACTTCAAGATCATCGAACAAGATATGTAATTGTGCTATTTTTTTTGCAAAATCCTTATATAGGTATGTTTCTCCGTTATAATCGGTCAATGCGGGACGTTCCCAGTTATTAACTATTCCCTCCCGGATGAGTGTTAAAAATTTATTATTTTCCATATAATCATTCTATAGGTGATATATGCAAATGTAAACAAATTCTTAGATTTTATGCCATATAAGCATTGCAAATATCATAATTGTAACAGTAATGCTAACAAGCATCATCTCAAACAGGTACTTTGCTATAATCATCGAAATACGGAAAACATTCTTCGATAAATCGTATCTGATACCTGTTGCAATAAACTATGAACATATATAAATAAAGGGTGAATAAAATCCACCCTTTATTTTATCACTGATAAACAGATATTTATTTATTCAGAATATCTATTTGCTGTCTTACCGACTCTTCGTGGATCGCTTCCAGAACCACACGCATAAATTCGGGATTCATACCCATACCTTCAGCCTGAGAAATACGCTTGCTTAGTATTTCATCATAGCGGTCGGTCTGCACGATAGTCATATTATGTTCCTTCTTGAAAGTACCTATCTCACAAGAAATACGCATACGTTTAGCCAATAGTTCAAGTAACTGGTCGTCTATTTCGTCTATCTGTCTGCGCAATACCGACAAGTCTTCCGTCGACTGCTTACCATCACGGATAACCAAAACCGAGAGAATCTCTTTCAATCTCGATGGTGTTACCTGTTGCGAAGCATCGCTCCATGCATTATCAGGATCGCAATGTGTTTCAATAATCAACCCTTCGAAATTCAGGTCCATAGCCTGTTGCGAAAGAGGTTGTATCAGATCGCGCTTACCTCCGATATGACTTGGGTCGCAGATGATAGGCAAATCAGGGTAACGGCGTTTCAGTTCGATAGGGATATGCCATTGGGGAAGATTACGGTAGATCTTTTTATCATACGAACTGAATCCACGATGGATCGCACCCAGTTTAGTCAACCCTACATTGCTAAGGCGTTCGAGCGCCCCTATCCATAATTCCAAATCGGGATTCACAGGATTCTTTACCAGTACAGGTATATCCACACCTTGCAAAGCTTCTGCAATTTCCTGTACGGCAAATGGGTTAGCCGTGGTGCGGGCTCCTATCCAGAGCATATCTATGCCGTACTTCAATGCTTCATATACATGCTTCTGTGTAGCAACTTCAGTTGAGACATACATCCCTGTTTCTTGCTTCACTTTTTTCAACCAAGCAAGGCCTTCACTACCCACTCCTTCAAATCCTCCGGGTTTTGTACGTGGTTTCCAGATACCGGCACGCATAATTTTTATACCATCAGCTGCCAGTTGGCGGGCTGTACTTAATGTTTGTTCCTCCGTTTCGGCGCTACACGGGCCCGCGATCACCAAAGGACGTTCCGGGTCAACTCCCGGCAGTAAGATTGATTCTAATTCCATTTTATCTGAGTTTTTATGATTGTAATTTCTTTATTCTTTCCAGTGCCTCTTTCAGCATATGTTCGTTGCAGCAAAGCGATATACGGATGTATCTTTCCCCTTTGCTCCCAAATATAAAGCCGGGGGTTAGGAATACTCTGGCATCGTATAAGATTTTATCAGCCAGTTCCTCGCTGCTTTTGTATTTCGCTGGTATTTTTCCCCAAAGAAACATACCTACCTGATTCTCATCATATGTGCAGTCCAGCTCATCCATTATGGCAGCAGCATATCTACGGCGGTTTGCATATAGTTCTATATTATTTTTCCTGTGCCACTCGTCCGAATTATTCAATGCTGCAATAGTAGCCATTTGCATAGGCTTTAGAATACCGCTTTCGATATTGCTTAGTACTTTGAGTATCCATCCTATAAACTGCGGATTGGAAACAACCAGACCGATACGCCATCCGGGCATATTATGCGATTTACTCATAGAATTCAACTCTATACAAATCTCTTTTGCTCCCTCCACTTGCATGATACTAAGCGGATTCTCGTTCAATATAAGGCTATACGGATTATCATGGGCGATGACAATGCCATGCTTTTTCCCAAATGCAACCAACTTTTCGAACAGGCCTAACGAACCGTTCGCTCCTGTAGGCATATTCGGATAATTAACCCACATCAGCTTTACACCGGATAAATCCATTTTTTCCAATGCTTCAAAATCGGGCTGCCAGTTGTTATTTTCATCCAGATCGTATGTATGTATCTTCGCGCCCACCATCTTACTTACAGATGTATATGTAGGATAACCGGGGTTTGGCACCAAGACACCATCTCCAGGATTGAGAAATGCCAGAGAGATATGAAGGATTCCTTCTTTTGAGCCGATTAGCGGCTGTATCTCCTTTGCCGGATCAATCGTCACGTCATACCAACGTTTATACCATGTAGCAAAAGCATCACGCAACTGAGGAATACCCACATGTGGCTGATAACCATGCGCGTCATTTTTCGCTGCGGATTCACTCAGAGCCCTTACTGTCTCTTCGGAAGGAGGCAGGTCGGGACTGCCAATGCCAAGACTGATCACATTCTTACCTGCGGCATTCATTTCCGCTACTTCTCTCAATTTGGTAGAGAAATAGTATTCCTGTACTGTATTCAGGCGGTCGGCGGGTATTATATTCATATTAATTTCAATATTTAAGATTCCAAGAATTCAAAATTAAAGTTCGCTCTGACGGCCTTCCGGGTATTCACCCAGTGTTTTCAGTTCACTTATCAGGGGACGGATAGCGTCCAGCGATTGGTGATAACGTTCCAAATCCGAGAATTTGAGGTCTACATAAAACTGATATTCCCACTCCCGGCCAACAATCGGCAAAGACTGTATCTTGGTCAGGCTAATACCATAGAAAGAAAATACAGATAAAACTTTCGAAAGGCTTCCTTCTGTATGCGGCAGGGTGAACACAATAGATGATTTGTTTATGACCTCATTTTGCTGAATCTCCTGTACTATCCATTTATTACCAAAAATAAGAAAGCGAGTAAAATTGTGCTTATTCGTCTCAATTCCTCTCGCCAGTATATTCAGTCCATAAATTTCAGCTGCTCTCACACTGCATATAGCAGCCGTAGCTTGCAAACGCTTTTCGGCGACATCTTTCGCTGCCAGAGCTGTATCCTCATGTTCAATAATGCGTACCCCGGGTAATGTATCCAGAAAATTAGTACATTGCATCAGCGCGATAGGATGCGATTCCACTTCCTTTATATCATGGATGGTTTGTCCGGGAAGCGCTGCCAGGCAATGAGATATACGTTGCTTAAACTCACCTGCAATAGGAAGCTTATTTTCTTTCAGTAATTCATAATTACCCAAAAGGCTCCCGGCAATGGTATTTTCTATAGCCATAATACCAATTGTATTCGGCTCTTTTTTGATGGCAGTAAAGATATCGCGAAATGTAATGCAGGGCACTATTTCGACCTCTTCTTCAAAGAAATTTTCAGCGGCAATGCCGTGATATGCTCCCAGTCCTCCTTGTATTGCAACTCTTCTCATTTATTTAGCTTATTGTCAAAAAAAAATCCCGTCATACCTGACAGGATTCTATATATCTGATTGTTTTATTTTATTTTCAATTTTCTCATACAAAATCCTGTTTCACCTTCTAAAAAAGTAAAAGTAAAAAAAGAAAAAGTATGTAGAAAAATTCTTCATTTCAATAACCTTGTTATGATTATGGATACAAAAGTAATACTTTTTTGAATAAAACAAACATTTTGTCTTTTTTATTTCAAAAATTTTAAAATAAGTAAATCCCCGTATCCTCCGCTATTTCCATTTAGGATCGTAAAGAACCCGCTCCCCATCGGCAGAACTATACTGATTCAGTGAATCTTCCTTCGACTGAATAACCATATAAATCATTGTTTCATCAGAAGAATTACGCAGGCACCTCTTGCCTGCCGGTGACACTCTCACCACACTGCCTTCCATTATGGGAAAGCAATCCTCATCTACCTGAAAATCGCCAAAGCCCTTTAATACGATATAGGTCTCTTCATTTTGTTTATGGATATGAAAATAGGAAAGATCTGTTTTTGGGGATAGCATCTGAAATGAGATTTCGGTACCTGTGGCATCTGTCGCTTCTTTCAGAAAAACTTTGCCTGTTATCTCCTGTTTATTCTTGGGGTGGATAAGAGAATATTCATTCAGGCCCTCCAAACTGCCGATATTAATTGCCGTGTAATTTTCATTTTCTGATATTCGCTTTATTTCTTTCATATAATCTATTTTTATTTCTACATATCAGGATGATTAAAAGTCCCGTACAGTTATTTTCTGAAATATTATTTATCTATAAAGTAAACGAAGATATGATTTTTAAAGAATCATTAATTTATAATGTGATATATTTTTCAAAAAAAGATATTGTAATTTTTCGACAAGAATATAAATAACAAAAATATTTACAGGACATTATATGGACAAGAAAAGTATCTATACCATATTGTATTCTATATATTTGATTAAACTGGCAGACCGATCAGGCAATTAGTTATTTGGAAATTAATTAATTACATTTAAACCATCATCTTAATTTAACTAACGATTTAAATCTGATATTCTATGTCCGGAATAAAATTTCTATTGACTATTTTTTGTTGTATATCCTTATCGGGTATAAGTATTGCACAATCAGGCACAATCACTGCCGGATTATCGAAAGTAAACATTACATCACCCCATGAAATACCACTGCACGACTCATTGTATGCCCGTGTACTGGTGTTACAGGATGGGAATAAACGAATAGCCTTTATAGCTGTTGATCAGGGAATCTACACAAGTGACCGGATAGCCAAAATAGGTAAAGAACAGTTTGGCTTAGATGTATTGTTTTTATCTTCATCACATACCCATTCTTCCGGGAAAAGCGACGAAACTCTTGTCATAAGCCAATTAACCAAAGCATTGAAAAAAGCTACAGACAATATGTTTCCGGCAAAACTGGCTGCCGGTCACCGAAAATTCCCTCAACTTGGCTTCAACCGATTGATAGTAAGGGAAGATGGACATTCGCGGGAATCATGGTTTTCGGACGATCATTATACTTCTGAAAATCCGGAACGTATTCCTTTTGGCCCTGTCGATCCTGAAGTGGGAATTATAAAGGTGGAAGATATGCAGGGAAATACAAAGGGAATTGTAATGAATTATGCCTGTCATGCCGATATAGTATGCAGCAATTATGAGATTTCAGCTGATTTTCCGGGTGTTGCCTGTAAAAAAGTCGAGGAAGCTTTTGGAAATAACGCGGTTTGCCTGTTTGTACAGGGTGGCGCCGGAAATATAGAATCATTGATTATCAGTTCGAGGAGAAGTGGTCCGGACGATTCATTTAAGACAGACTACAGAACCATAGAACGGGTTGGAAGCCTGCTTGCATATGAGGCTATAAAACTAACCGGATCACTGACTCCCTCGGCAATCAAACAGGCCGGCATAAGATATATGAACGATTCACTGCAATTTACAGGAAGATTCATGACCGATGCTCTTTTTGATGTTCATATCTCAACAATCCTGCTCAATGACAATATAGCTATTTCTACTTGTCCGGGCGAACCGTTTGTACAACTTCAGTTGGAATGGAAACAAAAGATGCGGGATGCCGGAAGTATCCCATTTCTCTTTGGTTACACATGGTATAAAGGTACATGGCCGAATTATATACCTGATATTAAATCAGCGGCGCAAGGTGGATACGGAGCAGATCAGGATGGCCCTACGCTTATAGCAGTGGGTTCGGGAGAAGCGATAATGAATAAGCATTTCGAGAACTTTTTCCGTCTGAACGGACTGATGCGCAAAGAAAGCGGCCCGGTCGGATTTAAAGGGGGATCACAATGGCAGACTATAGAAATCACACCAGAATCGAAAAATAAATAAATACAGATATGAAACTGCTTATAACATTCATTGTATGTTCTATAATTTTCAGCTTCTCTTCCTGTGAAACCAAGGATAATAAAAAATCTTATCATTTTGATAAAAACGGCATACAGGAAGATGTTCTGAGTAATTATCTTGACAGATCAATTACAATGGTATACTTTCTTATGCCCGATAAGCCTGAAGGCAAACGCACATACCCTTATCATCAGGATGATATACGGATGGTAAAAAACATTGGGGCTAAATTTATAGGACGTTCCATCTACCGATGGGGCGGTGAAAGCCTTTTAAATTCGCCGGAGTTTTGGACGAGGGCCAAAGCCATTGTTACTGAGATGCACGCATTTGATCCAGAAATGATTTTTCAGGCTTGTATATTTGAGATTATCACGCAGGATGTTAACAATGTGAAGATACCGACATGGGTATTCAAAGATTTTAATCTTCCGGTCGAAGATCGCTTTTTCTCGTATGACAACATGTTGAATAGTGAAGGGAAACTCGTTAATCACTGGCATGAAGGCAGTAGTGTACCCGATATAAGCAAACAGGAAACTCAGTTATGGTTCTACTTTCTGGCAGGTTCATATATCAACCTTGGTTGTGAAGCGTTCCATATCGGACAGGTCGAACTTATAGGAATGAATGATCCCGAGAGAAAAGCCTGGGAAAGTATTCTGAAAAAAATACGGAATTATGCACAACGACATGCTCGCCGCAACTGGGTACTGATAGATGCACATGTACCCAAAGGCGATATGATAAAAGACGGGGTAAGTTTATTGGATTTCAATTCGTTTCCATTACGGATTAAAGAAATACCGGAAAAACCGTATGAGGGTATATTGGAAGAAAATTATCTGGATGCCATATACAACAAAAGTAAAGGTTGCATCACTCCAAGCGGATGGAAATGCGATAACCTCCCGTATTTGGTAGAATTCGATAATTTCGGGCGGGGAGAAAAGCCCAATGTGGCAAATCTGGAAAGTCATTTTGTATGGGGGTGGGATGAGATATCTTGGTTTTCACTCCAGCCGGAAGCATATAGAAATGAGTGGCTCCGTTATGCCTACAAATGGATAAAGAAAAATGATCCTGACGGTCATCTAGAAATGCCGGGCTTCCGTATGATCACCTGCCCTAATGAATCGGAAGGAAGCTATAGAGCCAATACCAAAAGTGATGATTGCCCACTCGGATATTCACAGGAAGAAGTCATTAAGGAATTATGGAATGGTAAATAAAAAGAGCTACTCACTGATAATAACCTTTTTATTTAAAAGCTTTTCGAATTCCTCACGGCTTCCATTGAAGGCATTCAGGTCGACCGGAGTATCTACGCCTTCTATCCGACCCCGGTTCGAGAATTGCCAGAATAGCCAGTCACGGCCATCAGGTAAATTGGGTTTTGCGATAATATCACGTATCCAGATAGGATTATCCGGGAATTGGTGTTGCAAGTAATTTTTATAGAATTCATTTGTAGTATAAATAATCACCTTGCGCTGATAGTGATCTTCTATAATTTCAAAGTAATTGGCTATTTCAGCGATCAGATCCTCCTTCCGGTTTGCGGGGCTACAGTTTCCTCCATACTCCAGGTCGACAATAGGTGGTAAATCTATACTATCACGAGGAACGTAGTGTATATAATTCCGGGCTTGCTCCTCTCCGTCTTTACAAAAAGTAAAGAAGTGATAGGCTCCCGACAGTATCTTATTCTGACGGGCTTCGCGCCAGTTAAGCTGAAACATGGAATCTTTATGATTACCTCCTTCTGTAGCTTTGATAAAGGCAAACTGAACCTTTTCCTTATCCAGCCTGGCCCAGTCTATCTCTTGCTGATGGTGAGAAACATCGATCCCTTGTACAGGGTAATCTTTGAAAGACGGATAATTCAAGCGGATATATCCATTCATAAAAGCCACGTATACCCCGGCACAGATAAAAACAATCATGGCCAATACAATAAGGGAATACAGGGCAACTTTTACTTTCATTGATACTTATTTAAACCGAATAACGAAGTTAGGATTAATTTTTCTTTTTGCATGTTATATTTTTATATATATTTGAACAGTATTAACAAACTTTTTTAATAATAATATCATAACCATGACAGAATTTAGCAACCAAGGTTATCAAGAACCTGCTCAACAAGCTAACGGTTGGGAAAACCCGACTAAACCACCAAGACCAAATAATAATTTGATTTTAGCTATCATAGCTACAGTTGTAAGTTTGATAACCTGCTGCGGATATGTCAGTTGTATCGGTTTTATCCTTGGTATTATCGCCATAGTATTCTCCACTCAGGTAGATTCCAAATATTTCGCCGGAGATTATGCCGGAGCAGAGAGCGCGGCTAAGAATGCTAAATTATTGTCGTTAATAGCCATAGGTACAGTTGTTCTGTCAATTGTCTGGATTATTGTTTCTATCATATTGGCAGGTGGTATTTCCGCTATCATGGAGCAATACCAGACTATCATGGATCAGTACGGGGCTTAATAGCTACTAAATAAACATTATAATACAGAAAGGTAATTTCAATGGAATTACCTTTCCTTTTTTATGAAAAAGTATATACTCCTTATATCAGCCATTTTATTCCCAATCGTTATTATAGTCGTTTATTATGCGATCTATAATATAGCGGGGGAAAATACCCCCTGTACATTCAAAGCAGCCACCGGACTGGAATGTCCCGGATGCGGCGGACAACGGGCTTTGCATTTCCTGCTGCATGGCAATATATTGGAGGCTTTGCGCTATAATATTTTCTTTATCGTAGCAGGGCCATTTCTGGCTTACTTCTACTATCTGGCTGTAAGGGTTTATATACTCGGACAGGAAAAGTATCTGAAAAGCTTTGTATTCAAACCCTGGTTCGGATATACACTTCTGATTACAGTTATCCTGTTTTTCATCCTGAGAAATATCCCTTTCTGGCCATTTATGTATCTGGCTCCTCCCCCATAAAAAAAGTGGCACCAAGCCACTTTTATATATTTCAGAGTACTTTTTTAAACCTTTCGAGAAACTCTTTAGCCTGTTCTATTGTAAGGCAGAGCGGAGGCAGCAAACGGAATACGTGTGTACCTGTTGCTCCGGTAAAAACTTTTTCTTCAAATAAAAGCTTCGTCCGTTTTTCTTTTATAGGTTCATCAAACTCCATACCTATCATAAGCCCGCGTCCGCGTACTTCTTTTATCTGAGGGAATTTCCTTAATTCCTCCATCAGGAATTCACCGACATTATATGCGTTTTCAATAAGCTTCTCATTCCTCATTATATCAAGTACAGCGATAGCTGCCGCACAAGCCAGATGATTACCCCCGAATGTGGTTCCCAATTGTCCGTATACAGCTTTAAACATCGGATTAATCAGTACTCCCGACATTGGAAAACCGTTACCAATACCTTTGGCTACTGTTATCAGATCGGCTTGTATTTCCGCATACTGATGGGCGAAAAATTTACCGCTGCGGCCATAACCCGATTGTATTTCGTCCAGAATCAGGATAGTTCCTGTTTCGGTACAAACGTCGCGAAGCTCTTTCAGAAAATCATCGTATGGTATCTGGATACCTGCAACGCCCTGAATACCTTCTATAATAACAGAGCAGTATTCTTTTGTGGCCAACTCCTTTTTTACAAATTCAATATCATTAAACGGAGCGAACACTACATTCTCCGACTGATTTACAGGCGCTGAATACGCTGGGATATCCGTTGTGGCAACAGTAACCGAAGTACGTCCGTGAAACGCTTTCTTAAATGAGAGTACTTTCTTGCGTCCATTGTGGAACGAAGCCAGTTTTATAGCATTCTCATTTGCTTCTGCACCTGAATTTACAAGGAACAGAAAATAGTCGGAGTAACCGCATTGTTCTCCCATCTTTTGCGCCAGTTCCTGTTGCAGCTTATTCACTACAGAATTGGAATAGAACCCGAGTTTATTCAACTGTTCTGTAAGTTTAGCCACATAATAAGGATGTGTATGCCCCACCGATATTACGGCATGGCCTCCATAAAGGTCTAAGTATTCATTACCCTTATCATCATACACATAGCATCCTTTTCCTTCTACGACATTGATGTCGAATAGCGGAAATACATCGAATAATTTCATTTTATATATTATTTATTTCTTTAATTGTTTCTATTAAGTTCTCTTTCCGGATAATGTACATCCCTAACCTGACCTGCGAAATTCCGTCTTTCAGCTTATATGTGTACACAGGATGTCCGTCCTGCTCGAGAATCTCGAAATAAGAAAATTCTATATTCTTATTGGCTTCCAACTCTTTGGTAACCTCTACAATATGGGAAGATATGACAAAGAATGAACTTTTCACCTCCGTAAATGCATTCACTACAGCCAATGTCCCGTCATAGGCATCTTTCACATTCGTACCCCTGAATAATTCATCGAAGATCACCAGCATATTCCGGTGTGTTTTCAGCTGACGGGCAACATCCTTGATACGCATCACCTCTGCATAAAAATGACTGTACCCCGAACTCAGGTTATCGGAAATATTAATTGTGGTACACAATCCCGACAACAGACTCAAAGTCATCCTCTTTGCAGGAACAGGGAATCCCACATGCGCCAGATATGCGGACAACCCCAGCGCTTTCAGGAAAGTGGATTTCCCCGCCATATTCGGCCCCGATATAAATAACAGGTTCGAAGGCTTTTCAAAGCGCATATCATTCGGAATAGCCGCTTCTACAAAGGGATGGTATAAACCATCTATCTCCAACCGGTTATCATCGGCCGGAAACATTTCAGCATACGACAGTCCGTATTTATCCGCCGCTTTTGCAATGGATAGAAAGGCATCATATTCGTATATAAGGTCAAGAAAGAAAAGAATATCCTTTTTGTGAGTATAGCGAAACATATAGTCGAGCCGGGATGTCTCATAAGAAGGTATTTTCCGCCCTAATTTCATTATATCGGCATAATCGTTCGAAGAAAATATTTCCAAGACCTTTTCGTTATTCTTTTCCAACAATTTCGGATAATTATTTTCCTTAAACTTATCAGCTAAAACGTGGGAAAAAGCATATATCGTCTTCAACAGGTCGACAGTAGAGCCAACTCCTTTCTTTACCAGATAGTACTCGGTATTTGTACTTATCCTGTCCATTATCATCCTCTCCAAGGCTGTAAACCATGTAGGAATGCGTGTCGGATAATCACCATGCCGGATATAATATTCGGTAAAATCAAGCGAATCTTTATCTACACTCAGGCCTTCCGGCAAATATTTCTGAAAGAAAGCAATGGTGTCTGTCCGTTCGGTTATCTTTTCCAGATCGGTCAGAGGGTTGGACAAAAAATTATAGAGTATCCTCCTGCCACCATAACACTGAGTGTGATTAAACAGGCTGAATACAGACGTACCGTCTTTGACTGTGTCAAAGATTTCAAGGTCTTTCAGGGTTTGGGAGTCTACTTCAAATTTCATAATTGCAAGTATTAAGTTGTGAGTAATAAGTAATAAGTCAGGATACTACCGACTTGCTTACAGCACTGATAAAAGCTATAAGCATGGCTTTCAATTCATTCATTTCACGTTCCAACATCAAATAATCTTCATCTTTCAAATAATCCAACTCTTTTGCTAATAATATATAATAAATACTTTCATTCAATGAGCCTAAAGCTATATTTAAGAATTGGGCAAAATCAGGCTTTGTGTTCCTTCCTGCACCTTCTGCAATATTTGCAGGAACAGAAATTATAGAACGTCTGAGTTGCGAAGTTAAACTATAAGTCTCTTCTTTTGAAAAAGAAAGCGATACTTTGTATATCATTAGAGTCAAAACATGAGCCCTTTTCCATATTTTAAGACTACGAAAATCTTGCATATTTTGTCCTTTCTTTCTTTTTACTCATTACTCACAACTTAATACTTTTCTAAAATGCACTAGCTTTCATCTTCAATCCTTCTGTCTCGTCTAATCCGAATATCAGGTTCATATTATGTACTGCCTGTCCCGACGCACCTTTTACCAGATTGTCTATGCAGGAAAGAATAAGCAACTTATTTCCGTGCTTTTCCAGATGTAAGATACATTTATTTGTATTTACCACCTGCTTGAGATCTATATTTTTATCGGAGGCAACTACAAAAGGACTTTCTTTGTAAAAATCCTGATATAATTTCGCAGCCTCTTCAATAGTTCCGTCAAATTTCAGATAAGTAGAAACAAATATACCTCTGGTGAAATTTCCACGGACAGGTATAAAGTTAATATCTTCTGTAAAATCGGTCTGTAACTGAGTTAAAGACTGGCGTATCTCTGTCAGATGCTGATGTTCGAAAGCCTTGTAAACAGAGATATTATTCTCCCGCCAACTGAAATGGGAGGTTGCCGACGGCTTTACTCCCGCCCCAGTGGAGCCTGTGATAGCATTCACATGGATTTCAGTATTCAGCAATCCGGCTTTCGCCAGTGGTAACAGGCCTAACTGTATGGCTGTGGCAAAACACCCGGGATTAGCGATATAAGATGATTTCCGTATCTCTTCTTTATTCAGTTCCGGTAAGCCGTAAATGAATTTATTTCCTTCGGCTTTGTGTCTGTAATCGGTAGACAGGTCTATAATTTTCAGATGTCCGGGGATCTCATTCGTTTCCAGAAACTTCTTTGTATCACCGTGCGCCGTACAAAAGAATAAAACGTCTATTTTATCGTAAGGCAACTGGTCGGTAAAGTCCATATCCGTATCGCCTAACAATCCGCTATGTACATCCGTTAGCTTATTACCTGCGTTACTTGTACTGTTTACAAATACCAGTTCCACCTGCGGATGATTGATCAATATTCTTATCAGTTCTCCGGCAGTATAGCCGGCTCCCCCTATAATTCCTGCTTTTATCATAGTTTTATTTTTATTGAAACTCTTTACTAACCACAGAGTAAAAGGAGTAACACGGAGTTTTTACAATATATATCTTTTTATTCCGTCTTTTAGAGACTTTACATTAAAATTCATTAGAAAGCCAATTTCACAATCGGAAAGTTTCATATAAGTCAGTAATTGTGCTGTATGAAGATCAGTTAATTCTTTTACAGACTTCAATTCCAGGATTATTTCATCTTCAACTAGAAGGTCTAATTTATAGCCGGCATCCAATGTTATTCCCTTATATTCTACCGGAAGTTCAACTTGTTTTTCAACATATAATCCAGATTCGCTTAATTCATAAAAAAGGCATTCTTCATATACTTTTTCAAATAGTCCAGGTCCTAATTCTGAATGTACAGTATATGCACAACCTAATATCTTACCTGTTAAGCTTTCTTTTTTAATCATTTAATAAAAACTCCGCGTTACTCCTTTTACTCCGTGGTAATAAAGATATTTTACTTTTTGTTTTTCTCTTGTACGCTATGATATATCTTATTTGTCATAGCATAAATTTTCGTAAAGCCTTTCGCATCATCCGATGTCCATGCCTTATTCACTTCACCGTACTCTCCGAAATCGGCTTTCATCAGGTCGAAATCACTTTCCACTCCAATCAGCACGTAATGATATGGCTGAAGTTTAATGCTCACACGCCCTGTTACATTTTGCTGCGAACTCGATAGGAAAGCCTCTATATCACGCATAACGGGTTCCAGATATTGCGCTTCGTGAAGAAACATCCCGTACCAGTTACCTACCTGCTCTTTCCAATACTGTTGCCATTTGGTCAGCGTATGCTTTTCCAGCATTTTGTGCGCATTGATAATTACCAGCGGAGCCGCGGCTTCAAAGCCCACACGCCCCTTTATGCCGATAATAGTATCACCTATATGCATATCGCGGCCGATAGCATAAGCCGATGTAATCTCTTCTATCTTCTGGATAGCTTTTACCTTATCAGCATATTTTTCACCGTTTACTGCTGCTATTTCGCCTTCTTCGAAATCAATCGTAAGAACTTCCTGTCCTTGTTTCTTCAATTGGGACGGATAGGCTTCTTCCGGCAAAGTCTGTTCTGACTTCAGCGTTTCTTTGCCACCTATGCTTGTACCCCAAAGCCCTTTATTAATGGAATACACCATCTTCGTAAAATCAGCTTCATATCCGTGTTCTTTCAGATAATCGATTTCATACTCACGGGTAAGGATCATATCGCGGGTAGGTGTAATAATCTCAATACCGGGAGCAAGCACATCAAATGTCAGGTCGAAGCGAACCTGATCGTTTCCTGCTCCTGTGCTGCCATGAGCAACAGCGTCAGCACCTATTTCCTTTGCATAGTTGATAATGGCTATCGCCTGAAATATACGCTCCGAACTCACCGAAATCGGGTATGTACCATTACGCAATACATTTCCGAAAATCATATATTTGATGCTCTTTTCGTAATATTCCTGTGTTATATCGAGGCTTACATGCTTTACAGCACCTAATTTATACGCTTTTTCCTCTATAACTTTCAATTCTTCGGGGGTAAAACCTCCTGTGTTGGCTACGGCTGTATATACATCATATCCCATATCAGCGGACAGATATTTTGCACAGAATGATGTATCTAATCCTCCACTGAATGCTAAAACGACTTTCTTTTTCATATATGTTATGTTATTTCAATTGCTTTTTGAGGTCTTTTATTATCTCTTTTATCTCCTTTTTGTCTTTCTGCTTTTCGGGATCGAAGAGCATCGCAGTACAGATACAGTATTTCCTGTCGGTACGGGTAAGGATATCATAATTGACACATCCCTGACAACCTCGCCAGAAAGACTCATCATCTGTCAGTTGCGCAAAAGTCACGGGCACATACCCCAGTTCTGTATTTATTTTCATTACCGCTGCGCCTGATGTCAGGCCAAATACTTTCGCTGTCGGAAACATAGCCCTCGCCAAGGAAAAGGCATGCTGTTTGATTTTTTTTGCCAGCCCGTGCTGTCTGAATTTTTCGACCACAATTAGCCCGGAATTGGCAACAAACTGCTTATTCCCCCATGATTCTATATAGCAGAATCCGGCAAACTCATCTCCCATCAGGGCAATAATAGCTTTGCCTTCCTTTATTTTAAGTTCCACATATTCCGGTGTACGTTTTGCAATTCCTGTGCCCCGCACCTTAGCCGCAGCCTCAATTGTATCCAATATCGTTTGCACGTATCCGACATGACTTTCGTTGGCTATCTGTATAGTAAGTTGTTGCTCCATTGGCTTTTCTACCACAAGTTCTTCTATGTTGTTCATTGTTGTCTTATCATTCAATATTCGGTATAAATTCAGAAAGCGAAGCTATTACCTCCTCCCTGCTTATATTCTCTCTCGGTATCAGAAGTATAGTATCGTCACCTGCAACTGTACCCAGTATATAACGTGTGGCCCTGCGGTCTATCTCTCCCGCTATAGCCATAGCATAACCCGGACGGGTCTTTATCACAGCCAGTTGTCCCGAAAATTCAATATTAACAAATCCGAAAGAAGACAACGGCATTTCCTCTTCCAGATTCTGCATCGACTCCGAAAACTGATATACATAATTACCTTTTGCCGTGGGTACCTTCACTATTTTCAGTTCTTTTATATCGCGGGACAAAGTAGCCTGAGTAAGCTCAAACCCTTTATCCACCAACAGTTTAAGAAGCATATCCTGACTATTTATATCGTTCGTCTGCAACACTTCTCTTATTATTTTATGTCTGTACTTTTTAGTCATAACGTATAAATATGCAATTAATAGTGCAAATTTACACATATTTATGCATATTCTAAAATATTTAATGTATAAAAAATATTATTATATAAATAACAGATCTGCAAAATGTTAAACATTCCTTTTTTTAATTTATTTTTTATATTTGCAGGATATAGGATGCGCCCGGCATAGGCCAAAGTAAGTTTTGACTCAGCTCTCGGCTTTTTCTATATTTATGTATTGGCACTTCAAGACACATCATGTCTGGAAATAAACCTATATATTTTGAATTTGAATGGAGGAACCAGAGAAAAAGCAACCGATAATATCTGTCTTGCGGTCAGATACTCCGGAGAAAAAAGCGACAAAAGTTACAGTTGATGACTCTTTTGCGCGCATTGTAGTATATGAAAAGGAGGATTTGACTAACGATGAGATTTTTCTTCTTCTGAATATTCGGAAATGTATAAAAATAGATATAGACAAACACTATGAGCGTACAAATGAGGGGGTTGAAACGCATTCTTACACGATATATAACATTCTGATTTAAAACAGATCACGTTCACAGAACATATCTTACTTCTTTAAACGCAAAGCGCCTCTCATCCCCGCTTTCCGTTTCTAAAATAAGCGTTCCATCGGGAGCTACATTCTTTATCCTGGCTATAAAATCATTTGTGTTGTCATTAAATAAATGGTAACCTGTTTTTCTGAACAGAGAATCTCTATAATTCTCTACAATAATCTGTATCTCTCCCCTCCTCAACTGCTCGTAATAAGAAAAAAGGAGTTCTCTTACTTCTCCGAGCATAATACTTTGTTTATAATATTCTCCTGTTATTTGTTTTAGTGATACAGGATTAGGCAGACTGCTATCGAAACTCTCCTGATTAAGATTGATACCTATCCCGCATACAGACTCTTTTATTTGATCACCTTCTATGGCGTTCTCAATCAGAATTCCGCATATTTTCTTCTCTCGCCAGTAAATATCATTTGGCCATTTTATTGTAATACCATCTGTATATTTCCGGAGAAAATCGGCTACAGCCAACGATACAACCTGCGATATAAGGAACTGCTCATTTGCTTTTACCGCATAGGGATACAATACAATACTGAACAACAGGTTCCTACCATTCTCTGACATCCAGCCGTTGCCACGCTGCCCTCTGCCTCCTGTCTGAAAATCGGCCGAGATAATGGTTCCCTCCTTTACTTTCTGTTTCAGCAACAGACTTTTCATATAATTGTTTGTAGAGTCAATTTCGTCAACAAGGTGAATAATCAGAGGCATAGTATGTTCGATTATTTAGATATTAGACAAATTATTATATTCGGCTTGCTTTACTTTTGGCAATTTTCTGATCACCTCATCCACCGAGTGTTGGATAAGTTCTTCGATCAAAGCATCAGATACATCACTCTCAATAACAATAGTATTCCAATACTTTTTGTTTGAATGATAACCCGGCCTGATACCGTTGTAATGCTCCCTCAGTTCAATCGCTTTCTCCGGATCACATTTCACATTCAGCCAGAATTCGCCGTCTCTTGATTCCAGACCCATATAGGCAAACATTTTGTCCATTACTTTATAGACCAGCGTATCGTCTCCGAAGGGGAAGCTTTCCGTTGCTCCTTTTATCGATATACATGCTTCACGAACTTCTTCTATATTCATTTTCTCTAATTTACAGGTGCCAGAAATGCATCGTCTATATGTTCTATCTCAAACTTCTCTCCGTTCCAGATAGCCGCAACCACATCGAAACGGGCAGGCAGATCCATATCGTATTCCCTAAGGTAAAAATCGGCAGCTTCAACAATCCGTTTTATCTTTCCCTTCGATACTGCCTCCTCCGGATTCCCCCATTGGCTCGAACTTCGGGTCTTTACTTCTACAAAAACAATATATTCCTCATTCCGGGCAATTATATCTATTTCATATTTTTCATATAGCCAGTTACGCTCTATTATTTCATAACTCCTCTGCCTGAGATAATGTTCCGCTGCATCCTCACCCTTTTTCCCCAGATCGTTATGCTCAGCCATAAAACAAAATCAGCCAATTGTTATTTTCTTGGTTTCTTTATTGTAAACGGGAATCAAATTCACAGTATCTTCTGTTAAACAGTATTCGACCGAATCTTGCAGATTATGAGCTTCCAACCGCTTAATATGCTCTGTACGGTCAATATAACTGCGAACATCGGGTACCGCCTCCTTCCACATCGACAAAGCTACCTGAGTTGCATCCGAGGCAGAAATATATCCTCTATCAATCAGTTTGCGAGCCAAAGCGCCGCCAAAAAGAGAATCCTCCATATTGAAACGGTTATTCCATCCGGCACAAAGCACTATTACATCCTTTTGTTTATCTGCACAGAAGTCAGCTAAAGCGCTAATATTGGAAAAAGCGCCAACAGTCAGTATATCCGAATCTTTCGCCATATCGATAGCCTGCGTTCCGTTTGTAGTAGTAAATACAACATCCTTACCGCTAACTCTATCGGCTGTATAATCAAATGGAGAGTTCCCAAAATCTGCGAAATCGCAACGCTTCACATTACGCTCTGCCCCTACAAGATATCCTTTTGCCTTATAGTCCTGCGCTTCTTCTATCGATGCGACAGGTATAACAGATTCCGCGCCGTTTCTCAATGCGGCACACATAGTGGTCGTTGCCCTGAAAATATCTACTACAATCGTAATATGGTTATTGTCACTAGCATAATATGGATAAAGAGCAGGAGAAAAACACACTTCTACTTTCATTCTTTTAATGCTGATTTAATCCGTGTAAGTTTTATCAATAAGCCTTCCAACTGGTCGAGTGGCAACATATTTGCGCCATCAGACAGGGCATTAGCCGGATCGAAATGTGTTTCTAAGAACAATCCGTCGACACCTGTTGCAATACCGGCTTTACACATTGTTTCTATCAATTGTGGCTGCCCTCCTGTAACTCCCGAGGCCTGATTTGGTTTTTGAAGGCTATGGGTAGCATCCAGAACGACAGGAAAGCCAAATTCTTTCATTTCGGGTATTCCGCGAAAATCGACTACCAAATCTGAGTATCCGAAAGATGTTCCTCTATCTGTTATAATTACATTATTGTTTCCCGAATCCACAACTTTCTGTGCAGCAAATTTCATCCCGCCCGGTGCAAGAAACTGCCCTTTTTTGATATTCACTATTTTCCCAGTCTTAGCTGCAGCGATAAGCAGATCGGTCTGGCGACAAAGAAATGCAGGAATCTGCAATACATCAACATACTCGGCAGCCATTGCGGCTTCATGCGTCTCATGGATATCCGTAACTGTAGGCACGCCAAAAGTTTCGTTTACCTTACGCAATATTTTCAAAGCCTTCTCGTCACCAATACCCGTAAAAGAATCGACTCGCGAGCGATTCGCTTTTTTATACGATCCCTTAAAAACATAGGGTATATCAAGTTTTGATGTGATTCCTATTATTTTTTCGGCAATGCGTAATGCCATTTCTTCCCCCTCAATAACACATGGTCCGGCTAGCAGGAAGAAATTATCATTTTTCAGATTTGTAATATTCATTTTATTCGTTTGATTAGAATGTATTAAAAACTTTATCAAAGGTACAAATATTATACCTTTTACAGAAACGCCTTTACCATTTTTAGACTAATTAATTAATTACAAACTGATTACAATCAGAAACAGATAAATATGCTTTGCTTTTAACAAAAAATTAATAGCAAACCAGACCCGCCCTTCGGAGTAAAAAAACAAACCCTTTTTATAATTTGTCCATTAAAAATAAATTCTCTTAATTTACAAAAAAATCTAGCCTCATGAACACTCAATCGGATACGATTATTTACAATTACATGGATACCTTCTTCTGTTGCCACGTAGAAAAGGACAAACTCTGCGAAGAAATGATTACTGACCACATGCTGGTATACATCTGCTCCGGTGAAATGGTTTTGCAGACAAAAGAAAAACGTACCATCTTCAGGAAAGGGGATTCCGTATTTATGAAACGCAATCATCTCGCAAAAAAGACAAAACGGCCGACCAAAAGCGGAGAGCCATTCAAAGGACTTTTTTTACAGCTTAGAACACCTCTCCTAAAGAGCTTGATGGCTGAAGCCAAATTTCCAATATCTACCAATTTTTATGCGGGAAGTAAAGACAGAAGTTATACAATGCTTACCAGGCATCCATTCCTAACCGGCCTGTTTATGTCGTTGGAACAATACTTTGATTCGCAGAAATATCCGTCCAATGAGTTGATGACAACCAAATTGAAAGAAGCTGCCCTCGTCCTTTTAGAGGTGGATCCTTCGCTAGCCAGTGTCTTATTCGATTTTGCAGAACCATGGAAAACGGATCTCGCCGAGTTCATGAACAAAAATTACAAATATGATCTGTCGCTTCAGGAGTTTGCCCATTATACCGGCCGAAGCCTCACTTCTTTCAAGCGTGATTTTGCATCTATCTTTAATGAACCTCCGGGCAGATGGCTTGTAAAAAAAAGATTGCATGACGCATATAATCAGATTGTAAACAAAAACCAAAAGCCGTCTGAAGTATATCAGGAAGTAGGATTTAAGAATCTGTCGCACTTCTCTACTGCATTCAAAAAAGAATTCGGATATCCACCCTCTAATAAAATGGACTTTCAAGAAAAGTAAATTTGAACCTATAAGCAAAGTAAGCCATTCTCTTTCTCCTTATATTTGTGCCTGATTGCCATAGCACTATCTTAAGGATATAAAAAAAACAACACGTTTTTTGCTTAGTTCAAAGATAATATATAGTATTGTATTGGTTTTGAAGATTATGGGTACAGAGTAAAAAACAAATACCGGAATTACATTTTTTATCAACAGCAACCTGAAAAACAGAAAGGATGAGAAGAATATATTTCTTCCGTTTTAACAAAAGCATTTTCAATAAATAATAATAAACACCGCACTTAATTCACTTTGATTATGGAAACAACAACAGTAAAACTTTATTCTCTCAACTACAAAGAGGTTAAAACATATATGTTTGCCCTACTGTTTATTGCCGGCAATATAGTTCTTCCTCAAATCTGCCATTTAGTTCCCGGTGGAGGGCTTACATGGCTACCTATCTATTTCTTCACACTGATTGCCGCATATAAATATGGCTTTCGCGTAGGGCTACTGACAGCCATACTATCTCCTTTGGCTAACAATATCTTATTTGGTATGCCTCCGGCAGATGTATTGCCTATAATCCTTATCAAATCATCTTTATTAGCCGGTGCAGCAGCTTATGCCGCACACCGTTTCGAAAAAGTATCTCTTCTTGCCCTGGTTGGTGTAGTACTGGCTTATCAGATAGTAGGAATACCTGTAGAATGGGCTATAGTTAAAGATCTGTTTGTAGCAGTTCAGGACTTCCGCATTGGTATACCGGGTATGCTGATCCAGATATTCGGAGGGTTTGCTGTATTAAAAGCTATAGCCAAACTCTAAAAAATAATTTAAAGATTTCAGGTTTCAAAATTTCAAAATAGGTTTATTCTCAATATATCTATACCCTAATCTTGAAACCTGAATTGAAAATCGGCGTAAGCCAAATTTTGAAATCATAATTATCATGTATGACAAAACATTCGAAGAAGTATTGGAGCGATTCCGCTCAATATCTTTTTCCGAACAGTTCGATATGATTGTAGCCATCGCTAACGGAGGTATAATTCCTGCGGCGATTCTAAATCAGCGTTTAGGCATTGAAATACAGCTTTTGAAAATCAATCTCAGAGACAGCAACCAAAGGCCAATCTACGATAGTCCGCAGCTAATGGCTCCCATCGATTTTGAATTTAAAGGTAAAACGATCCTGCTTGTAGAAGACAGGGTTAAAACAGGCGCATCTCTTACGAAAGCCTGCGAATTGCTGAAAGACGCTAAAGTTATAAAAACGTTTGCAGTAAATGGAAAAGCAGATTACAGCCTCTACGATGAGACCTGCTTTAAATTTCCATGGTTATTATAATAAAGGTAAAAGGTAAAACAAATAAAGAAAAAAGTTGGTTATGGATAGACGTAATTTTTTAAGGGCAATTGCACTTACAGGAGCAGCGGCAACAATTAAGGCAAGCGGCAACATAGACATACTGTCTGAAAAATTTATCAGTTCCGAATCTGCAGCCACAGTGGACATGGTTGCCGTCATGGGTGGTGAGCCCGAAGTTATGTTCAGGCGCGCCATGACTGAAATGGGCGGCATGGGTAAATTCATAAAAAAAGGGTGGAAAGTAGTAGTAAAACCAAATATCGGATGGGATAAGACCCCTGAACAATCGGGCAATACCAACCCGAAGCTCGTAACCGAAGTTATCCGCCAATGCTTATCTGCAGGAGCTAAAGAAGTTGTCGTATTCGACCACACCTGCGATGATTGGATCAAATGTTATAAAAACAGTGGAATTGAAGCCGCAGCCAAAGCAGCCGGAGCTAAAGTACTTCCTGCTCACGAAGAATCATACTATCGTGAGGTTGCTCTCCCATTGGGAAAGAAACTGAAAAGCGCAAAGATACACGAAGCCATCATCGATTGTGATGCCTGGATAAACCTTCCTGTACTGAAACATCATGGGGGTGCCAACCTTACAATTTCCATGAAAAATTATATGGGTATCGTCTGGGACAGGCGTATTTTTCACAGTACTGATTTGCAACAGTGTATAGCCGATGTATGTACATATTCGAAAAAACCGGTTCTCAATATTGTAGACGCATACAGGATAGTGAAAACAAACGGCCCGCAAGGACGTTCGACTGCCGATGTGGCAAATCCGAAAGGTCTTTTTATTTCTCAGGATATAGTTGCGGTAGATACGGCAGCAGCCAAATTCTTCAGCCAGGTACGGACAATGCCTCTCGACCATGTAGGCCATATAGCAGGAGGGCAAGCCCATAAGCTTGGCACAATGGACATAGATAATCTGAACATCAAGAGGATAAAAATTTAATTTCACAACTATCAACTATCAACTATCAACTATGCTAAAAAAACTTCGGGTGGGTGTATCTCTTATTTTATTCGCCCTGATAACGTTCTATTTTCTTGATTTTGCAGCACTGATGCCTGACCAGTTTCATGTACTGGCTCATATACAGTTCATTCCTGCAATATTGGGTAGCAGCTTTATAATATTAACAGTACTTATTGTATTGACTCTGCTATTCGGACGCGTATACTGTTCCTCTGTTTGTCCGATGGGTATCTATCAGGACATTGTGGCATGGATTTCGAAAAAAACTGCCAAAAAGAAAAAGAGATACAAATACAGCAAGGCCAAGAATATACTCAGATGGTCGGTGATCGCGGTTGTCCTGATAACTTTCTTTGCAGGTTACCCTGTTTTATTAGGATTAGTAGACCCTTATAGTGCATACGGACGTATTATTGCCAACCTGTTCAAACCGGTTTATATGGCCGGAAATAATGTTTTGGAATCTATTTTTACCAGTTTCGGCAATTATACATTCTATAAAATGGAAGTAGTGATACTCAGTATGTTTTCTTTTCTCATTGCTATTATCACATTCCTTGGCATAGGCTTCTTTGCTTGGAAATACGGACGAACATTTTGTAATACGGTGTGTCCTGTAGGAACTGTGCTGGGTTTCATCAGCAAATTTTCGCTATTCAAAATCCGGATAGATGACAACCTGTGCAACAGTTGCGGTTCGTGCGCTATGAAGTGTAAGGCTTCGTGCATCGACAGCAAAAACCATACAGTAGACCACAGTCGCTGTGTAGATTGCTTCAATTGCCTCGACAGCTGCTCACGTAATGCATTGAAGTTTACACCTTACAGGAAGAAAATTACTGATATCAACATCGAGAATAAGACTGACTCAGGAAAAAGGCAATTTCTGGCTACGGCAATAACAACAGCCGTATCTGTACCTGCGGTATTTGCACAGGAAAAGATAGTAGAGATTGTAACAGGCGAAAAAGTCCCTACACGTCAAAATCCGATATGCCCGCCGGGAGCAAAAAGTGCTGAGCATTTACTGCATCATTGCACATCGTGCCACCTTTGCATAAGCCGTTGCCCGTCAAGGGTTATAAAACCAGCTTTCATGGAATATGGCATCGGAGGCATTATGCAACCTGTAATGACTTACGAAAAGGGATTCTGTAACTATAACTGCACAGTATGCGCCGATGTGTGTCCCAACCAGGCATTACTGCCTCTGACGATGGAAGAAAAACATATGACACAAATAGGCCGGGTACATTTTGTTGAAGATATTTGTGTGGTGCATGTAGAGGAAACCAATTGCGGGGCTTGTGCCGAGCATTGTCCTACACAAGCTGTAACGATGGTTCCCTACGAGGGTCACGAAGGACTTACTATACCACATATCACCCCTGACATTTGTGTAGGGTGCGGCGGATGTGAATTTATCTGTCCGGTACGACCTAACCGTGCAATTTTTGTAGAAGGTAATGTCGTTCATCAGACCCGGAAAGCGTTTGAGGTTGAAGAAAAAGAAGAAGTTGAGGTTGATGATTTCGGATTCTAATTTCCCCGTTCATCATTGTCCCTGAAAATTCATAATACTGCGATAACCGGCCAACTTGGCCGGTTTTGTTTTTTCTCGGTATGCTTAAAGGTTAATAACAACCGTGAAATTCGTAAGAATCCATTTCTAACTTTTCTTCAGAATGTCCGTGTCCTATATAAGATTTATAAGCTGTAGAGTTCAGAGTCCACTCCAAATCGAACTCTTCCAACAGGCGAACTACGATATGAATAAAAAGGTTCTTTATGCTTTTGTTGAGATTCATCGCTATAATGTTTATATGGTTTAATTATAACAGGGTAAATTATCTCCCTATTATTGTAGACGAATAACTCAAACGCATATTTTAAGAAAAGACCTTTTTTCGAAAAAAGTTGATCGAACAGGCATAAGAATAAAGATATAGGTAATAAAAAAGAGACTCTCATATGAAAGTCTCTTTTTTGTTATTTGTTTCTATATACAACCCTGCATTCTATCCGCCACTGTTGAGGGAACAAATTATCCCGCATATATCTGTATGGATTACCTTGAGCTAACTGCATAAGCTTCAATTCACGGCCGGTAAAAATACCCGTATTGTTTATGATATTCAGCACTTCTTGCTGATACGGCATATTTGATTGCTTGACAAGCTCTGTCAATCCCGGCCAGTCCTCTCCTTTAAACTCTGTAAAAAACAATGGGTCCGGATAGCTATTTCCGGCCTGCAAGGTTCTCTTGAATGCCAGAGACTGCTCCTTAGTGAGTTCATCATTATCCATATAAATTCCATCCACAGACGTGTAAGCGGTAATATAAACACCTATAAGGGTAACATTCTCATTGGTCATAGCCCAGTCGATCAATGCCTTTATCTTATCTACTTCTTCCTGATTAGCTACAACAAATGATTTTTTACCCGAAAGGCGCAAATCGAAAGTAACGCTTTCACGTGAAGGATCTGCCGGATTGGAAAAGATCTCATTTGTTGACGACGGTATACCACCTGTTAATTCCTGTCTTACGGTAGGTAAAGGCATCTGCATCTTAGGTACCTTTGCATTAATACCATTCTTCAATGCGTCTGCATAACTGTATAATGGAAATCCTCCAATTTGGTTCAAATCAATTTTCATATCTAACCTCGAACTATTCATCCACGGTTCGTAAGGGACTTTAGTCTGATATAATTCGTTTTTTTGACTGGAAGTTTTAGGAAACCTATATGATCCAGCGTCTGCCAGACTCCTGTTAAACAAATAAAAGCCTTGCTGTCCTTGTCCTATCAGTACTACATTCGGGAGTGCCAGAGCATTAGAATTTGCCCTTATCAGAGGCGTCAACGTAAGGGAATCGCCTAATTCAACATAGTAATCTTGCAAATTAAAATAAATGCTTACATATACATTTTCCTTGTCATATTCAAATTCAATGTTTTTGTATTTAGCATTATTGTTTTGTTGTGCATAGACTCCCTGGTGATAACAAATGAATGCTACCATCAGAAAAATGATAAAAATCTTCTTCATATTTATATATTAGTGTTATAGGTATTTGTCTACACCTTCTATAAAGTCTCCACCCTTAAAATCGGGTAATATAAAAAACAGAATATACAAAAGATATTCTTACTTGCATGCTAATATTCAGTTGTCTCGTATTCCGACCTGGTTTTATGTCCGAAAGGTAATAAAAATATTTCAAAAATTCACTTTGTATAAATCAAATCAGCTATATTTATTGTTATATATCACAGATAAAGTAATTGTAAAGAATATGGCAAGAAAGAAAAAGAAGAACTTTGTATTAGATACGAATGTAATACTACATGATTTCAGATGTTTAGACAATTTTGAAGAAAACGATATATATCTTCCTATCGTAGTGCTGGAAGAGTTGGACAAATTCAAAAAAGGAAATGACCAGATAAATTATAATGCCCGCGAATTTCTCCGCCAACTGGATGCTATCACCGACGACAATCTATTCTCAGAAGGTACTCCCTTAGGAAGCGGGATGGGTAATCTTTTTGTGGAAACAGGTATCAAAGCACAAAGCCAGGTATATGAAATATTTCCGGAAAGAATCCCCGATCATCGTATCCTGTCCGCCGTAGTAGAGATAACAGAGCGCGATCCGAAAACAAAAACAATACTGGTTACCAAAGACATTAATCTGCGGATGAAGGCACGCGCCATCGGTCTGCTGGCAGAAGATTATATCAACGACAAAGTCGTGGATGTATTTATGTTTGAGAAACAACACAAAACATTCAAAGACATGGACTCTTCCGTCATTGATAATCTGTACGCCAATCCGGATGGTATCGACCTCGATGATTTTGATCTGGAAAGCCCTGTTATTGCAAACGAATGTTTCGTTATGAAAAACGGGAAAAAGAGTGTTTTAGCCCGCTACAATCCTTTTAGTAATAAGATAAAGAAGATTGAGAAACAAATAGCGTACGGTATACAGCCACGCAATGCCGAACAAACATTTGCGCTGGAAGTATTAATGGATCCGGATATAAAACTCGTGGCGCTGACAGGGAAAGCAGGTACAGGAAAAACCTTACTGGCTCTGGCTTCGGCCTTGAAGCAAAATGAGAGTTTCGACCAGATATTGCTAGCCCGCCCCATTGTTGCCCTTGGCAATAAAGAATTGGGATTCCTGCCCGGCGACGAAAAGCAAAAGATCGCACCATATATGCAGCCTTTGTTCGACAATCTTTCGGTAATAAAAAATCACATCGCATACGGAGGTGCAGAATACCGCAACATTGAAGAAATGCAGAAGAGTAAGAAACTGGAAATAGAAGCTCTTGCTTATATCCGGGGACGAAGCCTGTCGGAAATGATATGCATCATAGATGAAGCGCAAAACCTGACCCCCCATGAGATAAAAACAATTATCACCCGTGCAGGAGAAGGTACTAAAATGATATTCTCAGGAGACTTGCAGCAGATAGATTCCCCATACCTCGACGCCCAGTCGAACGGACTCGCCTATATGATAGACAAGATGAACGGACAGGACCTGTTTGCTCATGTAAATCTGGTGAAGGGTGAAAGAAGTAAGTTATCTGAAGTGGCAAGTACATTATTATAATTAAAAAGCAGCGATTTGATACAGATTGTACCGAATCTTGTATCTTTGCACCAATTTTAAATAATAATACAGGAAATGAGAATTTTGATACTTGGAGCCGGAAAGATGGGTTCTTTCTTCGGCGATGTGCTTAGCTTCGACCACGAGCTTGCTGTATTTGATATTGATCCGCAAAAGCTGAGATTTATATACAATACCGTGAGGATGAGTGATCCAAAAGAAATTGCGGATTTCGATCCAGAACTTGTTATCAATGCTGCTACAGTTAAATATACGATAGATGCATTCAAAACGGTACTGCCATACATCAGCAAAGATTGCATCATCTCGGACATAGCATCTGTAAAAACAGGATTAAAAGAGTTTTATGCAACTGTGGAACAGCCTTTTGCTTCATCTCATCCTATGTTCGGCCCTACATTTGCCGACCTGCGCAACCTGAGTACACAAAGTGCAATCGTGATCTCGGAATCGAGCGAAGCTGGAAAGAAATTTTTCCTTGATCTATATAAAAGTCTGAATTTAAGAGTATTTGAATATACGTTTGAAGAACATGACGAAACAATCGCTTACTCTTTGTCTATACCTTTTGCATCCACCCTTGTTTTCACATCGGTAATGAAACATCAGGAAGCACCGGGTACAACATTCAAACGACATATGGATATTGCTAAAGGTTTGCTCTCGGAAGACGATTATTTACTTACGGAAATCTTATTCAACCCATATACACCTGCTCAGGTCGAAGGTATCCGTAAGGAGTTGAAGAACCTTCTGGAAATAATAGAAAAGAAGGATAGTACGGCCATGCTCGACTTCCTGACCAAGGCTAGAAAGAATATAGCAGAAAAGGAATAATTAATGAGAAAACAATATGAGCTGCATCTTGAGAAATCAGGGTGCAGTTTTTCGTTTCAATCTATACCGGTAATATTGCAATGCATTCAGTAATACCGATGTAACCATCAGTATTTCGAACGGATAGCTGAACCGTGAATTTGTCCCGTATGTAGCAAAAGCCTGAAGGAGCGAAGCAAATAATATAATCAAGGATATAATTGCTTCGGGCGTCAACTTCCTTCTGCGTATAGCAACTACAATATTGTAAGGGATAAGTAATACAAAAAGAATTTTCACCAGTTGCAGAACAATACGCCCCGCATAGCACACATACATAACTACAATATGCGACTCGGGTACAGAGAAACTATAAACCTCCCAATAAAGCGAGGTTTTCCAAAAATCGCGCCACGAGACAAGTACCTGTTCAAGATAAAGCCCCGGATTCTTTTTAATAGTAGCAATACTGTAATCGTACATTTTTTTTGACAAATCGGGGAATGATAAACCTGTGCGGGCTTTCAGCTCGGGATAGGCCTCCCAGATAGTCATAGCGATTTCTTTATCTTTAGGGTTTTCGTATCTGTATCTCACATATACATTTCCGATTTCCCTGTATTCTTCAGTCGTATTATCTGCAAACCATACACAATTCTGCGCAATATTGAAACCATAGAAAGTAGAAGAAACGAAAAGACCTGTGTTCAGTTTATTTACATAAGACCATCCTAAAAAGACAAATAGAGGTATCAGTAACGTCAAAGCATATTTACGGGTTATAATCTTCAGAGAACTATGATTGTGCAGTACCAGTATTATGAACAAGAGGATAGCCAGATAGACATAAAACATCTTTATCAGCACAAGGTAGCCACAGAGCAGAGACAGCCATAAATAGTTTTTCGAACTGCTTTCCTTATCCTTTATAATACTAAAAAACACATAAAATATAAGCGTGACAACCAGCAATATAAACGTCTCGGTAAGTATAGCGAATTCAAAGAAAACCGAAGGTAGGTAAGTTGTTCCGAAAAGGGTCATTACCAATGCAATCCTTTTCTCCACATCCATCAGCAATAAGGTCTTATAGCCTGCCACAAGTGTACAGACACCCATTACCAACTGGAATATAACCGTTACCAGATCAGACAAACCGGAAAAGCAAAGCAACAGCGGATAGCCGGGCGGCCTCTCACCTTCGTATCCGGCAAGATTTAAACTAAGAATGCGTTCTGCCAATACCTTGTAATCTTCGCTGTCAGGATATAATGTAATATGCCCGTAAAGGATAGCTATCAATAAACGGACAAATACCGCAACAATAACAATCGTTTTTACGGGGTGATTGATACACCACAGCCATATTTTAGTTGTTGATTCCAAATTATCTGACTTTAAATAACAGACCGGTATGATTATAACTAACAGGGCCTGATTATGTTCGCCAAGATATTAATATTTTGTGAAAACATTCCCATTAAAACTTTAATACTTTATATCTTTACAGACACAATTTTTATAAACATGGCAATAGTACTTATATCGTGGTTCATAATTTTCTTTGTATTATTCACTGCCGGAGATTTTTTTATTTCCATATATAATCTGATTTGCAAGAGAAAAGAAGTATATTCGGTTCCCGATACAATTCTATTCGGCCTGTTTTTTACAATCATACCTCTCTCTATCACCTCTTTCTTTATCCCTTCCAATCATTATATCTTGTTCGCCTGTATTGCATTATGCATAGGATACTGGATTTGGAAAAGAGAAAGAATAAGTCTGTTATTACAGAAATTGAAAGAAATTAGTAATCTGGCCTTCTATCAAAAAGTTTTACTCGCATTTCTCTTTTTATCCTTTATCTTAATTGCTGTGTGGGCACCAAACGGTTTCGACGCTATGTCGTACCATTATGCGAATATCCGCTGGAATGAAGAATATCCCGTAACGCCGGGCATAGCAAACCTTGAAGACCGTTTCGGATTCAATTCCAACCTGTTTTTGCTGGATGCCATTTTCACACTCAGGCTTTTTCTCGGTTATCCGGTTTATACTGTCCAGTCATTAATCGCCATTCTCATATTCTCGTGGATACTCTTAGAGGTTTTCAGGTCAAAATTTGAATTGAAACGGGTAATCCTTTTTATCGTATCAGTCGTTTATTTCTATTATGAACATAGGGGCATAAGCGATACATCGACCGATATAATCCCCGGACTGGTTACGTTTTATCTGGTTGTCAAAATCATTTTATATCCTGAATCTTTCAGGCAAAACTATTTACTATATATCTTCGTTCCTGTTGCTCTGGCCGGATTCAAACTGTCGGCCGCACCGGTTGCCCTGCTCAGTATTTTCCTTGCTATTGCTGTTATCCGTCAAAAAGAATACAAGCCGTTAATCTTTATCACCTCCCTTCTATTCTTATATTTTGTTTTGTGGATGGCACGGACTGTAATTATATCGGGTTACCTCATATACCCTCTTCACGAAATTAACCTTTTCGCTTTCGACTGGCAGGTACCTGTGGAGACTGCGGTCAAACAACGTTTCCTTATCGGCTATTATGCAAACGAATACATGGCAGAGGCTTTCCGAAACGGGATAGCAGTACACAACAAATATTATATAATACTTTCATTTATCTATTTGCTTACCGCATCATCTGTCGTCGTCTCCTTATACACAACCTTTAAAAGCAGGAATACAATATACAAATATGTACTGGCAACCCTGACACTCTGCTTGTGTTACTGGTTCTTTTTTGCGCACGATTTCCGTTTTGGCAGCGGCTATGTATTCGCGGCCATATTTACAGGGGCAGCATGTCTATTGGGAAAAAAAATATATTTCTTTCCTCGCTTAAGCATTGCTTCTATATCCTTACTGATCTTGTGGATGACTGTCTTTTCTTTTCGTTCAGCGTCCTATTACGACGAATGTCTGAAGGATCAGCTGGATGTGACTGAAAAGAGCAAACGCATAACAAGAATATTGTTGCATCCCTACTCTGCCAAAGATAAAATGGCCGCGTTAAAAGAAAACGAAGCTGCGGATGAAGACTTTTCGATAAAACAGCATAAGTTGAATAATTCGGTCTCCATCGGCATCAGCACCTACCCCAGTGGCTGGTATGGCGACAACATTCCTTGTATAGCCAATAAGGAAGGTACGCCGGATTTCTGGACAATCCCGGATATCAGGTGGATAGAAGCAAGAGGAAATTCAATAAAAAATGGGTTCAGAAGGAAAAGGGAATTTATAAATAAATGATTAATTTTACCCTCAATTTCACGAACTTTTTATTCTCTGAGTTTTTATAAATCTAAATCAATAATCCGATGTTCGACAACGAAAAAAGGGCTTTTATCGCCATATCACAAGATGCAGAGGTTTGTCTGGTTCCTAAGATGGCAAACCGTCACGGGCTTATTACCGGAGCCACCGGAACAGGGAAAACCGTTACCCTGCAAACATTGGCGGAGACATTCAGTAAAATGGGCGTACCTGTTTTTGCCGCCGACGTAAAAGGTGACCTGTCGGGTGTAGCCGCCACTGGAGGCAACAAGGATAGCGTAGTACAGCGCGTAGAGTCGTATCATCTGGCTGGCAAAGGATTTGAATTTCAGGCATTCCCCGTACAGTTCTGGGATGTATTCGGTGAACAGGGAACTCCTATCAGAGCTACAGTAGCCGATATGGGACCATTGCTGCTCAGCCGCCTGCTTTCGCTGAACGACACTCAATCTGCCGTTCTGACCATTATATTTAAGATAGCAAAAGACGAGTCTCTGGCGATAATTGATCTCAAAGATTTACAAAAACTACTCCAATATGTAGGCGATAATTCCAATAAATATACAACAGCATACGGAAATATATCGACAGCCAGTATCGGAGCCATACAGCGTGGATTAATAACGCTTGAGCATGATGGAGCAGACCAGTTTTTTGGCGAGCCTAACCTCAATATCGACGACCTGATACAAACAGAGGGAGAAAAAGGAGTAATCAATATCCTTGCGTCGGACAAGCTGATGAATTCTCCGAGGGTGTATACAACCTTCCTGATGTGGCTGATGACAAAACTGTTTGAAGTAATGCCGGAGGTAGGAGACCCTGATAAACCGAAAATGGTTTTCTTCTTCGATGAGGCCCATTTACTATTCACTGATGCGCCAAAAGCATTATTGGAAAAGATAGAGCAGGTCGTACGGCTTATCCGTTCGAAAGGGATAGGTATATATTTCATTTCCCAGACTCCTGCCGATATACCCGATTCTGTTTTGGGGCAACTGGGAAACCGTGTACAGCATGCACTCAGGGCATATACACCGAAAGACCAGAAAGCCGTAAAAGTAGCAGCACAAACATTTCGTGCCAATCCGAAATTCGATACGGAAACCGCTATCTCCGAACTGGGAACGGGTGAAGCATTAGTCTCTGTCCTCGATGAAAAGGGACGGCCAAATCAAGTGGAAAGAGCCTATATATTGCCTCCGGAAGGACAGATAGGCCCATTAGATGCAGATGTAAGAAAGAAAATGATAGCCGGTTCATTGCTTTACAGGCATTATGCACAGGTACAGGACAGGCAATCGGCCTACGAAATCCTTACCGAACGCCTGCAAGGCACATTGAGCGAAAAGGAACAGGCAGCACAAGAAAAAGCCGATGCCAAAGCTCAAAAAGAACAGGAAAAAATACAGAAAGAACAAGCAAAAATAGAACGTCAGGAAGCAGTGCAAAAAAAGAAATTCTGGGGAGCAATAGCAACTACGGTTGTAGTTCCATTGGCAAAGCAGGTTATTAACGCCTTCTTCAAAGGTTCAAAGAAAAGATAAAAAACAGATTGATGCAATTATTACAACCTCAGCACTGGATCGATTACGAACTGATCGACTCGGGAGAATATGAAAAGTTGGAGAGATTCGGCAAATACATTATACGCCGCCCCGAACCGCAAGCCGTATGGCGTAAATCATTACCGGAAAAAGAATGGGAGGATATACCGGATGCCATCTTCAGGAGGGAGAAAGGAAAAACTTCCCAGGATGGTAATGACAAGGGTGTATGGACTCAAAAAAAAGGAATGCCTGACCAGTGGTTCATCAATTATAAATATAAGGGAATGAACCTTAAATTCAGATTGGGACTAACCTCTTTCAAGCATGTCGGCATATTTCCCGAACAGGCCGAAAACTGGAATTTCATCTACGATACGATCAATGAAATAAAAGCAGAGGAACCTAAAATTCTCAATCTCTTCGCATATACGGGCGGAGCCTCTATCGCTGCTAAAAGCGCAGGAGCAGATGTAACACATGTGGATTCGGTGAGGCAGGTAATTACATGGTCGCGTGAGAATATGGAAGCTTCGGGACTGGACAATATCCGCTGGATAGTGGAAGATGCCCTTAAATTTTGTCGCAGAGAGGTAAAACGCGAAAAGAAATACAATGGTATAATCCTCGACCCTCCCGCTTATGGACGGGGACCTGACGGTGAAAAATGGATATTGGAAGAGAATATTGCCGAACTGATGGAGCTATGCCGTGAACTATTGGCTGAGAAAGATTCGTTCCTTATACTCAATCTCTACTCGATGGGATTCTCGGCTGTCATTGCTGAAAATCTGATAAAGGATTATTTTCCGGATGTAAAAAATTGCCAGTTCGGAGAACTTATTGTTCCGGAAAAATCGGGTAAGAATCTTCCGCTTAGTGTGTATGCCCGTTTCAAGAAGTAAGTGATGAAAATATCGATCTATGATCTTTCAAAGAACCAGATTACCATACTTAAAGGGCTTGGTATGATAATTATAGTTCTGCACAACTTTCTGCACTGGACAAACAAAATAGGTGAAAATGAGTTCTCTTTCGATCCCGGTCGTATATTCAGGTTTATAGATGCCGTTATTCATTACGATGCGTGGTTAATTATAGGAGGTAGTTTTTCTTTCTGGGGATTCCTTGGTATTGAAGTATTCATCTTTGCCAGCGCCTATGGTTTGACTAAGCAATTTCTGAAGAAAAAACCCGCATCATACAAATCATACATTGTACCGAAGTTGATAAAGATATACGGTCTGATTATAATAGGCCTCGTCTGCTACTTCATGTTGATGTATCGTTTCAATCCGGCAACCACAGACCGTTTTCCCGAATTTGTAATATCGTCTCTGCTATTATATAATAACTTCTCTTTCGATATGATTTTTTCGTATCCTTACATAGGCCCATGGTGGTATTTCAGCTTTATTATTCAATTATATCTGATCTTTCCCCTACTCTACTTCATAATAGATAAGTATAAAAAAAGGGGATTGTATATTATGTTTGCTATCAGTTGTATTCTGATATATGCGTTGTTACCTGTTTGCAATAAATTAAATATACCCCTCTTTGCCAATTTCATTGGGCATTTACCGGAATTTATTCTTGCTATTGGTTTTGCCATGTATAAAGACTGGTATATCGATTATAAAACGGTATTGCCTGCTCTCTGCATATTTATACTGTCATGGTTTTCCGAATACTTTTTTCCGTTGAGCTTTGTATCGGCAACTATTCTGATAATTTATTCTTGCTATCCTATATATAATTGTTCTTGGAAAATTATACAAAAGCCGCTCTTATTTGTTGGAGGCATCAGTATGTTTATGTTCCTTATCAATGGCCCTTTACGTGCTTACAGCCTCAGGTATATGTACGGAAAGGAACAACCCGAAATATTATTACTGACACTTATTCATTTGTTGATAACAATAGTTATATCATTTGTTATCAGTATATTTTATAACAACATGATCTCTCCCCATCTTAACAGATTGATAAAGAAGGTGAAATAATAATGGAAAGAAGAAAAAGTATCGGCGACCTTTGCGATTTTTGATATCATGTCAAAAAAAGTAGTAACTTCGGCTTGATTTTATGGAAAAATAAAACAAACACACAAACTTTCCGTTATATATAGATATACAAACAGAACAAATTACGAAAAATCAATAAATTATGAAGAAAGTATTAACCATTATTGGCGTAGTATTGGTAGTCATTATAATAGCAATGATATCGATACCTTTTTTGTTTAAGGACAAAATTAAAACCGCAGTACTGAATGTTGCCAACGAGCAACTGAATGCCAAAGTAGACATTAAAGACTTTGGTCTCAATTTATTCTCAAATTTCCCCAATGCCACATTATCTCTCGAAGATGCAAGTATTACAGGTATCGGTGATTTCGAGAAAGACACGCTAATACAGGCTAAATCGGGTAGTGTAACAATTGATTTGATGAGCCTCTTTGGAAATAACTACAATATTTCCAGAATCAATCTGGACAGGGCTTCCGTATATGCGAAAGTGCTGGCCGACGGGCGTACCAATTATGATATAATGAAAACGGATTCCACTGCGACCGGCACCGAAGCAGAAAACAGCACTCCGTTTAACCTGAATCTGAAAAGAATTACAGTGAATGACTGTAACATTGTTTATCAGAACGATTCTACAAAGATGAAACTCGTGCTCAATAAATGGAGCGGTGAAATCTCCGGTGATTTTTCTGCCAGTGAAACAACGATAAAAACGACGTCCGAGATCAGTGAAATTTCCTTTTACATGGATGGTATCCCTTACCTGAATAAAGTAAAAGGAAATGCGGATGCAACCATTAACGCGAATTTCGACAATATGAAATTCACATTCGACAAGAGTGAAATCAGGATAAATGAGTTGAAAGCCTCTATCGACGGATGGTTTACGATGCAAGGCAAGAACTATGAGGATATGGACTTCGACCTGAAACTGAATGCTCCCGACACGCAATTCAAAGATATACTCTCCCTTGTTCCGGCCATGTACACAGCCGACTTCAAAGATGTGAAAACATCGGGCACAGCAACCCTCGATGCCTATATCAAAGGGCTTTGGCAAGGAGAAAATTACCCTGCTTTCGATGTGAAGATAGGTGTAAACAATGCTATGTTCCAATATCCGTCATTACCTAAATCGGTGAACGACATCAATGTTGCTGTGGATATAAACAGTAAAGGCGGTTCGTTGGATAATATGATCATTGACATCAGCAAATTCAGCTTCAATCTGGGAGGAAATCCGTTCAGCGGAAACCTGAATATTACCACTCCTATGAGTGACCCTAACCTGAAAGCGCATGCCAACGGTACAATCAATCTGGGTATGATAAAGGAAGTATATCCTCTGGAAAAAGGCACGGAACTGAACGGTATAATCACAGCCAACATCAATCTGGCAACAAGAATGTCGGCTATAGAAAAAGAACAATACGAAAATGTATCGGCAACCGGAAAACTGGAACTGAACAATATGGCATATAAAGCTACCGATATGCCTGAAGTATTGATAAACAATGCATCCCTCGAGTTTACCCCACGTTATGTAAACCTTCCTTCGCTGGAAGTAAAAATCGGCAAGAACGATATCTCGGCAAACGGCCGTCTGGAAAACTTTATCGCATATGCGCTGAAAGATCAGACACTGAAAGGCCAGTTGAATATAAAATCGAATTACCTGAACGCTAACGATTTCATCAGCAGTGAAACGTCCGGCACAGCCGCATCTGATACCACATCGGCGACATCGGAAGACATCATTATCCCTAAGAATATAGATTTCACGCTGAGCGCTGTCCTTAACCAGATTGTATATGGTAAAATGAACATTACAAATATGGCAGGGAATATGACTATAAGAAACGGCATATTGACTTTGAATAATGTAGGTGCTAATGCTTTAGGTGGTTCCGCAAAAGTAAGCGGGTCATACAATACGTCCGACCCTAAAACACCAAAGGTCGACTTTGACATCGCATTGTCGAAAGTATCATTTGCAGAAACATTCAAATCAGTAGAATCAATACAGAAATTCGCTCCTATCTTTGAAAGCCTGATTGGTACATATTCCATGAATCTGAAATTTAATACATCACTGGGACAATCCATCATGCAAACCCTTGCTGGCCTTACCGGTAGCGGCGCATTGCAGACAAGCGATGTAAAGGTAGAGAATGTAGCTGCACTTACAGCCCTTTCATCTGCGCTGAAAACCGACGCGCTAAAATCTATATCACCGAAGGATCTGAACCTTCCCTTCAATATCGATAACGGACAGATTATTACCAAGCCATTCAATATAAATATCGGCAACGGAGGTATGATGAAACTGGAAGGTTCTACCGGACTCGACCAGAGTATCAATTACAAAGGAACTGTAACCCTGCCCAAATCATTGGCTAATAATTATATCAACAATGTGCCTATCACTATCGGCGGTACCTTCTCCAGTCCTAAAATCGGAGTGGACACCAAAGCTCTGGCAACCGATGCCGCATCGTCAATTGTCAGCGGTCTGCTTGGCGGAAAGAATAGTGACGGTACTGCAACTTCTTTGTCGGATGAAAAAGCTAAACAGATAGAAAAAATCAGGGCTGAAGCAGACAATACGGCTAAGAAGCTCGTTGAAGAAGCTCAAAAGCAATCAGATAATCTGGTAGCTAAAGCCGGCAGCAACGCCCTTGCAAAAGTTGCAGCAAAAGCCGCAGGTAAAAAACTGGTGGATGAGGCCGAGAAACAGGCTCAAAACCTAAGGAACAAAGCCGAAGAGCAAATCAAGAAGATTGAAGGCGAAACGGCTGCGGCTACAGAATAAAAACAGAATATATATCTTGCTCAGAGAGGTGCTTTAGTAATTGCTAAAGCGCCTCTTTTTGTTATGAAATACCCAAATGTTTATCTATACTATTTTTTCAGGAGGTATAAGAAAATAATTATTAATTGTTCATTCATAATTATTAATTGGTTTCTTGTTACGTTTGTTACCTTTTAACTATAAATTGCAAATATAGGTTAATAGTAAGCGGTCTTTGAAATGATTATTGTTAAGGAAGAAGAGAAAAGGTTATAGTTGAGAAGACAGAAAGAGTGTTACCTTTGTTACCTTTTCAAAGTAGTAAGTATTGAGTAATAAGTTGAAAGTTATATAAGATACGAGTAGACGAGTTATTAACTGATGACTGTTCACTGACGAGATGCTTCACTCTATTCAGCATGACAAGCT
The DNA here is from genome assembly GCF_015234155.1 of Dysgonomonas sp. GY75. Lineage (NCBI taxonomy): Bacteria > Pseudomonadati > Bacteroidota > Bacteroidia > Bacteroidales > Dysgonomonadaceae > Dysgonomonas > Dysgonomonas sp. GY75. The sequence continues at coordinate 68,802 of NZ_JADCLQ010000036.1, forward strand.
AATTATTAATTTTTCATTATTCATTCTTAATTGCTTTCCCTGTTACCTCTGTTACTTTTCATCTATATATGATTAACAGATGCAAAAATGACAAGGTATAAATAATGAAAAAACTGTCAGAAGTGTCAGGTTTTAACTAAATACCCCGGCTAGCGCGGACTTCCGGTGTCTGTTGCACAACTGAAAAGGGAAGTCTGCGCGAGCGAGGGACAAGATAATTATTAATTTTTCATTCTTAATTATTAATTGGTTTCTGTGTTACCTTTGTTACCTTTTTTATCCGGATTCGATTTGCTACATAAAAATTCCAGAAAAATATACACGCTGAATTTATGGAATCGTCAATAAAAATATATCTATCCAATAAACACAAATTATTAACTCAATACAGATAGATTATGAAAACATCAGCAATCGGATTGATTATTTTATCAGGTATATTTATGTTCTCGTGTAATACGAAGACTAAAACAGAATCTCCAAATGAGCAATACACTGTAATAGAAACACAACCCGAACAGTTAACAGAATTAACTCCACCGTCACCACCGATGACAGTCCAACAAAAGTTTGTCCCTCCTACGATAAGTAAGGACGAAGCAGTAAGTAATGATTATATGCTTAGCCAAAACGAAATTCAGGAATCTCAAATGCAAATTTCAGTAGCTGATGTAAAAGGTTCAGACGATAAGCAAGCTGCTGATATTGCCGAACTAAGGGAACACAAAGCGATCGTTGCAGAGGTCCCGGTCGCAAAACCCTTTATTATGGCTGAATCACCTCGCTACGACAGACAGCGCAACGAAGAATACAGCCAGTTTACGGAAAATAAGTTCAAGATGGCAAGAGAAGAACCTCTCTCTACCTTCTCCGTAGACGTAGATGCCGCATCGTACAGTAATATGCGGAGGTTTATAAACAGGGGGGAATTGCCTTATAAAGACGCAGTCCGCATTGAGGAACTTATCAACTATTTTAGTTATGATTATGCCGAACCTGCCGGAAATGATCCTGTAAGAATAACTACCGAAGTGGGTTCTTGCCCGTGGAATTCTCAAAACCGTCTGGTGAAAGTGGGTTTAAAAGCCAAGAGTCTGGCTTCGGACAATCTGCCTGCATCCAACTTTGTATTCCTGATAGATGTTTCTGGCTCGATGAGCGGCCCTACCCGCCTCGACCTGGTGAAATCGTCCCTGAAGCTGTTGGTGAATAACCTCCGGAAGAAAGACCGTGTAGCCATTGTTGTCTACGCAAGTTCTACGGGTGAAGTACTGCCATCCACATCGGGAGAGAATAAGCAAAAGATAAAAGAAGCGCTTAATAACCTTTCGGCAGGAGGCTCTACCGCCGGAGGCGCAGGTATTCAGCTTGCTTATAAAATAGCAAAGCAGAACTTTATAAAAGGAGGGAACAATCGCATCATCCTTTGTACCGACGGCGACTTCAATGTAGGTGTGTCAAGTAACGAGGGATTACAGAGGCTGATAGAAAACGAACGAAAAACGGGTGTATTCCTTTCTATCCTCGGTTATGGCATGGGTAACTATAAAGACAGCAAAATGCAGACACTGGCACAGGCCGGGAACGGAAACCATGCTTATATTGACAATCTACAGGAAGCTAATAAAGTATTGGTAAATGAATTCGGGGCAACAATGTACACTGTAGCCAAAGATGTAAAACTACAAATAGAATTCAATCCGAACAGAGTGCAGGCATACCGTCTTGTTGGCTATGAAACCCGGATGCTGAACAAAGAGGATTTCAATGACGATACAAAGGATGCAGGAGAAATGGGTGCGGGACATACCGTAACGGCTTTCTATGAAGTGGTACCGGTGGGTGTAAAAATGAATATGCAGGGAAACGTAGACCCGTTGAAATATCAAACCGAAGCGAAAAATCCGATACAGAAACGGCTTGGAGAAAGTATGCATCCCGATTTGCTGACTGTGAAACTAAGGTATAAGCAACCGAATGGCAGTACCAGCAAGAAGATTGAAGTACCGCTAATAGATAGTAATACAAATGAAGTATCGGATGATTTCCGTTTTGCCGCGGCTGTTGCGATGTTCGGGCAGGTAATGAAAGACTCGGAATATAAAGGAGAAGGAACATTTGACAAAGCCATTGAATTAGCACAATCTGGCTATGGAAACGATTCGCAAGGGTATAGGCGGGAATTTGTGCGGCTGATGGAAACTGCAAAAGGCTTAACTAGAAATTAAGGAGGAGGATGTCCTCGCTAAACTACTTATTACTAACTGAAAGCAAGAGAGGATGCAACCACACGGAAGCATCCTCTCTCTTATATATTTCATACCGGATTACCAGATATCCGCACGTTTTTCTTTTGGTATAAACAACGAATCTTTCTCTGTGATACCGAATGCATCATACCATGCATTGATATGAGGAAGAGTACCATTTACACGCCATTTTCCCAATGAGTGAGGGTCCATTTTGGTGCGGCGGAGAATTTCCTCGTCACGGATATTGCCAGCCCATACACCTGCATAAGAAAGGAAGAAACGCTGAGCCGGAGTGAAACCGTCAATATCTTTACCAGCTTTGGCTTCATCCGTTTTCTCAAATGCGTTGTATGCAATCTGAAGACCACCGAAGTCACCGATATTTTCACCCAGAGTAAATTCTCCATTGGCGAATACACCCGGTAGAACTTCTATTTTATTGAAATGTTGAACAAGCACCTGTGCTCTTTCAGTAAACTTCTTGGAGTCGTCTGCTGTCCACCAGTTTGCAAGATTACCGACTTTATCGTACTGGCTGCCCTGATCATCGAAGCCGTGAGACATTTCGTGACCGATAACAACGCCGATTGCCCCGTAGTTTACCGCATCATCAGCACCCAGATAGAAGAACGGTGGTTGCAAAATACCGGCAGGGAAACAGATTTCGTTAGTTGTAGGATTATAGTATGCATTCACCATTTGCGGCGGCATATGCCATTCTTCCTTATCCACAGGCTTGTTGATCTTCTTAATCATCTCGTTGTAAGAGAACTGTTCAGCTCTGACCATATTGGCCCAATAGCTTTCGTCTTTCTTGATTTCGAGGGATGTATAATCTTTCCATTTGTCAGGATAGCCGATCTTCACATTGAAGGCATTCAGTTTTTCCTGAGCTTTCTCCTTGGTTTCAGGGCTCATCCATGTGAGGTTGTTGATACGCTCACCCAAAGTCACTTGCAGGTTTTTCACCAGTTTCACCATTCTCTCTTTGGCTTCGGCAGGGAAATACTTCGCCACATACATTTGTCCTACAGCTTCGCTTAATGCACCGTCGACAGTGCTTACCGTACGTTTCCAGCGGGGTTGTAATGCCTTACGGCCACTTAGTTGCTTACCATAGAAGTCAAAATTGGCATTTACGAAGTTATCGCTCAGATACGAAGCCGCAGCATCGATCACACACCAAGAAAGATATGCTTTCGACTCTTCAAGAGGCAGTGTCTGAATAAGTTTTACGGCTGTAGCAACCGGTTTTACCTGAGCCACATTGATCTCAGTAAAGTCTTTCGCGTCGGCAGCGTCGAAAAATGCTTTCCAGTCGAAGTTGGCAACGGATTTGTTCAGTTCATCAACTTTCATCTTATGATAGTTCAGTTCAGGTTTTCTGGTATCCTCTTTCTTGAAGTGGTCCTGAGCCAAAGCCGTTTCTATTTTAAGAACTGCACCGGCAGCTTTCACCGCATCGGCTTCTGCATACCCTGCATTTACAAACTGTATCCGGATCAGATCGCTATATCCTTTACGGATAGCAACAGAAGTAGAATCGGTAGCAACATAATATTCACGTTCGCCAAGACCAAGTCCACCCTGATATAGCTGAACGATATTCATCGCACTGTTCTTATCGTCAGCACCCACATAAAGAGCAAGGAAAGGGGAGCTTGCATATTTCCTCAATTCACCGGATAATTTAATGATATCCGCTGTGCTGGCTGCTTTGTTAATCGCATCAAGCTGCTGTTGAATAGGTTTTGCCCCATCTGCATTGAGTTTTGCACTATCCATACCGATAGCGAACAAGTCTCCGATCTTTTGCTCTACAGAACCTTGTTTATGCTCTGTCTTTCCCAGGTCTTCAATCAGACCTTTTACTTGTTTCTGATTCTCTTCTGCCAGCTGGTCGAAAGAGCCGTAACGGGCATATTCATCCTTCATCGGATTGGCTTTTGCCCATCCTCCTGTAGCATACTGATAAAAATCGTTGCCGGGGATAGCTGTAGTATCCAGATTGGCAATGTCAAAGTTTTTCACTTCCACGTTCGTCTGAGTATTTGTCTTGTCTTTGCAACTGACGGAAGCAAAGGCGAGAACAGCAATTGGTAAATAGTAGATTGTTCTCATTTGTTATAAATTAATAGATATATGATTCTAATTGTTCTTTCCAAACGGCATAGCCTGCATCATTCAGATGAAGCCCGTCGCCCGTATATCCGGCATTCAGCAATCGTTTCTTTGCAAGGAAAAAGGGGTACAGGTCTATAAATGGAATGGATTCCTCTTTGCAAAACCTGCGTATCTCTTTATTCAGGTCTTCGATTTGTTTTTCCTTTCCCTTCATCCGTTCATATATACACACATCCTTATTCATCGGCAGCACACTCTGTACAAATATCTGTGTATCGGGACTTCCACTTTTTATCTGATAAATGAGGGATTTGATGCCGACCATTATCTTTTCATTTGGGCGGCCTAACGAAATATCATTGATACCTGCCATTAGAAAGAGTTTCATGGGTTTGGCATCGATTATCTCGCGGAGGCGTCCCAGCATACCGAACACATTATCACCGGCAATACCCCGGTTTGCGATATTCATTCCGGGAAAGTATTCTTCCCATTTCCCTGCTTGGGTAAGGCTGTTGCCAAGAAAAACAATCTGTCCTTCTTTCAGGGGATTCGCTTTAAACACAGCCATCCGGTCTATATAAATCTGATTACCCAAAATATTCTCTTTTATTTCCTGCCCTATAGCGTGGAACGAAAGTAATAACAAGGATGCCAGTAATATGGTTCTCATATTTGAAGAATTTGTATAGGGTTAGTTATTATTCATATTCTCCAATTCCACTGTCAGTTCCTCCCAGTGTTTCATATCATCCTGTAAATCCTTCGTCAGTTGTCCATGCTTTTCGAATAGCGATGCATCGGCAGCGCCTTCCGGAGAGGTTAACTTAACTTCTATTTCAGCTATATGGCTTTCCTTTTTTTCGATAAGTTGCTCTAACTCCGATATCTGTTTCTCCACACGCTTAATCTGCCGGCTTAGTTCCTTACGTTCTTCATAAGATAGTTTATTGACAGGTTCAGACTCTGGCATACTTTCTGTCTTCGCAGTTGACGGCACAGCAGTTGACACTTCCAGTTCTTTAAGGCTATCCATCTTTTTTCGTTGCAGGAATTCATAAATTCCTCCAAGATGCTCTTTCACCTGCTGATTGCCAAACTCATATACCTTATCCACCAAGCCATTCAGGAAATCACGGTCATGCGATACAACAATCACAGTACCCTCAAATTCCCTCAATGCATCTTTCAGTACATCTTTCGATTTCATATCGAGGTGGTTGGTAGGCTCATCCAAAATTAGCAGGTTTACAGGTTCGAGCAGCAAGCGGATCATTGCCAGACGGCTACGTTCTCCTCCCGAAAGGACTTTCACCTTCTTATCAGAGGCTTCGCCGCCAAACATAAAAGCGCCAAGTATATCCCGTATTTTAGTACGAATATCGCCGACAGCGACATAGTCTATTGTTTCAAAGACAGTTCTTTCTTCATCCAGCAATTGCGCCTGATTCTGTGCGAAGTATCCGATCTTTACATTATGTCCCAACTCTAATTTTCCTTTAAAGTCGGTTTCACCCATGATACACTTTACGAGTGTAGATTTACCTTCACCGTTCTTACCTACAAAAGCGACTTTGTCTCCCCTGTTGATAGTAAAGGTCACGTCCTTGAATATAAGATGGTTGCCATAGCTTTTCTCCACAGTTTCAGTTATCACGGGATATGAACCGGAACGTGGGGCCGGGGGAAACTTCAGATTCAGCATAGCATTATCTTCATCATCCACCTCGAGCCGCTCTATTTTGTCGAGCTGCTTGATACGCGATTGTACCTGCACGGCTTTCGTAGCCTTATAACGGAAACGTTCGATAAATTCTTCAGTCTTCTGTATCTGTTTCTGCTGATTTTCGAAAGCACGCATCTGATGTTCACGGTGCTCTTTTCGTAATTCTACATATTTGGAATAAGGCGCTTTATAATCATAAATCCTACCAAGGGATATTTCAACAGTCCGCAAAGTAACAGCATCCAGAAAAGCCCTGTCATGCGAAACAAGAATCACTGCATTAGCCCGGTTTGCCAGAAAATTTTCGAGCCATTGGATAGATTCAATATCCAGATGGTTGGTCGGCTCATCTAGGAGTAAAACATCGGGACGCAAAAGTAGTATTTTAGCCAATTCTATACGCATACGCCATCCTCCGCTGAATTCGCTGGTGGGACGGGTAAAATCCGTACGGCTAAAACCTAAGCCCGTCAGAGTCTTCTCTATTTCAGCCTGAAAGTTATTTCCGCCCGACATAAGAAACTGTTCGTTCAGATGGGCTGATTTTTCTATCAAATTGTGATATGCTTCCGATTCGTAATCGGTTCTTTCGGCAAGTTGTTGGTTAACATACTCCAGCTCGGCTTCCATTTTCTGAATATGTTCGAAAGCCAGAGATGCTTCTTCAAAAACCGTATTCCCTTCTTTGAGGGTCATATGCTGTGGCAAATAGCCGATTGTTATATCTTTAGGATATGAGATATTGCCTCGTGTAGGCGGTTGCAATCCTGCAAATATTTTGAGCATGGTAGATTTACCTGCTCCATTTTTTCCTACAAGGGCAATCCTGTCTTTTTTATTCACTACGAACGATATATCGTCAAAGAGGGTAAATCCTCCGAATTCTACCGTAAGTCCTTCTACTGAAATCACAATTAATATATTTTAAATCTATGCAAAAGTAGGGAATTTTGTTGATAGCTAAATAGAAACAAGGCTAAATAAGCAATTTGGGAAAATAAAATTATCTTTGACAAGATAAACATTTATAATATTATGGACTTCAAATTAAGGGAATGGCATAACGATGACTTAGATAGTATGTTCAAGCATGCCAACAATTACAACATAGCCAAATTTCTTACAGATAGGTTTCCGCATCCCTATACCTATGATGATGCAAAAGAATATTTTTCCTCTATTTCAAGGCAATACCCCACTCAGGTCTTTGCAATTTCTATTGACGGCGAAGCTGTGGGGTCAATCGGATTATTCCCTCAAACTGATATCCATGCCAAGAATGCAGAAATGGGCTATTGGTTATCAGAAGAATATTGGGGAAATGGGATAATGCCTGAGGCAATAAAGCAGATTGTGGATTACGGCTTTAAAACATTTGACATAACACGTATCTTCGCTCGTCCATTCGGTACAAATCTTCAATCCCAACGCGTATTGGAAAAAGCCGGCTTTACACTTGAAGCCAGATTTGAAAAAGCCCTATTCAAAAACGGAGTGTTCATTGATGAATTAATATACGCAATAAGAAAAATTTGAAAATAACTCTGAAATAGATTCTCCAATATAAGATTAAGCACCTCCCTCTTCGATAGGACTGATCTGTATTTTCTTATTCATTGTAGAAAACTTCCAACCATATCTTTTATAGAGAAATAATATAAGCAAGGTCCCGGCAATAACCACTTCGATAAGCCCGCCAACCGGATCAACCTCTTTTATACTGAATATCGCATCCGTCTGAAAAGCTGACGAAGCATGCGTTACAAACAGGCTGGCAAATATATTATTTGCAGCATGTATTCCCATAGCCACTTCAATACCATCATCGAGAATACTTACCAGACCTAGTATCAAACCCATAGATAAATAATTAGCCATCATGATGAAAAAGCCAAACTCTTTTACTTCCGGATTAGCTACATGAAGTAAAGCAAAGATTAAAGAAGGGATAATCAGCGCAGTCCAACGGTTTTTAGTCAGATTACCTAATCCCTGAGCCAGATATCCGCGAAAGGCAAGTTCTTCGAAACTCGTCTGAAAAGGAATCAATATAAGCGATATAAAGACTAATGGTATAAATGAAGTTATATCCAATTGAAAAGTAAAAACCGACGGAGATATAAAATACTGGATGACCAAGGGAATTAACATCAATAATGACCAACAAGCAGCTCCTGTAAAAAAACGGGGCCAGCGAACTTTGGGTGTTCCGTTTATAACTTCCTGAAAACTTTGACCGTTTAATAGTTTTATGAAAAATAATAGAATAAAGAATCCTAATACCAGCGGAAATAGCAGTAATACAAATGCAAAGTTGGATGATATCCCCAAGGCTGTGGGGTCAGACATCATAGCCATCCCCGAAACCATATCCCCTCCGTTCTGAATTATTTTGATTACTGCTACAATCATCAAGGGTACAACACCAACAAAACTAGCGAGTATAAAGGAAATAAACAAAACAACAATATATTTCCAAAAACTGTTCCTTTTGTTTAATGCACTTTCAAGATGTTTCATAATATACAGACTTTTTAGTTTACTTATTCTTATTTATATAAGTCGCAATTACCCTGACAGAATCACAAACTTAAATAGTTTTATCTGTATTCTCGCATACCTTCATTCATTTTTGTCATAGATAAAGGAAAGGCTGCATAATGATATAATCACTATGCAGCCTTTCTAACCACTTACATACAGAACTGAATATTATTTAATAAACAGCCCAACCTAAAACAACCTTACCTTAAAAATAACCAAACCAATCTTTTATTTTTTATGCTTAAATAGCCAGGGAACCAATCCTTCTTCAGCGAAAGCATTCACCCAACTGCCATGATTTACGCCTTTATATTCAGTATATTCTACGTCACACCCCAGAGCCTTTAGCCGTGCATAAATATTTCTGGAATTATCTACCGGAACCACCGAATCGTCATCCCCGTGAAAAAGCCATACTGCTGTATGCCTGGCATATAACGGCAATTTACTCAAATCAGTACCTCCACATATAGGGAACGCAGCAGCAAAAGTCCCGGGCATGCGCCACAACATTTCCAGCGTACCCATACCACCCATAGACAGGCCCCCGATATACACTCTGCTCACATCTACTTTACCGGACGACAACCAATCCTGAATAAGCCACATAGCCGTCTTCATCGATTGTGTAGGTTCGTCAGACAGTCCGAAAGTCAGGGTCATCTTATCATCGATCTGATGACGGGCTACATTAGACCAATAATTATTGGCAGGACATTGCGGCACAATAACGATAGCCGGATAGGCTGACTGAAAATGTTCTGATAAGAACTGCTTGCCATGCGTCAGTTGCTTTTGGTTATCATCGCCCCGTTCACCTGCACCATGCAACATTACTACCAATGGATATTGTTTAGTTGCATCATAATTTTCCGGGTACATCACCAGATAAGGCAAGGCATATCCGTTTACCATATACGACGCATTCTTAAACTGGGCAAAGCCATACACAGTACATACAAACAAGATAAAAATGAAGATACTTCTTTTCATACTTATATATTTAATATTAGACTTACAAAGATAACTATAATGCCTCTACCCTAACCCATTGTGAAGTCCCGTTTTCATCAATCGCTTCAATCGCGAAATAATAAGGCTTCGTCTTATCCATTCCGGGATAAAAGATATGATCGCGGATCTGTTTACATTCATGTATTTACTTTTTTGTAAGAAAAACTAAAAGGCCGTACCTGAATACAGCCCCTTAGCTAAAAAAAGAGTATTTATTTTAATGCGGATGATTCAAAACCTAATTTTTTCAATCCTCTTTGCACATCAGGATGACTCATAAAGAGATTCCACAACAGTTGTGAACGGTAATTCTCGATCATAACCGCTATAGGCCCCTGATCGATAGCCAGATAACGTTGCGGATACCAATTATCAGTTTCACTATATGCATCATAAAACCCATATTGTCCCCATACTTTATCTCCCATATTATACAGATTCCTCATTACTTTCATCGATTCTTCCGGTGTGTAAACAATAGAAGATAATGCTGCGGTAGGGGATATTACACCACGATCACCGGCTTCATCCGGTTCGTGGGCAGCATATCCTTTTACGGAATAACTGGCGGTCAATCCCCATGCATCTTCACCATATCCCTTATATCCTTTCGGATTGCGGATACAGTAAACCCGGTTTATCAGTGTATAGTTCTTCATTTCCTGAAAGTAATCGGCATATTCATCTTTCAATCCGGTAGGATTAAGTCCAAGAAAAGAATAATGTGCCCAGAACAAAGGGCCCACTCCGCTATTACTTTGATAACGCATGTTTAATGTATAGCCTTCCAGTTCATGCGGCCCGATGATTTTACCACCTTCGGCCCATCCTTCATGATATACTTCGGCTGGTACGCCATGTGTGGGAGAACAGGCAGCCAGTACATATGTAATCAGACATTCGTTATATCCACGTATAGGAAAGTTCATTTCCCATGAGTGATTGGGACTCCAATGCCAGTATAATACATTTTTACTGTTGCGATGCCAGTTCCAGTCCACATTCTTCCATATTTTATCAATCCGTGCAGCTAATGCCCTTTCGGCATCAGAACCGTCAACATAGTATTGATGCAAGGCTAGTAGTCCTTGTAGCAGGAAAGACGTCTCTACTAAATCACCTCCATTGTCCTTATCACTAAATCCCTGAACTTTTCCGGTCTTACCATTCCACCAATGAGGATAAACCCCGTGGAAGGAATCTGCTTTTTCCAAAAAATCTATAATCCGGGTCATTCGTTCCAGACCTTGTTCACGAGTAACATACCCCCGGTCAATACCTGCAATTATAGCCATTATGCCAAAGCCGCTACCACCGGATGTTACCACATCCTTATCGTGCCTTCCATAATCTCCATCTACATGGAAACGCTCGCGCGCCATCCCGCTGTTTTGCTCGGCTCCATCCCAAAAATACAGGAATGTCCTGCGTTGAACACTATCTAACAACGCCTCATCCGATATCTCTGTTGTATCACTGCCATTAGCAGTTTGATTCGCTGATGGCTTCTGTTTACAACTAACAATACCTGATAAAAGGGCTAATAAGATAAAAGCAAAAAGATGTATCTTTTTCATATTTTTTTCTGTTTAATGACTTAATTCAACGTAAATCGAGCCGATTTAACATCATGACTATTTCCACCGATCATTACATCGAAATCTCCGGGTTCGAATACATAATCAAGATCGTAATTGTAGAACTTCAATAACTCGGGAGTGATCTTAAAACTTACCGTCTTAGACTCTCCTGCCTTGATAAATACTTTTTCGAAACCTTTCAGTTCTTTCACCGGACGGGTAACACTGCCTACGAGGTCGCGAATATACAGCTGTACAACTTCCGCTCCATCTGCTTTCCCTTTATTGGTTACGGTTACACTGGCTGTCAGTTCTCCTTTGGCATCAATAGATGCAGAACTTAATTTCACATCGCTATATTCGAATGTTGTATAACTAAGACCATATCCGAACGGATAAAGCGGATCATTATCTATATCGAGATAGTTGCTACGGAATTTTTCAAACCATTTACCTTCCTGAAGCGGACGACCTGTATTCTTATGATTATAAAATAATGGTATTTGTCCTACATTTTTAGGAAAAGTAGCCACCAGTTTACCGCTTGGGTTTGCATCACCGAATAATACATCGCCTATGGCTTCTGCAGCTTCTGTCCCGCCAAACCAAACATTCAGGATAGCATGCACATTCTCATTCTCCCATGTCAGGTTCAAAGGACGTCCTGTGAATAATACCAATACGACCGGTTTTCCTGTTTTTAGTAATTCCTTCAAAAGAGTTTTTTGTACATCCGGAATATCCAGATTGGTACGGCTGCTTGCCTCACCACTCATCTCCGACGATTCACCGAGAGCAGCAATAATTACATCTGCACTCTTAGCTACATCCAATGCCTCTTTCAGCATTTCTTCATCCGAACGGGTTTCCTTATCTCTATGTAAAGTACGTCCAAACATAGTGGCATTATTCTCATAAACAGGATCGCTTATAAGATGGCTGCCTTTCGCATACACCACTTTTACATTCCCTCCGGCGACAGCCTGTACTCCTTCTACAACTGTTTTGGCTGTATCCAGATTCACAGCCACACTCCATGTACCTGGCATATTGGAACGGGTGTTTGCCAATGGACCTACTACAGCAATAGTGCCTTGTTTTTTTAATGGCAATGTATTATTAGCGTTTTTAAGCAGAACGAAACTTTCCGATGCTATTTTACGGGCAACTGCACGATGTTCGGGAGTATATATTTCTGTTTTTGCCCGATTTACATCACAGTACTTGTAAGGATTGGAAAATAAACCCAGTTTGTATTTGGCCTCCAATACACGGCGGCATGCCTGATCTATTTCGGCCTGAGTAACTTTTCCTTCTCTGAGCGATTTACCTACGGTAGCCAGTCCTTCACTTACCATATCCATGTCTATGCCTGCCTTTAATGCACGAGCCGAAACGGTTTGCAAATCACCTATACCGTGGTCTATCATTTCGCTGATACCTGTATAGTCGGTTACTACAAATCCTTTGAAACCCCATTTGTCGCGCAAAACATCTGTCATCAGCCATTTATTTGCAGTAGCGGGAACCCCGTCCACTTCATTAAATGAAGCCATCACACTACCTACACCTGCATCCACAGCAGCCTGATAAGGATAAAGATATTCATTGAACATACGAATGCGGCTCATATCCACTGTATTATAATCGCGTCCGGCTTCGCCTGCACCATACAAAGCATAGTGCTTCACACAAGCCATGATATTGGAGTTAAGTGTATAAGCCTTATCTCCTACTCCCTGATAACCATGAATCATCGCTTTTGCAATCTGTCCTCCCAGGTAAGGGTCTTCACCGCTCCCTTCCGAGAAACGTCCCCAGCGAGGATCGCGGGAAATATCCACCATAGGGCTGAAAGTCCAGCTGATACCATCCGCACTGGCTTCAATCGCCGCAATGCGGGCCGATTGTCCTATGGCAGCCATATTCCATGTAGCAGCGAGACCTAATGGAATAGGGAAAACAGTCTCGTATCCGTGGATAACATCCATCCCAAAAATCAACGGAATTTTAAGGCGGCTTTCTTCTACGGCTATACGTTGTACATCCCTGATTTTTTCAACACCTTTTATATTGAACAATCCCCCGACTTCTCCTTTCTTGATCTTCTCGGCAATGTTGCTGCTTTTTGCCTGTCCGGTAGTAATATCTCCCGAACTTGGTAGATTGAGCTGTCCGATCTTTTCTTCCAGCGTCATTTTGCCCATCAAGTCATTTATAAACTTATCCATCTTAGGATCCTTAGTCTGCGCCTGTATGCAACCCACAACAGCCATACACGCCAGAAACACCTTTAAAAGTTGTTTCGTCTTCATTTTCCTTAATATATTAATTATAACCTAAACCTTTTACCTAAAATCTCTTATATATCAGGGCTTTGAAAGCCCAGTTTTTTCAGTCCGTCCTTTATTTCAGGGTCTGCCATGAACAGAGACCATAACAAGCCTGTCCTGTAATTTTCAATCATCACAACGATTGGCCCCTGGTCTATTGCTATATTCTGATTATCGTACCACTGTTCCGAAAGATTAAATGCATCCACAAATCCATAATCGGACCATAATTTATCCCCCAATTTGTAATAGAAGAAGTGTAAAGCCCTCATTGATTCCTCAGGTGTATACGGCATAGATGATAATGCAGCAGTAGGAGCAATCACCCCTTTATCATTCGTTGGGGAATGCGCACTATAGCCATTATTACCATCGCTGGCAGTAAGCCCCCAGCAATCAGCGCTATATCCACCATATCCTTTCGGATTAGTAATGCAATAAGTGTAATTTATCAATGTATGATTTCTGTTCTGAGTCCAGTAATCCGTATATTGGTCTTTCAGATCCTTAGGGTTAATTCCTAAGAATGAATAATGACTGAAAAATAACGGGCCTCCATACTCTGTACCCAGAGGCAGAGTATATCCATAATATGATTTGCCATTAGCAAAGGCTCCATTCCTCACCCATCCTTGTTTATATACCTCTGCTGAAATGGGATAAGTAGGTGAAGCTGCAGCTAGAGCATACACAATTAATGATTCATTCCATCCTGTTATCTTCAGATTCATCTGCCATCCGTAATCAGGACTCCAATGCCAGTACAAGACATTCTCTCCTCCTTTTTGAAACCAAGTCCATTCTATAGCTTCCCAAAGACGGGTTATATCAGCCCTTAACTGAATTTCTACGGCATCATTCGACTTAAAATATTGCCTTGCTGTAAGTAATCCCTGAAACAAGAGGGCGGTTTCCACCAAATCGGCCCCATTATCATATTGGCTAAAAGGATAAGTAGCACCTGTCGCTCCATTGACCCAGTGTGCAAATGCTCCATGATAACTTGTACATTTAGTATCTAAGAATGTTACAATCTTCTGAATACGGGATAATGCATCATTTTTAGATATAAAACCTCTTTCTGCCGCCGCTATCATAGCCATTACACCAAAACCGGTTCCACCGGTGGTTACCACATCTCCGGATGTTGTCCTTTCACGAGCCATGCCCGATGTCGGGTGTCCGAAATCCCAAAAATATCTGAATGTCTGGCTTTGTACTTTATCTAACAGATCTTCATCCGATATGCGCGGGAATTTATCAGTCAGATCAATTGTCGTAGATATACTAATTGTTTTGCCTGTCAAAATTTTGCTTCCCGATTTTGATTTTAAATTAGGATATATAAGAAGTTCATACTTAGTGTATGATTTTAAAGCCAATTCACCTTTTATCTCAATAGTATAATGTCCATCATAAACCGGAGTAATTGCCAAAAATTGCCCTGATTGTTCTCTTATTTTTATATTATCAATTATTGTAGCCTGATCTATCTGATCCGAAAACTTGAGATAAATAGAAGAAGTTGGATTTACATCTACATACAAATCTTGATTTGTTTTCCCATCTATTGTTATTCCGTCCAACTTAAACTCTTGAACCGGAGTCCCATCTTCATTATCACTACTACATGAGATAGATGAAAGAAGAAATATGAAGAATAAAGAATTGAGTAAAATTTTCATAATGTATTAATTTAATAATGAGAGGGAGTGACTCCCTCTCATTATTTGTCTGATCAGGTAATTATTTAACGAACTCCATCAATGGAATCCCATTAATTCTTACTGTTATAAAGCTCTTTTACTTCGTCTCCGGTTAATGGCTCACTATAAAAATGGAACTGATCCAAAGCGCCTTTATACCATCCTGCCCAACTTTGATTAGTTGCCCCACTAGTTAAACTAGGGTTGGCCTGATATGGAAAAGTTCCGATTATCATTGGACCAACATCTTTAAACTGTAATTCTCCCAAACCGGTTATAACCGATTGAAATACGCTATTACCATCTTTATATATATTCATTGTAGAGGTAGTACCATCATAAACAAAAGCCATATGTACCCAGTCTCCAAATACATTATCAACTCTGGCTTCCACCCATTTCTCTACCCTGCTTCCGGTACGTTCATTGTAGATATGTACCTTGAAAAAGGCTTGAGTCTCACTGCCGGTATTTTCCAGAAAAATATCAAGATTGGACCAGAATGTTTTAGTATTTGTAATTGAGAACAAACCTGTTGCTGCTGTATTCCGGGAAGATTTCATCCAAAATGAAACTGTAAAGCTACCAAGATTTGTAATTTCACTCTCTACAATTTTAGATATTGCAGGATGGTTATTGATTAGAACATAAGTCGTATCTGCATCTCCTTTATAAGCTTTACCCTTTACTCCATCTATAAATGAGTATACGCCCACTCCACTATTTACAAACTGATAGGTGCTTTGGTCATAAACATCACCTTCAAAAGGAAGATTTAACTTCTCAGGCTTGTATTCGCCTGTGGGATCAGGGAATCCCTGAGGATAATCGAATGCAGGATCATTCTCTAAATCCTGAAAGCAAGATTGAGCTCCAAACAATAATACAGTTAAAACTATTATTGCAGATATATATTTTTTAATTTTCATAGTCATTAATTATTTAGTTGGAATAATTTGGATTCTGAACTAAAACGCCATTCGATTTATCAATCTCAGCTTGAGGCAGAGGTAGTAAAGCATGCCTGTTTTGGTAATTGGTTTTACCTGCTGCATGAAGTACCTGCTGCGCTGTACCCCAACGTACAAGATCATAGAAACGATCCCATTCCATACCTAATTCCACGCGTCTCTCATGTCTTACGGCATTTCTAAATGCAACCTGATCTGTTGTAGTAACCTTCGGTAATATAGCACTGTTTCCAGCTCTTGCGCGGCCACGTACCCTTTCGAGCAGTTCGATAGCCTCATCAGCTTTTCCGCCCATTTCATTTGCAGCCTCGGCAGCCATCAATATGACATCCGATAATCTGATAAGGCGAATATTAAACCAGAAGCCACCCTTTGTATAGAGAGTTCTTAATGCAGGATTTGTATACGCTTTTTTGTTATAATATTTATTTAAAACATCTCCATTTGCCACAGGCTTTTCTCCCCACGGTTTATTTGCCGGAATAGTAGCCGGATCTTCTCCTGTTTTTACAAAATATAATAATGTTTCGTCTTTGCGAGGGTCTCCCGGTTCAAAAGCATCGGCAAGTAGTTGTGTTGGCGTATGCCATCCCCAACCCATATTCCAGTCACCTGCACCTCTTACTCCCTGAACCTGACAAAATTGGCTGCCAATATCGTTAGATCCGGGTAATGCTGATGTGGCTGTACATTGCAATTCGAGTATCGATTCACTACAATTTTCACCAGTTTCTCTGAATATTTGATCGTAAGGCGTATCTAAATTATATATATTTGAATTAATAACTTCCATAGCTAAGCTATAAGTATTGGCCCAATCGTTTCTCATTAAATAAGTTTTGGCATGTAATGATTTAGCCGCACCCCAAGTGAGACGTCCTACAAACCTGCTTTCCCACATAGGAGGAAGACTATTTTCGGCTTCGGTCAAATCTTTATCGATAAGTTCATATATTTTAGTTGCAGGAGACTTAGGTAGAATAGCTTCTGCCGCATCTTCTATTTTGAAATCAATATATGGAACTTCACCAAAGGCTCTGACAAGATTGAAGTAGGCAAACGCCCTGAAGAAATGTGCTTCTCCTCTACAGATAATATCCCCTTCGGTAAGAGTTTCTCCATTCTTTTCGGCTGTACTCATCTTGTCCAATACACGGTTTACAATATGAATCATATCAAAATTACTTGCATAATAGCTTTGGATAAGTCCATTTGATGCATTATACTCAAAATCGTCGTACATTGGTCTCTGAGCCGATCCATCCGAAGCTGTCGTTCCTGTTTCCACGTCTTCACTTCTAAAGTTATGAATAGCTAAAGCCGGAGAACCTGATGTTACATTAAAACCTCTCATCTTAGCATATAATGTAAATATATCCGTCTGATAAGATCCCCCTTTATTATCGTCTTCTGTCCATTGACCTTGTGGGGCTTGATCTAAAAGGTCTCCGCATCCGGTCAATACAAATGCAAACACTATTAATGCAGATGTACTAATTGCTTTTAATATATATTTTTTCATGTTATTTCTCTGTTTGGATTAAAATGTAAGATTTGCACCGAAAGTATAAATCACAGGCATAGGGTAAGTACCGCTATCTATACCGAACGAAAGTGCACTACCTCCGATTTCGGGAGTATATCCTGAATTCTTCGACCATGTCTTGAGATTCTGAATATTTCCATAGATACGAAGTGACTTCATGTATATCTTATCCAGGATAGACTTAGGGAAAGTATAACCCAACTGAACATTCCGAATACGGAAGAAGCTTCCATCTTCGATAAAATAGCTTGAAGCCATCTGATTCATTGCTCTGGATGGATCCAATATCGGTTCCCAGTTTGAAGTACCTTCACCATGCCATCTGTTCATTCTTTCTGTTCTGTAATTGAATTGAGCGAAAGAAGAAGCATCCCAATTGCGGTAGATATCATTTCCATAAACGCCCATCATGTCTATACCAAGATCAAAGTTCTTATATGATAAGTTTAGATTGATACCATAAGTAAAATCAGGTGTTGGATTACCTATTTTGGTTCTGTCCTTATCTGTAATTTTACCATCTCCGTCAATATCTGCAAATATCAAATCACCGGGTCTGACAGTTCCAAGGGCATTAGGCGTAGAATTTTTTATATGTTCATAGTTTTGATATACACCGATTACCTTATATCCGTAGAAATAGCCGATCGGCTCTCCTTTGATAGTACGCGATACACCGTTCTCCAATTTAGCCGCAGTATCTTCAACATCTATTTTATTCACCTTATTGCTTATAGTAGTGAGATTACCTGCGATGGTGTAATTGAAACCCGATTCTCCGATTTTATCAGACCAGGAACCAGCCAATTCAACTCCTCTGTTTTGTACCTCGCCCAAGTTTTGCATTTCATTTTGTACCCCGGCAATAGCTTCTGTTACCACAAGAATATCTTTTGTGTTCTTACTGTAGTAAACCGGTTCTATTCTCAAACGGTTGTTCAAAAATTGAGCCTCAAATCCGGCTTCCCATGAATATGTCTTTTCCCAGCCAACATTCTGGAGAAGATACGCTGTACTATATCCAGTCAGTATATTATCTCCGAAAACAGCACTACCTGAAGAGTTTAACCCCGGATAAGAAGGATAATTACGTCCTCCCGTATTCTCAGAACCTAGAACACCCCAAGAACCTTTTACCTTCAGGTAATCAATAGCACTCTGATTCTCCATAAAAGATTCGCTACTCACGATCCAACCTCCACCAAAAGAGTAAAAGTCATCCCATGTATTTCCTACATTACGGAATACCGAAGATCCATCCCTTCTGTACGAAGCATTAAACAAGTAACGGTTGTCATAGTTGTAAAGACCCCTCAAGAGATAAGACATCGTAAATCGTCTAAACTGGCTACCAGTATTCGTCATCGATGAATTGGAGATTGATGTCAACCACCACTTGTCAGGATCATCATTTGGTATCGAGAAATCAAAATCTCCATATTTTTGGCTACGACCACCACCCAAGCTGGAAGATTCCCTATAATTAGTTGTAATACCAGCAGTCGCTGTTACACCATGTTTATTAAATTGATTGCTATAAGTCAGAATATAATCCTGTTGAGCAACCAAACTATGATTCTTACTTTGGTTGATAGTTTCATATTCGCTTATCATCTCCTTATTCTTTATATCCGGATTATATACATTTACTAACGGGGAATAACTTCTTGAGTCGCCCGTAGAATAGTCTAAAGAGAATGTTGCTTTAAACGTTAGAGATTTCATAAGATCTACCTCTCCGTATATATTTCCTGCAACCCTATAGTTCGTCGCTTTGTTATGATCACCTTGCAGCTGAGTTGCAATCAAAGGATTCCATACCTGCGAACGTTGAAAATCGGGCATCGTATGCAGTAGAGTTTCTTCTTTACCGGTAAGCGGATCAGTATATACGCCATAGACAGGAGCTATAGGTGCTGCTCTGACTGCTCCTGCCACGCCTTTTGCATCGGGTGGTAAAGATCTGGATCCATTAACCTGAAATCCGAATCTCAAGAAGTTAGTAACATTGTAATCACTGCTCAGATTAACGGTTGCTTTAGTATATTTCTCTGACTTTATAGATCCCTCTTCCGAAGTATATCCCAATCCTAAATAGAATTTATTCTTCTCGCTGGAACCGGTAATACTAACATTATTATTGGTCACAAATCCTGTTTGAAAAATCTCATCCTGCCAGTCTGTATCAGCTTGCCATGCAGTATAATCAAACGGAGTAGTTACCCCCTGATTAAGTCTTTGTTCATTATACAACTCTTTAAATTGGGCTGCATTAGTCACACTTATCCTGTCGGCGATATGCTTAAATCCTACCGAAGCGTTTATGTTAACTATTGTTTGTCCGTCTTTAGCCCTCTTTGTAGTAATTATAATAACACCATTTGCTCCCCGCACACCGAATATAGCCAATGAAGAAGGGTCTTTAAGGATTTCCATAGACTCTATATCTGCCGGATTCAAGTAATTAATATTATCGGAAAACAATCCATCCACTATATACAAAGGTGTATAACCATTAAGAGAGTTTGTTCCACGAACACGTATCTCCGGATCCTGTCCGGCACGTCCTGTATTTACAATCTGCACACCTGCAACTTTACCTTGCAGACTAGCCAATGGGTTAGCAGATGGCCTGTTCGCAATTTCGCCAGCCTTAATACTAACAATAGAGCCTGTCAAGTCGCGTTTTTTCGCTGAACCATATCCAATCACAACCGTTTCGGTAAGCAGTTGGGCATCGTCTTCCAGGGTTATGTTTATAGTAGACTGAGAACTTACTGTAACCAATTGTGTTTTCATCCCCACATAAGAGAATTCCAAAACATCACCTGATTTGGCCGACAGGGAATATACACCATCTATATCTGTAACAGTGCCAGTGGTGGTATTTTGTATCTTAATGCTCACACCAATCAGAGGTTCGCCAGTCACATCTGTCACTTTACCTGTGATAGTCTTTGTCTGAGCATAAATACTTACTGTACTCACCAGTAAAAGGCAAGCAAGGAACATAAATCCCCTCATAAGGAAGGAACTGGCTCCAGACGTAATAAATGTTCTTTTAGGTTTAATTTTCATAGTTTTACTTTTTATTTAAACACACATTATCAAACAAAAATCTACTATGAACGACTGAAAAGGAAATGGTAATTATTCTTAAGATATTTTTAAGGCATTATTTCTGGTTGCGAATGAGATACTGGATTACCATATCGTATCGGGGTCGTGATATTAGATTTTATGTCAAATGTAGATAATCTGACAAAAGTGTTTCGAAAAGTTAATACATCGCAATTACTTACCGCCCGATTTTAACAGTACCACTACCTCATTATTACCTCTCAAATAAAAATAAGCATCTTATTACAAACACATTAAATCAATCAGTCTATCTCTAAAAAAAACTCATTTAAATTCTGGGAAGGCTGAATATTTAACTTTTTCCGTAGTCTGTAGCGGCTGTTTTCTACGGCTCTTATAGAAAGATTCATTAATGAAGCTATTTCTTTTGTCTCCAAATTTAGTTTAAGACAAGCACAAAGCCGGAGGTCATTATTTGTCAATTGAGGGTATAAAGCTTTCATTTTTTTAAAAAATCCGGTATGTTTCTCTTCAAATTTTATAAGGAACATTTTCCAGTCATCTTCCGAATTCATATTATTATTGAGTAGTGAATTTATCTTATGATATAAAGGTAATAAAGCATTAATCTTGTTCTTTGAATAAAAATCGTCTACAATATCCTTAATTCTCAGAATCAGCTCATTCTTCTGTATAATAAATGAAGTCTGTGTAAGTAACTCCGCACTTTTTTGTTCCACTTCCTGCTGAAGTTCCCCTGCTAATACTCTTAAACGTCTTGTTTCACGATGCCTGATCTTCTGCAAATGCAGATTGCGGTAGCGGCGAAGGATAAGTAGCCATGTAATATATAATATCCCGACTATCATTAATACATAAAACATATATGCCCAGATAGTCTGATACCAGGGAGACAGGATCTCAAATCCGTAGGATACCGGCTCGGAATAATTTCCTAAATTATCTATAGTACGTACCATAAACTTATATTTTCCTTCCGGAAGCCGCGCATAAGAAATACTATTTATCTTTTGTGGAACAGACCAATCCTTATCTACATCCTCCAGCATATACTGAAACGATAAATTGGAAGCGAATGCATTATTTGATGAAAAACCAAATGTAACAGTATTGAAAGTATAAGAGACTTCTGCACTTTCTGTTAAATCCTTATATTCTATGCGATCGTCGATATTTACAGTCCGCATAAACTCAATATACGGAGCGGATAATTCTTTATAGAGATTTCGTTTTGTCTCTTGCGTTTTATTGTATAGTAAAAAACCATTATCAAGGCATATGAGGCTGGTAATATCGTTTAGTATGGAAACATTCTCATAGGCATTCACTAAGGACAGATTCATTCCTAAGTTGTAATTCTCCAATATAGATATTTCATAACCATCGTAAAAGAATTTGTAAATGGCGGCATCTGTCAATGCCCAAAACTGATTTTCTCTTATAGGAATTATCTGCCTTATATTATGCACGGTGCTGAAAGATTCATTCAGCAATGAACTGGGCACAATCTCATTCTCTATATCGTCATATGTATAAAACCGGTTGTCTCCAAGCAAAACGATACGCCCTCCAACCTTAAACATTTTTAGTTTATAGGGAAGTCCATCCTTATTATTACCTCCATAGTATGAAAAGGACCTGAATCCCGAAAAATTATCATCCAGTTTACAGCGGTACACTCCTCTGTTGAAATGTTCCAGCCATATATTACCTAAATGATCAAACTCTGCATTTATAATTGGTTCGGATATCTGACCGGGAGTAAAGACACGGTTTGTTTTCTTATCTACTATTCTTATTGAGCTATATGTGGATAGTACTAATAAATCATGATCCCTTACTTTAGCCTCAGACAAATTATATACACCTGTACCTATAGCAAATGCGTCTGTAACCGACAGGTTTTTATGGATTTCCTTCAATCCTTTGTTGTGACAACAATACAGGACACCATCAACCACCTTGAGAGCCCAAACCTGGCCTTGTGTTCCATCTATCAGTTTCATATCGGAAAGAGCATTCGGCTTATTCAAACCCTCTGTTGTAATGTAAAATACACCCTGATTGGTTCCGATAAATAGCTTATTATCCCAAAGTACAGCACAATACACAGCTCCTGTCTTTCCACCGGGATCTGTATAACAACTCATATTTTCGATATATTGAATGTATGCTATTCCACGGTCAAGAGCAGCCCAGATATTGCCCAGATTATCCTCATACAAAGAAAGCACCGTATTATTCTGGAGCGTGCTTTCGGATGATATATGATCTACAATACGGCCGTTAATATCAACCTCGTAAATTCCATCCAAAATAGTGCCCAGATAATATGACCCTTTTGAAGACACCACACCACAGTTCAGCTCCTTCAAGTTCATTATACCCGAAAGTACAGGACTCCACTCCTTAAAGCTTTCACCGTCATAAATATAAATACCTTTGGATGTAGTACCTATAAGATACTGATCTTCCTTATAAGGTAAAATAACACGAACATCTGTACCTTGAAAGACCTCACTGCCCTCTATTTTTTCAAGTTTATCTCCCTTAAGCCGGAAAAGTGAGCCCAGCATTTGCTGTACAAGAAATTCATCCCTGACTTTAGTAAGGAATAGAAAAGCTTTCTCGGATGGAATCCGTTTTACCGTATTATAATCATAGATATATATAGAATTAAATGACTGAAAATAGACGCAATCACGCGCAATCCAGATTTTCCAAAAATCATCATTTTTGAAAAGAGCCTTGTCCAGATTATCGCTCAGGGAAGTATAAACGAGCTTTCCGGAAATATCCCTGTCCCAGCGGCCAAACTCTTCATAGCTCCCCGTGAATATGGTTTTGTGCGACAGTACCGCCACAGACCGGACAACCAATGAATTTGGTATCCGGTTAAGATTCCATTCTATACCATCGAATTCGAGCAGCCCTATATCATTACCAAAATACATAGTCCCTCTTTCATCCTGTCCTATCGCCCAGTTCTTGTTATCTGCCTGATATTTTTCCCTATACAAGTTTATAATATGCGGCTTATTGGAAAAAGCAGAGATGGTAGTTAATAACAGTATGATTAAGATAATATGTCCGGATAATCGCTTCATAGGATCTACAGTTTTAAGGAGGGTTCAATTATATTAGTCGTTTTTCGTGACTCGGCATAATCAAAATAAACTTTGCTTCTGCTCTCGCTACTTAAAACGTTCTATTTCGACATTCAAAAATAACACAATTTTATTAAAATAACATTCTTAAACCATCTTGGTTCACCTGATACAGACAAAGTGAAGGCATCCGTTGACAATAACGGATGCCTTCCATATATAATTAATAATTTAAATTATCTTTCCCACTGCTGCAACTCGCTTACAGCAAGCTGATAGTCCCGTTCCGTTTCATAATACTTGTCTATCGTTACATAATATACAGAAAGCTCCAACAAATAGTTTATGAGAGACAACTGGCCTTTATCCAATGCCTTTTTCAACAAGTCGCGATTGTTCGTAACTTTCAGCGTTTCCTGATATTCATTCAGCAATACAGAAAGCTTAGAAGCCTTATCATATTGATTCTTTAATGTATTCTGAAACTGCAATTTGGTGTCAGCATGCTGCATCTGCAAAGCTACAGTCTGCGCTTTCTGATGTTTTACAGTATTCTTTCCTTCCCACAAAGGGATGGAAACACCTACTGTAAAACCTTGCAATGTAGTACCGAGAATGCGCTCACTTGTATATCCGGCTGTAATCTTCGGCAAATTCAGAGCACGGGTCAGTTGTTCCTGTTTTTTGCTTAACTCAACTTCCTGTTCGGCCAGACGCAAAGAGGGATTATTTTCTTTTACTCTTTCAAACCATTCTGTAAAGTTAAGCGGAAAAAGATAATCCGGATAATTACCGAACGGATATACGAGTGGCTCCCCGCCATTCAGCCGTTGTAATTCAGCCCTCAGCGTATTTATTTCAACCATATTTATCTGATATAGCTTTTCTGTATTGAGTAAATCCAGTTTGGTTTTATTTCTCTCCAGGATATCGATATCTCCCTGGTTGAACCGTTTCTGGTAAGCATCAGATAACTCCCGTGCAGATTCCAGACGTTGGGTTAGTTGCTCATTCAACTTTGTCTGGTAAGTAAGTTCGACACACAAAGCACGCGCCTGTTGCATAATTTCCCTGTGCTGTTGGTCATAGGTCAAATCAACCTGCTTATTCTTACCTGCCGCTAACTGTGATTTGTAACGGTAAGCAGTAGGAAAATCGAAAGACTGCGTAACATTCAGGTCCGTGCGGTTACCTTCTCCGGCAGGACTCCCCCACAGATAACCGAACTCAACTTCAGGATTAGCCATATTTATCCCGGTCTTGTTGCCGATCTTATCGGCATTAGCTTGCTCCCGGTACGCCTTCAGTGTTGTATTGTTCGCTTCTATACTTTCCAACACCTTACTGAATGTATCCTGTGCCTCAACGCTAACAACACATAGCAGCGATAATAAAAGTATATATATTACTCTTCTCATAATTTGATTCTTTTTTGTCAAACAACCTCTTGTTTTACCTCTTTACGGTTTTTCAACATCCTGTAGATAATGGGTACGACATACATATTTAATAAAGTAGATGTCAATAGCCCCCCGAGTATAACTTTTGCCATCGGGCTTTGTATCTCATTCCCCGGAAGGTCTCCCTGAATAGCCAATGGAATAAGGGCTAAGCCCGAACATAGAGCAGTCATCAATATTGGGTTCAGACGATCGAGGGATCCTTGCAGGATACTCTTATTCACAGAATATCCATGATTACCCAAATCATTATAATGCGCCATCAGCAGAATACCATTTCGTGTCGCAATGCCAAACAACGCTATAAATCCGATAATGGCAGGAATACTAATTTCACCCGAAGTGAATAAAATGGCATATACTCCTCCAATGAGAGCCAATGGCAGATTAAGAAGTATTACTGCCGATTGAGTTACATTCCTAAATTGATTGAACAACAATAAGAATATAATCATAATAGCAAAGACAGACACAATAAGCAATATCCTCGATGCAGCCTGCTCACTCTCAAACTGTCCGCCGTACTCGATATGATAACCCTCCGGCAACGTAATTTCTCCGTCGATCTTTTCCCTGATATCATTAACTACACTACGTAAATCGCGATCGGCAACATTGGCAGAAACAACAATCTTACGCTGTGCATTTTCACGGTTTACCGTGTTGGGGCCTGTGGATGAAGTTATCACCGCGACATACTCGAAAGGTATTTTCTTATCACCGGCATCTATCATCAGGTTCCGTATTTTGTCCGCCTGATCTTTGTAATTATCCGATGCCTTCAATGTCAGGTCGAAGCTTTTACCATCCCTGTAAACTTGCGATACAACTTCCCCGGACAACATCACTGTTACAAAATCGGAGAATTGGGGCAATGTAATTCCGTATTTTGCCAGCATCTCCCGCTTTGGGGTTATCTTCAATTGCGGACGCTCTACCTGTTGTTCTACATTCAGGTCGGCAACCCCCTCGATACTTTCTATCGAAGATTTGATTTCATTACCTAACGAATACAACTTATTCAGGTCCGTACCAAACAACTTAATCGCAATATTGGCTTTAGTACCCGAAAGCATATGATCGATACGGTGCGATATAGGCTGCCCGATTTCGACACTGATACCAGGAATAGCATTCAGTTTTTCGCGAAGTTCGGCTAACATATCTTCCTGAGAACGGTCTTTGAGCATAAACGGGGCTTCTATCTCGGATGTATTTACACCGAATGAATGTTCGTCAAGTTCTGCCCGGCCTGTCTTACGGCCTACTGTCTGTATCTCGGGAACGCTAAGCATAGCCTGTTCGGCCATAATTCCTACTCTGTCCGATTCTTCCAGCGATATGCCGGGTAAGGTATTTATCGTAACAGTAAATGAACCTTCATTGAACGGAGGTAAAAAGTTACGTCCGAACGTAAAGAATATAATAATGGCAGAGACTAACAATACTCCTGTCACACCAAGAACGATCTTCTGTTTTTCCAAAGCCCAATGCAGACTTTTTTCATATACAGCTTTTAATTTAACCACAAAGACAGGTTCTTTCTCTTCCTTATTCTTCTTGTTGTTACCCAACAGATAACTACATAATACGGGAGTCACTGTAAGAGCGACAACGGTAGAGGCAAACAAGGCCACAATAAAGGCAATACCCAGTGGAACAAGCATACGCCCTTCCATCCCGCTAAGGAAAAACAACGGGATAAAACTGGTAACAATAATCAGTGTGGAATTCAATATCGGCATGCGGACTTCTTTCGAGGCCTCGAAAACAACCGTTAGTACAGAAAGTTGTTCCTCTTTCGGTTTCTGCCTGTTTTCGCGCAGATGTTTGAATACATTTTCCACATCGATAATAGCATCATCTACCAGAGAACCGATAGCAATAGCCATCCCTCCCAGACTCATCGTATTTATTGTCAGTCCCATTAGTTTCAGGGCTAGAATAGACGTGAGTAGCGACAAAGGCAAAGCCATCAGGGAGATGAATGTAGTACGACCGTTCATCAGGAATATAAACAAAATAATAACTACAAATATCGCTCCTTCATACAGCGATTTCTGTACATTATTTATCGAGTTGTTTATAAATCGTTCCTGACGAAATATATCCGTGGATATCTTTATATCAGCAGGAATATTCTTCTGTAATTCGGCAAGTGAAACATCCAGTTTTTCAGACAGTTCTATTGTATTGGTATTCGGTTGTTTAGTGACAGTTATCAATACGGCAGGTTTTGTCTTTTCCGAAGCTATCCCTAATTTTGGGGTCTTCGCTCCTATCTTTATTTCGGCCACATCACTGATCAGAATAGGGCTTTCACCGACCTTTTTCACTACAGCCTTCCCTAATTCCCCTACATCTGCGCTTTGCAGTACACCCCTTACAATATATTCATTTCCATATTCATACAAGATGCCTCCGGACGCATTCTGATTCATATTGCGTGTTACCTGCAATACTTCATCCAGTGTTATGCCATAGTGCTTCATTCGTCCCGGATCGAAGAGTATCTGATACTCTTCTATATCGCCGCCTATTACCGTAACCTGAGCTACACCACCTGTAGATAAAAGCCGTGGGCGGATTGTCCAGTCAGCGATAGTACGTAAATCGAGTAATGAAGTAGAGTCGGAAGTAAGGCCGATAATCATTACTTCCCCAAGTATTGAAGATTGGGGCCCCAAAGTAGGTTGGCCTATATTTTCGGGCAGGGCATCGCCCAAAGCTGTCAGTTTTTCGGTAACGATCTGACGGGCCTTATATATATCGGTCCCCCAATCAAACTCAACCCAGACCACTGAAAATCCGGTAGTAGAAGACGACCGTACACGACGCACATCTGTAGCTCCGTTTACAGCCGTTTCTATAGGAAAAGAAACCAGGCGTTCCACTTCTTCGGGAGCCATTCCGTTTGCTTCGGTCATTATCACCACGGTAGGCGCATTCAGATCGGGAAATACATCTATTTCCATATTCTTTGCGGTATAGAACCCGCCGATAAGCAGGAGCACCGCGCCAATCAACACCACAAGACGGTTGTTGAGAGAGAATTGTATTATTTTATTCAACATTGTCTATTCCTCCCATCTTTAGTGTTCATGGGCATGAGGTATAGCCGCTGAAGCCGATGCCAGTTTAATATGATATGCACCTTTACTTACAACCTTATCTCCCGCCTTTAATCCCGAAAGTATTTCTACAAGACTTCCGTCATTTGTTCCTATCCTGACTTCCTGCTTTTTGTAAGCATCGGGATGAATCTGCAAATAGACGAAATAGATACCTTGCTCCTCTGTAAGAGAAGAAACCGGGATTGCCATAACATTTTCCCTCGGTTGTGCCAACAGGTAAACTTCCACATAAGAACCGGAAACAACCTGCCCTACATTATCAAACTCAAAATTAGCCGGTAGATAATACTCCTGACTGTTTGTCGAGCGACCATACGAGACAATGCGACCGTTCAGATCTGAAAGACGGTATACGGTATTATCATACGAAGTTTTGAAGTTAGCGGATGTTATGCTTCCCAGATCTTTATAATAGCGCTCCGACACATCGGCCCGAAGTTGCAACTTCCTGTTTTGTGTCACAATCATTAATGGTTGGCCTACATCCACATATTGACCCTCAGTTACCAGTTTGCTTTTTACAAACCCGTTGATAGGCGAAGATATACTAATACCTCTTGCTGTAGAACGCTGGCCTATGGCCTGATATGATACTTTTGCATTCTCATAATTCAGCTTTATCTCGTTGTATTCTTTTTGCGAAATCAGTTTATCCCCGATCAGGGATTCTGCACGTTGGTACTCGCGTTGAGCTATATCGTAGGCTGTTTTCGCTTTTATGGAAGGGTCTCCATCGACAAGGTTTTTCGAAGAGATGCTAACCAGAGATTCGCCTCCTTTTACAGCTGCGCCCTCATTCAGCGATGCTTTATTAAAAGATACGATACCGCTCGAAGTTGCAGAAACAGTTACTTCATCGCCTTGTGCCGATAATATCTGGCCACTGGTCTTTATCACCTGATGAAACTTGTCAGGCTTTACTGCATATACCTCTAAGCCCGCTTGTTTTGCTTGTTCGGGTGTAAATAATATTTCATCACCATGAGACTGTTCTTCTTTTCCATGATCGTGATCGCATTCTTCACCCTCGGCATGCTTATGATCTGCCTCTTGTTCATGGTCATGATCGCACTCCTCGCCTTCTGCATGGTTATGTCCCTCTTGCGATTCGGATGTATGATTATGTCCTGCGTGATCGTCTGTTTTAGGTTTGGAATTGCAACTCCATGATATCGCCAACAGACAGGCGAAATAAATAATATATTTTTTCATTATTCTTATTTCTTAGATTTTTTGCCACAACAAAGAGTGAGGAAATCCCGCCCTCTTCACAATGACATAGATAAAGTTTCTATAAAATATTAACCTAAAAAATAAGATACGGGAGGAGCACGCAGGCTTTTTATTGAACCTACGAACGGTGGAATATAGTTTTCTAAATAAGGTTTTTGTTCTAATCGCTGTCCGAATTCGGGAACTTCAAGATAAAGTTCACTCAGTGGATTTATTGTAAACAGTAACGACAGACAATTAGCGCAAGGTAGTATATCGTCATGAAGATCATTATTCTGTCGAAGGACAATTTCCTTCAGATTACAATCTTCTGATGCCGAATGGTGGTGATGTTTATGTTCACAACAAGTGTTCCCCACATTATCATGTTGACCAGAACAATTATGTTGGTGAACGATTTCCTCCAGAGAGAAACAAACAGCACCATCGTGATGGGAATGAGGTAAAACTGTATGCGCCAATAAAAATATATTGGCAAGCATCAATAAAGACAAAGTGATCAGTCGTTTTACCTTTTTCATATCACAAAGATATGATTTTTTCTTAAAAAGCCCGGCACTTATCCGCTTCATTAATCGGAAAATAGCATCGGATTATGATCTTTCAGATAAAATTCGATTTTCTGAGCTGTTACATCCTTCAGTAATACCCGCTTCTCCTTATCCAAAAGATAAAGTGTAGGTATGGCTTTCAGGTCATAGACCTTTTTATTCAATACAGTCTGGTTCTTATCATAACCATTTACCCATGATACAGGAATATCTTTCAGATGATTTTGCCAAATACTTAAGTCTGCATCAGGATAGAAAGTCAATACTTTAAGCCCGCCCGATTCGTGTATCTTATTTATAATGGGGGATTGCTTCAAATAAGCTATATTTTCGGCACAGGTATGGCAATCGGGATTGTAGAACATCAACAATGTATATCCTGCTTCTAATCTGTGGAGTGTTCCCGTTTTCCCCGAACCCAGGGTATAGGTAATATCAGCAGCTATCTGCCCAGGCCTGTTTTTCTCCATCATTTCCAGTTTGAATCTGACTTTCTCTTTTTCGACATCCCCTGTTGCCGAATCAGCCATTACGTATTTAGCCACCGGAATATAATATTCTTCGTTACGCATGAAGGAATTAGGATCATACAGATACTTCTCGAAGTTTTTAGTAAAGAAAAAATACATCTCCGGTGTTTTCTGATGTTCAGCCTTATCTAATAAAGCCGCTATAGATTGCTCGGCAATATTCTTATCTGCTATCGGAAGAATCTGGACATAGTTTGCCAGAGCCTGTTCGGTAATGTCAGGCAGATGAATATATGTTGTATCTGAGAAATCGAAGTTATCCCAATAATGGGCAATTAGAAAATTGGCTCTGTCGACAGGCGTCGTCAGCTCTTTCGGTACCTCCGGTAGTTCCAGTGCCGTTCTCTCCTCTACCCCCGTTTCCTGTGCAGATACGTTATTCTGAAAAGGCTTACTGTTACTACATGAATAAAGCCCGAGTGCGGCGACAACCACTATCCGTATAAAGTATTTCATATTCTATATCAATTAAATATCAGTAAAGATAATATTTTAACATTTTATATTAAAACAAAAAAGAACAGCAATAGTTTCATTCTCTTCGTTTTTCGTATTATGTCAGACACCTTCAAAATAACAGGATATAAAGACAAAATGGACAGGGAATAAACTCCGGGAATATAATGAGTATTGAGTAGAGAGCAGTATTTACTTCACCGAATTTGAAACAGTTTCTTAACCGGTTCTAGATAATCTCCAGACAAATAATCCCTATCTTTGATTCAAAAATACGACCTAATAAAAAACAATATGAAAAAAATCTTAGTCCTATTATTATCTGTTATAATACTCACTCCATCCTGTAGCAACGAATCGGAAAATGAGTTCTCGCCATTGGTAGACGGCCAAGATGAACAGAAGACAGAAACTTATGTATTTAGCGGTATCAAGTATTCCTTCCGGGAAGGCGACGGAGTAGAGGAATCTCTATATACAGCTCCTTCTGTGGTATTTACAAATAAGACTGCCTCTGAAATGACTGTTTCCTCTGTAAATCCGGTTTGTGAAGACCTGAAACAGAAGTCCCAATTTATACCTGAGAACAAGCCAGAACAGAATATAGAGATAAACGATTCTATAACAATCGGAATACCATACAGCGTAGATTCTGACACGTTTGAGAAAGAGAAATGGTTTACTGTCAGCGGCAATACCGAATGGAAATATTCGGAGTTACCGGAGGAATCGGCAGATACAACTAAGATTGCAGATAAACTGACAGTACCATCATTCAAAAGCCTGAAAGTGGACAGGACTTTCAAGAAGCGTGTAGTACAGACATCTTACATCGCTACGTTCGTAGGCAAAGAGACAGGCAAAGTAGTTGAAGTCTCTGGAAAATGGAAAGGTGTTGGATATTCCACATTCTCAGTAAAACTTAATGAATTGGAGATTGAATAAAGCCGCACGATATTGATATGCCAGATAAAAAAGAGTACCACCAACGTGGCACTCTTTTCTTCTTTATTATATTCAGATTGATCAGTCTTCCTCTTTCTGACTTGACTCGTACTCTTTCAACAGCTTGTCCTGAACATCAGACGGCACAAGTTCATAACTTGCAAACTTCATTGTAAACGAAGCCCGGCCTCCGGTCAGTGAACTAAGCGAAATGGAATAGTTAGCCATTTCTTTCAGCGGCACTTTAGCATTCAGTATCTCTATACCCCTGTCACTTTCCATTCCCATAATCATGGCACGGCGGTTCTGGAGGTCTCCCATCACATCCCCCATCCTATCCGATGGAACAGTTACTGTCACATCATAGATCGGTTCAAGGATTTTCGGACCTGCATTCTTAAATGCTTCGCTAAACGCATTTCGTCCGGCAAGCATGAATGAAATTTCATTCGAATCTACCGGGTGCATCTTTCCATCATAAACAATCACACGAACATCACGCGCGTATGAGCCGGTAAGAGGCCCCTGCTCCAGACGCGACATCACACCTTTCAATATAGCCGGCAGGAAGCGCGCGTCGATAGCGCCTCCGACAATACTACTGACAAAGACAAGCTTGCCACCCCAATCGAGATCGTAAGTCTGCACATCTCGTGACTGCACCTTAAATTCCTGTCCGTTAAACTTATACGTTTCCGGCAATGGCATACCATCCACATATGGCTCTACGATCAAATGCACTTCTCCGAACTGTCCGGCACCACCCGACTGCTTCTTATGACGGTAATCCGCGCGTGCGGACTTTGTTATGGTTTCACGATACGGAATCTTAGGTTCGGAATAAACAATGCCTATCTTATCGTTATTTTCTATTCTCCATTTCAATGTTTTCAGGTGAAATTCACCTTGTCCGGATACGATAAGCTGCTTCAGCTCCTTCGAGTTTTCAATCATCCATGTAGGGTCTTCCTCATGCATACGTTGCAACACCTCGTTCATCTTCTCCGTATCTTTCTCATTTTCAGCCTTTATAGCGCGACGATATTTAGGGTCCGGATATTTTATGAAATTAAACTTATTATCTGTGCCTTTTGCATTTAAAGTATTACCTGTACGTACATCTTTGAGCTTCACTGCTGCCCCGATATCTCCGGCTACCAGCTCTTCTATTTTTGTACGCTGCTGTCCGGCCGGACAGAAAATCTGGCCGATACGTTCTTTCGAACCTCTGTCGGCATTTATCAGGTCGTCTCCTTCATGTACTTTACCGCTCATTACCTTAAAGTAAGAAACTTCTCCTACATGCGGCTCAACCATTGTTTTAAAGAAGAACAGGCTGGCCGGTGCTTCCGAATCGGGCTTCACTTCCACTCCTTCTGTATTCACAGGGGCAGGCTGGTCGCGCACGTAAGGTACTACATTACCAAGGAATTCCATTGTACGGCGCACACACATATCTTTTTCTGCAGATACGCAGAATACCGGGAACAAATCCCTGTTTACCAACCCCCAACGTATACCCATACGCATCTCGTCTTCGGTCAGCGTGCCTTGTTCAAAGAATTTCTCCATCAGGGACTCTTCGTTTTCCGCAGCTGCCTCTATCAGTTTTTGCTGCAATTCGGCTGCCTTATCTAATTCTTCGGCAGGTATATCGAGAACCTCCGGAACACCACCTTCAGGCTTCCATCGGAACATTTTAAATTTCAAAACATCAACAACAGCATTGAAACCTTCCCCACAATTGACCGGGTATTGTACCAATACAGCCTTTTCGCCATAATCGGCTTTAAGTTGAGAAACCACATTTTCAAAGTCTGCCTTTGGATGATCTAGTTGGTTGACAATAAAAATCACCGGTTTCTTAAATTTTTGAGTATATCTCAATTGGTTTATGGTACCTACTTCCATACCATACTGGGCATTCAGCACCATCAGTGCTGTATCTGTAACATTTAACGAAGTAACTACATTTCCGACAAAATCATCTGATCCCGGACAATCAATAAAGTTAAGTTTTCTATTCATCCATTCCACAGAGAAAATGCTGGAAAAAACGGAATATCCGTATTCTTTTTCCACGGGGAAATAGTCCGAGACAGTATTTCCGTCCTTAACACTTCCTCTGCGTTTTATGACACCCGCTTCGTAGAGCATGGCTTCGGCGAGAGTGGTTTTGCCCGCTCCCGAACTACCAAGAATAGCTATGTTCTTGATTTCTTGTGTTTGGTAAGTTCTCATGGCTAAAAATGTTTTACATGGTTAATATTATTATACCTTTTACCAAAATAGCCTCATTTTGAGGCGATATTTCCAAAATTAGTGAAATGTTTTGAGGATATTATCATTTTTAGTATGCTAAATATCATAACATGTTAAAAAATATCTATTCTTCATCCCGTTTTCATATCTATGCTTACTACTATCCAAGATAAAAAGATGAAAATCAATATAAATAACTACTCTTCGAGATAATTTTATGCCCTTAAAAGGCAACAAAGGTTACACTATTTCACTCATTTGCTAATATGCTAATCTACAAATTTACGAATCAATCTTTCAAAGAACTACAAGCTAACAGCTAAAGGCTACCAACTCCAACTATATAGATAAAACTTTTCTCATGAGTCACTCTCTATAAAGCATTATTTGCAAGGAATCACAGAAAAGGCAGCTATCATCTGGCAGAACAATTAAAAATATTTTTTAAAATAATTATTTAATCATTTGATTAAATCGATAATTAAATATACATTTGCATCATAACAATAATAATTTACTTATGGAAAAAGATATATCGACAGAAGAAAGAATAAAGGAAGCTGCCCGAAAAGTGTTTCAGGAAAAAGGATACGGACAAGCGCGAACACGTGATATAGCCGATGAAGCCGGTATAAATCTGGCATTACTAAATTATTATTTCCGCAGCAAAGAGAAACTGTTCGATATAATAATGGAAGAAAGTATGCAACAAATGTTCGGACTGATAGTTGGCGTTGTCAATAATGAAAGCATCGGACTCTCTCAGAAAATAGACTTGATTGCAAACCGTTATGTAGATTCTCTTTTAGAAAATCCCAATTTACCATTATTTGTATTAAGTGAAATACAAGCCAATCCAAAGAAGCTGATAGAAAAAATCGGGATTTCAGAGAATCTCATAAAAAATAATTACTTCTACAAGCAGATACAGGAACAGATGGATAAGAAAGGAATAAAAGGGATTGCTCCGCTTCAAATCTTTATAAACATCGTATCAATGACTGTGTTCCCAATTGTAGGCAAACCCTTATTGATAAGTATACATAGTCCGATGACTGAAGATGATTATACAAACTTTATCAATGAGCGCCGGAAACTTGTTCCACAATGGATAAAAATGATGTTGAAAATAGACGAATAATTACTGGAATTATGAAAAAATACCTGTTACTTTTTTTATTTTCAATCCCATCCCTGGCTTTCCCTCAAGCAACTCTCCCGCTAGAGGTTTGTCATCAGAAAGCAAAAGCAAACTATCCGCTTATCAGACGGTATGAGCTGATAGAGAAATCGAAAGAATATAATCTATCGAATGCAGGGAAGGGATATCTGCCTCAGTTCTCATTGTCGGCAAAAGCATCTTATCAGTCGGAAGTAACCAAAATACCAATTTCCGTTCCGGGGATAGATATCAAAGGGTTAAGCAAAGACCAGTATTCTGCAACGATAGATATTACCCAGACTATCTGGGACGGAGGAGCAATAGGCTCAAAAAAAGAGATAACCAATGCAAATGCCGATGTAGAGAAAAAGCAACTGGATGTAGACCTATATACAATAAACGACAGGGTCAATCAATTATATTTTGGCATCTTATTACTCGATGCCAGAATAAAACAAAATGACCTCTTACAGGATGAATTGCAGCGAAATTACAACCTGATTTCGTCCTATATTCAAAATGGGATAGCCAATCAGGCCGATCTGGATGCTATTAAAGTAGAGCAGTTGAAAACTGTGCAAAACAAAACACAGTTGCTATCGAACAGAAAGTCTTATCTGGATATGCTAGCGCTGTTAATCGGAGAGAATCTGGATAAAAGTACCACATTACAAAAACCGGAGGGGAAAGACCTGATAATTGCATCAGAAGTGAATCGCCCTGAACTGGAGCTTTTCGATGCACAACTCAACAGCCTTGAAACACAAAAAAGATCAATCAAAACAAGCTATATGCCAAAGCTGGGTTTATTCCTTACGGGAGGTTATGGCAAACCGGGATTGAATATGCTGGATAATGATTTCTCTCCCTATTATATCGGGGGAGTCCGTTTGTCATGGAACTTTGGAAGCCTTTATACTCAAAAAAACGATAAAAAGCTGATAGAAATTAATCAGGATAACGTTCTTACTCAGCGTGAGACTTTTCTTTTCAATACAAATCTGGAAACTACCCAAGAACAACAGGAGATAGAAAAGAACCGGGATTTATTGAAGTACGATGATGAAATAATCTCGCTCCGCAACAGTGTAAAACGGGCAGCAGAGGCTAAGGTCGCCAACGGAACACTGACTGTTACCGACCTGATGCGCGAAATAAATAATGAGGATCTGGCTAAGCAAGATAAAATGCAACACGAAATAGAACTGCTGTTATCTATATACAATCTGAAATATACAACAAATAACTAATCGCATGAATACAATAAAAAATATACTTTACTTCAGTTTTGTCATCCTTTTATCAGCTTGTGGCAGGGGTAATGGCGACTATGATGCATCAGGCGTATTTGAAACAACCGAAGTAATTGTCTCTGCCGAAGCGAACGGAAAAATAATGCAGTTTGATATTACAGAAGGCCATCTCCTCGATGCAGGGAGGGAAATAGGTTATATAGACACTGTACAGCTATATCTGAAAAAGATGCAGCTGCTGGCCAATATGAAATCGGTAAAAACCCGTTATACAGATGTACCTCGCCAGATAGCAGCCACGAAACAACAAATAGCTACTCAAAGAAATGAACTCAAACGTTTCGAGAATCTGGTAAAGTCCAATGCCGCCAATCAGAAACAAGTAGATGACATCAATGCTCAGATACTGGTATTGGAAAGGCAGCTGGCTGCACAAACCGAGACTTTGGAAAACTCTAACAGAGGAGTATCCGAAGAAAGTACAGGGCTGGATATACAGATTGCTCAATTGAACGACCAATTACAAAAATCAATTATTACAAGCCCGATAAAGGGAACTGTGCTATCCAAATACGCAGAACAGGGAGAACTGGCAACCCAAGGCAGAGTCCTATTCAAGATTGCCGATATGGATAATATGTTTCTGCGGGCATATATCACCTCCGGTCAGCTTACCGAAGTAAAAATAGGGCAACAGGTCAGGGTATTCGCCGACTTCGGAGAAAAAGACATGAAAGAGTACGCAGGCACAATTACATGGATATCGGATAAATCGGAATTCACTCCAAAAACCATTCAGACCCGGGACGAACGCGCCAATCTGGTCTATGCGGTAAAAATAGCCGTAAAGAACGATGGTTACCTCAAAAAAGGGATGTATGGAGAGTTGAAACTGAACTAAAACCAGCATAATCCTGAGATCCTGAATTGACATATAAGGATACCGGTTTCATCGGGAAATAGCATCTGTTTGTCGATTTTTCATTGCCTGTAAACTATAGCGGACATATTTTTATATCGGGAACTAATAAAACATATTCTTACGGAAAGATGCTTTAAAGATAAGCATCCGTTTAAAAGAAGAAGTTGTGGAATCTTGAAATTTTATTGCATATGTTGAATAATCTTATTGGTGCTGATGCCGGATTAGTATGGCAATTACTCTGCGAAAGGGGTATGATGACAATTGATGACATAGAAAAAATAACAGGTTACAGGCAGATGTATGTATATCTCACCCTCGGCTGGCTTTCGAGGGAAAATAAGATTCATTATCTGGAAAAGAATGACATTCTGTATGTCGAGTTAGTAACTGTTTAAATTTTAGAGGTATTCTACTATGCGTTATTTTGAGATAGCTTTTTAGAAGCAGTTTGAGTTATAACGGAGATTTGACTATTATAAGCGTAGTGTTTCGGTGTAGCCGACAGAAGGAGGGCCATAACACGAAGCTTCTGCCACTTACCTCTAAACTGTTAAAATTCTGCATAAATAGAAATCCTGTTTATCTATATTGCAAAAACATTATGGCAAAGTACAACACAGAATTGACAGAAAAGATTGTAAGCCTGCTTGAAGACGAGTTTTTCACCGTGTCGCAGGTATGTAAGGCAACAGGCATCAGCCGTGAGACATATTATTGCTGGATGAATACCAGAGGCGATTTCCGCAGTGAAGTGGAACAGGCGGTAGCGCGCCGCGAAGCCGAACTGATGACGATGGTGCATGCTTCGCTGAAAAAGAAACTTGAAGGCTATTACACCACGGTAGAAAAAGACATCTATGTCCCCGATGGATATACAGGCGAACTTGTTTTCAAGCAAAAGACTGTTACGAAGAAGGAATGCCCGCCCGATCTGCGTACGATAAAGATGCTGCTTGACAGACAGGATAAGAGCCGGCAAGGAGAGGAGAAGTCCGCTAAAGAATGCGTAATGAAGAGTAAACCCGAAACTCTGAAGAAAAGAGTAGAACCTGAAGAAGAAATTATCCTGAATCCGGCGGAAGAAATATTGGGAACCTGCGCGGAGGGCATCACTGAGTTTCCCCCGAAAAACGGACATACAAAAAAGGATATGCAAGTACTTACATCTTCACAGAAAAGAAAGGCCGAACACAAAAAGAAGAAAAATAAGGCCCTGCGGGCAGTTATAAGTGATGAGTTTTAAGTAATAAGCGCTAACGCGCCACGACTGTTAACTGATGACTGCTAACTGCTAACTGCTAACTGACAAAACTGTCAGATGTGTCAGGTTTTAACAAAAACAGATAAGTGATATAATTCAAACAGCTACTAAACAGTTACTTAAACAAATGAAAGCTATCTCTGTACAAAATATAAATAAAAAGTACCGTGATATTCAGGCCCTGAACGATATCAGTTTCGATGTGGAACAAGGCGAGATATACGGTATTATCGGCCCCGACGGAGCCGGAAAGACAAGCCTTTTCCGTATCCTTACCACTTTACTTCTGGCTGATGGTGGCACAGCTACAGTCGACGGGCTCGATGTAGTGAGAGACTATAAGGAGATACGCAATCATATTGGCTACATGCCGGGTAGATTTTCACTTTATCAGGATTTGACGGTGGAAGAGAATCTCGAATTCTTCGCTACCGTATTCAATACGACCATTCAGGAAAACTACCATCTGATAAAAGATATTTACCAACAAATAGAACCATTTAAAAACAGGCGAGCCGGTAAGTTATCAGGAGGAATGAAACAAAAGCTGGCACTGAGTTGCGCCCTTATACATAAACCCGCCGTATTATTCCTTGACGAGCCTACAACCGGAGTAGACCCGGTTTCTCGAAAGGAATTCTGGGAGATGCTCAGGAAACTGAAAGAACAGAATATCACCATTCTTGTATCTACTCCTTATATGGACGAGGCTACGCTTTGCGACCGTATCGCACTTATTCAGCAAGGCAGCTTTTTGCAGGTAGATACACCGCAAAATATTATAGACCGGTTTTCCGAGCCGTTATGGTCGGTAAAGAGTAATCAGATGTATCAGTTATTAAAAGATTTACGGCAATACGATAAGGTGAAGACCTGCTTCACATTTGGAGAAACACATCATATCACAGTCAACAATAATCTGACTGAGGCCGAACTGAAAGCCTTTTTGGCCGAAAAGCAACATAAGGATATAGAAATACATACCATTCAGGCAACTATCGAAGATTGTTACATGCAATTGGCTCAAAATAACGAATAATGACAGAAAAAGTAATACATACGGAAAACCTCACAAAGAAATTCGGCAATTTCACTGCCGTAGATAATATTTCTTTCAGTGTAGACAGAGGTGAGATATTCGGCTTTCTGGGGGCAAACGGCGCAGGAAAAACAACCGCTATGCGGATGCTCTGCGGATTGAGCTACCCAAGCTCAGGAAAAGGCATGGTTGCAGGATTCGATATTGCCCGACAACAGGAAGACGTAAAGAGAAACATAGGCTATATGAGTCAGAAATTCTCATTATACGAAGACCTGAAGGTATGGG
This sequence comes from Dysgonomonas sp. GY75, assembly GCF_015234155.1. Taxonomy (NCBI): domain Bacteria; kingdom Pseudomonadati; phylum Bacteroidota; class Bacteroidia; order Bacteroidales; family Dysgonomonadaceae; genus Dysgonomonas; species Dysgonomonas sp. GY75. The sequence continues at coordinate 109,306 of NZ_JADCLQ010000036.1, forward strand.
AAAACATGCGCCTGTTTGGAGGAATATACGGAATGAAAGACAAAGAGATATCAAGCAAAACGGATGAAATACTGACCGAACTGGGTTTTATAAATGAACGTAATACACTTGTAAAAGAGTTACCTCTCGGTTGGAAACAGAAGCTGGCTTTCTCGGTCTCTATCTTTCACGAACCGAAAGTCGTTTTTCTCGATGAACCGACCGGAGGTGTCGATCCTGCTACCCGCCGTCAGTTTTGGGAACTTATATATCAGGCCTCAGACAGAGGGATCACTGTATTTGTAACTACGCATTATATGGATGAAGCCGAATATTGCCGCAGGGTATCTATTATGGTCGATGGCAAGATAGAGGCTCTGGACACTCCTGCCAATCTCCGCCACCGGTTTAATGCGGAGAGTATGGATGGAGTATTTCAGCAGTTGGCGAGGAAAGCTCTTAGAGTTGACAATTGAAAATGGACAATTGACAGTGAATAGCAAAACCTATTTACTACTAACTTCTGTTTAATCGTTCTTTTGTTGTTTTTACAATACTTATAAGAAGTTTTATTAATTCTTGACAATCTAAATGAATGGAAACAAATTCTTTCTCCGATAAAAAAACTGCATCTTTCAAAAGCATAAGCCAATATTCGGTTTCGTTGGCTTCTTTTAAAGCGATATTCATTTTGTTTAGAAAATCAGCTTTAGACTGGGCATGTTCACCTTCTTTTATCAAGGCCCCAATAGCTGTTCCACTACGAAGTAATTGTTTTGACAAAACATATTCGTTATGTTCTGCCACAAGCCACTTATACAGATTTATTATTCTTAGAGCAAAGTTATACGATTTTTCAGCAACCATTGGTAAATTAATAATTAACGAAAATAATCATAAACTTTGAAATATCCATTGTCAACTGTCCATTATCAACTGTCAACTATTAATTAAATGAACTCATTTCTAAGCTTCGTCAAAAAAGAATTCTTCCACATATTTCGCGACAGGCGTACTATGCTTATCCTGCTTGGCATGCCCATAGTGCAGATTATACTTTTCGGGTTCGCTATCACAACAGAAGTGAAAAATACGCAGATTGCGATATTTGACCCCTCAAAAGATATTTCAACACAGCGCATCACGGAACAATTACAGGCCAGTGAATATTTTACTGTTACGGAAGTACTAAATAATCCCGATGATATAGACAGAGTATTCAAAGAAGGGAAAGTTAATCTGGTAGTCGTATTCGGAGAGAATTTCAGTGATAACATGCTGCATACCGGGGAAGCGTCTGTACAACTTATCACTGATGCCACCGACCCAAATCAGGCAAGCATGCTTTCCGGTTACGCGACCAGTATTATCACCTCCTATCAACAAGAACTAATGCAGGAATATAAAGTTCCGTTTCAGATTATACCTGAGATAAGAATGCTATACAATCCTCAGCTTAAAAGCGCCTATAACTTCGTTCCCGGAGTAATGGGACTTATACTGATGCTTATATGCGCCATGATGACATCCATAGCTATTGTTCGCGAAAAAGAACAGGGTACTATGGAAATACTATTAGCATCGCCGATTAAGCCGATATACATCATTCTCGCAAAGATGGTTCCATACTTCACCCTATCATTTGTCAATCTGTCTACTATACTCCTTTTGTCGGTCTTTGTATTGCAGGTGCCCATCGCAGGCAGTCTGTTCTGGCTGACAATCGTGTCCGTCCTGTTCATTATGGTGGCATTGGCTTTAGGCTTGCTTATCTCTACTATTGTAGATACACAGGTCGCAGCCATGCTGGTCTCCGGTATGGGATTGATGATGCCTGTGATGCTGCTTTCGGGAATGATATTCCCTATAGAAAGTATGCCTGCGGTTCTCCAATGGTTTTCTGATATCATACCGGCAAAATGGTATGTATCATCTGTAAGAAAGCTTATGATAGAGGGGGTGGATGTAGTATTTGTATTAAAAGAGATGATAATACTATTAGTTATGGCAGTATCCCTGATAGTGGTAAGTTTAAAGAAGTTCAAAACAAGGCTCACTTAATAAATAAGCTGTTAGCTTATGGCCTTTAACTGTTAGAAAATACAGAAAAGGCTATAGGCTAATGGCTGACAGCTAAAAGCTAACAATATGATAAAGTTTCTTATCGAAAAAGAATTCAAGCAGATTCTGAGGAATAAGTTCCTTCCGAAATTGATAATGGTATGGCCTGTTATGATGATGCTTATCATGCCCTGGGCAGCGAATCAGGAGATAAAAGACATCCGCCTGAGTATTGTCGACAATGACCATAGTTCCTATTCGGAGCGTCTTGTTAATAAAATAACTTCTTCCGGATATTTTCTTCTTACAGACGTATCTGCATCGAATAATAAAGCCTTGGAAAGTATAGAATCCGGCAAAGCGGATATTATACTGGAAATACAACCTGACTTTGAAAAAAATCTTGTAAGGGACGGCCTGGCCAATGTAATGATTTCAGCCAATGCGGTAAATGGAGTCAAAGGTGGGCTGAGCTCATCTTATATGACTTCTATTCTTAGCGACTTTGGAAGTGAAATACGTGGCGAATGGGTGCAAACAAGCTCAAAGGCTATTCAGCCTGTTATCAACATAGTACCCTTGAATAAGTTCAATCCGCATCTGGACTACAAAGTGTTTATGGTGCCGGCACTGATGGTAATGTTACTTACCTTACTAGCCGGATTCCTTCCTGCCCTGAACATTGTAGGGGAAAAAGAGACCGGAACTATCGAACAGATGAATGTGACTCCTGTTAATAAATTTACCTTTATTCTGGCAAAATTGATCCCATACTGGATTATCGGAGGTATTGTACTCACGGTTTGCTTCTTGCTTTCCGCTTTAGTGTATGGGCTGACTCCTTCGGGAAGCCTTCTCACTATCGGACTCTTTGCCGGGGTTTACACGCTTGTAGTTTCGGGACTGGGATTAGTTATATCAAACTATTCGAACACTACACAGCAGGCCATGTTTGTCATGTTCTTTTTCCTTATTGTTTTGATTCTGATGAGTGGTATGTTCACTCCCATAAACAGTATGCCGGAGTGGGCAAAAATCATTACTATGGCTAATCCTTTGAGATACTTTATAGAAGTTATGCGTATGGTATTTCTGAAAGGGAGCGCATTAGCAGATATGACAACACATATGGTTGTCCTCATAGGGTTTGCCCTCTTCTTTAATATATGGGCGGTTATAAGTTACAAGAAGACGAATTGAATACATATTATAAAAATAAGAAAGGATATCTTGCTTAAGATATCCTTTCTTCATATTCTATATAAGAGAGTCTCTATTTTTCCAACTCATTCAGATTTTCATCGATGGCCTCTATTTTCTTAACAAGCAAGTCCATCTCATTTTTCAGATTCTCTATTTTATGAGTAATATCTTTCAGAAGGCCGCCGCCCCCCTTCGATGAAACGGAAAGGAAATTCATATTATTCTCATAAGTTTGAAGATCTGTTTTCACCTTATTATATTGGTGCATCAGATGATCCCTTTCTTTGTATAATACCCGCTTTGGATTGTCTTGTTTCGACATATCCTTCATATTCGATTTGAAAGCCTCGAAACGACGTTCCGTCTTATCCACTTTCAAGCGATCATAATGGGCATCCACAGCCTGATGGAATTCTTTATAAATCCTGTCTTTTTCTTTAAACGGAACAAATCCTATTTTATGGAATTCATCCGCTAAAGCACGCACCTGAGCGATTGCTTCCGATGCTTCTAAAGATTCGTCTATATTATTTATCTTCTCTATAATTTCTTTCTTAGCTGTAAGATTTTCAAGCTCCTCACCTTTTTGTGAAGATTCGTTCTTCTTTTTCTGCTCGAAGAAATAATCACAGGCTGTAACAAATTCTTTCCAGATAGCATCCGAATATTTACGGGGAACCGGACCGATGGTTTTCCACTCTTTCTGTATACCGATGAGTTTATCTGCTGTAGATTTCCATTCGGTGCTGTCTTTCAACATTTTTGCCTGTTCGCACAAAGAACGTTTTTTCTCGAGGTTGATATCCATCTCGTCCCTCACCCCTCTGAAAAATTCGCTTTTACGTTCGAAGAATGTATCGCACAATGCCCTGAACTCTTCAAATATCTGTGTGTTCACCTTTTTAGGCACAAACCCAATGGTTTTCCATTTAGCCTGCAATTCAATTACTTCCTTGCTTTTTTCATCCCAATCTTTGAATGAATTAAGCGTAGAATAATCAATTGTTTTGAGGGTTTCGCAAATTGCAGTCTTTTCTGCCAGATTCTCCTCTTCTTTTCCTTTCAGAGATTCGAAATGTGTCTGATATTTTTTATTTATAGCAGTAGATGCATCTTTGAAGCGTGTCCAGGTTTCTTCTCTGAGTTCTCTGGCTACAGGACCTATCTCACGCCATTGTTGATGGAAATTCTGAAGCTGATGGAATGCTGACACTGCATCTGCGTCATCTATTAGTTTTTCTACAGCATCAATTATAGATGTTTTCAGTTCCAGATTCTTCTTAAAGTCATAATCACGGAACTCGTTGTTTATCTTAATCAGGTCATAGAATTTTTCCGTATAAATCTGATATGATTTCCACAACTCCTTAACCTTAGCCTGAGGAACCAATGCAATATCGCTCCATTGTTGCTGTAAATCTTTGAACTCTTTATATAACTTATTAAAGTCGTCTGAACTTTCAGTCAGATTCTTAATCGAATCTATTATCTGAAGTTTTTTATTATAATTATCTTCCTTAAGTCTTTCTTCTGCAATGGCGTTGCTTGCCCGCTTCTCTTTTATTTCATTTAAGAAAGTTTTTACCACATCCTCACTAGGGTCGGGTGTAGACGTGAAAGTTTCAGCATCATTGCCTGCTTCGGCAAATGCTGCTTTCTCCGCTTCCACACTTGCAGAACGAAGTTTATAATATGCCTGTTTCAAAGCTTCCACCTCTGCACGCGAAGGTAATTCGGATTGCGATGCCAGATTTTTTAAGTTCTCTATTATCTCATCCTTTGTCAAAGATGCGTGCTTTGTCACATGAGCCTCTGTAGTTGCCTCAGGTTGCTCTGTATCGTCTTCCGACTCATTATTTTCTGCTGACACAGTTGGCTCTTCCGGGTCTTCCGCAGTTTCAGCCACTGCCTCTATTTCAGGAGTAGTCTCTGCTGCGGGCTCAGTAACATCCGAAGCCACAGGTTCGTCTACAGGCTCAGCTTCTTTTGCTGACTCCGGTTCTTCAACTGTTTCTTCCTCTTTTACTGGCTCAACATTTTCAGCCGGGGTTTCTTTTTCAGCAGATTCATTCTCTACCGCTTCAACGTTAGCTTCTACAGGCTTTGTTTCTTCGGCTTTGTTCTCGTCAGAAGGGTCTCCCACAGGCAATTTGGGCTCTAGGTTCTCGTTCATATAGTTAGTTTTTAATGGATGAAGGTAATACCTTATGTTTTTCGCTCGGCAAATTAATCATTTTTTTTTGTCATATCAACTAATAATATAAAGTTTTTTAACTAACGTAGCTAAAATAGGGTATTATCATCGATCTTTCTCTTATTGTTTCCGCTTTTCTTCGGCTTGTTTTTCCTTTTCTTTACGTTCAGCTTCACGGGCTTTTTCTTTTTCATCGCGCTCTTTTTCACGTTGACGAAGACGTTCTTTCTGTATGCGTTCTTTCTCCTTACGTTCTTCTTCGCGGGCTTTCTCTTTTTCTTTTCGTTCCCGTTCCTGTTGTCGTTGCCGTTCTTCCTGCTGACGGATCCGCTCTTTACGCTCCTCCTCTTTCTGTTTACGTTCGTCCTCTCTGGCCTTAATCGCCGCACGTTCAGCATCTTTCTTCTGCTGTTGTTCCAGTTGTATTTGTTGCAGACGTTGTTTTTCTACAGCTTTTATAGAGTCTTGAGCCGCCTTTTCGGCTTTGGCAATGGCATCGACTTTGGCCTTTTCAGTCTTGTTGATAGAATCCTGCCGGGCTTTTTCTATTGCTTTCAGTTCTTTCTGACGCTGTTTTTCCTGACGTTGTTGTTCTTTCTGTTCCGCCTTTTCTTCTTTAGTCAGGCTTTCCCTGTTTTTATATTTATTAAACAGATTCTTAATACCATCCACCGGATTATTTACAATATCTTCTACAGATTCTATTACATCATTTACTTTTCCGGCTTTCTCCAATTGTTCTTTAGTTAGTAGATCGTCTGCATTTATTTGCTTGTCATTTACAGGTTTTTCGGGTTGTTTAGCAACCTCATCACCCCTCTTTATTTCAACAGGTGGAATTTCTTTTTCTGTTTCCGGTCGAATAATTTCATCCTCTGGCTGTTCTGGCAACTCCGGCAATGTCACATCCTGATCATCGGTAGCCGGTTGTACTGTCAGGCTATCAATTATTCCTTTATTATTCCAGTATGCAATTAGCTGAGGCAATTGTTTTTCGTAATGTTCAGCAAAGAAAGCCATATATTGCTCCAATCCCAGGCGAGGAAGCATACCTGTATAGTTGTCTACCGAAATAGGTAGTACAAGAATAGACGTATCCACCTTGTGCATCAATCCGTCTTCGCCAAAAGCCTTATTCATATACGATCTGATATTGGCAAACGATTCGAATCCTTTGATTTGTAGCATATCATAAGGCGGTTCTGTATCGAAGTTCAGGTCGAATGTTTGGATTACATAATTGGAAAAATTATAATCAGCCACCTGATAGAGTAATTCATTTCGGTCTATCGTATTCGATTTATACATTAATAAGAGCAAATACTCTGTATCCAGACTGTCGCTATACGCTAAAACCTTCCCGTTTTCGCCCACCATAACACTATCCCCCAGATAAGCCTTACTCCAGTCAAACTCCGTGATAGGCGTACCATCTGATAATATAATCCGGCCTTCTTTTATCCTTTCCAGAATGTCTGTTGCCAGTGGGGTGACATCAGCTTTCGGATATTTTTTCACCACTTCGGCCAGATTATCACCCAATGCCTTTACATCGCGGGTCTGAGCATAAGACAGTGCATTCAGGAAAGCAAACTTAGGCATCATATCCGTAAATGGATATTTGGCTTTCATTGCCTGATAATTGTTTCTTACAATCTGCACATCTGCCCTTTGATAAGCAGCGTAGGCTTCATTATACAACGAATCCTGCAAAAATGGCATATGCCTGAAATTCCACTCAAAATCAGGTTCGGACAATGGTATGGCATATTGCCCCTGAGGAAATTCTGTCAATAACTTATTCCGGTAAACAGCCAACATATCCTGATCCCCAAGTTGCATATAAATCAGCAATAACTGGTAATATATTTCTTCCAGATTAGGTGTAGCCGGGTAACGGCTTATATCGGCATTAAAAGTCTCTATGGCCAGAGGCAAGTCTTCCAGTTTGTCTTTATATATTTTCCCCATATTGAATAGGGCATTCTCTATTAATTCGTTCGACTCTTTCACAGCCTCCTCGGTAAGGGGCAATTGCTGCAAATAATAATCGACAGAATATTTATCTTCGATAGCACTCATCTCTCCCGGCTCCGTTACATTTCCTTGTCCTAAACCCGTTTGTCCCGAACTGATCGAATCTGACATGCTTATTTCATCCAGTTTATCAAAAGAGGAAATACCCGACTTGCTACGTCTTCGCCAGTCATCTTCGAGTTTGCGGTTGCCCCATTGCTTCTGAAAAGCGACTTTTCCCTGGGCTACAGTCTGATCATTATAGAAATAGAATTGAGTATCTGCACCTTGCTGACCAGCCGTTCCTGTCTGAAATGTTTGATTTTGGGGAATATTATGAGACAAACTTGTTTCCAGTTGGTCCCAACTTGTGATTCTGTTCCCCAGTTCTTCTGCCTGCTTTAGTCTTTCATCTTCTCTAAGGCGTTCCTCCTCTTCTTTTTTTAACTCGTCTATTTTTTTATGAATAATCTCAAGACGTTGTTCTTCGGGAAGGCTCGCCAAATGCTGCAAGCTATCCTGCTCATATACAACGATGGCATGTACAACCAACTCGTCCAAGACCTCGGAACGAAAAGAAACACGCGGATAACTTGCATCGTTTTTTTTCAACTGAGGTAAAGCCTCGGAATAACATGGCTGGGCCGGAATAAAATCTCTCCTGCCAAAATAAATATCCCCCAGCGCTACCTGCGCCATAGCTTTGTCATATCCGTTACGGACACTTTCTTTTATCGCGGTACGGTAATTTTCTATCGCTTTAGCTGTATCTTGCTGTTGCAGGTATATATTCCCGATGGTATTGTATACCTGATCCTTATAATCCTTATTCTTCGAACTTTTAGCCATACCTCTAAGAGAAGATATCACATCGGAAGTCTTCCTGGAGGTATCGAGCTGTAATTCCTGCAATTTGGAATTAAATGTGAACTTATAAGGAGTATTCATCCCGTATACATTCGAGAAAGCCTTGGCGGCGGCGGTTTTATTTCCCGTTTCGATATATAATTGTCCCAGCAGATATTTCAGGCGGAGCTTTTGATTCTTATCTTTTTCTTTCTTTATAGCATATTCCAGATGTGGTATCGCCTCCACGTATTCTTTATTTCTTATCAAAAAATTGGCTTTCACAGCCGAATACAACGCTTTCTGGTTTTCGGGAGCTCCTCCCGCAATTTCCATCTTATGCAATATATTGCCGGCCTCGTACATCCATCCCATCTCGGTGTATGCTCTGCTGATCCACAATTGGCATTCGGCTACAATATCGGGGTCAGAACTGTATATCTTGGTAATATACATAAAAGTGGTTATCGCCCGCAGGTAATTGGCTTCATAAAATTCGGCCTTAGCCAGCAGAAGCCATACCTGATCCATAAAAGGAGTATATTCCTTTTGCTGAAGCCATGCCTGATATTTCGTGTCATTCCTGCGTTTAGGGTCACGGCGGGGCTTGGCTTTTATGGAATGCAATTTTATAGCCTTCGTCGTTTTATCTATCGTAGTTGTAAAACTTCCGCCGGGAGCCTGCATAGTGGCAGAATCCGAATTGTCAGGAAAAATATACAACATCTGAGAAAAATTATCTTCCTGCCCCTGACTCCTCGTCTTCAGGGTTTCCTTATATGCTTCATTCGCATTGAAATGGATATTGTACCGGGTATTTACCGAATGGTAGAAACGTGTCAAACCGGTGTTCTTCTGGTTAGAACACGACATGAAAAAGAATACTAACAGTACACTTAGTCCGAGACATAGTGCACATACCGTTTTATTTTGTGACACGTATAGTTCGACGGCTGATTGTTACATATAATAAAACACAAAAATAAGCAATTTATTGTTTGGTCCGCACTTTGCTCCGAAAAAGCCAATTAGGAGAAAGAGTGTCAGATAAAAATTCCAATCACGTATCAGTATTATTGGAATTATACAATACTTTATACTTTGCCTATGGAAAAATAGATATATTTGCCTCTAAATTATAAAACAATCAATATACAACGGGTATGACAATATTCCAGAATCAATTTGATGACATCAAGAAACTCATTGGCTTTGAAGATTTCGTATTACTCACTAAACGCATAATCGATCTTACTTTAGACACCGGAAATATCAGTTTCTATAAAAAAACCTTGGACTTACTCGACTGGCTTGACCAGAATGCTGATAGTACCGAACAAAAGACAGAACGATTTTCATCCATACTGGACGATCTCTATCAGGAACTGGCTAATAAACCGACAGCGACTGATGCAGATAAACTTTTGCTTTCGACATATAATCTTATCAAATCCTATAAAAACTCTTCTTTTGCACTTGGCCCTGTTTCCTTTGATATAAAAGCAGGAGAAATTATCGGACTTGTCGGAGAAAATGGAAATGGTAAGACAACACTTCTGCGTTCGTTATGTGGAGAACTTCAACCTACAAGCGGCCATATAAAGTATCTCTTTTCGCATGTCAGTGGCTATGATCTGCGTTCAAAGCTGATTTATATTCCGCAACGGACAACTTCGTGGCAAGGCTCGTTATTATCTAATCTGCGCTTTACGGCTGCATCATACGGTATTATAGGTGAAGAAAACATCCTCACGGTTGAGTTAATCGTGGCACGTATGGGATTACGCAAATACCGTACTTACAAATGGAAGAATCTTTCATCGGGCTATAAAATGCGTTTCGAACTTGCACGTGCATTATTACGGAAACCCAAGTTGCTGTTAATAGACGAACCCCTAGCCAATCTGGATATATTAGCACAACAAATCGTACTCGACGATTTCCGTGATATAGCATGTTCCCCTTTTCGTCCGTTAGGTATCGTCCTCAGTTCGCAACAATTATACGAAGTAGAAAAAGCCTCTGACAGAGTTATTTTTCTTAAAAACGGTACACCCCGAAATCTGGATCAGGAGACGGATATAGCATATGCCGAAATACCGAAACTAATTATAGAGTTCGAATCGGGCTGGAAGCAGGACCAATTATATGCTGCATTTGCTGCCATTGGAATAGAAAAACTACAGATAAACGGAGGAACATATGTCGCCAGTTTTCCCGCTTGGGTTACGCAGGACGAATTTCTCAGGCTGATACTCGAACAGCAGTTGCCACTGACATACTTCCGCAATATCTCCAACTCTACACGTAGATTCTTCCTCTCTTAAAAAAACATTATCATGACAAAAAACATACAAAAATATCTACTGCTACACTACCCTAATATATGGAATATAAGGATAGTCCCAATGCTGTTTATAATGGTAGTCGTCCATCTCATTTTTTTCGGAATCGGTTATTTATCAACCGATATTTCGTTCGGAAAAACTCATTATTACTCTCCAGCGTCCGACTTAGGAATACTCTATCCTACATCAATCCTCATTAGCCTATTAATCCTCATTGGGTGGCTAGTTTTATTTAACAGAAACAACGGATTCAAGATATTCTACCCTAAAAAAACAGGACAATTATATGGAGAATGGTTAATGATCTTCCTTATCACCACATGCATTTCATGTATTCCACTTACACTTACTCAAGGTTATATCTTTAAATGGAACTCTGTATCAAGTTATGATGAAGCCACCAAAGCGATGGAACTACTGGATAAGGTTCGTGTACTGATACCTGGCGAAACAAAGAATTTTTCGTACAGCAGCGACTACGACAGTCCGATCCCCATCCCTCATAACATAATGCTAGATCCTGACACGCTCGACCTAAACCTGTATGAAGTCGATTATAACCGTAACGATGGTATCAGGATAGAAGGATATACTGGACCATCTCTTCTTTTTTATAAAGATTACAAATTCAACAGTTATTACTACTACCATAAGGATATACAGAACATAGAAGTTTCCGAAAGGCAAAAGATAAACCGCCAGAAACAGGTAAAAGAATGGCTTATCAATGGTCAAAAAGATAGTATATATACCATTATGCTCGCTTTTGAGAAACTTCAAAAGAAACATGGTTTACCTATAAAACTCACACCCGACAAGTGGATGGAAAGAATATACAATCCTCCGTTTTTTCCGGTGAATCGTTCTACATTGATAGCTAATTATCAGCTCGGTGAAGATGAAGTATACTATACAGATGAATATCCGGTTGCTGCCGCCGACTCAGATTCGGATGTCATTGCAGGCTATCCGGAATATTATCATACACAAACAACGCCCTCTCTCCCCTCTGAGGACTTGTCAGCCGGATACAGCCATATATTGGATTATTACGATTATAACTATAATAACGAACTTCAGACAATAGTCTTTATATGCCTGTATATGTCATTGGCTGCATCCATCTTTATATTTTCATTCAGGGTTACAGGAAGAAAGGAATGGTTGACAATGCTCATCTCTATGGGGATACTTATATTTATATCAGTACTTTTGGCTGCCGGTTTTTATGAAATAACAAGATGGGCAGATTCCGAAGTTATATCTATATTCATGATATCACTCTGGTTAATATTATTCCTGATTTTGGTAACGAAAATCATATTTAAAATTGTTACTAAAGGAAAAAAAGGTCGCTCAGGTATTTATATAAATCTCCTGATATGGATGATTCCATGCCTTATCCCATTAATTTATGCTATCTTAATTGCTTTCGAAGAGCTAACCCGAAACTACGAAGATCGTTATTACGGAAAAGACGAGCAGTTTATGACAATGCTGTGGATAAATATTCCTTTTATTATTCTTGCCATGTGTCTTGTTTCAGTATTAGTACGCAGGTGGAAAAGTATTGCTGAAGAATAATCTTTGCCAGAGGCGACGAATCGAAATACTAAAAAACAAGAAGGGATTGCTTCATCTGAAACAACCCCTTCTTATATGTTTAGAATATTTTATCCCTGCAATGCCGAAGCTCCGCCGATAATATCCAGCAACTGGTTAGTCACCGCCTGTTGGCGGGACTTGTTGTATTGGATTATCAAATCCTGAACCAGTTCATCCGCATTATCCGACGCTATCTGCATAGCCATTGTACGGGCAGCATGTTCCGACGCGTTAGCATCCAGCAACGCTGCATACAGACGCGAATACAGAACCGTAGGGATCAGACTCTCCAATATCTCTTCTTTCGAAGGTTCCAGAATATAATCGGTCTGAACAGCATTTTTGGTTGCAGTGTCATCCGACTGTGCATGGCTAAGGTCGAAGGGTAAGAAATCTACATTTATCAGTTTCTGGGAACCTGTGGATATAAAATGGTGGTATATCAAAACCACTTCGTCTATCTCCTTGTCAATATACTTCTTTATCAGATCTTTTGCCAAATCCTGTACCATCACATATGATGGTTTATCAGCCATTTCCTTATAATCTCCCTGAGATACCAGTCCCTGCTTTTTCACAGCATCAGCTATTTTTTTACCTATAGGATATATGAGGATATTATCCTTTCCCAACGCTTTATACTTATTGTATGTAGCATTAAATTCCTTCACAACATTGGCATTATAGGCTCCACACAACGAAGAATTGGAAGCAAAAGCTACTATTGCAACCCTTTTCACATCCCTTGTCTGGGTAAAAGGCGAATCGTAACTAGTATCCGAAGAAAGCAGATTAGTCAGAATGGCATCCAACTTTGCCTGATACGGTAGAAAGTTGCTGATGGCAGCCTGAGCTTTGTGAAGCTTGGATGACGCTATCATCTTCATCGCAGAAGTAATCTTCTTCGTACTTTTTACCGAAGTAATCCTGGTTTTTATTTCTTTAAGAGATGCCATAATTCAATCATTTTCTATATTGAGCGGCTGTATCTTTTGCAACCTGCTTAATAATATTCTCTATATCTGCGTTGATAACACCTTTTTTCAGTTGGTCCAATACATCTGCCTGATGCTGCATTTCCAATGTTCTCAGGAATTCAGTTTCAAAGTCATGGACTTTATCTTCAGGCACATGTCTCAACAGCCCGTTTGTACCGCAGTATAATATTGCGATCTGGCGTTCTACCGGCATTGGCGCATATTGCGGCTGAACAAGCAGTTGGGTATTCTTCTTACCTTTGTCGATGGTCATTGCCGTTACAGCATCCAAGTCTCCGCCAAATTGGGTAAATGCTTCCAGCTCGCGATACTGAGCCTGGTCTATCTTCAATGTTCCGGCCACCTTTTTCATCGCCTTCACCTGAGCCGAACCACCCACACGAGATACCGATATACCAACGTTAATAGCAGGACGCAAACCTGAGTTAAACAAGTCAACATCGAGGAAGATCTGGCCGTCGGTAATAGAAATCACATTGGTAGGGATATATGCCGACACGTCACCCGCCTGCGTCTCGATAATAGGCAACGCAGTAAGCGAACCTCCCGCTTTTACTTTACCTTTAAGGCTTTCGGGCAAGTCGTTCATTTGCTCGGCAACTTCCTGCTGGCTGATAATCTTAGCCGCACGCTCCAACAAACGTGAGTGCAAATAGAATACGTCTCCCGGATAGGCTTCACGACCCGGAGGACGGCGAAGGATCAGGGATACTTCACGGTAAGCTACCGCTTGTTTTGACAAGTCATCATAAACCACAAGGGCATGACGGCCTGTATCACGGAAGTATTCTCCGATAGCAGCTCCCGCAAATGCACCGAAATACTGCAAAGCCGCAGGTTCGGCTGCCGTAGCAGAAACAACAACGGTATATTTCATAGCGCCTTTTTCGCGAAGCGTTTCAACGATATTGGCTACTGTCGACGCTTTCTGACCGATAGCTACATAGATACAATATACAGGGTCTCCGGCTTCAAAGTTCGATTTCTGATTGATAATCGTATCTATGGCGATTGCTGTTTTTCCGGTCTGGCGGTCACCGATGATAAGTTCACGCTGGCCTCTCCCTATCGGAATCATAGCATCCACTGCTTTCAGTCCTGTTTGCAACGGCTGCGCAACAGGCTGACGATAAATAACCCCCGGGGCTTTACGCTCCAGCGGCATTTCGAGTAGTTCGCCTGTAATAGGACCTTTTCCATCCAACGGCTGACCAAGCGGGGTGATAACACGTCCGAGCATCCCATCCCCCACATTGATGGAGGCGATTCTCTTTGTACGTTTTACCGAAAAACCTTCTTTGATCTGATCGGACGGGCCAAGTAATACGGCTCCCACATTGTCTTCTTCGAGGTTCATCACAACAGCCATAATGCCATTGTCGAACTCAAGAAGCTCATTGGCTTCCGCATTCTTTAGTCCATATATGCGAACAACACCGTCCCCTACTTCAAGAACAGTACCCACCTCGTCGAATTGTACGCGGTTGCTAATGTTCTCAAGCTGCATTTTCAGCACTTCAGAGACTTCACTTGCTTTTATATTTTCAGACATATTTTTTAATTTGTAAATTTCAAAATTTGAAAATCAGCAAATAACATTTTCGAATTTGCTAATCTACTAATTTGCTAATTAGCTATTTGGCACATTAATTCATCTTACTGTTTTCGGCGACAAACTGTTGTTTAATCCGCTTCAGCTGAGTCCTCACACTGGCATCGAGCCGGTATGTATCGACATAGAGGACAAATCCTCCCTCAATATCAGGGTCTACACTTGTTTCAAAATCAAGGGTTCCGGGTTTGATCGTTTGCAGCAAACTCTTCATCTTCTCTATTACAGCAGCGTCTACAGGTGTAGCTGTCACCAGTTTTCCCGTATTGATATGTTTCGACTCACAATACAAGTCCACATAACTCAATGCTATATTCCGAAGATATACTTCCCTTTTATTTTTCACAACAAGATCGACAAACCGGACAAACACATCGCTGCCTTTTCCCCCTATGGAGGCTTTTATCAGCGCGAGCTTATCATCAGCGTTCAACGTAGGGTTATCCATTGCCATACGCAACCGGGGCTCGGCTGCAAATGCAGCTGCAAGCACCTTCATCTCCGAAAAGATAATATCTTCGGATTTATTGTCGATAGCAAATTGCAACAACGCTTTAGCATATCGCTTAGAGATCATCCCTTCATTCATAACAGTTAAGATTTAGATACCATAGCCTCATCAACCAGGCGATCAATCATTGACATCTGAGCTTTAGGGTCTTTCAGTGATTCGCGAAGAACTTTTTCGGCCACATCGACGGAAAGCTCAGCTACCTGGCGACGAATGTCGCGGATAGCCTGCTCTTTTTCCGCTTGTATCTGTTTCCTTATTTCTTCGAGTTCTTTAGCCCCTGCCACTTTTGCTTGTTCACGCGCTTCGTTTACAATACGGTCGCGGGTGTCGGCAGCATCTTTCAAGATCTTCACCTGTTCTGCTTTGGCCGAGTTAAGAAGTTCATCACTTTTTTCTTTTATCTTGGCCAACTGCTCATTCGCTTTATGGGCTGCATCCAATGAGTCCTGTATATAGTTTTTGCGTTCATCCACCATTTTGGTAATCACAGGGAAACCAAATTTAGCCAGGATAAAGAAAACGATACCGAACGAAAGGAGCATCCAAAAGAGAAGCCCAGATTCAGGTAATAGTAAATTCATATTTTATTTACTTTTAAGGTCTCAGACCTATTTGTTATTTTCTTTCTTATATTGTATTAAAGGATAAATCCGCATACAACAACAGCAAACAAGGCAACCCCCTCTACTAACGCTGCCGCAATGATCATAGATGTACGGATATCTCCGGCTGCATCCGGTTGACGGGCAATACCTTCCATAGCAGAACTACCGATTTTACCGATACCGATGCCTGCTCCGATTACAGCTAATCCTGCTCCAAGTGCAGCACCAAAACCTGTTAAGCTTGCAGCTTCTGCTGCTTGTAATAAAGTTGATAATAACATAACCTTTTAATTTTAAATTATTTAATTATTTATTTTGATTCAATTATTTCTAATCAATGTTTTTCTTCTGCTTGATGATGCGATTCGGCTTGTGCCAGACCGATAAATACAGCCGACAACATAGTAAACACATAAGCCTGAATGTATGCAACCAGAATTTCTACCAGACTGATAAATACAGTCAGCAATACGGAAACTACAGTCATCGAACCAAGGATTACATTGCCCAAATTGACCGTAACAAATATGAGACATGTCAATCCCAGCACAATGGAGTGTCCAGCTAGGATATTTGCAAAAAGACGAATCATCAATGCAAACGGCTTGGTAAAAACACCTACCAACTCAATAGCAGGCATGATCGGAATCGGAACTTTCAACCATGTAGGCACATCTGGCCAAAATACTTCTTTCCAATATTCCTTCGTTCCGAAAAGATTCACAGTGAAGAATGTAAACAGTGCCAATATCAGCGTGATGGCAATATTTCCGGTCACATTCGCCCCTCCCGGAAATATAGGTATCAATCCCATTATATTATTGAAGAAGATGAAAAAGAATACAGTGAGCAGATAAGGTGAAAACTTTCTGTAATTCTTACCCACGCAAGGTTTAATAATATCATCCTGAACGCTCATTATGAACATTTCCATAAAACCGACAAAACCCTTCGGAGCTTTCTTTTCCCCGCTTTTCGCCTGTTTCTTATACCAGCCGGCTACGCTCATCACTATGACAAGCAACAAGATAGAACTTATTATCAGACTGGTTGCATTTTTCGTTAGTGAAAAATCCCATGGGCGGACTTCTTCTCCGGCAGCATTCTTTTCTACTATCTTGCCTTTATAGTTACCTTCGGGGGCAATATAAAAACCTTCGTATGCTTCGTGCCCGTGATGGAATTTAGTTGACATAAATATGTGCCACCCGCTTGTTTCCCCTTTTACGATGATCGGTAAAGGTATAGTCAGATGGAAATCGCCAAAAGTAGCCATATGCCATTCATAGGAGTCGGCCAAGTGGTCGAGAATCAATTCTTTTACATTCAATTCGCCTTCCCCCTGCTCTACCTTAGCTTCATGTCCTTCTTCTGCGGCTACAGACTGTATGCCCGCGACTGCAAAGAGAAAGACTATGGCTATAACATATTTCAAATAGTGTTTCATATACTATTGTTGTTTTTTCTTTATCCGTTTTTCTATCTTAGTGAACAAATAGGCTTCAAAAGCCAGAAACAAAAGATAGAAAATCATAAAAATAAGAACGAAACTCTTTATATTTTCCTTGACGATAATTGCATATGCCCCAACAAAAATGAGTGCAGCAAATATCTTTATCACCTTTGTCAGCATATATGTATTCAGCATCTGCCGCGAAGTTGCCTTCCGGCTTGCCGATTCCACATAGACGAGAATCAAAGATTCCAACAACAGGAAAAAGAGCAAAATTCCTTCGTACCAGTGCGGATAATACTGCGGAAACTGATAGTACAACAAAGCACCGATCAAAGCCCCTGCAATAAGGCCGAACGCCAGTAACGAAGTAATTAATTTGGCTTTAAAAAAGTCCATTCTTTAAGCTACGCAAATTGTCACAACTCCGTTGTTTACTTCTGCTATACCGCCATTCACCTCTACTGTTTTTTCCGATCCGCCGACCGTGTAAATAATTACACCTTCTTTCAATGGTGAAATCAACGGTGCATGGTCGGGATAAACTCCGAAGCTACCCGATATACCGGGTATGACTACCGAAGCCACAGCACCCGAAAACAGTTTCTTTTCGGCTGATATAATATTAAGTTGGAGTTCTGTTTTTTTCATATTTTCAATTAGTAAATTATTCCGCCGCCTGAGCCAGTATTTTCTTGCCTTTTTCTATAGCATCTTCGATTGTTCCTACATTCAAAAACGCCTGTTCAGGCAAGTAATCCACTTCTCCGTCCAATATCCGCTGGAAACCTTTGATCGTATCCTGAATATCGACGATCACACCCGGTACCCCGGTAAATTGTTCTGCCACATTGAACGGCTGAGACAAGAAACGTTGGATACGTCTTGCGCGGTTCACAGTTTGCCTGTCCTCATCGGAAAGTTCTTCCATACCCAGAATGGCAATAATATCCTGTAGTTCCTTATTGCGCTGAAGTATTTCTTTCACCCGTTGGGCTGTATCGTAATGCTCCTGTCCTACAACGATAGGGTCAAGGCTCCGGGAAGTAGAACCCAGCGGGTCCACAGCCGGATAAATACCCATTTCGGTAATCTTACGGTCGAGAACGGTCGTAGCATCCAAGTGGGAGAATGTTGTCGCAGGCGCAGGGTCGGTCAAGTCATCGGCAGGCACATATACAGCCTGTACCGAAGTAATAGACCCATTCTTAGTAGAAGTAATACGTTCCTGCATCGCTCCCATCTCCGTAGCAAGAGTAGGCTGGTAACCCACTGCCGAAGGCATACGTCCCAAAAGGGCCGAAACTTCCGAACCGGCTTGTGTAAAACGGAATATATTATCAATAAATAAAAGGATATCTTTTGGTCCGTCTGATTTCGCATCGCGGAAGGATTCTGCGATGGTCAGTCCTGAAAGGGCTACGTCGGCACGTGCTCCCGGAGGTTCGTTCATCTGTCCGAACACAAGTGAAATCTGGGATTTTTCAAGTTCCTTAGGATCTACTTTCGACAAATCCCAATGACCCTCTTCCATACTTTTTTCAAACTCTTCTCCGTAACGTACAACTTTCGACTCTATCATTTCACGCAACAGGTCATTTCCTTCACGGGTACGTTCCCCTACCCCAGCAAATACCGAATAACCGTTGTGTTTTTTTGCAATATTGTTAATAAGCTCCATAATCAGTACGGTCTTGCCCACTCCGGCTCCACCGAACAAACCTACTTTACCTCCTTTTGCATACGGCGCCAGTAAGTCTACTACTTTGATCCCGGTGAAAAGAACTTCGCGTGTAGTCTGTAGTTCTTCAAATTTCGGAGGTTCCCTGTGGATAGGATTCCCATTGGCCTTATCCAAAGTACTCATACCATCAATGGCATCACCGACAACATTCATCAGACGGCCTTTTACCTGATCTCCGGCAGGCATTCTGATAGGTGACCCTAAAGGTATTACATCCAGTCCCCGGCTCAAACCGTCGGTACTATCCATAGCTACGGCACGTACAGTGTCTTCGCCTATGTGTTGTTTAACTTCGAGAATCAAAGAACGACCATCAGGCCTTTTAATTTCAAGGGCATCGTTAATATTCGGAAGATTGAGTGCCGGATTGGCTGTGTCGAAAAACACATCCACCACAGGTCCGATTATTTGAGATACATGCCCAACAATTTGTGACATAAGCTTTCTATTTATTATTTATTTTCTATTATTTCCGTCTTTAAAAAATATGCACTATGCAAGCCTCGAAGAATTGCCCTTGCAACTCCCTACCACTTTTTATAAAAGTTCTAAAATTAATAAAACTTTTGAAGAATCAGTAAATATTGAAGATCTTTCTGTATAATTTGTGGCACCAGACTCCTCTATAAATGTCGGGAACAAATATAGATATATTAATTTTTAATAGTAATTTTGCCAACAAAAAAAATAAGTACACTTATCACTTTTAAACTTTAGTTAACTACAATGTTTTAAATAGTTAAAAATACGCTATCTGTAATTTTGAGCTTAGAGATATTTTACATGAGTGATTAATAATATGATATAATGCTTGCAGTCTTACTATCGTGGAGTATAATATTCTATATCTTATTTTCGGCAGGGGATATACTAATCTTCCTGTATAATAAGATATGCCGGACAAAGGAACGCTACGGTTTTCTGGACACTTTCATTCTGGGCATTTGCTTTGTTTCTGCCATATTATCCCTCACGTCGATCTGGTTACCGTCCAATCATTATATATTATTTACTTTTGGTATTATCACCATTACATACTGGCTGATTCAACGCAACAGGCTCAGATCGTACATCATTACCTTTACTAATATGGTAAAGAGCCTTAAGCCTATACACAAAATACTATTCCCGATAGTCTTTATAGCTATCCTGATATATATACTTTTTCCGTCAGGCTTCTTCGACTCCATTCTTTATCATCAACAGAATATAAGGTGGAATGAAGAATACAGCGCTGTTCCCGGCTTGGGGAATCTGGAAGACAGATTCGGGTTCAATTCGAATTATTTGCTATTATCTGCTATCTTCTCCTTCCGTTTCATTTTTGGAGAAGCAGTATATACAGTGCAGTCTCTATTATATGCGCTCATACTATGCTGGATAATATTTAACATTTCAGTATCGAAAGGCAGTCTAAAATTCCTCGTATTATTAATCTTATTTCTTTACATAGTCCCTATAGACGGATACATGTTATCGGATACCAGTACGGACATTATCCCATTCCTCTGCCTATTCTATTATATAGCGAGAACTTCACTGAATCCCGGATGGATAAACGAAAAACCTTTGCTTGCCTTCATACTGCCAATTACACTTATCACATATAAATTATCGTCAGCTATATTTTGCATAGTATGTCTTATCATACTTTTGGAATTGATCAAGCAGCATAAAAACCGTATAATAACATTTCTCCTTTCGGCTTCCTTCCTGATAATATCGTTCTGGTGCATAAGGAATGTAATAATAACTGGGTATCTGGTTTATCCGGTATATCAGATCGATTTATTCAATTTTGACTGGAAGATGCCCCAAACCGCACTTGTTCTACAGAAGATCCATATATATGAGTGGGCAAAATATATCTTTGATATAGAGACGATAGGGATGGTATTTGATGTAGGGCTGAGAGGCAATATCGTTATCTTTGGAAGCCTCTGCATAAATCTCCTCATCTTTGCAACCGTGCTCGTCTCACCTGCTTTTATATTATACTGCTTATTTCATAAGAAGAGTATCAACAAGAACTTGTACTTTATATATGGGGTATCTGTTTCATGTATCATTTTCGGGTTAATATCGGCTCCCGATTTCAGGTTTATGAATGGGTATATATTCGGTTGCGCATTCCTTTTAATATGCATATCCTTGTCTGTGATAAATAAACCGAATGTATTATTTACGAATGCAGGTAAAGTTATTACACCACTTACAGTACTGGGATTATTCTTTTTTTGTATATGGATAAAGCAACAGAATTTAATTTTTGCATACGAAGCAGATAGATTGAAAAGCCTCATGCTTCTTCCTGTTAATCTTAAAGAAGATACATTTGATGAGTACAAAATGGGAAACACGACTATCTACCTTACAAAGAATCCATATGCCGCTACTTACGATAAACTGCCCTCCACAAACCCACAAGGTTTACCATTCTATCCTTATACAGGAAATAAGATGCAGAATATAGAAACAATAGAACTCAGGGGCAAAACCCTACAGGATGGATTCAGGACAAAGGAAGAGTATACAAATATACTGAACGAGAATACCGGAAAATATATAGAGCAATACCTTATCGAGCATCGAAAGAAGTATCCGGAAGGATATTTCAATAATAAATAAACCTGTTTTTAAATCGGGAAACAGATACTTTCTATTTATCATTTTTAATCGTATTTTTGTAAAGCGAATTTATTCATTATAAAATAATCGTCTTAAAATAAAGAAATGGGAAAAGTTTTAATTATCGGAGCCGGAGGTGTTGGCACAGTTGTGGTACACAAAGTTGCCCAGAATATGGATGTCTTCACTGAAATAATGCTGGCCAGCCGAACAAAATCGAAATGTGATGCTATAGCTGAAGCCATAGGTGGGAATAAAATACAGACAGCACAGGTTGATGCTGACAATGTTGAAGATTTGAAGAGGCTATTTAATTCTTTCAAACCGGAATTGGTTATCAATGTCGCATTGCCTTATCAGGACCTTACAATTATGGATGCCTGCCTTGCTTGCGGTGTCAATTATCTGGACACAGCTAATTACGAACCGAAAGAAGAAGCTAAATATGAATATAGCTGGCAATGGGCTTATCAAGAAAAATTTAAAGAAGCCGGACTTACAGCAATACTTGGTTGCGGATTCGACCCCGGAGTAACCAGTGTGTTCACAGCCTATGCCGCCAAACATCATTTCGACGAGATACATTACCTCGACATCGTAGATTGTAACGCTGGTGATCATGGAAAAGCTTTTGCAACGAACTTCAACCCGGAAATTAATATACGTGAAGTTACCCAGAAAGGTAAATACTGGGAAGATGGAAAATGGGTGGAGACAGAGCCTCATGCCATACATAAGCCATTGAATTACCCTAATATCGGCCCAAAGGAATCGTACGTGATCTATCATGAAGAATTGGAGTCACTCGTGAAAAACTTCCCTACACTGAAACGTGCCCGTTTCTGGATGACATTCGGACAAGAGTATCTCACACATTTGCGTGTCATACAGAATATAGGTATGGCGCGTATCGATCCTATTATTTACAACGGAGTGGAAATCGTACCTATCCAGTTTCTGAAAGCCGTATTGCCTGACCCGGGAGAACTCGGAGAAAATTACACAGGCGAAACATCTATCGGATGCCGTATCAAAGGTATTAAAGATGGAAAAGAACGCACATATTATGTCTATAACAATTGCTCCCACGAAGCAGCCTATAAAGAAACCGGCGCACAAGGGGTAAGCTATACTACAGGTGTACCGGCAACCATAGGAGCAATCATGTTTATGAAAGGCCTTTGGCGCAAACCGGGAGTATATAACGTAGAAGAATTTAATCCGGATCCGTTTATGGAACAGTTGAATAAACAAGGTCTGCCTTGGCACGAACTGTTCGATGTAGATCTGGAAATGTAATCAGATATAACCAGAAGCCTCTATTTCTGAGGCTTCTTTTTTTTACTGTAAAACAAATCAATTATCTCAAAAAAAGTATCTATCTTTGGACAATAATATAATAAAGATTGTCATGAGAAAATATATGCGAGATCATCATTTTATACCCGAAGACAATCTATTTATTTGTAATAACGATTTTAATATATAGATAATTTATCCTCGAAAAAGTTCTCTTTTTCGGGGATTTTTTTGATATCAACAAAGTTCTTAATAATATATTATCTCAGTAGAATTAGTTATCGCATTTAAACTTAATAAAGTAATAAATAGGTCTGTGACCTTAAAAACCGGATTAAATATATGTGCAACAAAAGCCTGGTATCCATTACTGATTATTCCAGAGAAGATATTCTGAGAATAATCAATCTGACTAAAAAGTTTGATGAAAACCCTAACCGAAGATTACTGGAAGGAAAAGTCTGTGCCACCCTTTTCTTCGAACCCTCTACGCGTACACGCCTTAGCTTTGAAACTGCGGTAAACAGACTGGGGGGACGCATTATTGGCTTTTCCGATGCTGCAACTACCAGTTCTTCGAAAGGGGAAACCCTCAAAGATACGATTGCCATGGTAAATAATTATGCCGATATCATTATTATGCGCCATCATCTGGAAGGAGCTGCACGCTACGCTTCGGAAGTATCTTCTATACCAATCATCAATGCAGGGGACGGAGCCAACCAGCATCCGACACAAACGATGCTCGACCTCTACTCTATATTTAAAACGCAGGGCACTTTGGAGAATCTCGAACTAACAGTGGTCGGAGATTTGAAATACGGACGCACCGTGCACTCTCTTATAATCGGGATGTCACACTTCAATCCTACATTCAACTTTGTAGCCCCTGAAGAGTTAAGACTACCTGAGACATACAAAAATTTCTGTGATTCGCACAATATCAAGTACGAAGAATACACAGACTTCTCTCCCGAAGTAATAAACAATGCAGACATACTCTACATGACCCGTGTACAACGCGAACGCTTCACAGACCTGATGGAGTATGAAAAAGTCAAGAATGTGTATATTCTCAAGAAAGATATGATAGCCGATACAAAAGAGAACTTGAGAATATTGCATCCTCTTCCTCGTGTCAATGAAATACAACAGGATGTGGACGACAGCCCTAAGGCCTACTATTTTGAGCAGGCAAAGAACGGAGTTTTTACCCGCGAAGCCGTTATATGTGATGCATTGAATATTAATGTAGAATAATTGCAATTAAAGACATGAAAGAACAAAGGAAAGAATTACAGGTAGCTGCTCTCTGCAATGGCACAGCTATAGACCATATACCTTCAAATGTAGTTTTCAAAGTAGTTTCACTACTCGAACTTGAAAAGCTAAGCAATCCTATTACCATAGGCAATAATCTGGAGAGCAAAAAGATGAATACCAAAGGCATCATCAAGATTTCCGACAAATTCTTTGAAGAAGAAGTCATTAACAAGATAGCCCTGATTGCGCCCAATGTTGTATTAAACATTATTAAAGACTATACAGTCGTGGAGAAGAAACGAGTTATCCTCCCTCAGAAGATAAAGGGCATAATGAAGTGTAACAACCCCAAATGTATTACCAACAATGAACCCATGCCTACAAAATTCGATGTTATCGACAGAGAGAATATTGAGTTGCAATGCCATTATTGCAGTGTAAAAATAAAGAAAGACGAGATTATCCTGAAATGAAACAAGACTGGAAACCGGGAACTCTTATATACCCCTTGCCTGCTGCCATGATTAGTTGCGGAAGTCATCCGGATGAGTATAATATCATTACCCTCAGCTGGCTGGGAACGATATGCACCAATCCGCCAATGTGCTATATATCTGTTCGCCCCGAGCGTCACTCCTATAATATCATCAAACGGGATATGGAGTTTGTGATAAACATCACCACCGAAGAACTGGCTTATGCAACAGACTGGTGCGGTGTCAGGTCAGGCAAAGACTTCAATAAATTTGAAGAGATGAAACTGACTGCAGGAAAAGCTTCTGTAGTACAGGCCCCAATCATTGAAGAATCACCTTTAAATATAGAGTGCCGGGTAAAAGAAATACTTAGTCTCGGTTCACACGATATGTTTATTGCCGACGTAGTAAACGTGAAAGCCGATGAGAAGTACATTGACAGCACAACGGGCAAATTCAGTCTCGAAGATGCAAATCCCATAGCTTATTCACACGGCCAGTATTACGAACTGGGCAATAAAATCGGAGGATTCGGCTGGACTGTCAGAAAGAAGAAAGACGAGGAATTATAAATATCCTATCACTATATAAATACCTCCAGCCCGTCATAGGATAAGAATACATTCTCAGGCAGAGTTCGCTGCACCACATCATGTAAACCTATGCCATGCGACATGTGGATAAGGTAAGCCCTCTTAGGTGCTATCTTCTCAATTTCCTCCAATGCTTGCGACAGGCTCAGATGTGATATATGTTCTCCCATGCGTAATGCATTTATGACCAATATATCCACGCCCTCCAATTTGGAATACTCTTCTTCCGGAATAAATTTTACATCGGTGAGATATGCAAATTTACCGATACGATAACCCAGAATAGGGAGTTTATAATGCATAACACCGATAGGCTGCACCTCCACATTCTTAATTATAAAAGATCTATCCTTATCTACTTCATGTAACAATAATGCAGAAACCCCCGGATACTTATGTTCCAGAAAAAAATAAGGAGTACGCTTCCTTAGAGCATCTAATGTAATATCATTGGCGTAAATATCAACATCTGCAAATTTGCAAAACGGCCGCAAATCATCTAATCCTCCAACATGGTCGTAGTGCTCATGCGTAAGCAATACGCCATCGATAGCAGCAAATTCCTCATGTATAATCTGCTCTCTGAAATCAGGGCCACAATCAATCAACAATCTTGTGTCATCTATACTCACCAAGACAGACGCTCGTAAGCGTCTGTCTTTTATATTATCGGAGGTACATACCTCGCATCGACATCCTATTTCAGGTACTCCTGTAGACGTCCCTGTCCCCAAGAATTTAATCCTCATTCTTTCAATTTATTCTAATTCGCTTATTTAAGTATCAAAATCCATAAATCGTCGAGAGGTATTCCAAAACGGCTTATACGCCTTGTCTTTGAAACTCCTTCTGTATATTTTTTTGTTACTTCTTCCAGTTTTTGAATAGCATCTGTCTCAGAATCATAACTACCTAACAAGGCATAATATATTCCCTGATTACTCTTCGCTACAGTAGAACGTTCTCCTAATCCATTAAATGTCCGCTTAATGAATTCAGCATTGTTCAGGCTCTTGAAAGTCCCCAGCACAATAGCATACTTCTTCATATATCCGTTATCTGCCTCATCTACCAATTTCACATCCACAGAACGAAACAGCTTCCAGTCTGAATCATTGAACGCACGAAATGATGTCGATGGTTTTGATGCTGGTGTTGCCGTTTCTGTTTTCGGAGCAGTTGTGGCAGCTTTCGATGCTGCAGCTACGGGAGCAGTTGTCGTACCCGACGGCGTTATAGTCGCACGCGCGGGTTCTGTAGCCTTTTTCGCAGGAGGAGGTGTAACTGAGGCAACCATCCGAGTTTTCTTCACCATCGGGAAACTCTGAATTTTCGGTTCCGGAGAGCCTTTCCCAACTTCAGGAACCCTGTCTAAAGTTTCAACACAGCCAAATAGAGCCTGAGAAGCTGAAGAATGAGGATCCAATTCCAATGTAACAACCGGATGCAATAACGATTTTCCGCCCTGCATGATATCCGTTACTCCTGCCAGATTTTTCATCACAGAGTCTAACTCGGCTACTGTAATTTTTTCGATTATAATATCCGGGTCTGCAACCCGGCTGGTTTGCACCGGCATTTCTCCATGTGCTTTATTCACTGAACGATAAAAACTTTTATATTTTTTATCTTGATTTTTCTGGGATTTGCATGGTAAAGCAAGAAAGATAAAAGCTAAAAGTAAAGTTGTGTGTACCGATATTTTCATAAAATCTATGTGTTTTGCGAATGAAATAGTAAGTCTTTATTGCTGTTTGATATGCAAAGATAGAAAAAAACAAAAGGAAACAATATTCTTATACAAAGAAAGTTACAAAACTACACCACTTTTAACTTGGTAAGATTAACCGCTTCTTTAAACTTTTGATTATTCACAATTACATAACAATTTCAGGAGTTCTGAAAGGGTTTCTCTTAACCCCTCACATATAGATAATTTTTTTTGAACAAGATAACAAAAAAACAGGGAAAACATTAATTGCTCCCCCTGCCTTATACTATTTATCTGTTGAATTAGTACTCTCTCTGAAGTATCCACCAGTCATTGAATGGGATACCATATTTAGCTTTCAATGTCGAAGGTTCTCCCAGTTCCGCATATTTTGCTAAAATTTCATTTTTCTTTGCTACAGCTTGCTCTTTAGAATCGTAACTTGCAATAATCACACGGTACATACCCTGTTCGTTACGAGCCAGAATAATATTGTAACCATCGTTTCCGAATCTTTCTTTCAATGATTCTGCTCCGGGCTTCATTGCCATAGCAGCAACTACAACACTATATGCTTTCAACCCTGCTGCATCGCTTTCATATACCGGAGTAACTTTCTCTTTTCGTACAGATTCATTCGTACTTGCAGTATATGTTGGCGTGGTTTCTGCCGGTTTAGAAACAGCAGCCGATGTTGTATTATCTTCCACATCCCTTTCTTTAGCTGCCTCGTATACCGATTTATAGGCACTCTGCTTTGGCTTACATGAACCAAAACCTATAACAAAGGCAATAGCCAATCCGATTCCAATTAATTTTTTATTCATAACTTTTTATAATTATCTTAGTTTTAACAATTAGCACAAAAATAATACATTAACTATTTAAAATAACAGTTTCTTGACTCAAATAGTTCCTTTTTCACTTTAATTAATAAATTCAAAACCGGTATACGGTACCAATGCGTCCGGTATACGAATACCTTCGGGCGTTTGATTATTTTCCAATAAAGCGGCAACTATACGCGGCAAAGCCAAAGCACTTCCGTTCAGAGTATGCACCAACTGTATTTTTTTATCGGCGTCACGGTAACGGCATTTCAAACGGTTGGCCTGATAGCTTTCGAAATTAGATACAGAACTTACTTCCAGCCATCGTTGTTGTGCCGCAGAGAATACTTCGAAGTCGAATGTAAGAGCTGAAGTAAAACTCATATCTCCGCCACACAGACGAAGAATACGCCAAGGCAAGCCCAACTCTTCTACCAATGACTGAACATGAGCAACCATTTCTTTCAGCGATTGATAAGAATGTTCCGGTTTATCGATACGCACAATCTCCACCTTATCGAACTGATGTAAACGATTCAGTCCTCTTACGTCTTTTCCATATGAACCTGCTTCACGACGAAAACAAGCCGAATATGCAGTGTTCATCACAGGAAAATCCTTCTCTTCCAAAATTACATCACGATAAATATTTGTTACCGGAACTTCTGCCGTCGGTATCAAATATAAATCATCTACAGTAGCGTGATACATCTGACCTTCTTTGTCCGGCAACTGGCCTGTACCGTAGCCAGACGCGGCATTTACCACATACGGAGGCTGTACTTCGAGATATCCGGCTTCGCGAGCCTTATCCAGAAAATAATTAATCAATGCACGTTGCAGGCGCGCTCCTTTTCCTTTATAAACAGGAAAACCTGCACCCGATATCTTTACACCAAGTTCGAAATCTATCAAATCATACTTCTTCGCCAGATCCCAGTGAGGAAGGGCATCTTCCCCCAAATCGGGAATGACACCTCCTGTACGTTCCACTACATTATCTTCAGGTGTGCGGCCTTCGGGCACCTCATCGGCGGGAAGATTGGGTATAAGCACCAATAAATCCTGCAAATCCTGTTCGGCCTGACGCAAAGCATCCTCTAGTATTTTATTTTCGCCTTTCAATTCCGACACCCTGTTTTTTGCGGCTTCGGCTTCAGTTTTTTTCCCTTCCTTCATCAGTTGCCCGATATGTTTGGATAAGTTATTGGATTCGGCGAGGCTTGCATCAAGTGTTGTTTGCGTTTTCTTTCTGGTCTGGTCTATATCCAGTACCTTCTCTATTATTTCTTTTCCGTCGAAATGTTTCTTAGCCAGTTTTTTAATAACCAGCCCCGGATTCTCACTAATGGTTTTCAGCGTCAACATTCTATCTGTTTTTTCAGGTCATAGACCTATTTTATTATTTCCGTATGTTTAATAACAATATTCGAGTTACAAAGTTAAAAATATTTTAAGTCCCGCCCATTGTTTCAGATTCTTTTTATCAGACATATTTCCTGTTAACAGCCCTTAATCCCAAAAGAGAAGACCATAGAAAGTAAAAGGTAACAAAAGTAACACAGAAAACAATTAATAATTAAGAATGAAGAATTAATAATTAGAAACTCTTTATTTTATCGACCACTGTCAACTGTCCATTGTCAACTTTCAACTGATTGAAAAGGTAACAAAGGTTACAGTTTTTGCATTCTTTTGTAGGGGCGGAATATTTTCCGCCCGCAGACCTTTTTCTATTTCGGGCGGAAGATATTCCGCCCCTACAGTTTTCCCAAAAAGTAACAAAGGTAACACATGTATCAGCAAACAATAAGCAGTTAATAACTTGTATCTCGTCTACTCGTATCTCATATAACTTTCAACTTACTACTCATTACTTACTACTTTCCCCTTCCTCAATCCGTTCTCGATGTGTATCCCGGAGGCAGAAACGGATAAAGATTCACCTTGGGTTTCTCCACCGGAGCGGCGGATGGTTGAGCGACAGTCATCTGTTCTATAACTTGCCCTTGTTCAGTTTGCTCTTGCCCATTTTTCACTTTTAATTCTTCACTTTTCACTTTTAGTTCTTCCTCCAGTTTCCTGTCCACGGCCGCCACTACCTCCGCATTGAGCGAGCCGCCCGGACGGAAGCCGTTCTCCTGTAAGATCATCAGTTGCCGTTTGGTTTCTTCATCCTGTACTTCGATGACCAACGGACGGCGCTCCGATGCCAGTAACCGGTCTTTGTCTTTCTTCCTTTCCTCCCGGTCAAGTACGTACTTTATAGCACGGATGCTCGGCGGGCAGAATTTCTTTTCCACTACACGGCATTTCTCCACATCGTTTACAGGATCGTTCTTATCGGGAACATAGGTGATCTTCTCTTTTTTCTGCACGTAGCCCTCGAGCAGTTGTTTCAGACCTATGCGTGCCGAAGCTATCATCACATCTTCGCGGTGGTCGATGGCCTCTTCTACCGCTTCTCCGAATTCAGGCTTTACCTTTTTCCATTCGTAAAATGTCTTACGGCTGATTTGAAATGATTTGCAGATTTCAGATATGCTGCACAAGTCCTGCTCTATCATCCGGATAATCTCTGTTGCAATTTTTTCTTTATACTTCATAAGATACTTAAATATTAATGTTAATAATTAGTTTCTTATATAGATAAAGTTTTTTTGATAAATTTGAAGTTCGTGCGGATGTCCCGTGCGAGCAGGTGAGCAGATGAATTTATGGAACACAATATGGTAGAAAATGAATGGATATACATAACAAAACAATTCTTTTTAAAAGAATTACCCAAATTTCATCTTAAATCGAGTAATTCATATGGTCCATATTGGAATATAGAGTTTGTTGATTGCAATATAGCAGTTGAAATTGGTGGGGACATAGGATTTCATATACAGATATATATATATGATTCAAAACATGATCTCTGCCAATATGATAGAAGTGTCAATGACAAAATGAAAACAACCAAAGAAAATATTCTTTACCAACTTAATATATTAAAGCGATTTCTATACGAAGTAATATAATTTTTTTCCCCTGCTGCCGCGCGATTGTATCGCGTGGTAATATATAAGTAAAAAGAAAATGACAGATAGTATGAGTCGTAATTATAAATTCAAAAATCCGGATGATATATATTTCATCAGTTTTGCTGTTGTAAATAGGTGGCGGTATTACCACGCGATGCAATCGCGCGGCAGCAGCGCGTAAGTGGATGGAAAAATGGATTTAATATTTTTTGTTCATCAAAACTTCTATTGGCACATCGTCCCTTTTTATTGTACGAACACTGCATTGATATACCAAAAATAAGATTACCGCTATAATAAGAAAAGATAACAGAAAATTCCAAAGACTTTGGAGATTAGGAGCTATAATGGTCTCATATTTCCTTCTCTTCCCTATTAATCGGAAGTATAAATAACGGATCCCAGCACCTATTCCAAAGAAGATATAAAATATAACAATAGGAAAATAAACCATGTATCAAAAGTATATAAAATAATTTAGTAACGTATAATAAATAACATGGCATTCTAAATTAGGGCAAACGGAATCCCCTGCTCGCACAGACGTCGCGTGTCCATATATTGCGTAGTTATAGCTTTACTATTTTTTGCCCTATACGGCCGGCAATACATCAATAAATATTTTATATATTTGCCTGCTATGAAAAATAAGGGCGACTTTCCATTTTTATTTTTCGAAGTAACAAATAGGTTTGCGGCCTTAATGATTCCGGCTAAATAATGATTGCAATACTCGTATCCTGGCTTATTATTTTATTCGTCCTGTTTTCCACAGGGGACTTTTTCATATACTTATATCAAGCCTTATGCCGAAGTAAATCAAATTATTCTTTGACTGACCGCTTCCTTATCGGGATGTGCGCCATTCTCATTCCCTTATCATTATCGTCGCTATTTATCCCGTCTAATCAATTTGTATTATTTACGTTTTTAGGTTTATTGATTATATATTGGGTTTTCAGGAAAAAGCACTTGCAAAAAACGGTTAATGGCGTTCTAAAAAAGATACAGGGACTTTCTATTATCCGGTTATTCATTATAGCTCTGGCTTTGTTTTCGTTCTGCATCCTGTGCCTCTATTCGTCCTTCCTCAGTTTCGATCCCAATTATTACCATTACCAAAATATCCGGTGGAATGAAGATTTTGCCGTTATTCCCGGATTGGGGAATTTCGAAGACAGATTGGGATTCAACTCTAACTACCTGTTGATTAGCTCCATATTTACATTACGTTTCCTGTTCGGGCAACCTGTTTATGGTTTACAGAGCGCATTGGCTATACTACTGGCCATATGGATATTATATGAAACAATAAATAGCCGATTCGAAATTAAGCGCCTGATTCTGCTCGTTTTATACTTTCTCTTATTTTATTTTTCGAAAGAAGGCATTGCAGATACTTCTACCGATACAATTCCTAATCTGGCCGTCTTCTATCTTATATCGAGCCTGATATTATATCCGGACAATCTGAGAAAAAAGCCGTTGTTGTATATATTTGTTATCATCAGTCTGGTAACGTATAAACTACTCTTCGCTCCGCTCTGCCTGATTAGCTTGTATGTAATTTACCAACTGGTCAAAGAAAAGAAATATAAAGAAATGCTGTTTCCGTGTCTCAGTGCTATGGCTGTCATCGTACTTTGGCTCATACGGAATGTAATCATTACAGGCTATCTGGTGTATCCGTTAGGAGAAATAGATTTGTTTTCCTTCGACTGGAAAGTGCCGCAATATGTCCTTATCAAACAACGTGAATACATCAGTGAAATCGGCAACGGAGGTTTCGGCTATGCTATACTCCATTATTTGGAAAACCTTACGTTCTCTACTTTTTTCCTGTCATGGACAACTT
Source organism: Dysgonomonas sp. GY75 (assembly GCF_015234155.1). Lineage (NCBI taxonomy): Bacteria > Pseudomonadati > Bacteroidota > Bacteroidia > Bacteroidales > Dysgonomonadaceae > Dysgonomonas > Dysgonomonas sp. GY75. Next base: position 142,168 of record NZ_JADCLQ010000036.1, read on the forward strand.
ATTTCTTCCTGTCGGTTATCGCTGTCTTTATTACAGGCTTTTGGTATATCCGAAAGGAAGGAAACACCCCTGCATATATGTATTTCATTTTCGTTGTATTAAGTATAAATATGATATATTGGCTTTTGACAGCTCGCGATTTCAGGTTTTGCGCGGGAGTAATATTCGCCATGCTGTTTTTTGCCATTTCCTTGATACTGAAAGACAATAAAAGAATGGGGGCAAAAACGGGAAACATTATTATTGCAGGTTTTACCATGCTCATTTTCATATCTTTCGCCAAAGCCGGCAGTCAGTATTACCACGCTTTAAAAGAAAGAAATATAAAGGATTATGTTTTGGTAATGCTTTATCGCCCTTATCCGGCAGAATATAAAATGGAGGATTCAGCCCTGTTTGAAAAGACATCGCATAACCTGACCTTCGAAATAATCCCCTATAAAATCAACGATAGCATCACGATCTATATAACCACTCAAAGGACCGGTTCTTGCTTTGGCATATTTCCGTGTACAGGAGATGCGGCCATTGCCGAAGAATGGAAAATGCAGGATATAAAAACAGTGGAAGCCAGGGGAAACAGCTTGCAGAATGGATTCAGAGTGAAACAGCTGAAATAATATTTGCAGTTATTTATTCCTCGCTCGTCGGGAAATAGTATTTGTTTGTCGATTTATCATTGCCTGTTAACTTCAACAAATGTACTTTTACATCAGAAACTAATAAAACGCATTCTTATGGAAAGAAACTTTAAAGATAAACACCTGTTTAAAAGAGGAAATAGCAATGGTAATGGTATCGGATTTGCCCTCTTTTTAATTCTTTTTGGAGGAGTGTACCTGTTCCTCAATTTGGGCATTATACCTACAGAATACAAACGGATACTGATATCATGGCAAATGCTTCTGATTGTATTAGGTATATGGACGTTACTGAAAAGACAATATGTGGGAGGTTTCGTTCTTCTGGCTGTCGGTACTTTTTTTATTTACCCTGTTCTGTGCAATGTATTTCCCGAATATTTTGTGCGGTTCGATATAGATATCAAAACATACTGGCCGGTCCTGCTTATTGCCGGCGGTATTCTTTTAGTAATAAGCCGCTCATTCCCCTCTGCGAAAAAGAGCCATCGAAAAGAATACAAATATGAGTCTACAAATGATCACTTCAATCCGGCAGAACAAAACAGTGCCGACTATATTGACAAGAACCTGATGTTTGGCGGATCTGAGCAAATCGTCCTCTCTCAGAATTTTAAAGGAGGAGAAGCCAATGTGATGTTCGGAGAACTGATTATAGACTTACGCCGGGCAAATCTTAGCGAATTCGCGGGCGTACTCGAAGCCAATGTGATGTTCGGCAGTATTGTCATCTATATTCCATCCGACTGGGCTGTAGAATTAAAAAGCAACTCCTTGCTGGGTTCTTTCGAAGATAAAAGATACCATTTCAGTGAAAAAATAAGAGAAACCGGTATGCCACGTCTGGTAATCAAAGGGAGTGCCATGTTCGGAAGCGGTGAAATAAGAAACTAAGGTCTCATACCTATTTATTTACTTTTGTATCTGCGACAGTAATAGCCGGTTACTATTAAACGATGTTGCATCAAATACTTTCTTTCACTTAATACTCTGTGAAATGGAAAACCGCAAACTGGTTTACATACATATTCTCATAGCATTGTCAGCAGCCATTATTTTATATATATGTATGAAATCGCTGGTGGATGTATCAGAATCTGTGTTGACTACAGATTCAGCCATATCGGGGATTGTTCTTTCGGTATTGCTCCTATTATTGAGGAATATAGCTCAATACAGTCATATTTCATCGTTTCCGGTAAGGCAACAACTTATCAATTACAGCGCATTGGCCATCCTCTTTGTAGCTTGCTGGCTCTGTATCGAGTTTCTGGTTCTATACATGGTATTCCCCGAAGGTGAATGGACGGCCCTGCTACACACGGTCCCTATACGCGTAGTGCTGGCATTACTCGTATACAGTCTTACAATAGCAACATTTACACGATTGTACCCATCGGAGGAAAAGGTTGCCGGGATACCGATCGGGGAAGAGAAAGAAGACAAGGAACTCCCGGACAATATACAAGAGCCTGTGATTGAAACTGAAAATAATGAAACACTGGAACGTATCGCCGTAAAAAACGGGCAAAAGATAGATGTAGTGCTGGTATCCGAAATCATACACCTACAGGCCGAAGGCGATTATGTAATGATACACTCTACAAAGGGGAAATTCCTGAAGGAGCAAACCATGAAATCGTTCGAAAGCGGTTTGCCACAAGATAAATTTGTAAGGGTACACCGTTCCAGCATAGTCAATATAGAGTTTATATCGCAGATAGAGCTCTATGACAAGCAAAGCCAGTTACTGAAACTGAAAAACGGAGGACAGGTACGCATAAGCCTGAGTGGGTATAAGTCTTTGAAAAAGACGCTGGGTTTGTAAAAATAAAAGAGCTTGAATCAACACAGATTCAGGCTCTTTCTTTTATATTGAAACACTTACTTCTCTACCGTACTTTTTTCTTTATCAGCTTTCCATATCCTGTATTTCACCTCATAACCCTTTGGCGCGTATACTACAATCGGCAATTTGCTGTTGTATCTTACGATAAGAGTCTGACCGCTCACAAACCTGTTTTCGTTCGGTTTGTTACAAGCCATCATTGTAGAACGGGTTTGCCCGTCGGAAGTAAACTCATAATAAGTATATCCCCAACCTTGCAGGTCTTTTTCCTCCAGTTTACCCATAAGCGAGTGATGATTACAGTCTACGCTCATCACTTTTCCCGGAATTATTTCTACTTTGTATAAAGATTCGTCAGACTTCTTTTTCAACTCTATTACATGCCTGACCATATCACCCTCTGCTTTAGGGAAGGCAGCCAGTTCTTTATCTAAATCTATTTTTTTACCCTGTGCATTCATTGAAGTTGTGAATGATAATAATACTACAGCCGAAAGTAGTGTCAGCATTGTTTTTGTTAAGTTCTTCATTTTTCCTTATTTTAATTAATACTTATATTCAGAAACTGTTTAAATTTTAGCGAAAAATATAATTATGATAGAATCTGATAAATATTCTTAGCAACTTTTTAATGCTCTTTTTAGCGTATTTTGCCCTTTTTCCTTTGGGTTTAGCCCGCTAAACCTGCAAGTAAAAATGACTAAATCCATCTAAAATCAGCTATGAAAAAGCTTTGCTATAAAATTTAAACAGTTTCTTAATCACTTATACTATATAGATGAATAAAATGTTAAAAAGCTGCATCCATATATCCGGTTAGTTAACACCCAGACAGTCCGATTTGTTTATATAATCTTCTTAACATGGAAAATAGAAACGAATTAATTTATAAAAAAAATATCTTTTCCTTTTTAGTTTCTATCTTTGCATCCTGATATTCTGAAAAAATATAAAACAATATACTATATGACTAAGAAATTCAAAAGAACCCTCGTTACATCGGCCCTCCCCTATGCCAACGGGCCTGTCCATATCGGACATCTGGCAGGCGTTTATATCCCTGCCGACATTTATGTGCGTTACCTCAGGCTGAAAGGCCAGGAAGTAATACACATCGGAGGTTCTGACGAACATGGCGTACCTATTACCATACGCGCCAAGAAAGAAGGTGTGACGCCACAGGATATCGTAGATAAATATCACGCCATAATCAAAAAGTCGTTTGAAGACTTCGGCATATCTTTCGATATCTATTCACGTACAAGTTCGGAGATACATAAGCAAACGGCTTCTGACTTTTTCCTCAAACTATATCAAAACGGAGATTTTGAAGAAAAGACAAGCGAACAATATTTCGACGAAGAGGCGCAAATGTTCCTTGCCGACCGCTATATAATGGGTGAATGTCCGCATTGCGGCAATCCGAACGCATACGGAGACCAGTGCGAATCGTGCGGAACATCTTTAAGCCCTACCGACCTGAAAAACCCCCGTTCCACAATTTCCGGTTCAACGCCTGTAATGCGCGAAACAAAACACTGGTATCTGCCTCTCGATAAACACGAGTCATGGCTTCGCCAGTGGATACTCGAAGACCATAAGGAATGGAAATCGAATGTATACGGACAATGCAAATCATGGCTGGATATGGGATTACAACCCCGTGCCGTAAGCCGGGACCTCGACTGGGGGGTACCTATTCCTCTCCCGGATGCCAAGGGAAAAGTGCTTTATGTATGGTTCGATGCACCTATCGGCTATATATCGAATACAAAAGAATTATTGCCTGACAGCTGGGAGAAATGGTGGAAATCGGAAGACACAAAATTGCTTCACTTCATCGGTAAAGACAATATCGTATTCCATTGCATCGTATTCCCTGCTATGCTCAAAGCAGAGGGTTCGTTTATTTTGCCTGAAAACGTTCCGGCAAATGAATTCCTGAATCTCGAAGGAGATAAAATATCCACATCCCGCAACTGGGCTGTATGGCTGCATGAATACCTCGAAGATTTTCCGGGACAGCAGGATATTCTGCGCTATGTGCTTACGGCAAATGCTCCTGAAACTAAGGATAATGACTTTACGTGGAAAGACTTCCAAGCCCGTAACAACAACGAATTGGTCGCCATACTCGGAAACTTCATCAACCGTGCGCTGGTACTTACTCAAAAATATTTCGACAACAAAGTCCCGCAGATACACGAGTTGACCGACTACGATAAAGAAACCCTGAAAGAGTTTGCCGACGTAAAAGAAGTGGTGGAGTCGTATCTCGAAACATTCCGCTTCCGCGACGCGCTGAAAGAAGCTATGAACCTGGCCCGTATAGGGAATAAATACCTGGCAGATACCGAACCGTGGAAAGTGGCTAAAACAGATATGGCACGCGTGGAAACCATTATGAATATTTCATTGCAGCTGACAGCGAATTTGTCTATTGCATTCGAACCATTCCTACCATTCAGTGTACAGAAAATCCGGCAGTTTATCAATAAAGATAATCTGACATGGGAACAACTGGGCAGAATAGATCTATTGCCGGCTGGCCATCAGCTAAACCCTTCGGAACTGTTATTTGCCAAGATAGAGGATGAAACGATCGAAAAACAAATACAAAAGTTACTTGACACGAAGAAAGCAAATGAACAGGCAGTGGAGATAAAGGTTGCCCCTCAGAAAGCAAATATAGCATTCGATGATTTTGCAAAACTCGACCTTCGTGTAGGCAAAGTATTGGAATGCATAAAAGTGCCGAAAGCTGATAAACTGCTCCAATTCCTTATAGACGACGGAATGGGCAAACGTACAATCATATCGGGTATCGCAGCATGGTACAAACCCGAAGACCTTGTAGGCAAACAGGTATGCTTTGTGGCTAACCTGGAACCACGCAAGCTGAAAGGCGTGGAGTCGCAGGGAATGTTGTTGTCTGTGGAAGACAGTGATGGAACACTATCATTGATACAGCCGCCTAAAGACGTAACTCCGGGTAGCCAGATAGGATAATAATTTAATGAGATAATGTGCCGGTATGCCAATGTAGAATGGGATATCGGCATTTTCTATTCCGAAAGGATAATAGAGTCATATTTGAGTTGTGGTTCTTCATTCAGGATATTCTTATAATCCAGACAAAATTTATCATAGCATTGTTTTGATAAACCTTTTTGCCCTAACTTATATAAACTCCGGCACTTGATCTGCACAGAATCTTCGTCTATACTATCATGAATAAGTATTACATCGGCCAACTTTACCAATAAGCGGAAATCATCTTTTATTTCTATTGTTTTTGCCGCTTTCAGTAAGGTAGTGATAAGCAGATCCGAATAACCGGACTGATATCTATCGACCCACCTCTTATCTATATTCGGCAACAACAAACCAGCTGATGCAATTCCAATAATTTTCTCTATCACCGACTTTTCTATTACTCTATCAGCAGATGATATTTCATGTAACAGATTCATTACCGTCACATAATCGCAAAAAGTATCGTCCCCAATACTTACATGCCAGTAGCTGTTATCTTTCTGAAAAGTTACATCTCCTATTTCCTGAAGAAGGAGTCGTAGTTTACGGATATTCACATTCCGGTTATTAGTAGCCTTATTTTTACCCATATCAAACCAAAACTCCTCATCCAAACGCTCAGATGTCACCCCTTTTCCCGTAGCAATATATTCAAGCAAGCACATTAAAAACATCTGCCTGATTACCGGAGTGAAGAAGCCTGTTATATCATTCCCTCCCCTATCGAAAATTTGAAAGCCACCCAGTAACGATATTTTTGAGCGTTTCTTTTCTTTATATGCGTGAGGTACCTGAGGCAATACAGGGGGAGAAACGAACGCTTTATCTCCAACGACAGGCGACAACGCGGCTTTCTCTATCCGATTCTTTCTCAACAGATAAATTACCACAAGAATTACAATAACTAACAGTCCTATAATTATATAAGTTACCGGAGAATTACCAAATGTATTCCTTGCACCGGGTACCTGCAAAATATCAGTTTGTGATAATGGCGGATAAAGCAATGAATATATACCGGTTTCAAATGCACCCCTTTCTGTCCTTTGTAATATAACCGCATATATCGCGGAATTCTTATACCTGAACATATCGCAAAAAGACTCGGTATCCTGAAAATTGTATGGTATGGAATCGGACAGGAACCGGTAAGAAAAGTCATTCATATTCACTTCCATCAGGCGTATGGAGGATTTATAAACATCGCTTCTGTTAGCAAGAGTATAAAACTTATTCTCCCCCACATCGATTATCATCGAATTACCAAAAACATAAGGTTCCGGCATTCCCTCAAGTGTCCCCAGCTCCTTACTGGTTTTAGCCTTAGTATCCACCAAATGAAGATCATAAAGGTTATACGATGAAGCCTCCTGCAATCCGGTCTTACTCCCATATCCGCCAAAAATCAGGATCTGTCCATCTCCCAGATACCCCATCGAAGACAAATAGCGGGGGCTTAGTTGGTCTATAAGATCATTTGTTTCCCACTGCCCTGTGTTCAAATCATAGGTTGATAAAGCGGCGCTATACCTATACAGTCCATAACCGCCAAATACCACCAATTGGTTTGTATCCGGATTTATAAACCTGTTGTGGTGCTGAACATACAAAGACATATCCGACGGGCTGCCCGACCACATGTTCGTATCAAAGTTATACAACATCGGTTCGGGATGGCTTATACTGTATGAGACCAACCTATCCGCTATATAGTCATAAATAAGATAACTGGATGCCCCCTGAAAAGGTCTTCCTCCACCGACCTTTATACGTTGTACCGACTTATTTTTCAGATGCATTATATATAAGCTATCATTTGTAGCTACAAATACTCTGTTATTAATAGAATCCGTTGCAATCTGGGGATAAATATTCCTGGTAATCAAACTCATTTCCTTATTCCAGTTTGTATGACGGTCTATTTCCCAAATGCCATTCGATACTGTGGCCCTGTATCCATTGGTATCATCATATACTGCAGCCACAGTATGCCTGCCCATATCCCACCTACGGACAATTTTTCCTTTATCATCTTTTATTTCTATATTTTTTACCGACATAGGAGGAACATCAGATGTATAGAAAAACTTATGCCTGTTAGCCCCAAAGTATATCTTTTCGATAGTAGATATTCCCAATGAATTATCCGGTGTATCAATCAATATTTCTTCTCCATCTATGGAAAATGTCACTGAGCCTGCACGAACCTCTATCTTTACTTTCACCCATTTGCCTTCCAGTTGTTTGCGCTCGTATTTATATTCCGATGAGGCTTTTGTATTATGTATGCCGTTAAGTATGAAATTGATGCGATTATTTCCCAGATAAGACGTCATATCCAGACTTGTAGTATCATTTGCAATAATTCTGAATATATATCCGTATGTATGATTACTGTTGGTAAGTTTAAGATCAAATTCGAGTGTATATCCTTTTGAGAGTTTTAAAAATCCATCGGGAAGTAAATCAAGAGAAGTCCTGTCGTCTTTATTTACCTCATGAGACTTGAAGTTCAATCCATATGAAAAGCTTTTATCCATATCTTTGGATTGTGAGATAATAGTAAGGAAAGGACAAAAAATAAAAACAAAAAGTATGGTAATTTTCATCTTATTTCTTTTAAGGTATCGCACATAGTACAAAATTATATAAAATTAGTTATTCATAATCAGATACAAAATTTTAATTATTCATTGAAAACAAACCCACTAAAAAGCTCTCTTCAGCTAAGTAGAATCTAACAATCTATTCCTCAGCACAATTACACTTCACGCCAGCATCAATGACTTACCTTATTGTATACTTTAACGGATAGCTTAGAGGTATACAAACAAGACAAAAGTGTTCCTTTTCGCGCCAATTAATAATTAATTAATACCCCGGTTAATAGTATAGACATATGTTTGTATAAACATTTTCAGCAATTTTTTTTAACCCTAAAATCGAATAGGCCATTATTTGAATATAACATTCCTACAAAATATGAAGAAAAGTATATTCGTCTCTTATACCTTAATTTTACTGTTTTTACTAACAAACAATATAAATGCCCAGAACAAAAGTCAGCCTGTCGACTATGTAAATCCGTACATCGGTAACATAAGCCACCTTTTGGTGCCAACCTATCCGACTGTGCATTTACCTAATAGTATGCTCAGGGTATATCCCGAACGCGAGAATTATACAGGCAATACTATTGCAGGACTTCCCCTGATCGTCACAAGCCATAGGGGAAGTTCTGCCTTTAATCTGAGTCCGTATCAGGGAGCGGTAGAAGATATAAAAAATACAATCAACTTCGGCTACGACAACGAAATCATAAAACCATATTATTACAGTGTCGATCTCGACGATTATAATATACATGCCCAATATGCACCGTCGCATCAGGCAGGAATCTATTACATCGATTTCGAAAATAGTAATCAATCCGCTTATCTGATCCTCAATACCCGGAACGGGGAACTCAATTCGGATAAAAATACAGTATACGGATATCAGAATCTTAGCAACAATACAAAAGTATACATCTACTTCGAAACTGACATACAACCTTCAGAAGTTGGAACTCACAAAGGAAATACTATAAATAGCAACGAAAAAACCACACAAGGCCGGAACGCTTTTTATGTGATGAAATATCCTGCCGGGACCAAACAAATAAAGGTGCGTTACGGAGTCTCATTTATAAGTTCCGAACAGGCTAAAAATAATCTAAGGAGAGAAATAAAAGACTATAATCTGGAAAACATAGCGCAAAAAGGCCGCGACATATGGAATTCAACACTGGGAAAGATACAGGTTTCCGGTATTGATGAAAACGCCAAAACAGTTTTCTACACCTCTCTTTACCGTACTTACGAACGTATGATCTGTATTTCGGAAGACGGGAATTACTTTAGCGCCTATGATGGAAAAGTCCACAATGACGAAGGCCGTCCATTCTATACCGACGACTGGATTTGGGACACTTACCGTGCTACTCATCCGTTGCGCATAATTATCGAGCCTGAAATGGAAAATGATATGGTTAACTCATACATAGTAATGACCCGCCAGATGAAAAATCCGTGGATGCCAAACTTTCCCGAAGTGACGGGCGACAGCCGCCGTATGAATTCGAATCACGGGGCAGCTATGGTCGCCGATGCCTACATAAAGGGACTGAGAGGATTCGATCTTGAAGAGGCATACAATGTGAGCAAAGCGGCAATCACCGAAAAAACGCTGGCTCCCTGGTCGTCCAAACCGGCCGGAGTATTAGACCTCTTCTACAAAGAACACGGATACTTTCCTTCTCTGGCAAAGGGGGAAAAGGAAACAGCTCCGGAAGTTCACGGATGGGAAAGACGCCAGCCTATCGCCGTCACTCTAGGTACAGTCTACGATGAATGGTGCCTGTCGTTAATTGCAAAACAATTAGGGAAGGATGATGAAGCCGATTATTTTTCAAAACGTAGCCTAAACTACCATAAGGTATTTAATCCAGAGACTAAGTTTTTCCATCCTAAAGATGCTTCAGGCAAATTTATGGAAGACCTTGATTACCGCTTTCCTCCGGGTATTGGCGGACGCGATGCTTATGATGAAAATACCGGATATGTATATCGCTGGGACGTGCCGCACAATATTGCTGATTTAGTGAACATGCTCGGTGGAAAAGAAGCCTTTGTAAAAGAGCTTGAAGATATGTACAGTACCCCTCTGGGGAAGGGGAAACCCGATTTTTATCATATTTATGCCGATCATAGCGGTAATGTCGGACAATTCTCGATGGGGAACGAACCTGCAATGCACATTCCGTATTTATACAATTATGCAGGACAGCCCTGGCGTACTCAAAAGCGTGTACACACACTGCTTAATCAATGGTTCAGAAACGATGTGATGGGTATTCCCGGCGATGAAGACGGGGGCGGCCTCACTGCATTTGTCGTATTTTCCCAGATCGGATTTTACCCCGTCACCCCCGGATTACCGATGTATGTAATAGGAAGTCCTACTTTCGAGAGCGCAAAACTGGATATCGGCAACGGCAAATCATTTGAAGTCGTGGCAATTAACTACTCTCCCGAAAATAAATACATCCAATCAGCAAAGTTGAATGGTAAAGATTGGAATAAATCCTGGTTTTCGCATGAAGAACTGATGCGCGGAGGAAAACTCGAACTGGTTATGGGAAAACATCCGAATAAAAAATGGGCTTCAGACGATAACGCTGTACCCCCATCGTTCAGTATGAATAAATAATAAAACTCAATCACTATACTATCATACGACTATGAATATTAAAAACACGATTAAGAAAGCAACCGCTTCGGGTATATTCTTTTTATTTGCAATTATCTCTTTTGCGCAAATAAAAACAGAACCGGTAGACTATGTAAGCATCCTGACAGGGACATTATCTAAATTTGAACTATCGACAGGTAACACATATCCGGCAATAGCCCGTCCGTGGGGAATGAATTTCTGGATGCCTCAGACCGGGGAAATGGGGAATGGATGGTCGTATGTATATACTGCCGACAAAATCAGGGGATTCAAGCAAACACACCAACCCAGCCCATGGATGAACGACTACGGACAATTTTCCATCATGCCGATTGTAGACAAACCTGTTTTCAATCAGGACAAGCGGGCCAGCTGGTTCTCGCACAAATCGGAAGTAGCAAAACCTTATTATTATAAAGTATATCTTGCCGATTCGGATATAACAACCGAAATAACGCCAACCGATCGCGCGGCAATATTCCGTTTCACTTTTCCCGAAAAAGATAATTCCTATGTTATTATCGATGCTTTCGACCGGGGATCTTATGTGAAAATCATTCCGGAACAGAACAAAATCGTAGGTTACACAACGCGTAACAGCGGCGGGGTACCCGATAATTTCAAGAACTACTTTGTCGTTGTTTTCGACAAGCCGTTTACCTATCAGGCAACTGTAGGAGACAGTGAAATCCGTAAGAACGAACTTGAAGCCAAAGAAAACCATACAGGCGCTATTATCGGCTTCGCCACCAAGAGAGGTGAAACTGTTCACGCACGTGTGGCATCATCATTTATAAGCCCCGAACAAGCCGAGCTGAACCTCAAAGAACTCGGCAGTGACAGTTTCGATCAGATAGCCGACAAAGGCCGTAAGGTTTGGAATGAGACATTAGGGCGGATAGAAGTGACAGACGACAACATAGACAACCTCCGTACATTCTATTCCTGTTTTTACCGTTCGGTGCTATTCCCTCGCAGTTTCTATGAGATAGACGCCAAAGGAGAAGTTGTTCACTATAGCCCTTATAATGGCGAAGTTCTTCCGGGATATATGTTTACCGATACTGGTTTTTGGGATACATTCCGATGCCTGTTCCCATTCCTGAACCTGGTGTATCCGTCAATGAACGAAAAAATGCAGGAAGGTCTGGTAAACGCATACAAGGAAAGCGGGTTCTTGCCTGAATGGGCCAGTCCGGGTCATCGCAATATTATGGTGGGGAACAACTCAGCTTCTGTTGTTGCCGATGCATACCTGAAAGGATTAAGAGGTTATGAGATAGAAACACTATGGGAAGCTCTGAAAAACGGAGCAAACAATGTACATCCTAAAGTTTCGGCTTCAGGCCGCCTGGGATATGAATATTACAACAAACTGGGTTATGTGCCGGACGATGTCAGAATAGGACAAAGCGCAGCCCGTACATTGGAATATGCATATGACGACTGGACTATCTACAGATTGGGTAAAGCATTGGGCAAACCCGAAAGTGAAACAAGCATATATAAAGAGCGTGCCATGAACTACAAGAATCTCTACAATCCGAAGTTCAAACTGATGACCGGCCGTAATGAGAACGGTGAATTCGATAAAACGTTTGTAGCCGAAGACTGGAGTCGTGCATTCTGTGAAGGTAACAGCTGGCATTGGAGTTTCTGCGTATTCCACGATCCGCAAGGTCTGATAGACCTGATGGGAGGAAAAAAAGAATTTAATACAATGATGGATTCTGTATTCATAGTACCTGGAAGCAAAGGGATGGAAAGCCGCGGCATGATCCACGAAATGCGTGAAATGCAGGTGATGGACATGGGACAATATGCGCATGGAAACCAGCCGATACAACATATGGTTTATCTATACAACTATTCCGGCGAACCATGGAAGGCTCAATATTGGGCTCGTGAAATAATGGATAAACTCTACAACCCTAATCCTGATGGATACTGCGGCGATGAAGATAACGGACAAACATCGGCTTGGTATGTCTTCTCTGCACTTGGTTTCTATCCCGTATGTCCGGGCTCTGATGAGTATATACTGGGATCGCCATTATTCAGGTCAGTCACCCTGAATCTGGAGAATGGTAAAAAAGTAGTCATTAAAGCAGACAATAACAGTAAATATAACAGGTATATATCATCTATGACTGTCAATGGAAAAGTTCATAGTAAAAACTACCTGACTCACGATACCTTACTGAAGGGAGCGAATATCAATTATAAAATGGCTACTACCCCTAATATAACAAGAGGTATAAATGCTGCTGATTATCCATATTCATTCTCTAATGAGAAATAATAAAAAATAAATTTCTGTATTAATCAAAAACAACCCTGATACCCAGGTATCCCAAATTACCAAAGAAGTATATATATACGCCATTGGCCGAATTATAGACTTCTTTTGGTAAAGCGGATAGTAGAAGATATTTTAATATTAATTAATATTGCATGCAATCTTTCCTCTTCAATGCGAAAGAAACCTAAAAAAAATCAATTATATAAAAGATTGGAATTGACAAAGAATTGACCCTTAATTTATCCTCATATATATGCTCTATATTATACAAAATACAATAACAATGAAAGGCATTTTTTCGACTGAAAATTTGGCGGTTAGCTGTATTTTTCTAGAGAGAGAGAGAGAGAGAGAGAGAGAGAGAGAGAGAGAGAACATATTAATTAAAAAAAGGCAAAAAAACAATAGGGCGGATATAACAGATAAAATCCGACTATTCTTTTCTATTAAGAAAACCTTCTTTCGAAGAACTGACCAGTTCTTCGAAAGAAGGTTTTCCGTATTTATATGCATCTGTTAAAGTTATAGTTTGGAAGTAGGGAAAACATCCATTCATATTAAAAATCCAATTATTAACCTCTAAAATTTATAGCCTATGGGAAAACAAAAAAGATAACAGTAGATCAGAGATTTTTAACAACTAACCTTATTCGTAATTATTATAACAATGAAAATAACAAAAAACTCCTATCGACTGGACATTCCTCTGTGTCTAAGAGTTCTAAAACGCCCCTCTGAGACACGATTAAATAGTAAAGAACCGCAAATTACTAACTTTAATTAACCTATTATGAAAGACATTTTTACTAAAAAAGTATTTATGCGCATAAGAACGGGATTGCTTATAATAACGTTATTAGCAATAGGAAGCCCGCAATACATATCGGCTTCAGTACACAAAACCGAACAGACCCAAAAAGAAGTGACAGGGAAGGTTTTCGATAGTTCTACCAAAGAGACATTGCCCGGTGTCAGCGTTTCTGTAAAGGGAACAAACATTGCTACTATGACAGATGCAGATGGTAACTTCTCCATAAAAGTTCCGTATGCAGAAGCAACTCTTGTTTTCTCATACATCGGATTCCAACCACAACAGATAGAACTGAAAGGGAAAACAACATTAAACGTGGATCTGGTAGAGGACATCAAAGCGCTGGATGAAGTAGTAGTCGTGGGATACACTACTCAAAAAAGGGAAAACATCACTGGTGCCGTAGCAACCATTACCACTAAAGACCTTGTGCAAAGTCCTACTGCAAACATTAATAATGCACTGGCTGGACGGCTTCCGGGCTTGATTGTTAACCAGTTTAGCGGAGGAGAACCGGGCGTGGATAAATCCGAATTATTTATTCGCGGTAAGTCCACTTATGGGGATCAATCCCCCATCGTAATTGTTGACGGAGTAGAACGCGACATGTCCTATCTGGCAGCAGACGAGATCGAAACATTTACAATACTGAAAGATGCTGCTTCTACTGCACCTTATGGTATCCGTGGTGCCAACGGTGTTATAGTTGTTACCACCAAGCGTGGTAAAGCTTCGGAAAAGGCATCTGTGAACTTCAAGGCTTCTTTTGGTTTTAATAAAGTAGGTAAAACGCCCAATTTATTAGGCTCCGCCGATTATGCCACTCTATATAATGAAGCATCGCGAAATGATGCCATGATGAACGGAACATTGGAAAACTTTAAATATCCGTTCACAGAAGAGGCTATTGCCAACTTCAGAATGGCCAGAGGTGATAATTCCGACGGCTTAGGATACAACTGGGATTATTTCGACTATATGTTTAAGTCTGCGGCACAGCAAGATTATAACCTGTCGGTTCGCGGAGGTACAGATAAAGTAAGATACTTTGTTATGGCCGGACATATGAATCAGGGAACCAATTACAGACATGTAGACCTATCCGATTATGATGCATCACCTAATTTCAAGAAATATAACTTCCGGTCTAATATAGATGTAGATATTACAGATAAGTTCTGGGTGAAACTCGATTTGGGCGCTCGGATAACAGACCGTACCAATATTGGTTCCGCGGCCAGCCGTCTGGTGAATATTGCAATGACACAACCTCCTTATCTGCCTATTGTACTGGAACAGAATGATAATCCGGCCAATCAAAGCTATTTTGTCAATAATCCTAAAGGAATGCTGTTCGGAGACCAGATTTATCGTTTCAATCTATTAGGAGAACTATCCCGTTCGGGTTATCACACCCAAAAGTACACTTATCTGGAAGGTAGCTTTTCGATGGGATACGATCTGGACTTCATTACAAAAGGATTAAAAATCGAAGGAACTTTCTCTTATGATGCCCGTGAAGAGCAATGGACCAGAAGAGAAGTTAATACCTATAGCGAAGGTTATCGCCAATATCCTTCTTACGCTACATTCAAGCCTAAAGATGGTATTGATATTTACAGGACTCCCGGTCATTACGACGGAGTATATTCTACCGGTAATAAATACAACACAGACCAGACGGTAGGTAATAACTTCACCCAGAGTAATCCTTCTAACAGGACATACTATCAGGCAAAATTAATGTATCAGAACTCATTTGCGCAAAATCATAATGTGACCGGAATGTTTTTGTTCAATCGTTCCACAGAAGGACAATATGACGGAGATAAAGTTCGTGCCGACCACAGATATCAAGGCCTGACAGGACAGTTTACCTATAATTTCTCAGACCGCTATTTTGCAGAATTTAACTTCGGGTATAATGGTTCCGAGAACTTTGCGAAAGAAAAACGTTATGGATTCTTCCCTGCCGGGTCTGTGGGATGGGTAATTTCCAATGAATCATTCATGAATAACACTAAATCATGGATGGACTTCTTAAAGATCAGAGGTTCATACGGCCTGGTTGGTAGTGATAAGCTCCCGGGCGGAAGGTTTGGTTATCTACAGTTCTTCGAAGGTGGTGAAGGCTACAACTTCGGTGAAGGTGGCTTCAACACAAACCCGGGTGGATGGAGAGAAGGTGGTCTGGCTAATAGAATACTGACATGGGAAAAAGCAAAAAAATTAAACCTCGGACTAGATGCTAATTTCCTAAGACAAAGACTGCGAGTATCATTCGACTACTTCTACGAAAACAGGTATGATATCCTCACCGAACTGACAGGTGACAAACTTGGTTTCCCTGATATAGTAGGGAAAGATGCCCCTCGTATAAACTCAGGTAAAGTAAAAAATCATGGTTTCGAATTTGAGGTAACATGGTCTGATAAGATAGGCAAAGATTTTAGATATTTCATCAAACCCAATTTCACATTTGCCCGTAATAGAGTTGATTACATGAATGAAGTTGTCTATGAATATGTATGGAGACGGAAAACAGGGCAAGCGCTGGATGTAAATATGCTTTATGTGTTCGACCACTTTGTTGCAGACCAAGCCGAAGCAGACAGATTGAATGCTGATGGTTATCAGCCATGGGGCACCTTGATACCGGGAGATGCTGTTTACAAAGATCTGGACGGAGACGGTGTTATTACCGATAAGAATGACCGTATGGCGATGGGATATCCCCGCAGCCCTGAGATTCAATTCGGATTACCTATCACGTTACAATATAAGGGATTCGATTTTAGTGTTCTCTTCCAGGGTGCGACAAACTCTACCATCATGTTGAAAGATGCTGCAGTATTCGATTTCCCTAACTTCGACCAAGACAAGATAGGGCGTGTAAGACCAATGCATCTCGACAGATGGACTCCAGAAACTGCTGCGACAGCCAAATATCCGGCTCTGCATATTGGCACACACTCTAATAATAAGAATGAAAGCAGTTCTCTGTTCATGTATGATGGTTCGTATGTAAGATTAAAGAATATAGAACTTGGTTATACACTGCCTCGAAAAATAATAAGAGTAGCAGGACTAAGTAATGTCAGAGTGTATGCTCAGGCTCAAAATCTGGCTACTTGGGACAAACTTGGAGATGTAGATGTTGACCCTGAAATGCGTAATGGAGGAGGAGATTGGTATCCTATATTGAAGGTATTTAATTTTGGTGTGGATATTACATTTTAATAAAATAACAAGAATATGAAAAGTTTCAAATATATATTAAGAGGTATGCTGGTAGTCATGCTGATGTCTCTTGCCGCATGTAGCGAATATCTCGACAAGCAACCCGACGATCAGATTCCTGAAGAAAAAACCTTTGCCAGTTATGAGAAGGTAAACCAGCTTGTAACAGACTTATACCTGAGAACAAAAAGATGTAATGCGCCAATGACATGGCTGTCGCACTTTTCTTCTGCGGGTTTGACCGATGAAGCCGAGGCTACTAATGTGGAGGGAAATATCACAAACCGTTACAATAGCGGCGACTGGAGCCCCACAGCTGTGCCTCAGCCTAACAACGATATGTTCTGGAAAGGTATTTATAATACTATACGCCGGGCCAATGTAATCATTGCCGGAGTTACAAAGTATAACACTCCCGACAATCCTATCAATCCGGGCGACCTGAATAAAAGAGTCGGAGAAGCATATTTCATCAGAGGCTATTTGCACTATTTACTAGTACGTATGTATGGAGAAATACCGTATATCGATTATGTAGTAGATGCCAACCAACCTATGGACTTCAAGAAAGAATCGGTACATACGATTGTTGACAAGATTACAGCCGATGCCAATGAAGCTGCTAACCGTCTGCCTGCAAATCAGACAGGGATAGATTTTGCCCGTGCCGACAAAGGAGCTTGCTTAGGACTGATTGCTATCGCAAAATGGACTGCTGCTGCACCTATGTACAACGGAGCTGCCAGTTATGGTTATACAGGAAAACGCGAATTTGAATCTGAATATGCTTATGATGTTAAGCGTTGGGAAGCTGCCCGTGATGCAGCCAAAGCTGTGCTTGATTTTCAGGCTGATGGCAAACCTCGATATTCCCTCTATACCAAATATACTAATGCAGACTTCAATGATAGCGGTGGTAAAGACTATAACGGGTCTACTGTATATACCCGCCTTTGGCAAATGTTCTACGACGAAGAAGCATTCAAGAACGAAGCCGTTTGGTTTGTAACAAAGGACAAGTATGAAGGATGGTTTGGTGATATGTATCCTCCTAGCCGTGGAGGTGGATCCCGTCAGCAACCTGTACAGGAACAGGTAGATGAATACGAGTATATTTCTCCTGACGGATACGGTTATCCTATCTATGACAGTAAAGCTGTAGCAGACGGATATGATGACACTAATCCATATATGTCAGTCAGACGCGACCCTCGTTTCTACCGTGATATTATATTCCACGGAGCCGCGTTCCGCGATGGTGGAAACAATCCATCCGTTACAAATACAGCCTCAGGCAGTGACAAAATCGGGGCAAGTAATGCTACCACCACCGGTTATTATCACCGTAAATACCTGCAAGAAGGCTGGAACAGAAGTGGTAGTGTTTCCATAAGTGCCCCTGCAGTATGGCGATTACCGGAATTTATATATATCTACGCTGAAGCTGTAAATGAGGTATCGGGACCTAATCAGGCAATATACGATCTGGTGAATACCGTTAGAGCCCGCTCTTTTATGGCACCTATGCCAGTAGCCTGCAAAACAAACAAAGACCTGATGCGGGAATACATAAAGCGTGAGCGCCGTGTGGAATTCTACTATGAGAATAAGAGAACGTTCTATAGCCGTTTGTATCTGGAGCCGACAACCGAATCGGAGTTAAAGAAAGAGCAACAATGGCTGGCTGCAGGTTCTACAAACAACGAAAGGTCTAAAAACTACTGGGCTCAATACCATCAAGCATATCCTAAATGCCAACGCATGATCAACGGTATGATGCCTGTCGAAGACGCTAATGGTAAAATCGAAGTTGGAGGCAAGAAATACAGGATGGAACGCTTCTGCAAGGAAACACGGGTATTCGAAGCTCCTAAACATTATTATTGGCCTATTATGCAGACTGAGTTACAGAAGGCTGTGAATCTGGTACAGAATCCAGATTGGTAAATTTTTATTGGTTATCTTGTGAAAGAGAGTTTGCAGCTCTCTTTCACTGTTTTATGGCCTTTATTATTTATCTTTAGCCTTTAATATAAATATGAGAACCTTAGAATAGAAATGATAACAAAAATCAATTGAACATGAAACACTTAGGAGCATTTTTCTCTCTGATCATCTGTTTTAGTATACTTTCCTGCAGTAGTAAGAAAGAAAGTAAAGCATCTGTATCAGATAACTCTAACATCCTTCCGGAATGGGCTTTTGGCGGATTTATCCGTCCGGACGGAGTCAATCCACTAATCGAACCCAATCCGTCCACGAAATTCTTCTGTCCTATGCAGAAAGATTCTATAGGATGGGAAGAGAGTGATACATTCAATCCGGCAGCAGCTGTAAAAGACGGGAAGATCTATGTCTTATACCGTGCCGAAGACAATTCTGCCACAGGCATAGGCAAACGTACATCCCGTATAGGCTTAGCCGAAAGCACAGATGGTATCACAATGCAATTACGCAATACCCCGGTCCTATATCCGGCTGAAGATAACAATAAGGAATATGAATGGGAAGGCGGCTGTGAAGACCCGCGTGTTGCCATGACCGAAGACGGAACATTTGTAATGATGTACACCGCATGGAACCGGCAAGTTCCGCGCCTATGTGTAGCCACATCCAAAGACCTCATTACATGGGAAAAACACGGCCCGGCTTTCGCTAAAGCATATGATGGCCGCTTCAAAGACCTCGCGAGCAAATCAGCATCGATTGTCACCAAGGTAGTAGACGATAAACTCGTAATTACCAAAGTAAACGGAACCTACCTGATGTACTGGGGCGAACACATGATCAATGCCGCTACATCGACCGACCTGATAAACTGGACTCCTCTCCTCAATGAAAAGAACGAGCTGAAAGGCCTTATCTATCCACGCTATAAGTATTTCGACAGCGCCCTTACCGAGTGCGGCCCTCCGGCGATAATGACCGATAAAGGCATCCTGCTCCTGTACAATGGCAAGAACAGAACTGATGATAGACGTGACGAACGCTTCAATGCGGGCACATACAGCGCCGGGCAGGTCTTATTCGATTTGCAGAACCCATATAAAGTCATCGGACGGCTCGATACTCCTTTCTTCCGCCCAATGGCCGAATTCGAAAAAAGTGGTCAATACACTGATGGTACTGTCTTTATAGAAGGGTTGGCCTATCTCAATAACAAATGGTTCCTATACTATGGTTGTGCCGATTCTAAAGTTGGGGTTGCCATTTATGATCCCGGCAAACAAGCTCCTGGAGATCCTATCGAATAATAACGACACATCATCAATAAACTATATGCCAACATCTAATTCAGAGTTGGCATATTTTTTATCCGACACTCTGTTCAGAAACTCTCCAGATTAGCCATATTCCAAAGATTCAGAAATGCCAGTTTAGTGACATCCACCACCTTATCGTAATTTATCTTATCGGCTTCATCACTAGGTTTATGATAATCGGGATGCAGATCGGTATTATAGAAAATCACAGGAACACCTTTCTGCATAAACGGCATATGGTCACTCCCTCCCGGCGAACTGTCTAAGGAAGGATAGTCAGGGGTGAGTTTCAGACTGTAAGTTTCTATACCGGACTTTATCCATTCCCCGAATACCGGTTTACTATCGCTATAAAATACAGAAACATGAGCACCGTCTCCGTTTTTGTTGCGCCCTATCATATCACAATTGATATATCCTTTTATCGGGATAGGTGAAAGCAACGGAATAGCTATGTATGAAAAATGTTCTTCCACAAAATGGGAGGAGCCCAAAAGCCCCATTTCCTCACCATCCCAGAGTGCAAAAACAACAGTTCGTTCCGGTTTCTGCCCCGAAGCAACGAAAGCCTTTGCTATCTGCAATACAGCCGATACGCCCGAAGCATTATCGTCAGCTCCGTTATATATGCTATCGTTTGTTTCATTTGCCCTTATCCCTAGATGATCATAATGAGCACCTACCATTACTATTTCATCACTATTTTTTCCCGGAATATATCCCAGTACATTGCATAACGATAGTTTCTTACCCGATAAACTTTGAAAACGAGATGGGGTAAAAGGCTGAAAATATTTCCCACGCCAAGGTTTTATACCTATGCTATCCAGCATACCCTTTAAATATCCGGCGGCTTTAGCACCTCCCGGTTCGCCTCCCTTTCGCCCTTCGAGGCTGTCACTGACCAGAACCCCTATATAAGTAACGGCATCCTGACGGGTAATAGCTGACAAACCCTTTTCTACAGGGGTTTGAGAAAAGCAACAGATAGAGAGTAAGAGTAGTGTAGAAGTAAGTATATGTTTCATGTTTTTAAAAGTTTTTCAGGTTTGCCATATTCCATAGATTAAGGAAAGAGGCCTTGGTAATATCCACCAGCTTATCCCAGTTTATTTTATCTGCGTGATCGGTAGGCTGATGATAATCGGGATGTCCGTCGGTATGATACCAGATCAAAGGGATATCTCGTTTTGCAAAAGAAGCATTATCACTTCCTCCTATCGGCTTATCCCACGGTCTGTAGTCTGGTTTCAGATTCAGTTTGTATGCTTTTATATCATCCTTGAGCCATTCTCCGAATGCCGGATGCGATTCGGTATAAAAGTAAACGACGTGTTCCGGTTTCGCCTCATCCTTATTACGGCCTATCATATCAAAGTTAAGGTATCCTTTGACAGATGATACAAAAGGACAATCAGCCACAAAATATTCCGAACCCAGCAAACCCAATTCTTCCCCGTCCCAGAAAGCAAATATAACCGTTCTCTCAGGCTGCTGACCTGAAACGACAAAAGCTTTTGCTATCTGCAATACAGCTGATACCCCGGAAGCATTATCATCGGCACCGTTATATATTTTATCTCCGGCCAGGCTCTCATCCATTCCCAGATGGTCGTAATGAGCGCCGACAATCACATATTCATCTTTCCTTTTACCTTCGATATATCCCAGAACGTTTTTCAACTCCAGCTTTCTGTAGGCTCTTTCCTGCTTATATCTAGCTATAGAATCAGGATGTACTGAAAATCGCGCCCGTGTCTGACGCTCACGGCTATATGCTTCGAACGGCTGGAAATAAGAATCTGTATTCAGAGGCTTAACACCCATATCCTGCAACAGAGATTTGATATACTCCGCAGCTATACAACTGCCATTCTGACCCGCTTCACGTCCTCGCAAAGCATCACTGGCAAGGAACCCGATATAAGCTTCGGCACTTTCCTTGTTGATACTGCCGAGGCCTGTATCTTTTCCCGACTGCCCGAGTACAGACAGAGATATAAGAAAAGCGATTATAAGAAGTATTTTATCCATCTATCTATTGGTTATATCTGTACTAAACAAATTAATAAACTAGTCCTAATGTAATCCTAAAAGCATATTAGCTACAATAATACATAAAACAATTAAGGTTATCACCACATACATGTAGTCTTTTTCTATCAGAAAGCCAATTACAGAAAAAGCAACCCGCAATATAGGTGTCGCAATCAACACACATACCCCAAATTGTATAATAGCAGCGCCATCGAAAGATAAAACACGGGGAATTATAGTAGACAATTCCCTCAGATAATGTTCTACTCCGGGAAATGGCTGCCCGTCCGGAATCGGTTTGTAATGCTCCATAGACACCCCGTGATTCTGGAAAAGGTAAATAATACCTCCCAGAAGTGTAATACCACAGGCAAGGGTAACTCCATAGCGAAGCAGTTTTCCTATAAAGAGCTCCATATCCCTTTCGGCCCAAAATTCTTTTGTAAATATATTCATACTGATGTTTTAGTTATGAGTTGTTTTACTGTTTACTGATGACTGTTTACAGTTTACCTGTTATACCATTATATATCATCGAAACAGCCAGGAAGAAAATCACGACACTGAAAAGCAAGCGTAATTTTTTCACATTCGTCTTAGGCAGTATTTTAGAGCCGAAGAACGCTCCCAATAATACTCCCACAACGATAGGCATTGCCAGTCCGGGGTCTATGTATCCGCGTTGCAGGTAAATAACCGCACTCGCGGCAGCTGTTACACCCACCATGAAGTTACTCGTTGTGGTAGATACTTTAAAAGGTATCTTCATAGCTGTATCCATTGCCAACACTTTCAAAGCTCCCGAACCGATGCCTAACAGTCCGGACAAAACTCCCGCCAATGTCATCAGTGAATAACCACCCACTACATTGTGTACATTATATTTTTCTATCGTCCCGTCTTTTGTGGGATAAGAACCGTTAAGCTTTAGTTTTTCGCCCAGCTTATCGCCCGGGGCAGCATAATCGATATTCTCTTCCTTCTTGCTGATAGAGCGTACTGCCGAAAAAATCAATACACAGCCGAATATAATAGCAATATATACTTTATCGAGATACATAGCCACTATAGCGCCTATCACGGCTCCGGTGGTAGTCGCTATTTCGAGGAACATCCCTATACGCACATTCGTTATTCCTTCTTTGATATAAGCCGCCGCCGCACCCGACGATGTAGCAATCGATGTTACCAAAGCCGCTCCTATCGCATAGCGCATGTCTACGCCAAACCCCAAAGTAAGTAAGGGGATTACCACAACTCCCCCACCCAATCCTGTCAGTGAACCGATAAATCCGGCAAAGCAAGCACCGAAAAATAGGATGATGGAGAATACTTCTAAATTTAAATCCATTTCATTTATTTTTTTACGAGTGTAAAGATACTATTTCACAAGGGAAACAGGGAAAGCAAACAGTAATATTATCAAATATAAAACCTGCGAATCCTGTCTAGTAAACAAGTTAGCTTTATTTATGTTGACATAAACCTAAGATAGCATCTCTTTAACCCTCATAAACGATTCACATACATTAACTATGTTTAGTTAAAAGGTAACAGGTATTTCAGCTTTTAGCTGATAGCTTTTAGCCGTTAGCTATCGCATAAGTGATTTACAGTTAGCAGCAAACAGTATTTTCACGCACAGATGCTAAGGTGCAAAGTCCAATTCATCATTTATAACTCATAATTCATAACTTATTGCCAAATTCACGTTTATTAACTATATTTAGTTAAAACCTGACACATCTGACAGTTTTTTTATTGTTTTTATCTTGTCATTTTTGCATCTGCTAACTATATATGGTTAAAAAGTAACAAAGGTAACAGGGAAAGCAATTAAGAATTAAAGCCAATCAGTAATTGAGACAGTATATTGTAATATAAAAATGTTCGTTTTTTTACTACGCGCAATCAAAGATTGCTTGTGTTCCTTTTGCCCAAAGCCCCAAAAGGAACCAAAAACGCTTTAGCACCCCACTTCAAAGGCCGACCCGTTAGCAGAAGAGACGGCTAAACGAAAAAATTCGCTCTGAGGTTTGTATAGCCCGAATCGCCGGATAAGCTCAAACATGTTTTCGTTTTTTAGCCTTTCTCTCCTGACGGGTGCCCGTCCGTGAAGCATACGGCGCCTGCTGACGCGTATTTATTCTTCAAAGGGCTTTGCCTTACTAAGGCGTCAGCGGATGCGCATTAGAGACGCAGGCGGGCACCTGTCAGGTGCAGTCGGCGTAGAAAGGGACGGGGCGATAGCCCGTTTGTCCCCTTCAGCCGGCAAACCGTTGACAGGTCGCCGAGGAACGAAGCGCTAGCCTTTTGGTTCGTTTTGGGCAATGCCAAAATGAACATTCTGACGAAACGAAGTGAAGTCGATAAGAATAGAACGTTAAAATGTAACAAACATAACTGTCTTTTCAGTCATTTACTAATATGCCATTCAATACATCAAAGAACTATCAGCTAATAGCTAAAGACTATCGGCTCTTATTATATAGATAAAATTACTCCATTCCCATCATAGAAGAAAACTTCATTTTTTCGTTTTTATAGAAACAAAAAAGATGTATCCAATGAATACATCTTTTTTGTGAATGGAATACCTAATTATAAAAACAGGTATAATCTATTCATATAATCATCTGTAAAAAGACTGACTTCCCAACCGAGTTTCTTACAGTTTCTTTACTATCTGAGTAACATCAACAAGGCTGAAAGCTTCTCTGAAAATCTTCAAGATTTCATTGTAGGTAGAAGAATATTCAGCTTCTACTTCAAAACTCTGAACGCCGAACGGACGACATTCGTTAATTTTGGCCTCATGGCTACTTCCAATGTTGTAAATTCTTTCCATAACTTGATTTTTTTAGAGAAAATAAAACAGCAGTATAACTTATTTTGAAACATAAAAAACCATCAATACTTTGTCTTATTTCACTGTATAAACAAATATAACGATAATAACATATTTTTGCAAACTTTTGTTTCGTAAAAATTCATTTTTAACATCACAGATTTATCGCCATCTTCAACAAATAACTAAATAACTGTATATGAGCTATTTAAAATAAATAATCATTTACTAAACTTCAAGACAAAGAGCTATAGAGAACAAATTATATTTCAGATCAAAACTTTTTCGATTTCGAAAAGAAACTTTTAGAAGATTTCGTCGAAACTTTATTCGAAACCTAAATTAACCCAAAGCTTTTGCTAAAATCGAAATAGGATGTTCACAACACTTTGTTGTGGACATTTCTATCTGCCATTTACATGTTTCGCAATCGGTTACTACATAATCTATATCACTAGCTTCTATCTGCCCGAACAAAGGCGCGCCAATATCCTGAGATGTTTTATAATTCTCCTTCTTAAACCCATAGGTCCCCGCGATACCACAACATTGCGAATCAAGAACTTTCAGTTCTATATTCGGAATCAGTTTCAATAATTCTATCGAATAGTACGACCATCCCAGTTTTTCCATATGACAGGGTGTATGATAGGCTACCTTTATTTTTTCTTTACCGAATTTCAACTTTACATCTGTTGTACTTAACAGACGATATATATAACGCGTCGCAAGCTCTACATTATCCCTTACATCGGATGTATCTATATCCAGTAAATGAGGATATTCGTCCCGTATGGTAAAAGTACAGGTAGAAGAAGTTGCCACCACGGGGATATTCTTTTCCGATACCGATTCCCTGATAGAAGTCATATTCACCTCCGCCTGTTTCTTCGCCTGATCTATAAGGCCATTGGAAATCAATGCCACACCGCAACACTTCTCTTTTCTAAGCAACTGAACACCAATCCCAAGTGCATTAAACACCTTTACCAAATCTTTTCCCAACTGCGGATTATTATAATTGGCATAGCAGCCATGAAAATAGCTGACTTGCTCCTTAAATTTCTTTTGCTTATCCGCCTGCTTCTTATACCAGCTTTCGAATGTACCAAACGAATATTTCGGGAAAGTACGGTGATGATCTATCTTCAAAGCAACATCCAGTACTGACTTCATCGGCTTCAATCCTAAAGCCAGATTCACGATGGGTGCAAAGGGAGTAGCCAGCGAGCCTACAATATCCGTATTGGCAAGAATATAATCCCTCAATTTCGGTTTTTTCTTACTGTATTTTATACGTGCCGACTGAATAATGTCGCCAATCTTCACATTAGAAGGGCATGCCACTTCACACCTCTTGCAATTGATGCAATATTTCAATGCTTCATCGTAAAAATTCGACTTTTTCAGACGCAGACGTTCTCCGTCAGGACCGGCCTGCTTCGGTCCGGGATAGTCGGGGTTTACAGCTGCCACAGGACAATATACCGTACAGATGGTGCATTTGATACATTGTTCGAAATTATTATCGCTTATGTTATGTTGCTGAAGATTCATAACCGTTCTCCTTCCAGGTCTCAGACCTATTATTTTTTTTACTTACTTAATATTTTATCCGCTATAAACAAGGCGCTAAGGATGGAAACCCCTGCCCCACTGCCCTCTTTTACGGGATTGAATCCCTCCAGAACCGCACCGGAAACATATAGGTTTTCTACAACTTTACCTTTACGCAAAGCATTGAATGTTTCATTTGTCTTTACGCCAAATTCCTGATAATTCTGGCTATCGAACATATTCCGGTTGTACCAGTCTTTCCTGTCGGAATTGAAAGACACATCCAGGTCGAATACAGGCTCGTAAACCCGCGAACGGGTAGCAATCAATCCCTGACTGAAATAGCTTCCTGTTGCCAGAACTATATTATTAGCACTGAAAGGGATATTACCGTGATTGTAGGAATAAACCTTCGTCACCCTGTTATCTTCCACATCAGCCCGCTTCACCGTATCGCCCAACATATACACACCTCCCGAATGAATAAAATAATCATGCATATACTGTTGCGTGTGTATTCCTATTATAGACGGCGGCAATGTCGGAATCAGGTATATCGGCTTACCTGTAGCCCTCCCCAAGGCAGGAAGCATATTTGCATTTTCCAATCCGAAACACGCCGGAAAGATGATAGCATCGCTATCCGGCGCCGCCTTACCCAATATCCTTATCAATTCATCTTTATTAGATTCCTTATCGAGTATCCGTGCGATATTTGTCGAACGCAACTCACTCGGATTGCGGCGGAGATGATCCAGACCGGGCAGGCTAAACAGATGAATATCGCTCTTCGTACCTATTTTAGCAAATTCGTCCGCTATAAACTGAGGATAGAAATCAAGGAATCCGGCAATATTAAAAATCGAGACTTTCCTCCACGGCAATTCCCGTTCCGATTTACTGACAGCAAAATCAGATGTCGACAACCAGGTAGGTTTCAATGTTCCCATAGGAGTTATCCGGTAATGATTTCCCATAGAATCACCTTGAAAAGAGAGGCCTATTCCTCTGAGAAAAGCTTCTGATTCACCCGCCAATTCACAAAATTTATCTCCACCTAATTTTGCATACGGATGGCAAGGCGACATCCGGATCAAATCCTTTACAGACTTCTGCGGATTAGTCACTACTTCGCCATCAGGTAATGCATTCAACAAGTCGAACGAACCTGATGAAAAATGCAACGCACTCTGCCCCGAAGATACAATCGCACAACGGTGTCCGTGCTGCAACAAACGTATTCCACATACAAGGCCGGATAAGCCTCCTCCTATAATTACAGTATCAAACTTCATCTTTTCCTTCTTGTTTTTGTGACAACTTCAATCCGCACACACTTTCGTATACCCAGTTTGTATATTCGCTCTCACGCAACGTATCGCCCCATGCTATGGGATAAATACCTTTCCAGCGTTCGTTCAGGAAGTAAGCCAGGTCTTCTTTGGCACTCTTTGTGCACAACTTATCCACATCACTCATAATACCGGCGGCACGGCAGGCACACAGCTCTCCCTGACATGTTCCCATCCCTACACGTGTACGGCGACGAAGGTCAACCAGATTGGTCACATTCAGTTCTTCCAACGCATATTTCACCTCACCTACCGACACCTCTTCACATTCGCAGACCAAACTGTTATCATCCTCTGTATTTCCCGATAAATTACCGGCCACATCACCATGACGATAAATAGCGGATTTACGCTGTGCCGTGGGAAGTGATATTATTCTTTTACTTATATCTTCCATTTTCTCCCGCGAGCCGGGCAGATTCTCTTCGGCTGTAGTACATTTATTTGACACATTCAGCTTTTGACACACAAGATCGGTAGCCCATTCTGCCATCAGGCGGTAAGTCATTAATTTACCCCCTGTAATAGTGATATATCCTTCCAAACCGTCACGTTTTGCATGATCGAGCAAGACAATACCCCGGCTTACACTACGTCCTGTAGGGTCATTATCAGAAGCGACTAAAGGCCGTACTCCTGCATAAGCCCGTAATATACGTGTCCGATTGAGTATCGGGGCTAACTTCTCCCCTTCACGGATAAGCGTATCCACTTCTTCCGGAGTTACAATCATATTATCTATCTGATCGTATGGAATATTGCTCGACGTAGTGCCTATCAGCGATATTGTATCTCCGGGTACAAGTATGTCGGCATCGGCAGGCTTTCGACACCTGTTCAGTACCATATTATTTATCCGGTGACCAAAAATCAACAAAGCCCCTTTAGCCGGAAGCATACTTACTTTTACTTCTGCAAATTCAGATATATGTTGTCCCCAAATACCTCCTGCATTTACTACAACAGAAGCATACAGTTCTTTTGCTTCTTTCGTTTTATGGTCAAAAGCCTTTACCCCCACAATCCGATCTTGTTCGCGAATCAGTCCTACTACTTCATTATATGTATAAACTACTGCACCGTAATTCTTCGCATCTATCATATTGGAAGCAGTAAGGCGAAAGGGATCGACAGATCCATCGGGCACTTTTACTGCACCTATGATATCCTTATTAGCAGATGGCTCCATTGACAGTGCTTCCCCCGGATCTATTATTTGCGCATTGATACCCGCGACAGTACAGGCTTCAACAAATTTCGACTGATAAGCTATGTCATCTTCAGGCAACGTGAGAAATAACCCATCTGTTTCCTCTATACAATGACTGGCTATTCTTTTCAGAATCATGTTCTCTTTTATACATTCTTCTGCCGACTCCCTATCAGTGACAGCATAACGCGCACCACTGTGAAGCAAACCATGATTGCGTCCGGTAGCACCTGTCGCTATATCAAATCTTTCCAACAACAGTACATGCAAGCCACGGCGGGAGCAATCACGGGCAACTCCTGCTCCGGTAGCACCTCCTCCGATAATGATAACATCGAACAACTTAGCTGAATTAGGCTGATTGATATCCATGCATTAGTTTTTTTAGTTTCACTATACAAAAAAAGTAAAATTTCGGAATATTTCAAAATATTTTCGAAACTATTTGAAATATTTCGAAACTTATTCTTATAAAGAAAGCTGAGACAATTACCTGTCCGCTAAACTTTATTGGTAATTAATTGTTTTATTATTGACATATTTAAATACAAAAGGTATGAAACAACTGACACTTGCTTTATTTTTTAGCTTAATAATGATATCCATGGTTCAGGAGGACAAAACCGTATATGATTTCAAGGTAACGGATATCGACGGAAAAGAATTTGATTTTTCATCCTTAAAAGGAAAAAAGATTCTGGTTGTAAATGTAGCTTCTAAATGTGGTTTAACTCCTCAATATACAAAGTTACAGGAACTATATGAAAAATATAAAGATAACAATTTTGTGATCGTAGGCTTTCCGGCCAACAACTTCAATGGACAGGAGCCAGGAACAGACGAGGAGATCAAAACATTCTGTACGCTAAATTATAACGTATCCTTCCCGATGATGAGTAAAATAGATGTAGTTGGAGAAAACAAAGCCCCAATCTATAAATGGCTTACCGAAAAAGCC
Source organism: Dysgonomonas sp. GY75 (assembly GCF_015234155.1). Lineage (NCBI taxonomy): Bacteria > Pseudomonadati > Bacteroidota > Bacteroidia > Bacteroidales > Dysgonomonadaceae > Dysgonomonas > Dysgonomonas sp. GY75. The sequence goes on from NZ_JADCLQ010000036.1 coordinate 172,546, forward strand.
GAAAATGGAAAATTGGATACCGAAGTACAATGGAATTTTCAAAAGTTTATGATTGACGAAAACGGCCATCTGGTTGATTTCGTTCCTCCGCGTGAAGATCCATTTTGCGACAAAATAGTAAAATGGATTGAACAAAAATAAACACTTAATTGTCTATTTATATAATTAAGTTTTTAGAATCTATCAAGATAAAGCTACGGCTAGATAAGATAGTGACAAAAATATACCTCAAATCATTCAAGCCATAATCTTACTTTTAGTAAGACCCCACCCTATAGACAAAATAAATGCAAGAGGGCATCCGCAATTATATGCGAATACCCTCTTTGTTATATTTATATGTCTATATAATTATAATTCTAAAGATTGTTTCGTCGTCTCGATGTGGTCACTCCTCTATATACCATATATAATAATAATATAGACAAAATAATAGGTAAGGAAATATCACCTATCGGAGCACCGACATTACCTGGATTAGACCACTCATCTTCACCCGGCAAGAATGGATCTTCCCAAGAACTCGATTTGGCCAAAAAGCCCCGTGCCGGTGCTGCCAAAGCCGAAGTTTGAGTCTCACTGGCTATAGATCTCTTCTCTTTTTTTAGATATGAAGTTGAAGGTAAATCATTTGTTATAACCGGAGCATCAAGTATCTCCTCTGCCTGGATGGATACTGAAGTAATCGTTAAACAAAAGAATAACGTCAAAAACATTAATATTCGTAGTTTCGTTTTCATCTATCTTTATTTTACGTGCGTCGTGTCTGTGTAATTAACTTAGCTTACGTCGTTGTATATTTTAGTTCTGTAAATTCACAAATTTAACTGTATGATTTCTTTTACCTGTAATTTTTACAATGTATGTCCCAATATTCAGTGGTTTTACATATGACCACGGTTGCTGTAATTCTGTAATCTTTGTGCGTCCCATCAGACGTCCTTGCATATCGTAGATAACAACATCACTATTCACATCATCTTCAATTAAACCGGATATGTATAAAGTTGATGAATTATAATAGCAAGATATTGCCTTTTGTTCATTATCAATAACAGAGCCTCCGGCATCATAGAAGCGAAGAATAAAACGATTATCATTTACTTCACTTGTAGAATTCGATGCAGCCTCTGATACAAATGTATATTCAGTTTCAGGTGTAATCTTCACAGCCTTATTATCTAAATACCGATCAACAAGCCATACACCAGGAACAGATTCGATGTTTTCCAGCCCATAAAACTTTAGGGTCATCTCCTGGGTTGAAGACGGCGGCATAAAATACAGAGCTAATTCTTTCGTCTGCGTAGGAATAGCATTTCCTAAGAGATTTTCCTGATCACTGGATTTTGTGTAAACGATTGCTTTGCTTTGCTCAAATGAAGTCTTGGTCGGCTTACCGTTTACTTCATCCACATATGTTTCAAATGCTTCGGATATACCCTTCCTTGTATCATACGCATCCTCTTTATACTGAATCTTAGCATTATCGTTAAATATCACGGTTGCTCTGTCAGCTACACCATTATTACTCTTAGCCTCTACAATAAACCAGTCTTTCATCACAGAAGAATTGTCACTACTAACCGATGCCTTAGTCGCCTCCGCGCTCTTAGTAAAACGGGTCAACCCAAAAACCTGCAATTCCGGATCAAGTTTGATGGTTATAGGCTTGCTCGCCTGCAAACAAAACATTTGCATAGGAGAAATCACATGCTGCAATGGATTAATAATAGGTGCTGCTACTTCAGCTCTTCCATCCTGAACTCCATATACAGCCGATGTACCGTCACGGCTAACAAAATCATAGGTTGTCTTGTAATTGTAGATATTTTTGATAGGATCATATTTAACCAAAGCCTGATTTATCATCCAATATTTAGCCCTTACATCTGCTGTTGGAGAAACAGAAGATATTATCACCTTATTAGATTGGTCGGGGGAGAATAAGGTGGATCGAAATCCGTTCGCAATAGTTGAAGCCTCTGTAAGCTCAGCATAAGTAGTTCCATCACTTTCAGGATTGGCATTAAAGCCTAGCAGGGGGTTCAAACTTATCGGAGCCATAAAAGGATTACCCAAAAAGTTCAACCCTTGCTCCAAATCCACTTCTACAGCTCCGGTATTAAACTTTTCCTGTGTCATTAATTCGTATCTGGATCTGTCTTTACCACCTTCTATATATGTACCACCCAATCCAGCCACTGGATAAACTGTTCCAGTAGGATAAGCCTTACCCGTAGCAAACTGAACTGCATCATATAAAAAACGGCTAAAGCCTTCCATACTTTCACCAATAGCAGCATTATCATAGAAGATACGACGGTTAAAAGTATATCCGCCTCTGGCACGGTTGTCGCTTTTTACATTCCAATGACTCCACCTGTCATTAATATTATCCGGCCCCGCAGTATGGTTTGCATGTGAAACTTCCATACTAATAAAATACCCGCGTCCGGCTTTCATTCTAAAGAGTGGATCAACAATCGGCCCTTCCCAAGAAGTAATACTACTCCCGCTCGGCTTAGTCAATGTATGGTAGAACATATAATCGGCACCTAATTGTTCGAACGGAGGAGTAAATCCAGTCAGCCTATTCCAACCTGCTCCCCCATTGGGATTGGAAGTGCCTGTCCTGAGTGCCGTTCCATCGGGAGTAGTAGGAACAACAGGTCGTGGTCTATTTGGTATCCCGCTGTCTTCAAAAGCACCATCATCTTCACCACCGCCATATTTATACAATTTCAAATCCACCTCGCTATAGGTTGCTAAAGCTACCGGATCTGAAGCTGTCGTTGAGTAAACATTTTTAACTCTGGCAAAACCGGTATTTACTAATAACGGTTCAGTAACCCCATCCGCATTTACAGCCAAACGATTATTTCCGTTTGCACGGATGTAATCTACAGAAATTGCGGCCGAAACATTAACCAACAGGTTATTATTTGTTTTTTTCTCAATACTAATCGTAGGAAAATCGATCCATTTATTTTTTTTCTGATTCTTCGTATAACTGTCCGCACTCGATAACAATGATATAGCCGATCCGTCACTCTTAGTCCCATATATATGTTGCTGAGCAGTACCGATAAAAGCAATAACACCGTCTTTTTCATCATTATTCGCCTTGCCGACAAAAAGCTGTGGAGAATCTTCCGTATTATCATCAGGGTCTTTTGCGTTTATAAAATTTCCGGTTATTTCCGTACGTCCTTTCTGCATAATCGCCGCACCTGTGGCAAATTTAGCTGAACCGCTGATATATAATGTTGTTGACGGACCGTCACCTTTTTCCGCAGGATTTCCGATATCTTTATATTTGACATACGTTTTACCTTTGGAGTAAAATATCACATCAGATTGCCCTTTAAGGAATAAAGGCAGAAGAAGTAATACGACTAATACTAATCGAAGTTTCATTATTGTAGTTTTATTAAAGTCAGTCAAAATCAAAATGTTATCCTAAAAACACCATAAGGAAGACAAGTTTATAAAGTTTCATGTATCTTCAAAATTCCCTACAAAGATAATTTTTTTTTCTTATTAATGAACATTTTAGGTCATTTTTTAGTTAAAAATAACATGTTCTCTATTACATACAAGAATATACGCCAATCAACTGGTATACAATCACAAATGACGCCCCCTCAATAAATCATTTACAGTTTTTACTGGATTAAATGTCTCAATAGGAACTTCCACAAATATTGTATTCCAGTCAGACATAGCTCCATTCCATAATCCGGGCAGCTCCAAAGCCTTTAATTCCTTACCATTTTTTGATTTGACAGATATAAACCCTGTGTTGTAATCCACATAATCTTTCAGATTGAAATGATATCCTCTGTAATCTTTTACACTACATACAATATCTACAGGATTAAAGTGTGTACCACTTTTGAACATCTCTTTTTTTGCCTCATCAGACATATCTATCTGCGAACTTTCCAGAATCTGAGGAGAAACCGTTTTATCTGAATTCACCGCCAGAAACGGCCCTCCGCCGGGTTCCCCAACATTCCTTACCATACCGCAAACACGACATGGCCTGTCAAGTTTACGTTTTAGATAAAGAACAAGCTCTGCATCTTCCAAAAATTTCGTTTCCGGATTCTTCACATTCAGCACACTCTGCACAAAATACAAAATTTTCAACAATTCGTCATGAGTATATTTTCCACTATCTAAAAGCTTCAGATAATCGAAAACTTCCCCCTGAGTTTCCACCAGCACACCTGCCAGTATCTTTTTATATTTAGTTTCAATTTCTTTGTATTTATCGGGGACTGTATTATCTATATTTTTCACAAATATAATATCTGCATCCAAATCGTTCAGATTCTCAATCAATGCCCCATGTCCTCCGGGTCTGAATACAATTTTATCATTATCCCTGAATGGCTCATTATTAGCATCCACAGCAACAGTATCAGTACTGGATTTCTGCTCACTAAAACTTATACTGTAGTTCACGGATAATTCTTTTTCAGCTTTTTCTTTTTCCGGACCTATCAGCTTTTCAAATAAGCTTCGATGCTCAGGAGATACTGTAAAATGAAGATTTATCTCCCCTTTGTCATTCCGGGCGTACAGATAACCTTCCTGTAAATGTTCTTCGACCGGAGTCCGGGAAAAACCATCGTAGCGGTGAAACCGAAGTAATCCTTTAGGCAAACTTCCATAATTAAGGCCTTCTGTTTTCAGCAGATTCTTCACAATGGGTTTATAGTCGCCATCGGCCAACAAAGTATTGATATCTTTACCTTCATTTTTGATACAAGCCGCATCCAACTCTTCATAGAAAGCGAACTTTTCAAGTCCTTCAAAAAAAGCTTTTTCAAATGCAGATGTGGGTATGTTGTAAGGTGCATCCAGAAACTCAAACAAATCCTTAAACATTCTGCTGGCAGCACCTGAGGCCGGGACAAACTTCATTATTTTACGACCCGAAGATGCATATTTACTCCATGCATCCAAATATTTTTGTTCCTCGCCGGCAGTAACCACCATTATTCCTTTTTCTACCGAAGCAGGAGCTGATATTTCCAAGAATGGAAATCCTTTTTTGAAACTGTCGATTTGTTGTTGAAATCCTTCCGGGGAAATACCTTTTTCCTCAAGGTAAAGTTTATCTGATTCTGTGATCATAGCCTTACGTTATACATCTATATTATTAAAGTCCAACTGCAAAACTAACAAAAATATCGCAAAGTTACCCCAACTGTTTAAAAAATTCCCATATAACAATACCCGCTGCAACGGAAACATTCAATGAATGTTTTGTTCCATACTGAGGAATTTCGATACAGCAATCACATAAATCCACAACCTCCTGCCGGACGCCTTTCACTTCGTTCCCTAAAACGACAGCATATCCTTTTGCCTTATCCACCACCAGTTCATCGAGCATAATACTGCGCTCAGCCTGCTCTATAGCACAAATAGTAAAGCCTCTGTCTTTCAATCCCCTGAGAGCGTCTCTTGTATCTTCATAATACACCCAATCTACAGAATTTTCAGCTCCCAAAGCTGTTTTGTGTATCTCTGCATTCGGCGGACAAGCTGTTATCCCGCATAGATAAACAGATTCTATCAAAAATGCATCTGAAGTACGAAAAACCGATCCTATATTATTCAGACTCCTTACATTATCTAAAATAACAACCAGCGGAGTTTTTTCCGCGTCCTTAAATTCGTCTATCGAAATCCTGTTAAGTTCCGTTATTTTTTTAACCCTCATAGCTCCTAATCAATCAGAATAACACTTGCATAATCCAACTGCGCTCCAATAGGCGGATTGCGTTTTGATAGTTTAAGCTCGATACTTTCTATTTGAGTATATTTATTCTTTAGACGATCGATTATACGTTTCGCTGCATGCTCCAATAATTTTGACGGTATCATCATCTCTATTTTAACATCCTCATAAACATCTGCATAGCTTATAGTATCATTCAGATCGTCTGACACAGACGCTTCCCCGAGGTCTACTTCAATCTTCAGATTAATGACATAAACATTCCCGACCACCCTCTCCTGATCAAAAACGCCATGATTGGCATAAAAGGTCAGGTTTTCTAATAATATAAAACTTTTCACAATTATGTTGTATTTTGATTATTCGACAAGCAAAGATAGGTAAAAAGATGCATTTCTAATGATTTACCGGTCATACAGGAAACATGTTATAAACTATTAAAACCATTGCTATTTTTGATGAAGATACTTATAGTTCTGATGATTTTTAACTAAGTTTGTTTTCTAATAAACCCGAACAAATTAGTAGCATGGCAAAAATCAAAGAGGTTATAACAACAGCCAACACTCACAACATCCTCGCCTCAGGTACGCAAATAACAGGCGACATCAGTGCTGAAGAAGATTTTCGGATAGATGGCACAATAGAAGGAAATGTAAATTGTAAAGGAAAAATTATAGTAGGAAACAACAGTAAAATTACGGGCGACATAAACTGTTCCAACATAGAAGTATGGGGAACCGTAAACGGAGATATCTCATGTGTCGAAAATGTTATACTCAGAGCGTCCTCGTTCCTGAAAGGGAATATAAAAATGGCAACAATAGAAATCGAACCCGGTGCTAAATTTGATGGCAGCTGTTCGATGTATAAAGGATAATAATATTTATACAAATATAAATTATACAATATATGAGTAATACAATTCATAAAAGACTGAATTCTTTACGCAAATTCATGGAAGAGAAAGGATTACATGCCTTTATTATTCCCAGTACAGACTCTCACCTGAGCGAATACCCTGCGTCACACTGGGCTTCAAGGGAATGGATAAGCGGCTTTACCGGATCGGCCGGAACAGTAGTTGTAACCCGCGAAAAAGCCGGACTATGGACAGATTCACGCTACTTCCTTCAGGCGGCAAGCGAACTGAATGGTACGGGGATAGACCTCTTCAAAGATGGTTTGCCTCAGACTCCCGCCATTGATGAATGGCTGGCCTCTGAATTAGGAAAAGGTGACTATATAGGTATAGATGGTAACGTATATGCCGCTAAAGAAGCATTCAGCCTGACACATAAACTGAATATGAAAGGATTGCATCTGATTAGCGACTATGATCCGTTCGATACCATTTGGCACTACAGGCCTGAAATCCCAAAGAATCCGTTCTTCGTACTACCTGAAAAATATACGGGAGAACCGGCACGCAAAAAAATAGCACGCATATGCGACTCTGTTGAAAAAAACGGGGCCGAATCGTTACTTGTAGCTTCATTGGATACCATTGCATGGATATTCAACATCAGAGGAAATGATGTAAAATGCAATCCGGTGACCGTAAGTTATGCCTATATTTCACGCAATGAAACAGTACTGTTTATCGATCCGAAAAAACTTTCCGATGAAACGACAAGTTATCTGAAAACAGAGGGAGTAACAATTGCCGAATACTCCAAAGTATATGATTATGTATCAAAAATAAAAACATCCGTTTGCCTCGACAGCAGCAAAATAACTTTCAGCTTATATAATACAATCCCAACAGAGAACAGGGTTGTAGATATTCCATCTCCGGCCGATTTGATGAAAAGCATAAAAAACGAAGCCGAAATACAAGGGTTCAACAACGCGATGGAACGCGATGGAGTAGCCTTGGTACGTTTCTTTATGTGGCTCGAAAAAGCTGTACCGGAAGGTGGCGTTACAGAAATTATGATCCCTGAAAAACTGGTAGAATACAGAAGTCAGCAAGATAACTTTGTAGGGGAAAGTTTTGACACCATCTCAGGTTACGGCCCTAATGGAGCCATCGTGCATTACCATGTATCACCTGAAAGTTCGGTTGAAATCAAACCTGAAGGTTTCCTGCTGGTAGATTCCGGCGCGCAATACTTTGACGGCACTACCGACATCACCCGTACTGTAGCTGTAGGTCCGCTTACTGAGCAAATGAAAAAAGATTATACAATGGTTTTAAAGGGACATATCAGCCTTGCCACTGCCATTTATCCGCAGGGAACACGTGGCAGCCAACTGGACATCCTTGCACGTAAATCCATGTGGGACAACGGCATAAATTATTTGCACGGAACAGGGCATGGCATCGGGCATTTCCTCAATGTACATGAAGGCCCGCAAAGCATCCGTATGAATGAGAATCCTACAACACTACAGATCGGCATGGTTACATCCAATGAACCGGGACTATACAGAGCCGGGAAATATGGTATCCGCACAGAAAACCTTATACTTACACAGCATGAGACAACTACAGAATTCGGAGATTTTTATTCATTCAAAACCCTTACTCTTTGCCCGATAGATACAACACCGGTAGTGAAAGAAATGCTGACTAAAGAAGAAATTATATGGCTCAACGAATACCACAAATTTGTATATGATCGCCTCTCCCCTCTGCTAACTGAGGAAGAAAAAGGCTGGTTAAAAGAAAAAACGGATGAAATATAGTATACTAATTCTTATAAGCCTCCTCTTTGTATTTAAAGCGGAGGCTCAAAACAACACAGACAAAGACGAAGCAAGCTTTCACCTTGATGCAAACATTCCATCTCAAAAAAATAATATGCTATACCTGGGCTACTATTGGAAAGGTACCACCTACGCACGTGATTCGGTACAACTCTCCGGCGAAGGAAAAGTCAGAATCAGCATTCCGGAAGGATTAACTCCGGGACAATATTTCATTTTCATAAAACCTGACTTTCGCATAGACCTCCTTCTCGATAAAGGCGAAGATGATATACATCTATATATAAATGAAGAGGATTTTGCAAAAAGTACTATAACGGGCAGCCATAGCACCAAACTATTGTGGGCATATCTGGATAACATCCAAAAAAGGGATACAGAACGACGTAAATTGGAAAAACAACTTGAAGACTCATCCATTACCACTCAAAAAAGAAAGAATCTGGGTGAGGAAATTCAAAAACTAGATGAAAATACTCAGGCTTATATACAGAAGACAATAGAAGATAATAAAGATAACTGGTTCGGAGTTTTCCTGAAAGGGATGGAGTCTGTTACATTACCTTATAAACAGCCAAAAGACGGGAAAGAATTCCAAGAAAACAGAGAATATGGCAAACGGCATTTCTTTGATAATATAGACCTCACCGATCCCCGCCTATGGTCGACCAACTATATGAACAGCTACATAGATACTTATCTGCAACATTGGGTAGATCAGGTACCCGATTCGGTAGCCAGTGCTGCGAGCAGGCTTGTAGCCAAAACAAAAGGAAATGAATTTTGTTTTAAAGAGATGCTGTCGAAACTAACAAACGAATCACTAAAGAGCCTGAGAATGGGTGATGAAAATATCTGGGCACGTCTGGCTGAAGATTATATTTTCGACAAAGATATAGCATGGATCGATAGCACCCAGAATTCGGAATTACGGAGACAATACGAGTTGATTAAAAACAACCGTATCGGGATGAAAGCTCATAATCTGACCTTGCAAACCCTTGAAGGCGATACTATCAATACAAACGATATTGATACGGAATATTTGCTCTTATATTTTTATAGTCCAAGTTGTGGGCATTGCCAAACGGCCACACCCGAGCTTCACGACAAACTGTATGCAAAGTATAAAGATAGAGGGCTTAAGGTAGTAACGATCAATTTGAGCAACGAGAAACAAGAGTGGGAAAGATTTGTAAAAAGCAAAAACATAGGCGATTGGATAAATTGCGCCGATCCTGAATATAAATCCCAATATTGGATGTATTATGATACATCAGGTATTCCTGCTATCTTCGTTCTGAATAAAAACAAAACAATTATAGCAAAAAAAGTAGACGAACAAAATCTGGAAAAACTTTTCGATTATTATATAAATAACAATGGCATTAATTAAAGAAGTTAGAGGGTTTACACCCGAAATAGGAAAAAACACATATCTGGCCGAGAATGCAACAATCATCGGCGATGTGGTTATAGGAAATGATTGCAGTATCTGGTTCAGCACCGTACTGCGTGGCGATGTGAATTCTATCCGCATAGGAAACCGTGTAAATATCCAGGATGGCAGTGTACTGCATACATTATATCAAAAGTCGGTAGTAGAGATTGGCGATGATGTTTCTGTAGGACACAATGTAGTCATACATGGGGCTAAAATAGAAAATGGGGCATTAATTGGTATGGGAGCCATCGTTCTCGACCATGCTGTTATCGGCGAGGGAGCCATTATAGCGGCAGGCTCTGTTGTACTTAGCGGTACACAGGTAGAACCGGGTAGTATTTATGCCGGCGTACCTGCCAAATTTGTAAAAAAAGTAGATCCCGAGCAAGCTAAGGAGATGAATCAGAAGATTGCAAAGAATTACCTGATGTATTCGGGCTGGTTCAAAGAAGAAGAGTAACTTGGAAAGAATATCGGTAAGGGAAATAAAAAAAGAGGAGCTCTTTGTTCTTGAAAGTATGCTGTATGAAGCAATTTATCAGGACGAAGGCTCTGCGCCTCTACCATACGATATAATCAAGAGTCCGGAAATAGACGCTTATATACACGATTTTGGTAAACTGAAAGATGATTACTGTCTGGTAGCAGTACTCAACGACAAGATAATAGGTGCAGTATGGATACGCATTCTGGCAGGAGAAGTAAAAGGCTTTGGAAATATAGATAATGAAACTCCTGAATTTGCAATCTCATTACTCAAAGAATACCGGAATCAGGGCTACGGCACATTATTAATGTCAAGGATGATAGAACACCTCCGCAAAGAAGGCTATAAACAAACATCCCTGAGTGTAGATAAGAATAATTATGCTGTGAGAATGTATCAGAAACTGGGATTTGGAATTATACAGGACAGGGAACATGATTATTTGATGGTATTGGATATCAAGAAAAAACACCAAATAATAAGTCCTGCCAAATACAATAAACAGTTGGGCATATTAATGATTGTATTCAATTCCTGTTGGCTGTATCTTGCTGTAAGCAGATTATACTCCCAACACTTCGGTGGAATACTATACTTCTTTATGTATCCCGATTGGTTTCTTGTCCTTGAAAGTATTTGTAATATAATTGGTATTTTATTAGGAGTAGCTATTATATACAAAAGACTGAAATTCAGACATGGGTTACTGATAAATGCAACAATATTCTCCATTTGTATGTTTATTGGAATATATATTACATTGTAAAAAGCGCCATTATGAAAAAAGATGTTCTGAAAAAAATAATCGCTAAGCCCGGAGAAAAACATAAAGTCTCCGATTACCAAACAGGCTACACTGCCGGATTAAATAAAGACGAAGCAGAAAGACTACTGACTGAAAACACGGAAAAACTGGCAAAGCTCCAGGATAAACTCTATGCTCAGGATCGCTATTCCGTCCTTGTTATTTTTCAGGCAATGGATGCCGCCGGAAAAGACGGTACGGTAAAACACGTCATGTCGGGTATTAATCCGCAGGGATGCCAGGTATATTCTTTCAAACAACCATCGGCCGAAGAACTCGACCACGATTATCTGTGGAGAATCTATAAATGTTTGCCTGAGCGTGGAAGGATAGGTATATTCAATCGTTCACACTATGAAGACGTCTTGGTTGCCAAAGTGCACCCGTCAATAGTACTGAACGGGAAACTACCTAAAATCAACAAAATAGAAGATATTGACGATAAGTTCTGGAAAAAGCGTTACAGGCAAATCAATGACCTTGAACGCCACCTGACCGAAAACGGAACCATAATACTAAAATTCTTCCTCAACGTATCACACGAAGAGCAAGAAAAGCGTTTTCTGGCAAGGCTTGACGATGAATCAAAAAACTGGAAATTCTCTGCATCGGATCTCAAAGAACGCGAACACTGGGACGATTATATGAAAGCATATTCCGATATGCTTACCCATACATCTACCGAAGATGCCCCATGGTATGTAATCCCGGCCGATAACAAATGGTTTATGCGATATGCGGTAGGAGAAATTATCTGTGACAGGATCAACGATCTCAAATTACATTATCCTGTATTAACAGAGACTGCTAAACAAGAATTAGAAGCTGCAAAAAGAATTCTGGCACCCCAAAACACTGACGTGGAAAAGTCCAAAACTTCGCCGAGAACCCCAAAGGCTGCGAAAATAAAAACAATAAAAGATAAGCAAGCCGCCAAATCTGACAGAAAAATAAGAAAGTCGTAAAGGAACAGAATATAGAATTCAGAAAATAAGAAAAACGCATTAAAGACCATCTTTTATGCGTTTTTATATTATAAAATCATGGGTGTATAATCACAGCCATTTCTTCTTCTTAAAATAAATCAGAATAACAGCCACAGCGAATATCATCAGCCCGATTGAGAATGCATACCCGAATTCCCAGCTCAGTTCCGGCATATCGCCAAAGTTCATCCCGTATATACTGGCAATAAGCGTAGGCGGCATAAATATAACGGAAATCACGGTAAACATCTTGATAATCTTGTTCTGCTCGATGTTAACAAACCCGAGGAAAGTATCCTGTAAATAATCCAGACGGTCGAAACTGAAACGGATATGTTCGAGCAGGGAATTTATATCTTTAATAAGAATGGTAATCCTGCCATGCAGTTCCTTTGGCATCAGTTCACTTTTCAACATACTGGATACAGCACGCTGTTTGTCTATAATATTCTCACGCAGCATCATTGTCTTTTCCTGAAGGTTCTTGATCTCCATCAAAAGCTCTTCATCGGCTTCCTGAATACTGATACTATTACTGAGGGTTGTGATCTCCTGTGTCATATCCTCCACCATATCTGCGTCTATCTCTACCCGTGTCTCCAGTATGGCCACAAATACATGATAACCTGTCGGATAAGTCTTCGGATTGGCCGATATTTTCTTTATTGTTTCATGGAAAGAAGTCAGGTCTTCGCCACGTACCGTTATCAGTATATTATTTTTTAGAATAAACGAAACAGGTTCCCGTTCAAAATTGCTCAACAGGAAGTTAGAATTGACTACCAAGGAGTCTGCTGTCTCCATATAACGGGACGACATCTCGATTTCGACCATTTCTTCCTCTTCCTGTATATAGATTTTCAGGTAGTCTTCCAGTTCGTTCTCTATTTCTTCATCTACATTGTTCAGGTCGATCCAAAGGAAGTTTTTAATGGGTGTAGTCTTCAGGAATTCAATGCTACGGCTCATTCTTATAGCATTGTCTTTATGGTAAAATAATTTTACTTCCGACATGAGCGCTTTCTTTTAAAGGGTGTGTACTCTATTTCCTCTCGTCTTGTCTCCCGGGCAGAAAAGCGGCAACAATATTTGTCAGCTTTTCGAAATCTGCAACCGAGAGCCTTTCGGGTCGCTCATTGAAAATCGGATCTGTATAAGCATCACAATCTTTTCCGAGCAATGGCTTCATTGAGTTCCTCAATGTTTTACGACGTTGATTAAATCCTGTTTTCACAACTGTTTTGAATAATTTTTCATCACAGTCCAAACTCTGGCGTTTATTCCTGACAAGTTTTACCACCGCCGACTTCACCTTCGGAGGAGGGTCGAACACCTTCTCACTGACCGTGAAAAGATATTCAATATCGTACCATGCCTGAAGCAGTACACTTAATATACCGTATGTCTTCCCGCCGGGTTTGGCGGCAATACGTTCGGCGACTTCTTTCTGAAGCATTCCCGAACAACATGGTATATGGTTTTTATAATCGAGTACTTTAAAAAATATCTGGGAAGAAATGTTATATGGATAGTTACCAATTACACAAAACTGGTTATCGTATATTTTTAACAAGTCCAGTTTAAGAAAATCATCTTCAATAATATGTCCTCGTAAGGCCGGATAGTGCTCGTTAAGGTATGGGACCGAATCGCGATCCAGTTCCACTACAGTAAGCTCCCTTTTCTTTTCTATCAGAAATTGGGTAAGCACTCCCATTCCCGGACCCACTTCGATAACAGGCACATCAGGAAAATCGTCCAATGTATCTGCAATACGACGGGCGATATCCAAATCCTTCAAAAAGTGCTGTCCTAAGAATTTCTTTGCTTTAACTACTGCCATGCTTAACAATTATGATTATCTTTGCAGGCGCAAAGGTAGTGTTTTATTACTAAAAATTTGCTTATAAGTAAAAGAAGGTGTCTTATGCAACATTATTTTAATTATAACTTACTATTGTTGTTTTAGATATGAAAGTAATAGATAGGTCTGCGACCTTATTTCTACTATTGTATAAAGATAATACAATTTTACAATACGAATGGAAGAATCGACAGAAGTAACGACCCCTAAGAAAAAATCATTACTCAATACTTTCGTAAAGATAGTACTGCCTTTACTGCTGGGCATTGCCATCGTTTATTACCTTATCAGTAAAATAGACCCTGCCGAATTGTGGATTGTCCTCAAAAATGCCAATTGGCTAATTCTTCTGTCCTCTCTTATATTTGGTTTATCAGGTAATATAATAAGAGGCTACCGCTGGGAATTATTTATTCAGCCACTTGGATATACACCCAAATTATCAACCCTTATATACGCTATTCTCGGAGGATATGCCGTAAACTTCGCTATACCCAGAGCCGGGGAAATCTGGAAATGCGGTATGGTGGCTAAAGAAGAAAAGATTCCGTTCACTAAGCTATTCGGAACCATGATACTCGACCGTATATTCGATATGATAACAGTTATTGTCATTTGCCTTGCTGCATTCCTGATAAACATGCAGTTTTTTATCACTCAACTGGAACAAAGCAAATCGACTCTCGACATCATTCTGATGATTATAAAATCACCTGTTCTATATATAGCACTTGTTGCGGCGGTTATAACAACATATATAGTATTCAAGTTCTTCAAAGAAAATATAATTGTTAAGAAGGTTAAAAGTTTTCTTTCCAACATGGCCAATGATATGAAAACGATCTGGCAGATGAAGACCAAAGGACGTCTGCTGATATGCTCTATTGCCATCTGGACCTCTTATTTCTTCTACTTTTATATTACGTTTTACGCCTTTGACTTTACTGCAAACCTGGGTGTCACAGCCGGACTGATAACATTTGCTTTGAGCAGCCTCAGCATGGTCATACCGTCTAATGGAGGATTGGGTCCATGGCAGATAGCGGTTGTTGCAGGTCTGATGCTATATGGAGTCAGCGAATTAAATGCCACCGCCTTCGCCACCGGCGTCTTTGCCCTGCAATCCATTATATGGGTAATCCTATGCGGATTATTCGGAATAGCCGCTTTGGCTTTGAAGAAACAGAAATAGAATATAATTAAAAAACAGAAAACCTATGCTTGCCATTCTTCTTTGCTGGTTGTGTATTTCAGTAACATTTCTTTCTTTAGGTGATTTTTTTATTCTCGTCTACAACAAAATCTGCAATAAAAACGAAAAATATTCGATTACCGATACACTCTTTTTAGGAATGGCTTTTATAACCATCCCCCTATCCGTATCTTCTTTCTGGCTTCCTGCAAACCATTACATCCTGCTTTCTTTATTCATCTTCAGTATTTTGTATTGGGGGATAAGACATAAACATTTTATGTATTGTATAAGAAGAATAAGGAAGCACATCAGCAGTCTTTTCATATACCAATCAGTGGTTATAGTATTAGCAATGCTCTCCATAGCATTTTTTGCTGTTTGGCTGGGCGAACAGTGGATGTCTTATGATACATTCTACTATCATCAGGCGGCAATCAGGTGGAATGAAGAATACGCCATAGTTCCGGGTTTGGGAAATGTGGAAGAACGTTTCGGCTTTAATTCCAACTATATGCTGATCTCTGCAGTCTATACCCTTCGTTTTATTTTCGGAGAACCTATATACGGCTTTCAATCATTTATGTGCGCGGCGGTTATGGCATGGATACTGATAGAGACATTCAAATCCGGCTTTGAAATAAAAAGGGTTATTATTTTACTTTTATATACAGCATTTATCCTTATCGACAGGCACACTCTAAGTGTTACTTCTACAGACATAATACCCAACCTGACCATTATCTATCTGGCTATAAAGACGGTACTATATCCTCATTTAGTAAAAAGAAAACTGTTATTTTATGCAGCAGTCCCTGTCGCACTAATTACATTCAAACTATCGGGCGCACTGATCGCATTATCCACCATCATTATATTTTTCGCCCTTTTAAAGCATAAAAATTACAGGACTGCGACCTTTGTATTTTCAATTGCCTTTATTATTATGGGGTTATGGCTTACCAGAAATGTTATCATCTCAGGCTACCTTGTCCATCCGTTATATCAGATAGATCTGTTCTCTTTTGACTGGAAAGTTCCGGCCGATATACTTATAAAGGAAACGAATCATATTTCAGGCCATGCCCGAAACGATTATATGAATCAGATTGTTGAAGATTTTTCAGCTTTCAGAACGTGGAAAGAATACTCCTGGCATATACCCTTATTTGCACTCAGCCTGGCATCCATAATATTTATCTCTTCTAAAATTATAAAAAAACGCAAGGAATTAAATCCTGTCTATATTTACATGTCATGCATATTAGCTGTCAATATCATTTATTGGCTCTTAACAGCACCTTCGATCCGCTTTGGATACGGATATGTATTCTCCCTGTTTTTTCTGGCTGTAATACTTTTATTCTTCCAAAAGAAACAGGACAATACAAAATTAAATACTTTGCTGTTGGCTGTTGAATCTAAAAGCGGAAAAAGATACACGTCTTTCAATCTATGCAAATATGTATCCATCTTTTTGTTCGGGTTCATATTTATACATTCCTATAAACATGTATCCGATTACAGACCATTCTTGCGCAAATATTGCGATTATAGTAAATCTCAATCCAACATGAGAGTATTTTATGCCCCATATTCGACTAATCATCAAATCACAGAAACAAGTAAGAGGATGAATATAAGCGACATACCATTCGAGCCATACAAAATAAACAATAATATAACTATATATATTGCGACTGAAGAAAGAGGATTTATATACGATATAGTACCTGCAACAAGTAATGTGGAACGAGGCGCCCAAAACTATCACAACCTTGAAGCCCGAGGTACTTCCATACAAGACGGATTCAGATCGAAAGCAAGAAAAACAGAATAACTGTTATTACGTCAATCAATCTTTAATAGCCAGGTGTTACTTTATTTGTACAATTTTATCTATATAACTAGAGCCGGGAGCCTTTGGTTGTCAGCTTGTAGTTCTTTGAAGTATTGATTGTCGAATTTGAGAATTAGCATATTAGCAAATGAATGAAAAGGTGTTACCTTTGTTACCTTTTCAAAGTAGTAAGTTTTAAGTAATGAGTAATAAGTACTAAGTTGAAAGTTATATGAGATACGAGTAGACAAGGTACAAGTAGAAGTGTTGTTCACTGATGACTGTTCTCTGACGAGATGCTTCACTCTGTTCAGCATGACAAGCTAATTATTAATTTTTCATTATTCATTCTTAATTGCTTTCCCTGTTACCTTTGTTACCTTTTTTATAATGACGGACAATATTATAATCCCAGCAGATCGCATTATATATAATAAGAGGAACGACAAAACAGATTGTAAGTAATGCATCCGGAAATAATCTAAAAATATCTGTTATGCTGATTATCCGCACTGATATTTTCCTATCTTTGTTACTATTCGTAAATTTTAAAACATAATCGTATGTCGAAAGAAATACTTAAACTAAAACCGCAACAATTGTGGAAGCACTTCTACGATTTGACTCAAATCCCCCGCCCTACAGGGCAGATGAAAGAGGTTACTAAATTTGTCATCGACTTTGGTAAATCGCTCGGGCTGGACGTTAAGCAAGACAAGACAGGTAATATATTGATTACCAAACCTGCAACAAAAGGTATGGAAAAAGCCCCTGTGGTAATCCTCCAATCCCATCTGGACATGGTTCCTCAGAAAAATTCTGATGTAAAACATGATTTCACTAAAGACCCTATAGAAACTGTAATAGACGGAAACAAAGTAAAAGCCAAGTCAACCACTTTAGGTTCTGACAACGGTATAGGGGCGGCTGCTATGATGGCTGTACTGGAAGACAAAAAACTAAAGCATGGAAAAATCGAGGCTTTATTTACTGTCGACGAAGAAGTAGGCATGGTAGGTGCTATAGGTTTGAAGAAAGGGTTTCTTTCAGGTAGCATCTTACTAAACCTAGACACAGAAGAAATAGGAGAACTGTGTGTTGGTTGTGCCGGAGGTGCAGATGTGAATGCAGACTGGGAATTCAAAGATGCAAAAGTACCGAAAGGTGATATAGCCTATAGAATCACATTAAAAGGACTCAGAGGAGGTCACTCCGGAACGGAAATACATCTGGGCAGAGCCAACGCCAACAAACTTATGTTCTACTTCCTGAAAGAAGCCGTGAGCAGTTATGAAGTACGTCTTTCGGCAATTGATGGAGGTTCGTTGCGTAATGCGATCCCTCGCGAAGCCGTTGCCATAGTGACACTTCCCGAAGAGGACGAAAAAGACTTCCTGAAGCTTGTGAAATCGTATGAAAAGATATTCAAGGAAGAGTACAAGGCCGTAGAGCAAAACTTATCCTTCAAAGCAGCCAAAGCAGACTTACCCAAGACGCTCATACCTGAAGAAATACAGGATAGCTTGATTAATGCTGTAGTTGGTTGTCAAAATGGTGTAATCAGTATGCTTACCGATTTTGAAGGCATCGTGGAAACGTCTACCAATCTTGCATCCATCAAATCCGGACCGGGACATATTGCAGCAAAGATGCTAGCCCGCAGTTCTTCGGAAACCCGCAAAGATGAGATTTGCTCAAGCCTGGAAAGCGTATTTGCTCTTGCAGGTGCGAAAGTTTCCATCGAAAACGGTTATCCGGGATGGCAGCCTAATGCTCAATCGGATACACTGAATATGATGGCTAAACTATACGAAACCATGTATAAGGACAAAGCGCATGTAGTGGTTGTACACGCCGGACTGGAATGTGGTATCATCCTGGGTAGCACTCCGGGACTGGACATCGTATCCTTTGGGCCTACAATTCTGAACGCCCACTCTCCTGACGAGTTTGTAGAAATAGATACAGTGTCTAAATTCTACGATTATCTGGTAAAAACACTGGAGAATATTAAATAGAATAATCATATATAAAAAAAGGCGAATATCTACAGATTTCGCCTTTTTATACTCTTGCCGACCCGGGCTTTATTCCGGCTTCGTCCTGTACTTGGCCAATATAGCAAGAACATCATCGTTTAATTCTCCAAAAATAGAAACGCCGCATGCTCCATTTTCCAGTGCATATTTTATCCCTTCTTCCAGTTCGCTGTTATTTTTGAAATCCGGTAAAAACAAGCCTGCATACAGAGGGAAACGCCCGTCGATACCGCGTATGCCCTGTTTCGTAGCATCCCCTATCCATGGCACTTCTTCTTTATAAAACCCATGATAGATCATCGGATAAACCGCATCCAGAGGCCAATTCGTCCAGTCCTGACGGACAAGGCGCTTTGCGACATCAGGAGTAGGAAAAACAGCTGCGGTAAGCGGTTTGTTATATGCTTTAGCGACGTCTCCTATCTTATTAACAATGCCTGTGACCGCGTCATACCTGAAAGTACGCCACGAAAGGCTTTCCTGCGGGTATTGAATGCTATCCAGGTCTTTGTGGTACTCTTCTTTAAACTTCGCCTTACATAAACTGCAATAACAGTAATCGTATTCCGGCAGTTCCTCCGTTTGCACAATTCCATAGACCTGCCATAAATTAACAGCCAGTACCACATCACTGAATCGGACATAATCCATATGGATGCCATCCACATAATCCTTCGCTAATGCATTTTTCACATCAGCCACCAGAAAATCAGCCACCTCGGGGCGAGAAGGACACATCCACCGGTAATAATCCACATATGGCGGATGGTCGGCACAGGATTCTCCCTTTCTGTTTACAGCCGCCCATTCAGGATGTGATTTCAGGGCATCGCTCCTATTCATTATCCACATCCACCGGTGCGCTTCGAGACCTTGTTTTTTTGCCACACGGTAATGCTTCTCGCTATCGGCTTCAAAGAATATGCCTGCGATTCCGGCGTCATGGTATTTCTTATACTTCACCGCTAATTCTTCCTCTGTATCTTTCTCCTGAGGATTGATCCACACCCAGTGTTTATAGGTAGAATCACATTTTACCCTTTCCTTTTTCGATGAGTCGCAACTTAAGAAAAAAGACAAGAGGCACAGGAGCGCGAACAAATATGCTACAGGTTGGCTTCTCATTTATACTTCTGTTTTAGTTTATACATTAAAAAGGCTTATATCATAGAAAGCATTATTTAAGCAACTTACGTAATTCCTCAACTCCCTCCGATGCTCCTTTCTTTATAAAATGAATATCTTGCTGATATACCTTTACTTCATTCGGGTCTATCAGATAAACGGGAGTGTCGCGGCGAATATAATTCAACAATCCGGCAGCAGGATACACATTCAGAGAAGTACCTATTACCACGAGGACATCGGCAGTTTGGACTACTTCTATGGCTTTTTCTATCATTGGTACAGCCTCTCCGAACCAGACAATATGTGGCCGGAGCTGTGAACCTTTCTCACATTTATCGCCCACTTTAATCTCTGCGTTTTCGGGAGTAAGGGTATAGATAATAGAAGGATCGGCCGTAGAGCGTACCTTATCCAGTTCGCCATGCAGATGTATCACATTGGTACTGCCCGCCCGTTCATGAAGACTATCCACATTTTGAGTGATTATCGACACTTTATACTCTTTTTCCATTTCGGCCAGACCTATATGCCCCTTATTGGGCTTAGCTTCAAAAGCCGCTTTCCGCCTTGCATTATAGAAATCAAGAACAAGTTGCGGGTTACGCCTGAATCCTTCCGGAGTAGCTACATCTTCTATCGAATGCTGCTCCCACAATCCTCCGGAATCCCTGAATGTGGAAATACCACTCTCTGCACTCATTCCGGCACCTGATAAAACAACAATATGCTTCATAAATATTAAAAAAATGTAAGTATAACATACAAATATAGTTTTTTCGCCTATAAACTTTATCAATGTATCGTGAAAAGAATTACTTTTGTTGGCAAATAAAAAATAAACAATTAATATTTGTTATCAGATATCTATCATTCTGATTTACAATATTAATTAAAAATAAAAATACATATGGATAAAATCAGTTACGCTCTGGGATTAAGTATTGGTAATAACTTCTTAAGTTCCGGTATCAAAAAAGTAGATTTTGAAGCTTTCTTGAAAGGAATGCAGGATGTAATAAACGAAGCTCCGCTTGCCATGTCATATGATGAAGCAAAGGAAGTAATGAACGATTATTTCACCAAACTGCAGGGAGAAAGACTTGAAGTAAACCTAAAAGCCGGAGAAGAGTTTTTAGCAATCAACAAAAACAGACCGGGTGTTGTAACTCTGCCAAGTGGTCTTCAATACGAAATACTGAACGAAGGAAACGGCCCTAAACCAAAAGCAACAGACCAGGTAAAGTGCCACTATCACGGGACACTTATCGATGGTACTGTATTCGATAGTTCGGTAGAACGCGGACAACCTGCCACATTCGGTGTGAATCAGGTGATTCCAGGTTGGGTAGAAGCCCTTCAATTAATGCCCGTAGGTTCAAAATGGAAACTATTCATTCCATCTAACCTTGCTTATGGAAAAGCAGGAGCAGGACAATCTATCGAACCTAACTCTACCCTGATATTTGAAGTAGAAATTTTAGATATTGTTTAATAATAATTATTTAGTTAAAACATGAAAAAAATTCAAGTTGTTGCCCTTGGTGCTTTCGTAGCCGTAGGAGCGTTGTTTACATCTTGTGGAGGAAGCGTTTCGTCAGATGCTTCATTGAAAACCGAAAACGATACTATTTCTTATGCTTTTGGAGCAAGCCTTTATGACCAAGGTCTTTCTATGCACTTACAACAGTTAGGTGTGGTTAGCGATACTACTGGTCTGAGTGCTTTTTACAAAAGACAAATTGAAGCAGAGCAAGATTCTTTCAAAAAAGATTCATTACAAAAAGTAATGAAACACAAGCTTGACTCTACTCTAAAAGTAAACGAAAGAAATATAGCAGAATTCCTGAAAGGGCTGAAAGAAAGCATCGATGCTCCTGATTCTAAATCTGCATATTATGCCGGTATTTCTGTAGGAGGACAAATCTCGAAACAAATGTTCCCTAATTTGATCAATCAAATGTACGGACCGGACTCGAAAGAAAAAATCAATTCCAGCGCTTTCATAGCTGCGATGGCTACTGCAATGAAAAAAGGTAAATTTGCCGTAAACGATCCGGCTTCTCTTTTTCAGGTAAAAATGCAGGAAGTACAGGCCAAAGCTCAGGCTAGACAAGAAGAAGAGTTGAAGAAACAATATACTCCTCAGATAGAAGCAGGTCAAAAGTTCCTTGACGAAAACAAAGCTAAAGAAGGTGTTGTTACTCTTCCTGACGGACTTCAATACAAAATAGTAAAAGAAGGTACAGGCGCAAAACCAACAGCTACTGATGTAGTAAAAGTACACTATCACGGTACTCTTCTCGATGGCACTGTATTTGACAGTTCTGTAGACAGAAAAGAACCGGCTACATTTAATGTAAGCGCTGTTATCAAAGGATGGACCGAAGTACTTCAATTGATGCCTGTAGGATCTAAATGGACTGTTTATGTCCCTTATGACCTGGCTTATGGCGCACAGGACAGAGGAACTATCAAACCTTTCTCTACTTTGATCTTCGATATCGAATTATTGGATATTGAAAAGAAATAAGTCAAAAAGTAAGATTTAGATACTATTTTGGTACATCCAATGTAAATTTTCGAGCAAAAAGCCTTGTTTTTATAAAAAATATCCTATATTTGGATTAAAATAACGATAAAACGCTCATATTATGCAGAAAATTGACAAACTTGATAAGAAGATACTGGAGATTATATCTCAGAATGCGAGGATTCCATTCAAAGATGTTGCTCTTGAGTGTGGTGTCTCCCGTGCTGCCATTCATCAGCGTGTACAACGCATGATCGAGATGGATGTGATAGTAGGTTCCGGTTATTTTGTAAATCCAAAAGTATTGGGATATAATACATGTACATATATCGGGGTAAAACTGGAAAGAGGCTCCATGTACAAGACTGTGATCCCTGAACTGGACAAGATTCCTGAAATCGTCGAATCCCATTTCACGACAGGACCATACACTATCCTTATCAAATTGTATGCCCGCGATAACGAGCATCTGATGGATTTGTTGAATAATAAGATACAGGACATACCTGGTGTTGTAGCTACCGAGACTATGATTTCTCTTAGTCAGGGAGTTAAGCGTCAGATACCAATATCTAAATCGGAATAAGATATAACTCATTCTTAATATAAAAGGATAGTCATTTTTGGCTATCCTTTTTCTTTACGGATATCTTTACTTATAATAACATAAATATGTAATGTAAAAGGAGCAAAACCCGTAATTTTTTAATATTTTTGCATCACGTTCAATATGGAATAGGTCTATGACCTTACTTAATTTGTTTACATGGAGAAAAAAAGCTTTGTTTCGAAACTTCTGACCAACATTTACGTTAAGAATATATTGTTGATGATTGCCGCCGGATTCGTACTGGTAATTATCGTATTATTCTTTTTGAGCATATATACCAAACACGACGAATCCGTTGTTGTGCCTGCAGTAAAAGGCTTACAAGTAGAAGATGCGGAAGGAATACTCAAAGCTGCAAACCTTCAATATGAAGTTGTGGATTCTATTTTTACAACAGGAGGTGTTCCCGGAGCCATTACAGAACAAACACCCAAAGAGCAATCGAAAGTAAAAGAAGGACGTACTATCTTCCTTACCATTCAGGCCAAAGGAATTCAGATGGTGGCTATACCCGAACTAAAAGATTATTCGCGTCGTCAGGCTGAAGCCCAACTAAATTCGCTCGGATTTGACAAGATTATCATAGATGAAGTCCCGTCGGCATATGCCGGCATCGTCATCTCAGTTTCATATAAAGGACAAACACTGTCTCCAAATCAAAAGATACCGAAAGGCTCTACACTGAGAATGACTGTGGGCGCCGGAGGAGAGGTTTTCGAAGACAGCATTCCCGATGCGGATACTAATATAGATGAATCTTTCTTTCAATAATGATGAACGATTCTTTTGACAACATAGAAGACCTTCCGGAAGATGAATTAACCGAAGGACAGGAAGATTCGGGCCTATACGAACATTACCGGTTTGTAGCCGACAAGGGACAGGGTATGATACGCATCGACAAATATCTGGCAATGCATATCGTGGGTGTATCCCGCAACAGAATACAGCAAGCTGCAGAAGCAAATTGTATTCTGGTAAACGATAATCCTGTAAAATCAAACTATAAGATAAAACCGCTCGACGTTATATCCGTAGTGATGAACCGTCCGCCACGCGAACTGGAAATTATCCCGGAAGATATACCACTGGATGTAGTTTATGAAGATGATGACCTGATGGTTATAAATAAACCGCCGGGACTGGTCGTACACCCGGGATTCGGGAATTATCAGGGAACCCTTGTAAATGCTGTAGCTTACCTACTGAAAGACACTCCCGAATATGACGCCAATGACCCACGTTTGGGGATTGTCCACCGCATCGACAAAGACACCTCAGGACTGATTGTAGTGGCAAAAAATGCTTATGCGAAAGCACATCTATCCGCTCAGTTTTTCAACAAAACCACAAAGCGCCAATATGTAGCGCTCGTTTGGGGTGCGATCGAAGAGGATGAAGGACGTATAGAAGGCAATATTGGCCGCGATCTGAAAGACCGTATGTTAATGACCGTTTTCAAAGACGGGGAACACGGTAAATCCGCTGTTACACACTACAAGGTACTTGAACGCCTTGGTTATGTAACATTGGTACAATGCCGTCTAGAAACAGGACGCACTCATCAGATACGTGTGCATATGAAATACATAGGCCATACTTTGTTCAACGACGAACGGTACGGAGGCAACGAGGTACTGAAAGGAACTCATTTTGCAAAATACAAGCAGTTCGTTCAGAATTGCTTCAATATATGTCCGCGCCAAGCGCTACATGCGCAAACACTGGGTTTCATACAACCACGTACAGGAAAAGAACTTATGTTCGAAGCACCTATACCGGATGATATGAGCCAACTGCTCGAAAAATGGCGGGGATACATAGCCAACAGGGAAATATAAGAAGGAACTGAAAAGGATTTATAAACATAACTATCAGTTATTGTTTTACATATAAAAGTAATAAATAGGTCTGTGACCTTAATCATCAAGTTTAATTGACCAATGAAACGAAACATCGCCATAGTATGGGGAGGATATTCTTCCGAAATAGTAGTATCGGAAAAAAGTATGTCCGGCGTTTATTCCTTTTTGGATAAAGAAAAATACAATATTCACAAAGTTAGAATCGTTAGAGAAAGCTGGACTGTCGATGCAGATGGTGTGACATATCCTGTCGATAAAAATGATTTCAGCTTTACATATCCGGAAAAGGGCGTGAATATAAAATTTGACTTCGCTTTCATTATTATACATGGTACACCGGGCGAAGATGGCCGCTTGCAAGGCTACTTCGATATGCTCAATATCCCCTATTCTACGTGCGGCATGATGGCTTCTTCTCTGACCATGAACAAATTTGTCTGCAATAATTTTCTTAAAAACTTTGGGATAAGAGTAGCAGATTCGTTATATTTGAATAAAGATACGAGATGCAGCATAGATGACATCGCTGCAAAACTGGGATTTCCTATGTTTGTAAAGCCAAACACAGGAGGTTCGAGTTTTGCTACAACGAAAGTGAAATCGATAGAACAACTGCAAAAAGCTATAGACATTGCATTCGGCGAAACACCCGAAGTAATTATCGAGAGCTTTATCAGTGGACAGGAAGTCACCTGCGGCTGTTATAAAATAAAGGGTAAAGAAGTGGTCTTTCCTATTACTGAGGTAGTCACTCCTAATGAGTTTTTTAACTATGAAGCTAAATATGAGGGTCAGGTAGAGGAAATTACTCCTGCCCGTATACCGGACGAAATGACAAACGAGATACAGCGATTAACTCGCAGAATATATGATATGGTAGGAGCCAAAGGTATTATCAGGGTAGATTTTATCATCTCCGACAATATGCCGTACTTACTGGAAGTAAATACCGTTCCCGGCATGACACAGACCAGTTTTATTCCTCAGCAGGTAGCTGCAGCAGGATTAAATATAACTGATGTGCTGACGGAAATTATAGAAAACGAATTTAACGCGAATTGAATTTTAGGTCACAGACCTTTTTATCGCTTTGTTAAGTATAAATACAATGAGCAGTTATAACTATAGAATATATCATTAATACTTACGATTACCTACGGTTATGAGTAATAAATTTGACGACATAGCACCTCTATACGACCATGAGGTGGAACAAGCCATTCAGGATATACTGGTAGATCCCGGGTTTCAGCATGCTGTAAAATATATAATACCTAATATAGACTGGGATGAATTTTCGGCCGAAATGCTGAGATATAAATCCAAAGAACAGTTTCAGGCAGAGATGATATATCCGGTGGTAACGATGCTGGGTATGAAAGTAGCAACCAGTATCAAAGGCGATAAATGGGAAACCATCGACAAATCGGTACAACACCTCTTTTTATCCAACCATAGGGATATTGTACTGGATGCCGGATTGTTGAATATACTCCGCCATAAGGAAGGATTCAAAACGACAGAAATCGCCATTGGCGACAATCTGCTTATCCATCCCTGGATAGATAAGTTGGTGAGACTCAATAAGAGCTTTATAGTAAGACGAGGCCTTTCTATAAAAGAGAGACTAATCGCATCTAAGCACCTGTCTGAATATATACATCATGTAATATCATCGAAAGGTGAATCGGTATGGATCGCGCAGCGTGAAGGCCGGGCTAAAAATTCAGATGACAGAACGCAGGACAGCCTGCTGAAAATGTTGGCATTGTATCCGGAAGATAAACCGTTCATCGAAAGCCTGAAAGAACTGAATCTTATACCACTTTCCATCTCATATGAATATGACCCGTGTGATTATCTGAAAGCCAAAGAATTTCAACAAAAACGCGATGATCCTGATTTTAAGAAATCTCAACGCGACGATCTTCTGAACATGGAAATCGGCATACTGGGACAGAAAGGAAATGTGATATTCCGCTTCGGAAATTGTATCAATCCCGAACTGGATAAGATTACAGAGCCGGACAAACGTTTACAGCCTGAACTGGCTGCCAAAATCATAGATAAGGAAATACACTCCAACTATGAAATATTCCCATGTAATTATATGGCCTATGACATGTTTTACAAAGTAAGCAAGTTCAATGACAAGTATACATCCGAGCAACTGGAAAGCTTTAAATCTTATCTGGATAAGCAAATACAGAAAATAGATCTCGATTATATCGACTATGACTTTGTGTGGGATAAGATGCTGGAAATGTACTCTAATACATTAAAAAATCATCTGGAAGCCATACAATCGTAAAACGAAATAGAGTCTTCTCGTTCTTTGAGTTTTCAAATATATTCCTATATTTGCAGCATACGAATGACTCAAACTATGAAAAAACTAATACTCTATACTATTTGTTTCATGCTCTCTGCCGTATGTTTCTCTCAAGTTGTCAAATCGGGTGAGAGCTTCATTAACGTTCCCGTTATTGAAGGAAAAGTCACATTTTTAAAAGAGATTCCATCCAATAAAGATATTTCCACAGAAGCCAACTATAAGATACTGAAAGAGTGGGCTATCATTAATTATGGTAAAGACCCTTTTATCTCAAGTGTACGCCACGATACGAAGAATAATGAGTTCATTGCCAAATCGAGGATAGAACTACTTCTGCCTGCCAACTCGAAAGGTGTCCGCGAAAAAATGGTTATGAGGTACCGTATAAACGGATTCCTGTTTCAGGACAAATGCGTACTGGAAGTGACTGACATATCTTATTTATATGAAAACCAGGCGAATGACAAACTACTGCCCCGTGTAATACGGGCGGAAGACTTTATTACTGACAACGCCCTCGAACTTAATGATAATATACAGGAATTCAGAGTAAATACACGCAAGAGTACACTTTATTTCCTGAATGAAATTTCAAAAGATTTCGAAGGGAAATTCGGTCACTAAGGTCTCGGCGCTAAGCAGGATTTTTTTAACTGCTAAAATTCAAGTTTCAGCTGTTTTTCCGTAAGATTAAATGTAAGCCGGTGATAAGGAGTTACCCCATACGTCTTTATAGCAAGGCGGTGTTTCTTTGTAGGGTAGCCCTTATTATGATCCCAGTCATACAGAGGATACTCCCCATGCAGTTTCTCCATATAATCGTCCCTGTACGTCTTGGCAAGAACAGATGCTGCTGCGATAGGCAATAACTTACCATCACCCTTCACCACACATGTGTGGGGTATATCTTCATATTTCTTAAACCTGTTGCCGTCGATCAATAAATGCTGTGGCCTGATCTTCAATGAAGCTACAGCCCGCTGCATAGCCAGAAAAGACGCGTTGAGTATATTTATCTTATCTATCTCTTTATGATCCACAATTCCTACAGCCCAGGCTAAAGCCCTCTCCTCGATAAGAGGACGCAGGTTATATCGTTCTTTTTCGGTCAGTTGTTTAGAATCATTTAGTTTCTCACATTCAAAATCTTTCGGCAGTATCACAGCAGCAGCAAATACAGGCCCTGCCAGACAGCCTCGCCCGGCTTCGTCGCATCCGGCTTCGATCTGATCCGGATATAGTGATAATTGTAGCATAGTTTTATATTTTTAGATTCCTTTCATTAAAAAGTAATCTGCACATTATTATCGTCAGGAGGAAAGTCTATCTGCAAATCTTCCATATCCATAGGGGTTTCCATTGCTTTGGATAAACTGAGCATCGATTGTTTCAATTTCTCATCCGGCTTTTCATCTCCGTACAGATGTAATATAAATATCCGGGACAACACGTCTGCGAATTGCTTCGACACATCATCAGGTAAATTAAAACCCATCCCTTTCAGCTTTTGGACAGCTAATTTGTTAGATAAAGACTGCATACGTTGCTCATCCTCCTCTGCCAATGCCGGATTATCCGGTAACGAAGTTACATTTTTTGTTTTTATATCCATCCCTTTTTCACTCAATTCTATAAAGCGATAAGAAAAGGGATAGCCTGATAATGTCCCAGTCTCAATATCATATATCGTATTTCCTTTATCAGAGGTAAAAGCCGATATATCATTGGAATGAAAATGCCCCGTAAAAACAGCCTTCATTCCCTTATCTGCAAAAAGATTTGCAAAACGTGTCCACTCATCTACCAGATAATCTTTGAAGAACATAGACTGGTATACGATATGTTCTGTCAGTCCCCAGTGCATCATACCTATTACAGTTACATTCTGCAACCTGGCTTCATCCAAAACTTCAATAAGCCACTTTTCGGTATCAGAAGAGATCTTTCCGCCCGAAATACTCCGGGTCGTATATTCTTTATACCTTGCCGCATCTATAGCCACAAGCCAGGTATGAGCATCAAGTAGAGCCACATAGCTCAACGACGCCGTATCTCTCAGTAAAGCGTTATTGTATCCGCATGAAGCATAAATATCCGTGAATTCTTTGGGAGTTACATTCGGTACAGGCAGAGTCTTATTCCCTTTATACTCTACTGCATTAGGCATATTTATATCGTGGTTGCCGGGAATAACGAATACTTTTACCCCCTTATCCTGTAAGGGTTTCAATTTATTTACAAAATCGAGATGGCTCTGCTTTTCGCCGTCTTTTGTCATATCACCACTTACCAGCAATACTTGTATATCGCTATGCAGATAATCATCCAATACTTTATCCAGTACTGCAGGAACATCTTTTATATTTTTCCCGCTCACCTGTATATAATCCTGTAATGCATAACCATCATCCATCAGTTTCTCCGAAAGGTAGTGCGTATCAGTTATCACACCTATCCTTATCGGTTCGCCGGCGAATATTGAAGTTATAAAAAAGAGAAATAATATATATGGTAAAATCTGTTTCATCGGTATTTTTTTAACTATAACAAAAGTAAAGTATTTATGCAAACAGGGCAAACATGTAATAAGTTTTAGGAAAGTTTATCTATATAATTAGAGCCGGTAGCTAAAGACTATTAGCTATAGTTCTTTGAAAGAATGAACAGCCCCCTAAATCCCCCAAGGGGGACTTACAGAGAGGGTAGAAGTAATAAGTGAAAAAGTGTAACCTTTGTTACCTTTTCAACAAGTAATGAGTCTTAAACAATAAGCAATAAGTTGAAAAACTGTATTTCTGTTAACTGCTAACCGTTGACTGTTAACTGAAACATGTGTTACCTTTGTTACTTTTTTAATAAATAGCTGATTTGAACTCAAATTTTATATAATCATGCGTTTACTTTACTTTATATAAAAGACATCTTAGTTATTATTCCTACTTTTGTAAGTACATATTAACGATTATTACTTCTGATATATTTTTCCTTATGAAAAAAACTATTTCTTTATCGGTTTTTGTATTCCTATGTGTGAGTTTTATCTACGCGCAGGATTTAGTAGTGGGTAGCTATAATATCCGTTACAACAATCAGGGCGATGCGGAGAAAGGCAACGGATGGCAACGCCGCTGTCCTGTAATCACAAAACTGATCTCGTTCAACGATTTCGACATTCTGGGCACGCAAGAAGTGCTTCATAATCAGCTGGAGGATCTACAACGTGAATTACCTCAGTACGGATATGTAGGAGTTGGCCGTGACGATGGGAAAACCGCAGGAGAATATGCTCCTATATTTTACAAAAAAGACAGGTTTGAACTGCTGAAATCAGGGCATTTCTGGATGGCCGAACAAACAGACTTTCCGAATAAAGGCTGGGATGCAGCTCTGCCGCGTATCTGTACATGGGCTCAATTTAAAGACAGGAAAAAGAAGAAAAAAATATGGTTCTTCAATCTGCACATGGATCATGTAGGCGTAGAAGCCCGCAGGCACAGCGCCCAACTGGTACTGAAAAAGATAGAGGAAATGTGCGGTAAAGATGCTGTTATACTGACAGGCGACTTCAATGTGGATCAAACCCACGAAAGTTATAAACTATTGGCGAATTCGAATATCCTGTTCGATTCGTATGAGAAAGCCGGAGTTCGTTACGCGCTGAATGGAACATTTAATGCATTCAAGCCTAATCTGATGACTAACAGCCGTATCGACCATATATTCGTAAGCGGCAAATTTGAAGTTGATCGCTATGGTGTACTCACTGATACATACCGTGTTCCGGTTGAAAACAGCAAAGAGCTGCATGTCGGGGATTTTCCGAAAGAAGTATTCTCTACTGAAGCCGAAACCCGTTTGCCATCAGACCATTATCCGGTGAAAGTTTATTTACACTATAAAAAATAAATACATATTTTAAACAAACTCCATGAATAAAAATAAAGCCCTCCATCTGCTCCTTATAGTTGCAGTTCTATCTATACTGTCCTCCTGTAAAACCCAGCAACAACGTGTTACATTTACCGACATAGCCCATCCTAAGAGAGAATTCCGTGGCGCATGGCTAAGTACAGCCTGGCAGACAAGGTACAGGACAATGACAGTATCACAGTTGAAAACATACTTCATAAAAACACTGGATGAACTTCATGCCGAAGGTATCAATGCCGTTATTTTCCAGGCACGTCCTTATGCTGATGCATTCTATAAATCGGAACTGGAACCTTGGAGCGCTTTTCTTACCGGAACACAAGGAGTAGCTCCCGAAGGAGGATTCGACCCTCTGGCATTCCTTGTGGAAGAATGCCACAAACGCAATATGGAACTGCATGCCTGGCTCAATCCTTACCGTGTATCGGCCAGCGAAAATGATATCTTCGCAAAAAGCCATATATATCATAAACATCCTGAACGATTTCTAAAATACGGGGGTAAAATCTATTTCGACCCGGGCATCCCCGCCAACCGTAAATTTATCTGCGATGTGGTAAAAGATATTGTAATGCGTTACGAAGTAGATGCTATACATATGGACGATTACTTCTATCCTTACCCTATTGCCGGAGAAGGATTCCCTGATAACAACAGCTTTAATACATATGCAAAACAACAGGGCTTCTCTCAGAATCAACTGACCGACTGGCGGCGCAACAATGTGAATTTGCTGATACAGGAGATAAAACATACCCTAATGACTTCAAAACCGTGGGTAAGGTTCGGAATCAGCCCGTTTGGTATTTACCGCAATAAGAAAAGTACCACTGACGGTTCTGGAAGCGATACTAATGGGCTACAAAATTATGATGACCTGTATGCCGATGTTAAGCTATGGGTAAAAAATGGCTGGATAGATTACAATATGCCTCAGGTATATTGGGAGATAGGGCACAAAGCCGCCGATTATAAAACCCTGATCAAATGGTGGGCGTTCAATAATTACGACCAGCATCTTTATATCGGTCAGGATGTAAAACGGACAATGGATGCTAATACACAGCCATCGGGTGATAATCAGCTGAATGAAAAGATGGTGTTATCGCGTAGTTTTACAACTGTACATGGCAACTGTTTCTGGCCGGCATACGAATTATTGGATAACTATAAGGGTATTGCTACCCAATTGAAAAATAATTATCACAAATACCCTGCCCTTATTCCGGCATATAAGCATATGCACAACAAAAGCCCTAAGAAGGTGAATAAGGTGGAGGAATCCTATACAGCGACCTCCCATACATTGAGTTGGAAAAGCAATTCGGACAAATACGATCCCGAGACAGCGCAATACTATGTGGTTTACCGTTTTGCAAAAGGAGAGAAAGAGAACCTGGATAATCCTCAGTATATTGTGGCCATAACACGGGATAGCAGCCTTGTGTTGCCCTACGAAGGTGGTAAGAAGGAATATAAATATGTAGTCACCGCAGTAGATGCTTTCCACAACGAATCGAAAGGGAAGTCGAAAAAGATAAAACTATAAGCCGATAAGCAAACGATGATAAAGAAAGAGTTTACAATGATAGCCAAAACGATGGCAGGCCTTGAAGATGTTCTGGCCGAAGAGCTTACCGGACTTGGCGCAAACAATCTGGAAATAGGTAAACGTATGGTTTCCTTCGAAGGAGATCTGGCAATGCTCTATAAAGCAAATATACACTGCCGGACAGCCTTACGCATACTTCGTCCCGTATTTGAGTTCAAAGCCAAGAACACGGATGAAATATACAAGAGGGTAAAGGCAATGAACTGGTATGAACACCTGACGGAAGACAGCACTTTTGCCATCGACGCCATCACTTTTTCCGACTATTTCACCCACTCTAAGTTTGTTGCCTATCGTGTAAAGGATGCTATTGCCGACTACTTTATGCAAAAAACAGGTAAACGCCCGTCTGTGGACACAAAGAATCCCGACCTGCTGATCAATTTTCACGTCGCGCATGACAAATGTACTTTGTCATTCGACAGTTCGGGCGAATCATTGCATAAAAGAGGATACCGTGTAGCCCAGACAGAAGCACCTCTGAACGAAGTGCTGGCAGCAGGAATGATACTTAAAACAGGATGGCGGGGCGAATCCGACTTTGTGGATCCGATGTGCGGTTCAGGGACACTGCTTATCGAAGCTGCTATGATAGCCATGAATGTACCTCCGGGTATATACCGGAAGAATTTTGCTTTCGAAAAGTGGAAGAATTTCAATGCAGACCTTTTCGAGACCATATACAACGATGATAGCGGAGAACGTGAATTTAATTATAAAATTTATGGGTCGGATATTTCTGCGGAAGCTATCGACATAGCCGCAAAAAATGTTAAGGGCGCAGGCTTGGAACGTCATATCAATCTCGAGATGAAGCCTTTCGAAAAATACACACAGGCACCTGCCGAAAAAGGAATATTGGTTACTAATCCACCCTATGGAGAGCGTATAAAACCGGAAGACCTGAGTGGTTTGTATGAAATGATAGGGGAGCGCCTCAAACATGTATTTATGGGATATTCGGCATGGGTACTCAGTTATAAGAAAGAATGCTTCGATAAAATAGGACTTAAACCATCTAAGAAAATACAGCTTGTTAATGGTTCATTGCAATGCGAGTTCCGCAGATATGATATTTTTGCAGGAAAGAAGTACGATCCGAAGAGAAAAGACGATGAGTAGGACAGGAAGTCTAACGAAATAAAGAATACGGATATGAAAGCACTCTTTACATCATTATTAGCCGGCACATTAATTGCGGGCTTGTCATCATGCAGCCCTTCACTGCCTATTGAACGTAGAAATTCTGACAATAATCAGACATACAAGGTCGATTATCTTTTCGAACATGAAGGTTGTAAAGTATATCGCTTCAATGATAATGGCAACTATGTGTACTTTACTAACTGTACGGGAGATGTCACAGCTATTTCGACTGATTCGACCAAAACCAGAGTAGAGACTATTGTAAAAAGTAACTTATTGAAATAGGCTCTATATAAGATCGGATGTATCAAGACTTACATTATCTTCAAGGTCTATCATGGCATTGATTATGTATAGCCTTGAATACTCTTTTATATCCTCTGCTTTGATCTCTTTCTCTTGTATAACGCCCTGCTCTAGCAATAGCCGGCGTTTAGTTCCCGCCAGCAGATAAGAAGCAGGTGTGTATAGGCCCGAATCATTTCTGAACACGACATTACTGAATGATGTGTCGGTTATGCAACCATTCTTTACAATTAAAATATCATCACAATCGTATTTTTGGGAGAGAAGATTATCTATATTGTGCCTGTCCGCATATTTAAAAGAGTAGTCGATACTATCATCAACAACCAATTTAAGTTTTCGGATTATTCTGAACTTATAATATTGATATTCAAGGCCCATCACATGGTCTGAATATATTATACGGCATTTTACTATTCCGTTCCTGTATTCGGGTGGAATATCGCCTTCCGATAAGTCAACTGAAGTCGGTTTTGCGAAAAAGGTCTTTGACGTACGAAAAATACGTTCCTGATGAAAAGGCAGGTTGTAGAACTTACCGTCCAGTATTTTTAATGCTTCGGTAAAAACAGGTTGTCTCATATTATTGGTAAATAGATCTTACTTAGTACCTCTTTATATTCGCTCTCACAATCACTATAGGCAGTTATACCTCCCCCACTCCGGAAATAGTACCGGCCATCGAACTCTTCTATGAAACGTATCATTACCGCCGTATCGAGTTCTTTACCGTCATAGTAGCCGAATATTCCGGTATAGTATCCACGGGGGTCGCTCTCAGCCTCTCTGATAATATCCAAGGTTGCCGGTTTTGGTGCGCCTGATATAGACCCGGCGGGAAGCATCCCGAAAATGATATCACCTAAGTTATCAGCATTATTATCCTGCAACCGTCCTGTGATTTCGGAGCTAACCTGTAAGATGTCAGTCTTGTTAGTCTTTATCCGGTCTATATACCTGAATCTGCTGACTTTTACATTATCGGCTACAATACTCAGGTCGTTGCGCAACAGGTCTACTATCGTATTGTGTTCCGCCGTTTCTTTATAGTCGTTCAGGATTATCCGCGCGGCGTCGGGAATAGAGGCATCTATCGTCCCTTTCATCGGGTTGGTAGATATAATCCTACCCGATATTTTCACAAACCGTTCAGGTGAAAAACAGACGAAACGTCCGGGCAATAGCAGTTTATAAAGAGCATCACTATATGCAAAAATATCTGGGAATGATAGATTGGTAGATATTGGTGTCTTTATAGTCAGATTAGTCAGATAAGAATAACCTTTTAA
Source organism: Dysgonomonas sp. GY75 (assembly GCF_015234155.1). Taxonomy (NCBI): domain Bacteria; kingdom Pseudomonadati; phylum Bacteroidota; class Bacteroidia; order Bacteroidales; family Dysgonomonadaceae; genus Dysgonomonas; species Dysgonomonas sp. GY75. Next base: position 208,424 of record NZ_JADCLQ010000036.1, read on the forward strand.
TAAACCTTGGTGGACAATATCGAATTTCGCTTTATAGACACCATAAGTAAGAGGGTTCATACTAAATTGTATATCGTTTTCAATTGCTTTTTTTACAGGAGAATTACCCTGCCCTCTTACATCGAATAATATCTCTGTCTGCGCGAGAGGATTCTGTAAAATAAAGCCTTCGGTCAGGTCAAAGTTAACAGCAAAGAGAAATGGCCGTTTCTCTTTACCATACACATTCATTTTGTGCTGTATATCATTGATTTTTTTTGTAAACATTTATCTATGAACAAAAAACAAGAAAACGGCTCTTCGCCACTCCCTTGTCTCCTGTTATTTCTTTTTCGATTGAATTAATCATCGTCTTCGTCACAGTCTCTCCGCCTTTTCTTTTTCTTTCCCGAGAAAATAGACTTTATCTTTTTGACAACAAAACGCAGCAGCATCGGTTGCACGATTTCCCATACAATAGGATAATATGCCATCAGACTACCCAGCAAGCCACTGTGTGCTACACCTCCAGCATCTTCGGTATCTTTAGATTTCTCTTTGGGCCCGAATCCGAATTGGCGAAGTATCGTATTCATCGCGCTCTGAAAAAGGAGAGGGCCTGCGTTATCGGAAAGGTACGTCCAGTGTTCACCCAGACGCTCTTCACTCTCAGCGCACTCACGCCTTGCTATTGCTTTTTCCTGACGGAGTTCTTCTAATGGTGTTAATTTATTTCTCATCATTATCCTCCATTCCTCTGAAAAAGTTTATAGTAGCATTCAGGATAGATTCTTTTATCTTTCTCCTGAACAGAAAAACTACGAATAAGACGAATAAAGAAAACAGGGCCATAATACCGAATCCGGCTGCCAGGCTACTTAGAAGTTCTCCTATAAAAAATGCCAGCCCGATGAGCAGGAAGAACATGAGTACAGCGATAATAGACAGAACTATTAAGCCATATCCTACTGCAGAAGCCGAGATACTCAACTTCTCAAAAGCATCCAGCTTAAACAGCCGAATTCTTTTGTTGATATAGCTTAATAGTTCTAATTTGATTTCTTCAACCAGAGTATTTAAGCTTTTGTCTGTTTTCTGGTCATTCAACATCGTTTCTCAACTCATCTATTTTTTCCCGGCCTCTGCCTGCTGCATGTTTTACATTGCCTTTTACTTTATCTACAAGGCTGTTTATATCTTTTAACCATTCTTCTTTCTTATCAGAAGCTGCAACATAGCCTACAGCAGCACCTAATGCCGCACCTATGGCTAAAAATAATAAATTAGAGCCAGTTTTATTCATAATTCTTTAAATTTTTAAATTAATCCTTTTTTCTATAACAAATATTTCCTTTCTATGTTTTCCAAAACGGACATCTAATATAGTTACTTTTTGAAAAAGCAGGAAAAATCTTTAATAAAAATAACTAAACTATGTACATATTTCAGGGTTACAGAGCTATTTAGCCTCCTCATAAGTAAAACAACGAAAATAAGTTAGAAATTAAAAATGTATTATTAGTTATATCTATAACTTATATGGCTTCGCCAAATAATGTAGCCGAAGTATTCCCTGTAATTCTGACAGTAACAAAATCTCCGATACGATGGCTGCCCTTATCAAAGATAACGACTTTATTTTGAGAAGTACGTCCAAACAGTTGTTCTTTCGAACGTTTGGAGAATCCTTCGACCAATACTTCAAATACTTTGCCGATATCTCTTTTATTACTTTCGAGGGAACATTCGTTCTGTAATTCTATAATTTCCTGCAAACGCTTTATTTTAACATCTTCGGGCACATCATCTTCCAGCTTCTTAGCAGCAAATGTTCCCGGACGTTCCGAGTATTTAAACATAAAGGCCGAATCGAAGCATACTTCTCGCATCAAGGACAGGGTTTCCTGTTGGTCCTCTTCAGTTTCGGAATGGAATCCACACATTATATCCGTAGAGAGCCCGCATCCCGGAATGATCCGTTTGATAGCCTCGATACGGTTCAGGTACCATTCTCTGTCGTACTTACGCTTCATTACATTTAGCATACGGCTGCTTCCCGACTGTACAGGAAGGTGGATAAATTTGCAAAGATTGTCATACTTCGCTATCACTTCCAGCGTTTCATCAGTCATATCGGTAGGATATGAGGTGGTAAACCTGATGCGCATTTTTGGGGCTTCAAGAGCTACAATTTCGAGTAAACGGGAAAAGTCTACCACCGTACCATCTTCGTTCTCATAGCGGTACGAATTTACATTCTGCCCCAGCAAAGTTACTTCCTTAAAGCCTTTGTCGCGTAAATCGGCAACTTCGTTCAATATACTTTGAGGCAAACGGCTGCGCTCGCGTCCTCTGGTATAAGGCACAATGCAGTACGAACAAACCTTATCACATCCGCGCATAATGGATATAAAGCCCGAAATATGATTTCCTCCGATTCGCAAAGGTATTACATCCTTATACGTTTCGGTTTTTGATAAAACAACATTGATTGCTTTTTCACCACTTTCGGCGGCACCCACCAGATTAGGCAGGTCGAGGTAAGCATCAGGGCCCACTACCACGTCTACATGATGCTTGTCGTGCAGTTCTTCTTTCACCCGCTCTGCCATACATCCGAGAACCCCGATGATCATATTAGGCTTCTTCTTTCTCTTAAGGGCATTGAAATAGTCGAGTCGCTGGATAACCCGTTGTTCGGCATTATCACGAATCGAACATGTGTTTACAAATACAGCATCGGCGTCTTCGAGCTTATCTGTCATGGTATAACCATCCATCTGCATTACAGACGCAACAACCTCGCTGTCTGCCACATTCATCTGGCAGCCATAGGTTTCGATGAACAGTTTTTTATCTCCGGTTTCGGTCGTGGATTTAAAGTCCAGTCCTTTTTCGTTGTTCATAGAAATAAAATTTTAATAAATAATAAAATAAAAACGATTTATCTCAAATCGTTTCAGTCTGGCAAAAGTACAAAAAAAACGGAACACCGCATAAGTATCCCGTCCAAGCTATGTTAAATCTCTACTTCTCCTCTTCTATGATAAACCAACGGATGCTGTCTTTCTCGCGGGTGGCTGCTTGTCCCGGCTGTAAATCGGGCAATTTGCGGAGGGCTGGTTCCATTTCCAGTATTTCGTCTACAGATACGAGATAGGCGTCTTCATCATCAGTCACATCCTCTTCACCGAAGAGCTGCCAGTCTCCGTCTTCATCATATAAGACGAAGATTACGGGCGAACCGTTAGTCAGTACATAGCTGGTCGTTAATACCGATTTATTTTTTTGTTCTTCTTTTAATTTCATTTCTTATTATTTTAGAATAAAGATAGGAATTATAATCCGATAATACTTCGTTCCCATAATCCTTTATAAGAAATATGACCGATGCCCGGATTTCCTTGTTTATGCTGTCCTTGTTAAGATAATATATCTTCAACCATTTGATATGTTAACAAAATTGATATTTTAGTTAAAATAAGTCTAAAAAAGTGCTTATAGAAGCATGTTTTCTACTTACCGGACACTAAAACCTATTTTTACACGTAACCTTGCACCTGCTTTACCATTATTAAATTTTTATGAAGAAAATATATATCTTCTTATTTACCCTTCTTACTTTCACTGCATGTGAGATGATAGAATATCATCCCTATGACGGGCGTATAAAAGGGGAAACAGGAATTAATGCAAAAAATATTGCACGTATAGAAGAAGCGTGTAAAGGTAAGAAATCGATCCGCTTTGTAATGACAGGAGATACGCAACGGGCCTATGATGAAACAGAAGATTTTGTGAAAACTATAAATAAACGAAACGATGTCGATTTCGTTATTCACGGCGGAGATATTTCTGACTTTGGCCTCACTAAAGAGTTTCTGTGGCAGAGGGACATTATGAATAAACTGAAAGTGCCTTATGTGGTGCTTCTGGGAAACCATGACTGTCTCGCTAACGGTATAGATATCTTCCATGAAGTATTCGGTGAGGTGAACTTTTCGTTTCTGGCAGGCAACACTAAATTTATCTGTCTGAATACAAATGCCCTTGAATTCGACTACTCGCATCCTGTTCCCGATTTCCAGTTCATAGAACAGGAATATAAGGACGAAAGGGAAGAATATGAAAAGACGATATTTGCAATGCATGTACGCCCTTATTCGGAACAGTTCAATAATAATGTAGCCAATGTTTTTCAACGATATATAAAGGAATTCCGAAAATTGCAGTTTTGTCTGAATGCGCATGACCATTGGGCGCAGGTAGACGACCTGTTCAACGACGGGGTGATGTATTATGGCACACCAAGTGTGGCCAAACGCGAATATTTACTGCTGACAATTAAGCCTGACGATACATACGATTATGAAGTTATTGAATTTTAAATATAAATTACATTTGAGCATTCTTGTAATGCTTCTTATTATAACAAACGCACTTCCTGCCCAAAACGGCTATGACAGACGCATTGAGAAATATAAATCGCAATGGGAAAACCTTATTCCGAATTATACCAAAGTGCAGTATGCCGGTGGAATGGGACTGATATCATTAGGTCTGGGATGGGATTACGGAAAAAACAATCAGTGGGAAACAGATATGTTCTTTGGATATCTGCCTAAATATTCGACCAAGCGTTCCAAGATAACATTTACTCTGAAGCAGAACTTTATCCCGTGGAAAAAAGATTTGAACAGACATTTCTCAATAGATCCCCTGGCTACCGGACTCTATGTAAATACTATCTTCGACGGGGATTTCTGGGTAAGTGAACCTGACAAATATCCAAACAGCTATTACTCGTTCTCTACAAAGATGCGTTTCAATATCTATCTGGGACAACGGATCACGTATAATATCCCGCCGGACAAACGCTTCTTTGCCAAGTCCCTCACCTTGTTCTATGAGATAAGCAGTAATGACCTGTATATAGCCAGTGCTTTTACCAACAGTTATCTGGGCCCGAAAGAATATTTAAGATTATCATTCGGCCTGAAAATGCTGATGTTCTGATACAAAAAGTCCTGACAGATAAACTTGTCAGGACTTTTTTATATTTATTTTCTTAATTCCGGATTCCGATTCAATCGTTATAGGTAGGCAATGTCGAAAACTCTTTCGAGTAGCGTACCATCTGTTCGGCATATCCTTCGGTATAAGAGATTTTGACATCGGTAATCTTACCATCTTTGTCCTGTACCAATTGGAATACCGGATTGACAAAACCTTTATATGGTTTCATATTCAAAGTCTTGTAACGCTCCAGCACTTCTTTATGCAATTTCTGATCAACTTCTACCGCGTAATTCGCTACAATAGCTTTTGCACCATTAAAATCGCCTTCCGATTTGATTCGCTGGATTTCGGCAAGTAAATCGCCGAATAATGTACGCAATTTGGTGTAATCGTTTACTACAACATATGTTTTGCCGTCTCTCACCTTATATTCGACAACATTATCCGCTTTTCCTTTTTCATAAACCCACTTGGCTATCAACTGACGGTTGCGCATATGCGCCTCCTCTATGTCTTTACCCGGTTCGATACGTACAAGCTGCGTCATCAGTCCATTCATCATAAACTTGTAGTATTCGGCTTTGTAAGCGTCCGCATTTGGGATAATGCCCAGTTCTACAAGTTTGGCATCGGCAAGGAAGTACAACCCGAACAGGTCGGCACGGGCTTCTTCGATGGTGGAACTAAATTCGCCCAATGCATTCGGATCGACTTCAGGCAGTAATTTTCCCGAACCATGTCCCAGACATTCGTGCAGGTCGGTATGCAAGACATCAGTAATAAAGCCATATTCCTTTATTATATTTACTTCGGCGTCAGACCACATAAACTCTTCACCAAATCCGGTATGCGCGCCAGCTGCGTCGTATGCTTCCATGATATTTTCTATTGTCACCGACTTGGAGCCATGATCTTTGCGTATCCAATCCGCATTCGGCAAATTGATGCCGATAGGCGTTGCAGGATAGCAATCTCCGCCAAGTTGAGCTACGGTGATTACTTTGGCAGATACGCCTTTTACTTTTTCCTTTTTGAAGCTCTTATCCACAGGCGAATGGTCCTCGAACCATTGCGCGTTTGAACTGATGATCTCAGTACGTTTTGTCGCCTCTACATTTTTGAAATTTACAATAGATTCCCAACTGGCCTTGATACCAAGAGCATCTCCATAAACTTCCGTGAAACCATTTACAAAATCGACCTGTGAATTTAAATCTTCAACCCATGCCACAGCATATTGATCGAACGTTTTCAAATCACCGGACTTATAGTATGAAATAAGCTTTGAGATCACATTCTTTTGCGCGTCATTTTCGGCTACAGTCTGTGCTTTTTCGAGCCAGAAAACTATTTTTTCGATTGCAGGCGAATACAAGCCACCGACTTTCCAAACCTTTTCTATCAGTTTCCCGTCTTCTTTTTCCAAACGGCTATTTAGCCCGTAAGATATAGGCGTAAGGTCGGTCGTATCTTTCATTGCCCCGTAAAAATCCTGAACCTCTTTCTGGGTAACTCCTTCTCCATAATAATTATTGGCAGAAGTAAGGATAAGGTCTCCTCCCGACTGGTTCACTTTCTTTGCCATTACCTTAGCATCGAACATGACAGGGGTAAGCATCTTTATAAAATCATCTACGGACTGGCCTTCCTTTACCGGAACAAGTTCCGCCGATAAGTTTTTTACCTGCTCTGCAAAAAATTCTTTAGAAAAGCCCGGCAGGAATTTTTCTTCTCCGTAGTGATGGTGTATCCCATTGGAGAACCACACACGCTTGAGATATACTTCAAATTCTTTGTAATCAGCCGAGTTCTTATCTCCTTTATAATTTCCATAGATAGCCTCCAGCGTGCGGCGGATGGCGAGGTTAAACCGATTGTTCTGGTCGAAAAGAATATCGCGTCCTTCGACAGCAGCCATAGAGAGGTAATAAACCAGTTCTTTTTGCTCCAAAGTCAGATTGTTGAATCCGGGAACGTAATAACGCAGGATTTCGAGGTCGGCAAAAGCATCTACCTCATATTTGAAATCAGCTGGGACAGTGTCCGCTTCAGCCTGCTTCTCCGGAGCTTTTTGCCCCCCTCCGCAGCCGGCAAACATCATTGATAATCCGGTCATAGTTATTAATATTGTTTTCTTCATTCAATTATATAATTTAAGTTCTTATCTATTGCCTGCCGGCTAACTCTTCTATCTCACCCATATGCAGGTGTAAATGACCGAGGTAACCATTCACCATATTTTCCAGAGAGACTATATTCCCCTCAAAATCGGTCCATGTATTCCCTAATTTAGATGTATCTATATTCTTTATCACCTGAATGATATGAAGATTATAATACTTCCATAAACCGACAAGGCTTATCCAATCCGATTTCTGGTAGTTCTGTATGGCTATCCAGAGGTCGTTATCCTGTGTATAATCAGGGAATACAAGATTAGAGCTGTATTGTAAACGCACCATTCTCTGCTGATTGTTAGATGCTGAATCTATCAGGTGTCCGATCAGTTGCTTTATTGTTCTGTTTTGGGCATTTCGTCTCTCTGATATCGCTTCAAGAGGAAGATTCAGCAACTTTTTCTCCCACTCTCGTATTACCTGACTGATACCATCAATGATAATTGAGAAATCTGCATTTGGTGATGTTTCCATTACAATCAATGATTTTTTTTAAGTAACTGTAAAATTACTGTTTTTTTGGAGTTTGATGTAATGATTTACTTTTAATTAAGATAAAGACTTTTCTCAAACTTTATCTATAAGAAGTAAGCTGATGATTGTTAGTTATTGGCTGAGAGTTCTTTGATGTATTGATTAGCAGATTTGAGAATTAGCAGATTAGCAAATGAATGAAAAAGTGTAACCTTTGTTACCTTTTAACAAGTAGTAAGTTTTTAAGTAATGAGTAATAAGTACTAAGTTGAAAGTAATATGAGATACGAGTAGACAAGATACGAGATACAAGTTGTTAACTGCTAACTGTTGACTGTTGACTGAAAAAACTGTTACCTTCGTTACCTTTTATATATTATCAGATTGACCATCAATCGGAAGCTGAAGGTTTAAGGTATAGGTTATTTTTTCGGAAGTCGAATATCACTGAAAAGTATCTGAAGAACTGGTTCCCCAAAAGGCCTATATACATATCGTTCTCTTTGAAGACAAACCATTCGGAATCGGTAAAAATCACATCTTTGCCTGTAAGCATACTATTACCTACGTTGATGGTATCTGCACTCATTATATTTACTTTAGTCCGATTGCTATCCAGGTTTTTAGCACGTCCTTCATTGGTTTTACCTGTATCCAAACCGTATTTGGAAAGTACATTGTGAGCAAAGAATAACGTTCCGTTCAGGCCTGTATCTATCCAGCAATTCCCTTCTATGATCTTTCCGCCAATGGTTACTGTAGTAGGGATGAGCAGCCTGCGCCCTCTGTTCTGAAATTTTATACAGTCATACCCCTTCAGACTATCCAGTTCAATAGGTTTCAGTTCCCTTATATATTGGTCTTTATAGGATATCTCGAGTATGCGCCTGTTGAAAAAATCCCAGCCCAGCAATACACAATCCTCACCGTACCAATGCAGGAACTGGCTTCCCGGACTCATAAATGTAGCATCCATTGTCTTTGTCCAGTCACCCACATTGAAACGAATGCGCTCAGATTTTTTTCCGGCTTCTTTATCTGCTCTTAAATATTCGGGCACAGCCAATCCCCATGCCCCTATATCGAGAAGAGCTTTCATCGGTACTGAGTCGTTAATAAAACCGTCCAGAATAACATTATTCTTGAAACTATGGAAAGGGATTGCACCTTTAGGTATTACATCCGGAACAGAATCGGCACTATATACAGAAGCTTTTACCGAACACAAAGATAGAATGCAGACTAAGAAAGCCGATAGTCTCATAAAGGAGGTTTATTTACTGAGAAAAAAATCCGTGTGAAACGTAATCATAGGGGATAAGTAGATGTATCGTTTTATAGGGCTAGGTATTAAGTGTAAAATCTATTCGTTAACTTCAAAGATAACGAATAGATTTATACGATATTATATGATATGTCTAGCATTTTATCCTCTTAGTACCAACAAAGGTGTATCGGAGTGAAACAGCATCTTACGCGAGATACTCGGACTAAACATACGGGCAAAGATATTCCGCTTACTGGTGGTCAGGGATAATATCTGTATTTTGTCATTCTTTATATATTCGTCGAGGCTTTTGAGCATATCATTGGTATCGATCAACTTATAGTCTAGATTTAGCCCCGGATATTGCTTACTGAAGTAGTCTTTGATTCCGGCAAGTTTTATTTCGTCCCATCGGTCACCCTTCTTAACGGCTATATGGGTGAGTACGATCTGTACATCGCTATATGGCTGCAAGAGTTTTGCCAGCAAATCGAATGAAATCAAATCCCTCTGGCTGAAGTTTGTAAGGAATGCCATTTTCTTCACTTCCCTCAAATCCGAAAATGGTGTATTTTCCGGAATTGCAACTAATGGAACGTGAGTCATTTCTATTACCTCAGCCGTTACGCTGCCAATAAGATCGGCATCTTTCTGATCCTTGCCTCTGGTTCCCATAAGTATCAGTGTCGGCTTATACTCTTTGGCAAAGGTCACTATCTCTTCTTCGGGCAAGCCCTCTCGCAATACATAGGAATAGTTTACCGAAGGGAACTCTCCTGCCGAAACCTTCTGGTCTATTGTATTACATAGTTTCTGGATATTTTCCTTTACTTTCTCTATAATATTCTGGAATTCCTTCTCTTCCTTTCCCTGATAGGCAAATGCTTCGGCCATGGGCAAGGCTGTGGGATAGTATGGATTGAAATACACATGAAGTATCTTTACTTTCGCGTTGAGATCACGAGCCAGGTTAAAGGCTATTTTACATGCTTTAAGCGAATAATCGGAAAAATCGACCGGTATAAGGATGCGCTTACGCCCGTCATCAGTCCTGTATGTTTCTTCCTCATCGTAGCTAAATAAGTGGCGACTCTCCACTACGCTCAGGGCTTTGGGCAGATCGGATTCTTTGATACGGATACGAACGCCGGGCGATACTCCCGGATTATCCAAATCCACATCATTGATATGGACTTCAATATTCTCACTTTCCAATACGCCTTTTAATATCTGGGCTTTTTCGTTTGTGTGAATCGCAAGTGTTACCAGTTTATCTCCCATTGCTGTATATATTTATTGTTGTTGTACTGATTTTAAAAGAGATGAACACTTGTGGCATTCATCTCTGTATTTTTTCTTAAGCTTCCTTCGCTTCCATCATTTCTAAAGCCATATCCAAAATAGTAGTATCATCGAGTGAAACATAACCTCCGTCCGGCCCGGGTTCTATATGTACACCACAACTTTGCCCTTTTTCGTAACTATATCCTCCGAAGTAGTTCCAAACTGTTTCTACAGGGATTTGTAAAGTATCAGCTATCTGATGTATGCTTCCATCCGGTAAACTGTCCTTGATTTTGCGAAGCTCTGAAAATGTAATAACTCTAGTCATACTCTCTAAGTTTTAAATGGTAAATGATTAGGAATATGTTCTAAAGTTATAAAATTCTTTTTTGAAAAACAATGGATTTTACGAAGGAATATCAAATATTGCGCTATATATAGCAATTGATACTACCGTAAGTAATATTGCACCGACTAATATCTTTGCTCTTTCTTTGCTATAGACAGGCGTTCTAACATCCTCTTTAGGAACTTTCAGAATATGCCGGCGAGAGGTTAAATATATATAATACACTAAAAAGCCTATCAAAGTGCCCCAAACAGCCCCTCCAACAACATCGGAGATAAAATGGACTCCCAGATAAACGCGGGAATACGCTGTTATGGTCGCCCATATTATCATTGTAATAGTGAGATACCTATAGCGGAACAACAAGGAAGTGAAAGCCACTACACCGAAACCATTGGCAGCATGATTGGAGATAAACCCGTAACGTCCTCCGCGATATCCTTTTACTACTTCCACAAAGGCCTCAAAATCGGGGTGATGTGTGGGGCGCAATCGCTCAAAATAGGGCTTGATAAGATTTGCCGAAACAAAGTCACAAAGAAGTCCGACTAATGTAGCACAGAGCAATAACAAAAGAGCCTCTTTCCATTTTATCTTATATACAAATACGGCCAGACCGGTTATAGCTAATGGCAACCATATTAGTTTACCGCTATATATCCACATAAATGTGTCCCAATAATCTGTATGATGCTCGTTGAGCCATAGAAATAAATTCCGTTCGTATGGCAATATCTTTTCTACAAGGCTCATCTGGTGTTTTTCATTTTAAGACAAATTTATATTATTTCCAGCTTGTCACGCTGAATCCAGCCTACACTGCCGTTATCTATTTCTATTTCGAGCCAGTTGCGGTCTTCTTTTGTTATATATACTTTTGTTCCTGAGTGTAATATGAAGAGCTCTTTGCTGTTAATATCGGGAGAGCTGACCACAGATGCCGAACCGGCCATGATAACGGCTGTATCCCTATGCTCGATCTTATTCTTCTGACCGAAAGAGAATACGTTTGCAAGTATAACAATAACCAATGCAACGATTCCTATATAAAAGGCTGTTTTCTTCATTGAAACATAACGACTAAAGAAGAAGACCGATAAGCATCCCATCAGCAGAAGAAACGAAACCACTGCTATGACGGCCCAGGTATTCGAACTGAACAAATTCTGAACAGCCCTGAACCATATGCTGAGAAAGAATGTATCGGCTACCAATATCTTATCCTCTATTTTGGTAGACAGATATTCAATATTATGACGTGTATCCCGGTCTCCCGGATCAAGTAACAAGGCCTTTTCATAGTTCAGACGGGCATGAGCAAAATCATTCACTCTGAAATAAGCATTACCTAAGTTATAATATAATTGAGCAGACTCCAACCCCTTTTCCAATTGCTCAGTCTTTTGAGCTTCCAGTATTTCAATAGCCTTACGGAAATCGCCTTCATTGTAAGCTATTGTAGCCGGATCGGAAGACGTTTCGGATTGCTGCTGGCTTACTTTAGCGATTGCCAGCGAATCACTCACAACCGGGATTGAATCCTGTGCATAAGCAACAGAATATATAGCGAATATGAACAGGCAAGATAATATGATTCGTTTCATCAGACCTTATTTTATTTTCTTAATTGTACTTTCCATTTTACCGATAGCATCTACTGTATTATTGTAGAGATCATCCATTGCGTGCCCCGATTCGGACGGAGCATAACGGGCAAATTCTCCTGTATCCAATATATCTATAAACTGGCTTATAAGATCATCACCCACACCGTATTTCAACAATTCAATTTCAATATTCTCCCTGTTCAGGTCTGCAACCGGGATCGTCAATTTATCACTCAGATAACCCCATACTGCACGCAGGATTTCTTCATAGAAACTATCTTTCTGCTGCATCTGCAAATATTTCTTAGCCAGCTTAAGGCGCTTAGTCGCCACCTTATTCGCTTTCTTGGTACGCATCATCGCGATATCGGCATTCGCCTTTATCTGTTTTCTGTATGCTATAGTAAACGCAATAAACAACACTAACGGAATAAGATACCACAGAAGATATGAAAGGGAACCTACAAAGAAACTCTGAGGATCTGTAAATGAATAGCTTCCTGTTTTAAGATAACGGATATCCTGCTCCATTTCAAGTTCTTTCTGACTCGAATAACTGGTAGACACATTCTTTCCCGCATTCGGATCCTTATCTACATCCAGCGTATATGACGGGGACGAAACGGTCTTATAAGCACCGGTTCTGGTATCGAAGTAGGAAAATTCGATGGCAGGTATTGTAAATTTACCCGGATAACGGGGTATAAACATATACTCTATTGATTTTGTACCCGACAGCCCGTTCTCGGTTAACTTAAAATCATTCTTTACATTCGGATCATAAGTTTCAAAATCTTTTGGGAACTTTACTTCAGGATTCTTTATAAGCTTCAGATTCCCTGTCCCTGTTATATCCAGCTTGATAGTAACAGCGTCGTTTGCCTTAATCTTTTCTGCAGATATGGACGGTTTGAAAGAAAAGTCTCCCACTCCTCCCGAAAAATTAGCAGGCTTGTTTTGTATCGGAAGTGCGGATACATCGACTGTAACAGGTGTTGTCTTCAGTGTTTTTTTAGACTCGGTCATTACTTCCTGAGGTCCGAAAAACGTCTGTACCTTTTTACCCGAAGCCACTTCGAATACGATTTCCATTGTACCCGACGGTATCGTCATTTTACCCGACCGCTGAGGGAATAAGAGCGTTTTCTTTACATCTACGGTATAATAGTTTCGTCCGTTATAATGCTCCAGAGCCATCTGTCGATTTGCAGGTAGTTCGAAATCCTCTGTCATGAAGCCTTCGAATTCAGGAAATTGAATTTTCCCTACATCCCTTATATTCAGCACTGTGTAGAAGCGGAATGTTACAGTCACCGCTTCCTGTTCTTTCACCTTAGTTTTAGAGAATATCGCCCTTACGAAAGCATCATTCGGATTGACATTTCCGGCGGTAGAAGAAGATGTTGTCGGTTTCACCTGTTGCCCGGGCTGTTGCGGCTGAGCGTTCTTATCGGGAGGTAAGACTTTTATCTGGGCAGTATTCGATTTATAATTACTACCGCCTACTTTTACTGATGCTGAAGGTAAGGTAAAGGTACCTTCTTCTTTAGCCAACAGTAGATATGTATAGGTTATATTACTCTCCGAGGTCACTTTCCCGTTGATATTCGAAGAACTGTACATTTGTGAAACAGATGGCCCATAAAGCACATCAAAGCCCTTTATCTCATCCGGCACATGGATTTCCCGGCCTTCGCCACCTTTCAACACATACTGCAACTGTATTTGCGCACCCTTCACTGTAGAAGCAGGGGCACTAATAACAAAGGTGATGTTATCAGCACATATCTTTGAAATGCTTATGAGTAATAATGTCAATAAAATCAGATACTTTTTCATTACTCTATTTACTCTTTTTCGTTAGGTCTATTTTTATTCAGAATACAAAAATAATAACTTTAAGGTCTCAGACCTACTTATTGGCTACACTTTGTGCCATCAAATATAGTTCGTTCATTACAGTATAACATCGGTCGAAAAGCATAATTTTAAAGTAAAAAATTAAAAATCAACGTTTATTTATATTGCTTTCAGGTCTTGTACCCGTATTATTACGGGCTCTATCATTAAAGACTTTTCACTTCTGATCGTCTCATCATACACGTCTCCCCACATATCTCGTACTCTTCTGCCTGTCGGGGTAGAATATTCTACCGATATCTGCCCTTCGGGAATAGTCATCTGTCCCTGATTACGTGGCTGAAGTATTAAGCGCCTAAGTTCGACTACCTTATAGGTCTTACCATTCACAACTTCATCTGTAAAAGTTTGACGCGAACGTGTTATATTGGTTGTATAAAAATCTTTCACAACAGGAAAATCCGCACTTATTATACGCTTAATTTCTTTAGTTGTATATAACCTGTATGTAAGCGTCAATGTATCTGACAGGCTTACATTTGTTCGGGATACTGTTGTCTTTACAAAAGCATCGACTTCGTCCGCTACATCTTTTGGCGATTTCACTTCTACTTTAACGGACTCCGCTTTATATTTCTTGCTGTTTACCGTTATTTCAGCTCTGGGTAAAGTGTATTTACCTTCTCTGGAGGCTTCCAGATAATAGGAAGATGTAGTCGTGTAGATTGTTATTCGTTTACCGTTATTAAAACGGACCGCCCTCGTCGATGATACAGACGGGCCGTATAATATGGTGAAACCCTCCATATTCTTTATTATTACCGGCTCTCTTATATCATTATCACTTTCAACTACATAGTCGACTCTGAACTGTTCCCCGATAAATACTGTTTCGGGAGCTTTGACATTTACCTTAACACTTTGGCCGACAGCCACCGACAGAAAAGGGAATAGTAATACAACTGACAAGCAGAACCGACAAATTGAATAGCTATATCCTTTTCTCTTCATTACCAGTCTTTATTTTGCTTTCTGTTATTTTCGTTCTTTTGTTTTCGCTCCTGAGCTTTGGCCTGTTTTACACGTTCCTGTGTTTCTTTCTCGTCTTGTTCCAAAGCCTGAAGTATCTGTTGCATATTTTGCTGCGACATTTGGTTCTGATCCTGCTTAGGGTCTTGCTTAGGGTCCTGTTTCGGATCTTGCTTAGGGTCTTGTTTCGGATCTTGTTTTTGATCCTTATTCTGGTCTTGCTTATTATCTTTATTCTGGTCTTTGTCCTGATCTTCTTTATCTTTTATCATTTTCTGAACCACTGCCAGGTTGTACCGGGTTTCTTCATCTTTAGGATTCAGGCGTAAGGCATTTTTATAGGCTTCCATCGACTGCTTCAGATTATCCGCTTGCTGTCCTCCACCCTGCTGAGGTTGTCCTCCCTGAGCCATCTGCATTTGCTGTCCTTTTTCATTTCCTTTCTTTTTCAGGAATGTATTACCCATATTGCTCCAGGCTGAACTCATCTTTGTTTGATCTTCATTCTCCAAGGTCAGATAATGCTGGTATTCTTTTAGTGCATCATCCCATCTCTGCTGCTTATAATATGTGTTTGCCAGATTGAAAGAAGCTTCTTTCGAACTTGCATTTTCTTTCAGCGCATTGCTATATTCGTTCTCAGCCGCGCCATATCGTTGTTCATTATATGCCTTGTTCCCTGTCCGCACAGCTTTTCTAACCCCCTTCTGGGCAGATAGGCTGATAGTTACAAATGCTAATAATGTTATGAATATAATCTTTTTCATCATCTCGTTTACATTCTCAATTAAGAATACTTTTTTACTTATTTATGCCAATTAGTAGTTGAAAAGGTAACAAAGGTAACAGTTTTTTCAGTCAACAGTCAACAGTTAGCAGTTAACAACTTGTATCTCGTATCTTGTCTACTTGTATCTCGTATCTTGTCTACTCGTATCTCATATTACTTTCAACTTAGTACTTATTACTCATTACTTAAAAACTTACTACTTGTTAAAAGGTAACAAAGGTTACACATTTTTATATTTTTATACATTGTTACTTTTTATCGATAACACGCTTGTTATCTGTATATATAGATAAAATTATATAAATAAAGTAACATCCGGCTTTTAAATACTGATTCACATTATCTAAACAATCTGATATTCCGGAATATCCTGTTCTTCTTATCAAACACACATATCTCAAGTAGAAGCAGAGCCAGCATAACCCAAGCGAAAATCTGATATTTTTCGTCATATTCGGAATATGCTATTCCATCTATTTCTTTTTTCTGCAATTTCTCCAACTCCGCTTGCAGACTTTTCAGCGCACTATTGGAATTATCGGCATGTGCATAAAGCCCTTTTCCTGCTTTTGCTATCTGGCGGCACATCTCTTCATTCAGCTTTGTCACAACCGGCTGCCCCTGAGTATCACGCTTCATATTGTTAGAACCCGGTGAAACCGGAATCATCGCACCTTCCGTCGTACCTATACCCACAACATTCACATGCACACCCTTGTCAGCTGCGCGCGCGGCTGCTCCCTCAGCATCGCCCTCATGCCCTTCTCCATCGGTAATCAGGACAATAGCTTTGTCTATATCCGTATCGTTAGAAAAACAACTCATACTGATATCTATTGCACTGCCGATCGCTGTTCCCTGAACAGGCACAAGACTGGGGTCGATAGTTTCCAGAAACAATTTCGCAGACTGGTTATCAGGAGTAAGCGGCAATTGAATAAATGCCTCTCCGGCAAATACCACTATAGCCACTTTATCATCCCTGCGTTCATCGATAATACGGGTCAGCATTTGCTTTGCTTTAGCCAATCTGCTCGGCTTTATATCTTCAGCCATCATCGAATTAGATACGTCGATGGCAATAACCAGTTCTATCCCTTTCTTGTCTACCTTCTCCACTTTTGTTCCAAACTGCGGGCGTGCAAGGACAACTATGCCGAAACCTATGGCAACAAGTATAAGCCAGAATTTCAGATACGATCGTTTCAATGAAAGTTCAGGCATCATTCTTTTTACCAAGGCAAGTGTTCCCAATTTCTCCACACTTTTTCTCTTTCTTATATTCAGAAAGATAAAACCTATTACAAAAACAGGTATGGCAAAGAATAAATACAAATATTCAGGATTCGCAAACTTAAACATATTTCTTATACAAGTTATGAGTTATAAATTATAAGTTATGAGCTTTGTTGCCTTGCGCCATTCTTAACTCTTAATTCTTAATTATTTTAAGGTATATTCCTCAACCAAGTCCGACGAAGAACCAATTCCAGTCCTACCAGAGCCAAAGCAAAAATGGCAAATGGCATATAAAGTTCTTTACGCTTGGTTACAGTGTTTACACTTATATGGGTTTTTTCCATCTGGTCTATTTCGTCGTATATTGCACTCAGGCTGGTATTGTCCGTCGCACGGAAGTATTGCCCTTTGGTAATGGCTGCTATCTCCGTCAGTGTACGCTCGTCGAAGTCGCCCGACACCTGCATGGTCTGCAAGCCGTAAGGCGTCATTATCCTTGCTGTAGACGTTCCTCTGGAACCAATTCCTATGGTATAAACACGTATATCATAAGACGCCGCCAGTTCGGCTGCCGTTAAAGGTGCAATTTGTCCGGCATTATTGGAACCGTCAGTTAAAAGTATTACAACCCGCGATTTTGATTTACTGTCTTTCAACCGGTTCACAGAGTTGGCCAACCCCAGACCGATGGCAGTACCATCTTCTATCATTCCGAATTTAACCTCAGTAAGTAAGTTCAACAACACCTTATGATCCGTTGTCAGCGGGCATTGTGTAAAGCTCTCCCCTCCAAATATGACCAGGCCGATCCTGTCGTTAGGCCTGTCGTTTATAAACTCTGCGGCAACCTTTTTAGCCGCTTCGAGGCGTGTAGGCGAGAAATCCTGGGCCATCATCGTTCCCGAGATATCGAGAGCCATCACAATATCAATTCCCTCAGAGTTTGAAACATCCGAAGAATTGACGCTCTGCGGACGGGCCAGAACAATTATAACTAACGCGATTGCGACTACCCGTAGCAAAAACGGAAAGTGACGCAGGTAAACCCTTATTGTAGAAGGTGCTTTTTCAAAGGCAAAGCCTGAAGACATCTTAAATGTAGCCTGCATCTTCCTCAGCTTAATGATGTACCACACAATCAGCGGTATCAGCAATAAGAGTAAGTATAAATATTTCGGATTGGCATATACTATATCCATATATCTTTAGCTTTGTTTTTTATCTTCTTTGTTTTCTTTTTCTTTCGGTGCCTGATTCTCTGCCAAGCTATCCTTTTGCTCTTCCAGTGTCTGACGCTCTTCTATTTTTGTCTGATTGACAAACAGGTAGGCATTCACAAGGCTCAGATCGTTCTCGTCGGCAAACGGAGTGTATTTGGCAAACTTAACCAGATCGGCTAGTTTCAGTATCTGAGACAAGCCATCTGTAGCCGATTTTGTATCTGTAGCTAAATGCACCGAAGCAATGATATCATCCGAGATCATTTCCGGCGCATCTATGCTGAAGCGTTTGTCTATGTATTCACGAAGAATATCTGTAAGCTCGGTATAATATTCCTTCTCCTGCCCTTTCTGCCAAAGTTTAGACGTTTTCAGCTTATCCAGTCCCTGTAATGCGACCACATGAGGAGGCAAAACAATTTTCGGGGTAAAGAAATACCCTTTGTTCCTCTTCCGTATATAGAAGTAAACAGCAAGCCCTATAAGAGCAAGAATCAATAGTATAATCAGAGGGATATACAAATATTCAAGATAGTCCTGCCATACAAACGGTGGGTCTTGCACTGTTTTTATATCCGATATCTGAAGCTTTTCGAAGTCTATGGAATCAGTCTGATGATTCTTCAATTGCTCGAGATATGCCAAAGACTGCTCCGATAATTGCGGCGCAGAAACTTTCAGCCCAAAATCGTTTGTACGAAGCGTATCCACACCATCTATCACCTGCATGTAAGGTACATGGTATAGAGTAGAATCGAAAGAAGTCACGACATATTTCTGACTGATAGTCATCACCTCCGTCATTACCGTATCCGGTTTCAACATTTTCAACACCTCGATACCTGTTATAAGGGTATCCGGATAAAGAGGGAAGATAATATCCCGTCCTTTTGGAGCAATAACCTCTACATTAATGATTGCCTGCTCGCCGATCAGGATATCCGACGGCTGTATTGTTGCCCTTACTGTCGACTTCTGCGCCGATAGAGAAAAACTCAGGCAGCAAAGCAAGCCAAGCAATAGTATATTTTTTAGTTTCAACATATTTTCAATGAGTAAATTAGCATATATGCCAATTAGCAAATTTATAAGTATATATCATTTTCATATTTCCGAATTGGCACATTTTCACATTTACATTTAGCTTCTCTTCTTAAACAAGGCCATCAATGCCTTTACATAATCCTCATCGGTACGGACAGAAACACTATCGACCTTACTCCGGTTGAATGATGTCTGCATATTCTCCTGCTGCTTTTTCCACCAGTCCTGATATACCTGACGTACCCTTCTGGACGAAGTATCTACCCAACGTTCTGTCCCGCTCTCTGCATCCATTACTTTCATAAGCCCCACACTCGGAAGCTGGGTTTCAAGACTGTCATAAACCTGCAAAGCAACTATATCGTGTTTACGATTGGCTATTGTCAAGGCATTATTATAATCCTGTATATCTATAAAGTCGGATATCATAAATGTTGTGCAGCGTTTTTTGATAACATTCGTCAGATATTTAAGAGCCATTCCCACATCGGTTTTGGCACTGTCTGCCTGAAAGTTTATCAGTTCCCGGATAATATATAGTATATGCTTCTTCCCTTTCTTGGGAGGTATGAATTTTTCTATCTTGTCGGAAAAGAAGATCACCCCGATTTTATCATTGTTCTGTATGGCAGAAAAAGCGAGCGTTGCCGCAATTTCCGTAACCATATCGCGCTTTAGTGAATTCCTTGTTCCGAAATCCTGACTGGCAGACACATCCACAAGAAGCATAACTGTCAACTCACGCTCCTCTTCAAACACCTTAATAAAGGGTTTATTGTATCGGGCAGTCACATTCCAGTCTATGTCGCGGATATCGTCCCCGTACTGGTATTCACGCACCTCTGAGAAGGCCATCCCCCTGCCTTTAAAAGCTGAATGGTATTGTCCTGCAAATATATTGCGGGACAAGCCACGGGTCTTTATTTCAATCTGACGTACTTTTTTTAATAATTCGCTTGTTTCCATTTTGGTCAGTTAACAGTTATCAGTTAACAGTCAACATTTTTATTAATACGGGTTACTTTCAATATCGAATATATCATTTTAGCTATTTCATCTGCATCAGTAAAGATGTCTTCAAAATTTTCCGGAGTGATGTATCCTGTATCTTTAAGTAAAGATAACCAGTATTTAGTTTCCAATATTTCTTTATATGCTATGCTCATTTTGGCAGAAAAATCCAAATCGGAGATAGCACCATTAGCTTCTGCTATATTAGCCCCAACAGATGTACCACATCTCAGCAGTTGTTTCGATAATATATATTCCTGTCTATCACTCAGATATTTATAAGCTTTCACAATTCTTATGGCAAAAGAATATGCCTTTTCATAAACAAGACTATTACTTATCATATATACTTAACCTTGTTAACTGATGACTGTTAACTATTACCTGATTTACGGTACTTCAATCTTATTCAAAATTTCGCTAATAATCTCATCGGAGTTCGTATTATTAGCTTCCGCTTCATATGTCAGTCCGATACGGTGGCGCAATACGTCGTGGCATACTGCACGGATATCCTCAGGGATAACGTAGCCTCTGCGTTTGATAAATGCATATGCACG
Organism: Dysgonomonas sp. GY75; assembly: GCF_015234155.1. NCBI lineage: Bacteria > Pseudomonadati > Bacteroidota > Bacteroidia > Bacteroidales > Dysgonomonadaceae > Dysgonomonas > Dysgonomonas sp. GY75. Next base: position 229,333 of record NZ_JADCLQ010000036.1, read on the forward strand.
TGATGCCAAAGCCAGACTGATAGATGCACGCGGTGATGCTCCGAAACCGATCATTCCTTTTAGTGATGTCAGCCCGTTTTCTTCAGGGAAACGTGTAGCAAATACGATATCGACAATATATTTCTCTATCTTTTCATCCAGATAAACATCTTTCACCACTTCCCGAGCACCAATGATTTCATCCGCTTTCATTACCGGAGTTAATTTTCCATAGTCTCCTGTCAGGTTGTTTCTCAGGATTAATTTTTCCTCTTCTTTCTTCGGGTAATTTATCACTACTTTCAGCATGAAACGGTCTACCTGTGCTTCCGGAAGCGGATAAGTACCTTCCTGCTCAATAGGGTTCTGAGTTGCCATTACCAGAAATGGGGATGGCAATTTATATGTCTTTTCCCCGATTGTTACCTGACGTTCCTGCATAGCTTCAAGTAATGCACTCTGTACTTTAGCTGGAGCACGGTTTATTTCATCTGCCAATACAAAATTTGAAAATACAGGTCCGTGCTTCACAAAGAACTCTTCGTTTTTCTGGCTGTAAATCATTGTACCGATCACATCGGCGGGTAATAGGTCGGGGGTAAACTGTATACGACTATACTTAGCATCGATGAGCGAAGCCAAAGATTTTATCGCCAGAGTCTTAGCCAAACCCGGCACCCCTTCAAGCAGGATATGCCCATCAGCTAAAAGACCTATCAAAAGTGATTCTACGAGATGTTTTTGTCCCACAATCACCTTATCCATACCCATTGTGAGAGATTCTACAAATGAGCTTTTACTTTGTATCCTTTCGGTAAGTTCTCGAATGTCAACTTGCGCCATACTATTATACTATTTTGCGTTTATATTTATTGTTTGATTTTCCTCAATTATAATTAGTAAACTCAGATTAGCCTTCGATATTTTACGGGCATATCACTCCTATTTTACTAAGCACGACAAAAATAGAAATGTTAAATCTGAAAACCGATAATTCGGAGTTAAAAAAAATTAAGCGGAACGAAGTATTTAAGCCGATAAATTAAATAGGGTATAGTATGTACATCATATCACTTATTTTTATAGTTTTATGTCATAATCGAATCTAATATAAGAAATACACATATGGATGAATTAAGGCCTAACTCCCAAAGAGCAAAAAACGCCATCGCTTTGATATGGGTTGTGATGATAACATGCGTAATAACACTTATTTTGGAGATTATCCAATTATTGGTTAGCTATGAAATTATACCCGAAGAATACATTTCTGAAAACACTTCTTTTATAATAGCATCGATTGCGGGTTATACAGCGATATTGACATTCCTGGCGCTAATAGCATCGGCTATAACATTCATTCAGTGGTTCAGAAGAGCTTATTATAATCTGGAAAAGAAGATGAATAAACTCGAATATTCTAATGGATGGGCAGCCGGAGCTTGGTTTATTGCAATCATAAACCTCTTTGTTCCATACAGGATTATGAAAGAACTATATATAAAAACAGATCAGTACCTTTTATTAAATAGTAAGGAGCCATATACAGAAAGACTGAAAACAGATTATGTAAAAGGATGGTGGACAATCTGGATATTCAGCCTCATATTCGGAAGCATATCATTCAGAATCGAATGGAGTTTTTCTTCCATTGACACCGGTTCCAATTTATTCCTGTCAGTAATAAATTCAGCAATAGAAACCACTCTCTGCATAATCACCATTATAATTATTGAAGATTATAATAAAGCCGAGAAGCTTCTTTTCGAAACAGAAGAAAAAGAAGACTCCTCAATTGAAAAGGCTCTCTAAAAATGGCCTTATCCCTGCCAGGAAAAACTCAACCGCTATTACCATCACTATAAGTCCCATCAGACGCATCATTACATTGATACCGGTTTCGCCAAACCTTTTTATCAGTTTCGATGAACTGATAAGAATGAGATAGGTAACCAGCAGCATAAGACATAGTGCAACTACAAAAGTCACCTTTAGCAATATACTATCCGCGTCTTCCATCAAAACAATAGCATTCGTTATTGCCCCTGGACCGCACAGCATCGGTATGGCAAGTGGTGTAATAGCGATATCTTTAATTGTCTGTTTTATCTCTGATCCCTTCGCCTTAATCGGCGACAACCGGGCATTAAGCATATCGAAACCGACAACGAAGAAAATAGCACCCCCTACTATCCGGAAACTATTGACAGATATACCAAATACTCTGAACAAGAACTGGCCGGAAAAAGCAAAGACCAACACTATAATTAGCGAAACCACCACTGCCCGTTTTGCCACAGCAACCCTGTCTTTCGGTTCCATATCGGAAGTAAGCCCGAGAAAAACAGGCATAGCACTAATGGGATTTATAAGAGTAAAGAAAGATGTGAAAACCAATAATCCGTAGGCTAACAATTCGGTCATATTCTTTTTTTTTAGCAAAGATATATCAAGCCTCCGCATATTCGATACATTTACCGGATTTTGTATAAAATTTACTCACCGTTTTTTCTCTGTCGACACTATATTGATAAACCTTTCCTGCTTTTATACAGTTTTTGACCAATTAATTTTACGAACATATTGCTTTTGTCAAGTCTGAGTAACAAATAACAGAGTAATGTATACTAATAAGGCAAATTTCACGATAATTTCATTTTGAAGCAAAAAATCTTCCATAGAATTTAGTATATTTGTACCGCTTTTAAGGATAGGAAATCCAAGCAAACAATATACTGATAATCAATTATATTAATTATATTTAATTACAGACAATCATGATTACAATTGACAAATTCAATTTTTCAGGAAAGAAAGCGTTCGTCAGAGTTGACTTTAATGTGCCTCTGGATGCAGATTTCAACATCACAGACGACACTCGTATCCGTGCTGCTATGCCTACACTAAAAAAAATCATAGCCGACGGTGGTAGCCCGATCATCGCATCTCACCTTGGACGCCCAAAAGGTGTGGAAGAAAAATATTCGCTGAAACATATCCTTGCTCATGTATCTAAACTTCTCGGAGTTGACGTACAATTCGCTAACGACTGTGTAGGCGAAGAAGCCGGAGTAAAAGCTGCTGCTCTTCAACCGGGCGAAGCTCTTTTGCTCGAAAACCTCCGCTTCTATGCTGAAGAAGAAGGCAAACCTCGCGGATTGGCCGAGGATGCAAGCGATGATGTTAAAGCTGCTGCAAAAAAAGCTATCAAAGAAAGCCAGAAAGAATTTACAAAGACACTTGCTTCTTATGCAGATGTATATGTAAATGACGCTTTCGGAACAGCTCACCGTGCACATGCTTCTACTGCGCTTATCGCTGATTACTTCGATGCAGAACATAAAATGTTCGGATACCTGATGCAGAAAGAAATAGACGCTGTAGAGAAAGTAATGAAAGATACCGCGCGTCCGTTCACAGCAATCATAGGTGGATCGAAAGTATCTTCTAAAATAGATATCATCGAAAACCTGCTTGACAAAGTGAACAACCTTATCATCGGCGGTGGTATGGCTTTCACATTCGAAAAAGCGAATGGTGGCAAGATCGGTAATTCTCTTTGCGAAGACGACAAACTGGAACTGGCTAAAGACATTATGGCCAAAGCTAAGGCTAACGGTGTAAACCTGGTTATCGCCAGCGATGCCAAGCTTGGCGACAAGTTTGCGAACGATGCAAATACACAATTTACAGATGCCAACAATATCCCTGACGGATGGTCAGGTTTCGACATAGGCCCTAAAGGAGAAAAAGAATTCACTGATGTAATCATGGCTTCCAAGACTATCCTTTGGAATGGTCCGGTGGGCGTATTCGAATTCGACAACTTTGCTCACGGTACAGAAACTGTTGCTAAAGCGATTGCTACTGCAACCAAAGCCGGAGCATTCTCTCTTGTTGGTGGTGGTGACTCTGTTGCTGCTGTTAACAAGTTCAACCTTGCCGATCAGGTATCTTATGTATCTACAGGTGGTGGTGCTTTGCTAGAGTTCATCGAAGGAAAAGTTCTTCCGGGAATTAAAGCTATCAGAGGATATTAATATCTCAACCTCAATATATAAAGTCCGTGCAGCAATGTGCGGACTTTTTTATTGAGACAGCCGGAATACAATCGGTATAGTATAATATACATTCACTAGTTCTCCTTTATGTTTTCCCGGTATCCAGTCCGGCATTAAATTAATTACTCTGAGGGCTTCTTTATCTGCAATAGGTGTAATACCTCTTAGAACTATCGGATTTACAACTTTTCCCTCTTTCGTTACAATAAATCGGATTGTTACCCGCCCCTGAAAGTAAGTTCCATTATCAGGCCATTTCAGATTATCTCTCAAAAAGTTAAACATCTCCTGTTCCCCTCCGGGAAAAGACGGCATCTGATCCGCTGTATGACGTATTTCTTCGCCATCTGCAACACCTTCTATTGGCAGACGAAAAATAACCGGAAGTGTAAAATCTGTATCCTTAATATTTTTCACATCTTTCTCCCATTCCCATTTAGGCATCGCCTTTATTATATCCATAACTAAACTGTCACAATCGGGATGAATACCTCTGATGATATGCACATTCGTTATACTTCCATCAGTTTTTATTGTAAATCTGGTAATAACCCGCCCTTCAGCATTAGCTTTTATAGCCGATTCCGGATACTTCTGTCTTTCCTTTATAAATTTATACATCTCCTGCTCCCCTCCGGGAAACCGGGGCATAATATCCACAGGAATATATATATTGTCTTTACCTAAACTCCCCTCCTGCGCATTAGAAAAGATGGTTACTGATATAAGAAAAAATAATAATGCTTTCTTCATAGCTTATCGAATATGAGTTACTCTATATAGATAAACCATAATGCGAAAATCCATAAAAAGAATCCTATATTTTCAGTTTCACCCCAACCTTCACCAACAATGCCGTAAGCCCGATAGTCAGCAGTGAAAATACAGCACACTTCAATAATCCGACCGGACTAACCAACAAGACTTCCGGTAATTGCAGATTTATCAATGTAAAAATCGAATATAATAAATACGGCAGCAGATAACAGGTCAAGGTAGCTGTTCCTGCAGGCTTTATAATATCAAACCACGATGCTTTCCCTTGCATATCGGTGAGCCGGTATATAAAAGCATATGTCAGAAGGGATATTCCCAAACACAAAAACAACCATGTCGGCGTAGCCTGTATTTTAGATATAATCCAGAATGAATGTGATAAGAGTCCAAGCAGCAGAGTCCCAATACCTGCGACAAAAGTTATGACTAATTTCCGGTTCGGGTTAACTTCTGTTTCGGGACGTTTAAAAAGTAACATAAGTAACACACCTCCCATTGTAAATGCATGGAAACAACCATTCCCCGGGATTATCTCATGGAAGAATCCTAACCAGTGATTAGATCCGGCTATACATAACAATATAAACAAGACAGCTGCAATCCACAAATACATCCGGTTCTTGTATAAAAACAGGTAAATGATTGCACACAGTAAATATGTCCAGCCGATAAGCCCTAAAATTCCCCACCAGCGGATTTGGAACAATCCACCCTCTCCATCTCTGTAGATTACTGCCAATACACCAAGTATGATAACTCCCAGAACTTTCAAGGCTGTAAACAGATGCTTTTTACCGCCTTCTTGTTTTGGATAAACATTCCATATAAGAAAGAAACCAAACAATGTCAATATAGTAAAGACAGGCTTACTTATGCCCGTTTCACCCGCCACACCCGATTCCAGATTTACGGTAAAGAGTCCCATAACTAGCAATGCCACCGAGCGCACTACTATATGCCATAAGATCTGTTTTTTCGTCTCACCTTTCTTCATCCGGCTCTCCATAGCCAGAGGTATAGACATACCCAATATAAAAAGGAAAGAAGGAAATACGACATCCGAAAAGCCCAGCATATCTTCCGAAGCCGCCGCATGTTCCAGCCAATGGGGAACACCCGATACAGACCAGAAATCGTTGACAAAAATCATAAAAAACATCGTCAAAGCCCTGAATATATCTATCGAGGCTACCCGTACAGGTTTTGCTATAAGAAAGGAATCCATATGATACTTGATTTATAGTTTATAAAAATAAGGATAATTCCAGAAACAAAAGGATAACATTGCAAAAAGGTAACAAAGGTTACACATATTTCATCTATTAGCTAATAGCTATTAGCCGTTAGCGTTGGCTATCGCATAAGTGATTTACAGTTAGCAGTAAACAATATTTTCACGCAGAGATGCTAAGGTGCAAAGTCCAATTCATGATTTATAACTCATAATTCATAACTTATTACCGTATTCACGTTTATTAACTATGTTTGGTTAAAACCTGACACATCTGACAGAATTCGCATCATTTCTATCTTGTTATTTTAACATCAATTAACTATGTTTGATTAAAAGGTAACAAAGGTTACACTTTTTTATTTATTACTTCTACCCTCCCTATAGCCTCCCCTTGGGGAGGTTGGTGGGGTCTATCAATACTTCAAAGAGCTATCAGCTAAAGGCTATTGGCTAATATATAGATAAACTTTTCGTACTTTTGTTATAAATATAATAAACTTACAAATGATAATATTCAATACCACTTTTCATGTAGAAGACGATGTTTGCAGCGATTACATTAGCTACATGAAAGAAACATATATTCCGAAAGCTGCTATCAGCGGATTCCTGCATGAACCGAGATTCGCCCGTATTCATGCACAACATGAAGAAAGCGGCAGCAGTTATTCCCTGCAATTCAAAGTAAAAAATGTAGACACGCTCAACCACTGGTTCGAGACAGAAGGTCTGGATTTACAAAAAGAAATTACGGTACGCTTCGGGAATAAAGCTCTGGGATTTGTTACATTACTGGAAGAAATCGAATTATAATGATAGAAAAGGAACGGATCATTCTGGGTATCGACCCGGGAACCCAGGTAATGGGATATGGGATTTTAAGGGTGGTGAATAACAAGCCCGAAATGCTGGCAATGGGTATACTCCAGTTGAGTAAGTATGATGACCATTACCTTAAACTTCGCCGCATCTTTGAACGCATAATAAGCCTGATTGATGAATTTCTGCCTGACGAGCTGGCTATCGAGGCTCCCTTTTTTGGAAAGAATGTGCAAAGTATGCTCAAACTCGGCCGTGCGCAGGGTGTAGCTATGGCTGCAGCTTTATCCCGGGATATTCCTATTTTTGAATACGCCCCATTGAAAATAAAGATGTCGATTACCGGAAACGGAAGGGCTGCCAAAGAGCAGGTTGCCTATATGTTACAAAACTTTCTGAAAATCCCGGATGAGAATATGCTGCCGCAGATGGATGCTACCGACGGATTAGCTGCTGCAGTTTGCCATTTTTTCCAAACAAACAATCCTTCTCAGGAAGTAAAATTTACAAGTTGGAAAGATTATATAAATAAAAATCCGTCAAAAGTAAAAAAATAGATAACTCATATGATATACGAAGACCTGAAAACGATAGAATACGGCGATGCATGGGATTACCAGCAACAGCTATTCGCAGAGGCTTTAAACTGCAAGGACAAAGGAATTCAAACTAAAAACCATCTACTGTTTTGTGAACATCCCCATACCATCACAATTGGCAAACATGGTAAACAGGAGAATTTACTCTTTCAGGAAAGTTACCTGAAAGAAAAAGGAGTATCACTTTTCCAAATAGACAGGGGAGGTGACATCACCTATCATGGTCCGGGACAACTTGTTGGTTATCCGATATTTGATCTGGAGTCTTATGATATCGGTCTCCGCCAATATATCTTTAACGTAGAGGAAATTATTATCCGCCTTCTGCAATCATATAATATCCAGTCGGAACGTCTCGATGGTGCAGCCGGCGTATGGATTGATACAACTATCCCTTCAAAAACACGGAAGATAGCTGCCATAGGAGTCCGTAGCAGCCGCTTTGTCACTATGCACGGATTTGCACTGAATGTAAATACCGATTTATCTTTTTTCTCACTCATTAATCCTTGTGGCTTTGTAGATAAAGGAGTTACCTCAATGGAGAAAGAACTGGGATATAGAATAGACATGGAAGAAGTAAAGGAAAAAACAAAAAATCTGTTTGAAGAGATCTTCATTGAAAAGATTGTTTAATAGCTGTTTAACGAATTTTAGTTTCCCCACTCCAAACTTAACCGCGACTTAATCGTTTCGTAATCACCTTCTCATACTTTTGACGAAACAAAAAATGTAAAGAGATGGATATAAAACGATTGGGAGCTATCGACATTGGCTCCAACTCGGTACGTCTGCTGATTACGGATGTACTCGACTATCACGGCAAAGCAATCTTCAAAAAAGATTCCCTGATACGCATACCTTTAAAGTTAGGAGAAGACACATTCTCTACCGGATTGATCAGTGAACAGAAAAAAGAGAAACTCGCTATACTGATGCAGGCTTTCTATGGCCTGATTCAGGTAAATGATGTGGAAAAGTGGCGTATCTGCGCTACATCGGCCATCAGGGAAGCTACCAATGCGAATGAAGTACTCGATTATGTATATGCCAGATCAGGTATCGAAATCGAGATAGTGGACAGTAAAGAAGAAGCCCGCTTTATACTGACCAATAGCATAGACGAACTTCTGGAAGAAAACAGGGCATATATATACACTGATGTAGGTGGCGGCAGTACAGAAATGGTTATATTCCATCAGAATAAAGAGATTGCTACAGAGGGATTCAGATTGGGAACCTTACGCAATTTATCTCAGGAAGAGGAAAGAGCCGAATGGGAAAGGATGAAAGACTGGCTTGCCGAATACTGCAAAGACTTTGTGAAAATATCCCTGATAGGCTCAGGAGGCAATATTAATAAGCTGGACTCACTGCTTCGCCGCTGTGGACGTATAAGACGTGAGGAACTCGTTAGTTTTTCGTGTAAACTGAGAAAGATGAGTTACGAGGAGCGTCTACTTAAATATAATATAAACCTCAACCGGGCTGACGTTCTGCTTCCGGCCATCGATATATATCTGCGAATAATGAAACTGGCGCGGGCTTTGGTAATAGAAACGCCAATAATCGGTGTAGCCGACGGCATAATCAAAGATTTATACCTGAGAAACTATATGCCGGTCTCAGTTTCCGATGCAGATAAAGTGGAGCAATCCCAAATAACAGGAAAACAACCCGCTTAACAGTTTATTCATAAGACCTTAACATAGCTGTCATAATATATTTATTCTTTTGTTAACGATAAAAAAAGAATAGATATGAATCAAAAAAAACATCACAAGACCATCGTTTTATCGGACATACATTTAGGTTCGAAATGGTCGAAAGCTAAAGAAGCAACAAAGTATTTGAAAGAAAATACATGTGACACGCTCATCCTGTGCGGGGACATCATAGACGGGTGGCAACTCATGCGCGGAAAAAAAGCAAAATGGAAGAAACGCCACAGCAACTTTATAAAACTATTACTGGATATTCAACACGATACGAAAATCATCTACCTGAGAGGAAATCACGATGACTTTCTCGATCGTATCCTGCCTCTCCAGTTCCAGAATATAAAGATTGTAAAAGATTACATACATACAAGCAATGGCAAGCGTTTCTATGTAATACACGGCGACGTGTTCGATATGGTTACCAGCCGTTACAGCTGGCTGTCGAAAATCGGTGATGTAGGTTATACACTCCTGATGTGGGTAAATAAATATTATAACAACAGACGTTTGAAGAAAGGTCTGCCTTATTATTCACTTTCACGTGAGGTAAAGAAAAGAGTAAAAGCATCCGTTTCCTATATCAGCGACTACGAGAAGCATATAGTGGAAATAGCGCGGAAGAAAAAATGTGATGGTGTTATCTGCGGACACATCCACCACCCTGAAAAGGCGTATTACGATGAAATATTATATCTCAACTCGGGCGACTGGGTGGAATCTTTATCCGCACTGACCGAGGATTATGATGGAAATTGGGAAGTAGTAATGTATGCTCAGGAAGAAAAAGTGGTGGAAGTTATGAAAGAGGATAAAGTTCCCGAAAAAGTAAAATTAGCCATATGAAATACCTATTCATCGTTCAGGGAGACGGCCGCGGGCATATGACACAAGCTATAGCCCTATCCGAAATACTACGCCGCAACGGACACGAAGTAGTTGAAGTACTGATAGGGAAAAGTAAAATAAGGGAGATACCGGATTTCTTTTATGAAAAAATAGGAGCGAAAGTCCGGGTTTTCGACACACTGTCTTTCAGTTTCAAAAAAGATAAAAAACATATACACCTGCTAAAAACAATACTATACAACATTACTCCTAAAAGGCTCAGAAAGTATAAGAAAAGCATAGAAAAAATACACAGGCGCATAAAGAAAAACGAGCCGGATGTTGTTGTCAATTTCTATGAAATACTGACAGGCTTTACTCACTTACGTTTCAGCTTGGATGTCCCTATTATCAACATAGGTCATCAATACCTGCTAAAACATCCGGGATATACACATGGTAAAGGAGACGGACAGGGAATGATGTTTCTTCGCCTGCACAGCCTGCTATGCGGCGTAGGAGCCACTAAGACGCTTGCCTTATCGTTCTACCCACTGAAAGACTATATCCCCGAACGCATTGCAGTAGTACCTCCATTATTAAGAAAAGAGGTATTGAACCTTAAACCTACAAAGGGAGACTACATACTGGGTTATATGCTGAACCACGGTTATGAAGCCGAAGTAAGAGCATGGCATGCAAAGCATCCCGATATTAACCTGCATTTCTTCTGGGACAAAAAAGATGCCGATAAAGAACAACGCATCGATAAAAATTTAACACTTCACACGATTGATGATGAAAAATTCCTTAACTTTATGAGCGGATGCCGGGGATATGTTACCACTGCCGGATTTGAGTCGGTATGTGAAGCCCTTTACCTCGATAAACCTATAATGATGATACCGGCGCATATAGAACAAGAAGTAAATGCTGCTGATACCGCATCTTTCGGAGGAGGAGTTATCGGGAACAATTTTAATATAAGTGTGTTATTGAATTATATGGAAACGAAAGAAAATTCGGACGATAAATTCCGCAAATGGGTAGATTCGGCTGAAGAAACCTTTCTCAGACACCTTACAACACTTGTGTAATGATAAATAACAGAGATTTAAGCTGGCTCACGTTTAATGAACGTGTATTACAGGAGGCTCAGGATAAGAGCGTACCTTTGATGCAACGGCTCCGCTTTCTGGGGATATTTTCGAACAATCAGGATGAATTTATCAAAGTGCGGGTAGCCAATATTGTACGGCTGAGCCAGATAAAAGGGAAAAAAACGCCCCGATTTTCGGGAGGATACACAGGCAGGGAACTACTGCCCCTTGTTAATGCCGGAGTATATGCCGGGCAAAAAAAGTTTGTGCATACCTATACCGAGGTTCTCGACGAAATGGAGCAACAGGGAATATATGTTATCAATGAAAAGCAATTGAGCAGGAAGCAAAAACAATTCTGCCGCGACTACTTTTCATCTGTTGTCAGCCAGCGACTGGTTCCTCTCATTTTAAAGAAAACAACTCAGATACCATTTTTGCAGGATAACAATATCTATCATGCCGTAAAGATGACCTCAGGTAAGAATTGTAAAAATCCACGGTATGCAATCATTCAGATACCCGTAAGCAGTTCATGTCCCCGGTTCATCGTACTTCCTTCCGTGAAAGACAGGAATGATATCATTTTTCTGGATGATATTATCCGGCTGTGCCTCGATGAGATATTCTTCATGTTCAATTACAAATATATATCGGCCTACACATTCAAACTAATGCGTGACGCGCAGCTGACTCTGGACGACGACATATCGAAAAGCCTGATAGAAAAGATGGAAGACGGATTACAGAACCGACTGCACGGGCAACCGGTACGCCTGATCTACGATAAGGAAATGCCGGATGACCTATTAGATATAATCGCCACAAAGCTACGGCTGAAAGGCAATGAGGGACTGGATGCCGGCGGCAGATACCATCTGATGCGCGACCTGATGAAATTTCCGAAAGTCCGCCCCGATCTGGAGAGTAAAAGCCCTGAGCCCTTACAGCATCCCGATATAAAAGCATTTTCGAGTATACTGAAAGTTATAAGCAGAAAAGATATCTTGCTTAATTATCCTTATCATACATTCAACCATTTTATCGATTTTCTCCGTGAAGCGGCTATCGACCCCAAGGTAGAAAGCATATATATAACGCTTTATCGTGTGGCAGAACGTTCGAAAGTAATAAACGCGCTGATAAATGCGGCAAAGAACGGAAAGAAAGTCGTCGTACTGCTCGAACTCCTTGCACGCTTCGATGAAGAGCAGAATGTAGAATATTCCGAGTTGCTGCAAAAAGAAGGGATAAAAGTCATACATGGCGCAAATGGCCTGAAAGTACACAGCAAACTGGTACTGGTACAGCGTAAAGACAGAGGATATGCCTATATAGGAACAGGTAATTTTAATGAATCTACTGCACAGATATATGGAGATTTCGGCTTATTCACATCTAATTCGCAAATAGTAGCTGATGCTGCGGCTGTTTTTGATTTTTTACTCAACACCCATAAACACTTCTCTTTTAAGCAACTGATGATTTCTCCTTATTACATGAGGGAACAATTTGAAACATTAATAAAGCAGGAAATAAAGAACGCCCAGAGTGGTAAAAAAGCATATATATATGCTAAATTCAATAGCCTTACCGATGAGGATATGATTAGCCTGCTATATAAAGCCAGTCAGGCCGGAGTAGAAATACGCCTGATAGTAAGAGGAGCCTGTTGCCTGCAACCTCAGGTAAAGGACCAGAGCGAAAATATCAGGGTTATAAGTATTGTAGATAAATATCTGGAGCATGCGCGGCTTGCTATTTTCCACAATAATGGTGATGAAAATATATATATAATGAGTGCCGACTGGATGACCCGCAATCTTGACCGCAGGGTAGAGGTAGGCACCCCTATACTTGATAAAAAGATAAAAGAAACTCTAAAAGAATTCTTCAATATACAGTGGTCGGATAACGAAAAAGCACGGGATCTTACCATATTTGGCAGTAACGAATATGTAGAGAAAGGTGATAATCATTCCTGCCGTTCTCAAATGGCCCTGTATGATTTTTATAAAAATATCAATAAAGAAACCAAATGAACACTGATATATTCGCAGGTATAGATATAGGCTCCAATGCTATCCGCCTATTGATAAACAATATAGAAACTTCCGGAACAGGTGCCGACTTTAAGAAAGTAGCCTTTCTGCGTGTCCCGATCCGACTTGGGGAAGATGTATTCACTAAAAATGAGATAAGCGAAGATAAGAAACAACGTCTGATCGAAGCCATGCAAGGCTTTTCCCATATAATGAAAGCCTATGGGGTTACGGATTACAGGGCTTGTGCGACCAGCGCTATGCGTGATGCCAAGAACGGGAAAGATATAACAAATACAATCCTCGAAAAAAGCGGTATCGATATTGAAATCATTAGCGGACAGGAGGAAGCAGATATAATATATGAAGCCGGAGGCCTTAATAACCTGATGGACAAAAACCGCAGTTATCTGTATGTTGATGTAGGGGGTGGCAGTACGGAAGTAGTGGTATTCAGCAACCAGCAAAAAATAACTTCGAATTCTTTCCAGTTGGGAACTGTACGTATGCTAGTGGATGCGGTAAAAGAAGACGAGGAACAACGATTCAAATCGTGGTTGAAAGAAATATATAAGAAATATGCTCCTCTCAGCATAATTGCTTCCGGCGGAAATATCAATAAGGTGCATAAGATGCTTGGCAAAAGGGAAAAAGAATATCTTACTTATCCCGAGTTAAAAGTATTGTACGACACCTTGAAGGATATGAGCTATGAAGAAAGGATTCAGAATTTCAAATTGAATACTTACCGTGCCGATGTTATCATTCCTGCTCTTAAAATATTCCTTATAGTAAGCAAAGCTTGTAAAATAGGTGAGATATATGTGCCTAAAGTGGGGCTGGTAGATGGTATTATACATCATATTTATGGGGAAAAACACAAAGCTAAATAGATATTTTTTTAAAGATAAACGACAGTAAGAATTTTTACAGTTGATTAGTAATGTTGGATTTTATCTAATGCGCCATCCGGCTTGTTTTTCATTTTGCCTTGATGCAAAACGAAACAAAAAATCAAGGCTGCATCCCTCCGGCGACCCAAAACCGCAGCTCCGGTGGGGCAAAATAATACGGAATCATTTTTAGTTGGATTATCAGCCGTGTACAGCAGCTACCGTATTTTGCCCTACACCTCCGCTTTACGGATTGGGTACCCCGCCTGCGGAATGAGGCCGTTATCGCGATGCGGCGACAGGACAGAGATTTTTCAGGCTTTAGCCCCGCGTGCGTCAGCCCTTGCGCATTAGTGACGCAGGCGGGGTACCCAATCCGTTGCAGGCGACGTAGAATCAAACGGGGCGATAGCCCGTGTGTTTGATTCAGACGGCAAAACGGTTTTGGGTCGCCGAGGAGCGGAGCGCTAGCCTTTTGGTTCGTTTTGGGCAATGCCAAAATGAACATTTAAGCGGAACGAAGTGCAGCTGAAAAGAATTGAACTATTTCACACATATTCCGTACTACAATTACCAATTCAATCATCGAGTTGCATTACGAATAAAAAAGCCGCAACAGAAATTCCGTATGCGGCTTTCACTCAAATAAATTAATAGTGTTTCAGGTATCTCTGGTTATAGTAGAAACAGATACTATATTTTTTCCGGAATCAGTAACCACTTCTCTCCCGTTGTCTATCTGTCCGGTTAATGAATGAAAGAATGCGCCTGTTTGCAGACCATCCTCTATATCATGCTGGCATATCATTAATAATGAAGCGACCTCTCCCTGTGGCAAAAAGACTTCTTTCGACCAGTTATCATCTATATACAATGTAACATAACCTGTAGAATCTTTATAAGAGACAAAGACATTGCATGACTGTTTTGAATCGATAAGCACCTTGTACTTAACAGAGATTCTCGTTTTCTTGTCTGTTGAACATGAATACGCCCCCCAAAGAAACAACGGTAGCAGCATTATATAAGATATTGCTTTCATACTTTGCTTATTTATTTTCGCCCCATTTTACAATAGCGACCTGTTTTATTCGCTCATATGTATCTCCTTTTCTGGTCTTTAATGCATTTGTCACGGTATTTACATGGATACCTAAGGCAACAGAGACTTCCTTTTTCCATCCATGAGGTAAAAAATCCGGTAATTCTGCTTTTTGTATTATAGTCGTTTTTGCCATATGTTTTATTTTAAAAAATTCATATCTTTATGGCTTTGTGAATATTCACAAATGCAAATATACTCATTTGAGTATTCAAATACAAATAAAAATTAACTGAAATTCTCACATGAGAATATAATTATTTCATGTCTATTAATCAAAGAGTTCAGGAAATAATAGATAAACTGTTTTCAGGCAACAAAAGAGCCTTCTCTATTGCTGTCGGAATTGCTGCGACTGTCACAGAAAATATTGTGGGTACAAGAGGCACTAATCCTTCTTTTGAAGTGACCAGTAAAATAGCATCCGCAATTGAGAATCTCAATACAGAATGGTTGCTGACAGGAAAAGGTTCGATGTTTAAAACAGAAACATTAAACGAGAATGCTGTTACGGCTACAGTTTCCGAGAATGAACCTTATTACGGACAGAAATCAAATCATACAGAAAAACCTTTTATCGAATCTGTTTCTCTTGTGAAAGAGAGTTTTAGCCGGACCATCAGTACCGGCAACTGCAAGGCTATAATAATTCCATTTATAGATGATTACGACTTTTCATTACGAAACCATGGTGACAGTATGGTGAATAAATCTGATTTAAAGAAAAGCATATATGATCAGGATATAGTGGCTTGCAGATTTTGGGAAAATGGTTCTCATATACGCTGGGGCGAAGTATATGCTCTGGCTACAAAGCAAGGATATATCATAAAGAAAGTAGTGCCATCTGATGTAAAAGGGAAAATAACCTGTGTTTCTTTTAACGAAGAGAAAGGATATACTGCATATGACTTATCCCTTTCCGAAATCTCTGACTGGGCTATTGTTGTGGGGGTGGTATCCGTCAATGTATGGTAGAAGTCATAATATTCACAGATACAGACATCAAAGATTAAACGATAAATATTCGTCTATCACAAAATTTGAAGTTATCGCCGGAGCCGCTTCGTCCGGCGCTATCATCAGAGAAGTTGAGAGTACTTCTGCATCAATCGCATTTATCGCCTTAACGGATACAATCTTCCGCACCTCGCTATAAGTTCCTGTATGAGGGTCTAAAATATGCTTCGTATGGCTAGGCATATTCCCTGAAGTGGATAGTGTATTATCTTTCAATTCTACTATTCCCAGTGTATTTTGAGGATTATAGGGATCTTCTATTCCAATAGACCAATTATCCCCAAAGGGATGTGCGCCCAGTGCCAGCACCGAACTATTACCAAAATTTATCAATGCGCAACTGATACCTTTCGGCTGTAGGATATCCCTGATCTTCTCTAATGCATACCCTTTGGCATAAGCTCCCAGATCCAATTGAATATCCTGATCTTGAAAAAAAACAGTCTGTCTTTTGTTGTCTAAAAGAACCTGATTGAAGTCTTTCAGACTGATGTCAAAATAGCCCAGAGTCATTGCATGATACTGTCTGCAATCCACAAGCACCGACCATAATTCATCCTTCACCGAAACCGGAGAATGAACTGCCTGACGGTTAATCGAATACAATTCGCTTTCTTTATCAAATTTGTTGAACATCTTGCTCAACCGGAAAATCTCATTCTCAATTTCCACCCAGCATTGCAGCGATACATTTTTGTCCGGATGCAGAATCAGAGCATCTAGTCTGGTACCCATCACATGCATCATAGCCCCATGAAACAGATTGGAGGATTCATAAAAATTCGAATAGGAATCTGACATTATTATTAATCTTTCAAATTAAAAAAGGCTCTTTGCTTGTATAACAAAAATACTTATAACTTTTAGTTTTACAGTACGCAACTTACTTAAAGTCTCTGAATAATGAAAGAGGATATGAATTTTTTAATCATCCATTCCCCTTTCATCACTTCTCCAGAGCCTTATTCAGGCTTCATCAATCATGATAATTGAACGTTTTAAGTAGCGAGAGCAGAAGCAAAATAAATTTTGATTATGCCGAGTCACGAAAAACGACTAATGTAATTGAACGCTTCACTTATAACTTATAACTTATATCAATTCCATCCCGGATTTTGTGTAAGATTTGGATTCAAATCCATCTCAGCTTGTGGTATCGGCCATAAATAGTAATGGTCAGGAAATCCTCTCTGACGAATATTTACGCCTGTAAATTCTTTCATCCACACTCCGTCCACTACATCTTTACCTATTCTCCACCTGCGGATATCAGAATACCGTTGTCCTTCCCCGCAGAGTTCGACCATTCTTTCATGACGTATTCTTTCACGCATCTGTTCTTTGTTTAAGCCTGAAGGGAGATCCGGCATACCAACCCTGTCCCTCACGTCATTGACAGCATCGTAAACAGATTGGTCCGGAGCAGCGAGGGCTTCATTCTGCGCTTCTGCATACATCAGCATCACATCAGCCAAACGGATAAGAGGAAAGTTTTGCGGCATATTAGAAGCTAGTGTGTATGTTGATCCTGTTTCTACAAATTTTCGCCACGAATAACTACCATTTTCCCACACCGGTACAAATGTATTGGGAGTTACTTTATCCACAGGGAATCTGTAAAGCAAAGGGGCGCCTGTTTTTCCAACAAATTCGGACCAAGGCACAATAATTCCTGCATGTAGACGAGGATCCCTGTTTTCAAACAATTTTCTGACAGAAGCCTCATCGTTCCAGTCTGCGGCACGGTTCGGGTTAAATGTTTCTCCATTTGCATTTTTGAAATTATTAAAATCGAACGGAGTACCGTCTATCATTTCATATGCATTTACCAGTTCTGGTGTCGGACGGGTACGTTGCGAACCCTTTGTTATCCCCGACTGATTACCATAATTAAGATCTGTAGCTAACCCATGCCCTGATTCGGCTACATACTGAACATCAAAAATAACTTCGCTATTATTATTCCCTGCTACCCTGAACAAGGTATGGTAGTCGCCAAGGAGTTTCCTGTCGCTTTTCTCCATGACTTCCTTAAAGTCCGCGGCCGCTTTATCATATTGCTTTGCCCAAAGATGAGCTTTTCCTCGCATTGCCAGTGCTGCCCATTTAGTAGCGCGTCCTTTATCAGACAGGCCATAACTTTCCGGCAACAGCGAAATGGCATCTGTCATATCCTGTACAATAAACTTATACACATCATCCTCTGTATCACGAGCCTTATATCCTTCATCGATATTCATGGGATAGTCATAGATCGGAACACCTCCGAAATAATCCCATAGTTTGAAATAGAAATATCCTCTGAAAAACTTGGCTTCACCCAGACAACGATTCTTTATTATTGCATCCATACCAACGATATCGGGTATATATTTCAATGCCGTATTAGCCCTGTAAATACCTTTGTAGAATATTCCCCAGGATGTTGAATATATTCCAGCATTAGTAGGATTCACGCCGGTGGTCAAACCTGTAGCCCACGATTGGTAGGCAATATCGGTAAAATCATCCATCATGCCGTATATAACTATACTATTGACAAACTCGCGGTTAGCATGGTATAACGGATTTATGCCCTGTATTGCATCTTCCTGCGATTTCCAGTAATCCCCTTCCGACAGTCCGACCAATGAGTTACGATCCAGAAAACTATCGCTGCAAGAAGAAAGAAGACAAACAGATAGTAAGATTAATATTATTTTGTTTTTCATGTCTCTTTTATTTAAAATGTTACATTTAAACCAATAACCCATTGCTTCATCAGAGGGTATGCCATACTTGGATTCTCCGGATTGTAGCCATCAAAACTCGTAAATGTGAAGTAATTTTCGAGGTTTGTATATACTCTCAATCTTTCAACCATAAACTTAGAGGTTAAATTTTTAGGCAAAGTGTATCCCAGCTGTATCGATTTTATTCTGAAATAGGATGTATTGTATAGCCAGTAATCACTATTCACTGTATTCAGAGCAGATCCTGATGTGCGTACACGTGGATATTTAGTCGAAGGATTATCTTCTGTCCAGCGGTTCAGTATTTCGGCTCTTTGCAGGAATCCTTCATTTATATTGAACGTATTAAATCCGTCATTCCCCCAGTAACCTTTAACTCCGCCTACTCCTTGCCCTACTACATTGATATCAATACCTTTATAAGCCGCACTGATATTAATTCCATAGGTTATTTTAGGTAGTGAGGAATAATCCTTAACTACACGGTCTTTATCATCGAATATTTTATCTCCGTTCGTATCTTTATATAGCATATCTCCAGGGCTAGGTTTTCCACCCACATAAGTAGCGAATGTATATCCATCGGCTATTAACTGATCTATCTCCTCCTGACTCTGTAGAATCCTATCGAACTCAAGTACATAAAAACTTTGATATGGACTGCCTTCCTGTGTTATAATCGCTCCGCTGATTGACTTATCCCCGTTATATTTAGTTACTTCATTACTGATAGTAGACAAGTTTCCGCTGACACTATAAGTAAAGTCTCTACCTACATTTCCATGATAAGTCGCCTGGAATTCCATTCCCTTATTCGACATCTCTGCTATATTTTGCCAAGGCGGAGTGAAATTGCCAAATACGAGAGGTATCGGAATTGTTGTCAATAGGTCGGTTGTCTTTTTATTATAATACTCAGCGCTCAGAGACAACCTGTTCTTCAACAGAACCAGATCCAGACCGATATTAGTCATAGTGGTTGTTTCCCATTTGATCTTACTATTTGCCAAATCTTTAGGAGCTACACCTTGCTGTAAAGTTCCACCGAACGGGTAAAGAAGAGAACCATATACCACCTGGTAACCATAATCGCCAATCCTGTTGTTTCCGAGTTTCCCCCATGAACCTCTTATCTTCACATCATCGAAAATATTCTTTAATGGTTGGGCAAAAGACTCCTCGGTCACTCTCCAGCCTCCGGAGAAAGAAGGGAAGAATCCCCATCTGTTATCTTTGTGAAACCGCGAAGAACCATCGTACCGGGCATTTGCTTCAAACAGATATTTGCCTTTATAGTCGTAGTTGATACGTCCGAAATACGACCGGAGTGCATCATCTGTTCCGTTCCCTGTGATTGCTTCATTCTCAACACCTGCGTCCATGATATAAATAGCATCATCACCCAGTATATCACCCTTTCTTGCATCGAACTTATCCATGCGGTTGTACTGCTGGTCAAAACCAAGCATTACGGCAAAATTGTGTTCTTTATTCAAAGAATAATTAAAGCGCAAGAGTGAATTCAATATAGTTGTATAATCTCTGCGTGTACCATTAAAAAGCTTATCTATATTAGAACTTGCCTGATATTCATAACCAGTCTGGAAATTCCATAGCGAATATGGCCTTGTATATTCCCAATTATTCCTATTATCGTAATTGAAGCCAAAGCTATTTTCCCATTCCAGATATTTCAGGAACTTTATTTTCGCGTAAGCTTTTAATCCCAGCTTTTGTCTTTCATAATTACCCCTTATGTTATCTATGTATGCTCTGGGATTCCCTACACGCGGAAAGTTTTCAAACATTGTTCCACCATAACGTCCATCTTCATATTGAGGAATAACTCCGGGTGTAGTATTTCTGATATTATCATAAAAGCTGGTTACATTGATAGGATCCCTGTCAGACCAGGAACCATAAACATTCCCCCCCATATCGAGCCAGTTTGTAACCTTCGAATCGACATTAATACGGAAAGAGTACTTTTTATAACCTGAGTTATCAATGATACCTTTATTGTCAAGATATCCGAGAGACATGGAGAAATTGGTATTTTTACCCCCTCCTCTTACCGTCAGGTTATGTTCTGTCACCACAGAGGTATTCAACATTTTATCATACCAGTCGGTATTCGGATAAAGAGGATTGCCTGCTGCCGACTCCGTTCTCCATTTTTCGATAAGGCTAACCGGATATTTTTCACGGCCTTCCGATTCGTTGACTAACTCCATATGAGTTGCCATATCATTAATAAAATCAACTGTCTTTGCTGCTTTTTGCCACCCTACATAACCACTGTAAGTAACATTCACCTTACCTTCACTTCCCCTCTTTGTGGTTACTAATATTACACCGTTAGCTGCCCTGGAACCGTAGATAGCCGAAGATGCAGCATCTTTCAGTACTGATACACTCTCTACATCGTTCGGATTAATGTCGTTCAATGCTCCCGGAACTCCATCGATAATAACCAATGGCGAAGCATCGTTCATAGTGCCTCTACCTCTCACCAATATATTAACATCCTCTGCGCCGGGCGTTCCCGATAACTGAGAAATATTCAATCCTGCGCTCAGTCCTGTCAATGCTGAAGAAAGACTCATTGTAGGACGACTCGACAAGGCTTCGTCAAACTTAACTGCCGATACGGCGCCGGTAAGATTCTGTTTTTTCATTGTACCATAGCCGACAACGATCACATCATCAATCACATGTGAGTTTTCTATCAGTTCAATGTCATAGTCATTACTTGATCCAACAGTAATTTCCTTCGAATGGTAACCAAGATATGTGACCACTATTACTGAACCGGAATTTACAGTTAACGAAAATTTTCCGTCAGTGTCAGTCATTGTGGCATTGGTTGTACCTTTTACGGTAACGCTCGCTCCTATAAGCGGCTCTCCCTGCACGTCCTTAACAATACCTTGTATTTTTTTCTGTTGTGCCGAAGCGGGTGGTAACTCTTGTGTTTTACTACCATTTTCCACTCCATCATGAGTATATGCATATGCAGTAATATTGGACAGCCCCAACATCACAGAGCAAATAAATGCCCATAAAATAAGTTTCTTTCGGTTTTTCATTTTATAAGGTTTTTCAATTATACGTTGGTTTTTCAAACTAGAATGACATCTTTTACAGTCAATAATTCTGTATTATCTAAGGATGCCATCATTCTCAAACATCTTTCTTATTTCATAATTATCAGAGTTTATAGTAACATTTTATTTACTATTAAATACGAATGTCAATTTAATGATGGATGAAAAAGCAGTATATCATACATCTATCTATCAATATTGATATTCATATTTTGACGAGTTTAATTCATGAAAATCATGATTTCTTCAAGAACTACAGCTAGACCTACATATCCCTTTGCACTATAAACAAAAATATCTATTCTTTCATTTTCATCATGTCACATTCGAGTTAAAGAATCCTCATATTACGTCATTCTGAATTTATGCTTGAATCTGCATTAGGGATATCAGGACAAGCTATTCAATGATCGCAAAACTGTACAGGGATATAAGAGCACCGAGTCCATGTCACGCCTGACATACAATACATTAAGGAGATATTTGCTAAGATTGCTGATTGTATAATAAAGAAATTATGATTCTATTTAGTGAGTTCGTATTTTCGTCCCGGAGCAATATAATATTCACCTTTTCCTCCTTTGAAGAAAATTGTATTTTTTCCCGGTTCAACCTTAAAGTTCAGGTCTATATTTTTTCCTTTGTAACAAACATGCCAGAAACCGGGATTCAGATCAGCAACCAGAATTTGAAACTCAACATCCTGATTTACAACTAAAGTAAATGGGTTCTGTATCTGCTTGTAATCTGCACTCATACACACTATCCGGTCTTGTAGAGTGAGAATATATCTATTGTCTTCTTCATTGAAGTCTACAGGTAATGGTTCTGTATCATCTGCCGCCATTTGAAGAACTGTGAGAAAGCGGCTATTTCTTTTATTCTCTCTGGGATATACCACAACCTGATAACCTTCCGTTTCAGGCAAAGCCGACTTTATCTGATACTGCGGGCCTAATACACTTGAAGAATCTTTCAGGCTTGATATTTCTATTTTCCGTTCTTCCGGTAATGGAAGCAACATATCCATATGAGTCTTGCCTGTAAGGCCGTTTATGCTATTGTGTAATATGGCGCCCGTTCCCGAATAATCAGGCTTATTGAGTGTATTGATTTTCCAATATTTTTCGAAACTATCCTTCGATGTGGTGAGGTCGTCAGCCACTATAACAGCGGCCGGAATATCCTCTCTATCCAGATTCAGGAAGCAGAAACTACGGGTATAATTGCTTACTTTGCTATAATAGGCAGCAGTAAGGTCGGCTTTGAAATAACTGTATGACGGTTTTTGAGCATTGGCTTCAAAGTCTGTAGAAAGCACAGTTCCATAATCGAACCACGGGTCTGTTTTCGTTTCGTGGGGAGTTCTCGGCGTCCTTTGGTTGAAACGGCTTCCTCCATCATTAATTGTTGTCCTGTGTTCCAGCTTTTCGTCAGGGTCTTTAACCAACATCATACTGTGAGCCACCGACCTTTTATAGAAATTAAAGTCATAAGGTGTACCATAAGCCCTGTAAATACCAAGGTCTGATACCTGCTGTCCGCGATAATATATCTGAAAAGATCCGGCATTGGCATGCTGATGATTACCAAAATGATATCCACCACCCCTTATCTCAGCAACGACATCATTGCTTTCTTTACCCATATCCCATCCCGTACGGGCAATCATACTTCCCAAAACAGGTCCAAAATCTATTGTCAGAGGGAGTGACTCCAAACTTGGATTCGCTTTTAGATCCGGATTGTTTACCAAAAGAAAAAGAACAGGATTATCTTTAGCTCTGGATAGTCCTCCACGGCGTTCAAATTCTCCTTTTGTTACAGGATCGTTTGCATAAGCATAGTCCAGTAATAATGTCTCCGGATAAGACACATGAGTCTTTGAGAACTTATCTCCGTCGGAAAGCCTGTTTCCGTTTGGTAACTGCATATACACCCAGTATTTTCTAAGATCGGAAATATTATCATCGAATATACGGATTCCCGCCATCCGGTAAAACATCCATGCCGCATGCATTTCCCATCCATGCCTGTATGCTCCATAGTCAAATCCTTGATTGTGACGGGGCGACTGATATTCGAATGCCCGCATCGGAATAACCTTTTCAAGCATCAGATAAGATGTATATTTATAGGGTTCCGGATTCTTGTCATATATAGCTATGCTCATTGCCAGTAAATCCCTGTTAACCTGGGCTTCACTGGCATGCCCGTTTACAATGTTTTCTTTAAAGGGAGGCCATCCGATTTCCATTTCGGGGGCAAGCCGCATCATATTCTCATAGAGGGCTTGCTTATCTTTCTCATTCAGCAAGTCGTAGCACCAATCATATGTAAGCGCTGCCGTATAGATAGATTTACCTATCTCCCTGGTGATATCACCATATCTTACATTTCCATACTCAAGGACTGATAAGTAATCGGTCATCAGGCGCACCACTTCATTGCCAACAGTATGGTCACCGGTCATGAGATAATAAAATGCTTTGATAATTGCTACGTCTTCCAGTTCATTATTATGGAATATTTCTTTCCGTATATCAAACTCAAAATAGAACGGTTTTTTAGCTACCTTCTCCACTTCCTTCCATATAGCAAGGTTCTCACCTTTGGTCAATCGTTC
Organism: Dysgonomonas sp. GY75; assembly: GCF_015234155.1. Classification (NCBI taxonomy): domain Bacteria; kingdom Pseudomonadati; phylum Bacteroidota; class Bacteroidia; order Bacteroidales; family Dysgonomonadaceae; genus Dysgonomonas; species Dysgonomonas sp. GY75. The sequence continues at coordinate 253,970 of NZ_JADCLQ010000036.1, forward strand.
TCTGACTTCGAACAAGTTATCTTTGTTAACCCATAGTCGAGGATGACTTGCAGGAGGTGTTATCGTTGGTATGTAAGTTACTGTCTCGGCAGGAACCTCTTCCGGAATATAAGATTCTATCCTGATCGCTTCGAAAAAGATTTTTTCCGGAAGCCATATTCTCAATTCCTGCCCTGGTTTGAGATTGAATGTCCCCAGATCATGGCCTGAATATTGATGAAGATTAGATGCAATTCTTCTCGTTATGCGCTGATCGTCTATTTTAAGTTTAACTAGTCGTGTTTCAACTGTCATCCCCGGCTTAATTTCTTCATCTCTGACCACATCAGCAAAGATTCTGTATTTCCCTGCTCCGGGAACATTTATATTATATGTAATATCCGGTTCCGATTCGGTGTCATTACTTACCCTCTCGCCTACTCCGTCTTTCAATGTCACATATTTCGTTTTCGGAGAAGTTGATTTATATCTTGTTTTTGTAGTCTTATTATTAACCTTTGCTATATCTACAGGCAAGGTGATATTATAACTCTGCGCAGATACGCTTGCACCTGATATTAATAATATCAGGAAGACAATAAAATGTAATATGTATTTCCTATTATTCATTGTTTATGTCTTTATCCATCAGTTGAAGATATTCTTCTTTACTCAGTTCTGGTTTGTAACTCTCTAATATTGTAGACAATGTATCGTTAGTCAGTAAATCAATAATTGTATTAGCAGCTATCTTTGCCGGGAGTGTTATAGCAGCGTTATAGTCGACCACTTCAAAATCAGGAGAATGCAAGCCTCCCTTTATGCCTCCCATCATCGGCTGAATAACCGGTATAATATGGGATAAATCACCGAGATCGGTCGAAGCCATAAAGTGTCCTTTATTATAAATCTTATCCTCGGGCAGGAAGTTTCGAACATTGCTTACAAAAATTTCATTCAAGGAATGGTTACAGATAAGAGGCATATATCCGGCAGATGTGGAGACCGACATTTTGGCGTTGAAGTTTTCCCCTGCGGAAAGGAACGCCTTATCGAATTTTGAGGAAAGTTCCTTTATCGACCGGATGGAAGCCGAACGTACATATCCCTGAAGGGCTGTATCGGAAGGAACACTGTTTACATTGTCCCCGCCTTTGGTGATAATATAATGTATGCGGCTATGATCTTCGTCACGGAAAGTATCGCGTAAAGCATTGATATTGTTTATCCCCTGAATAAGTGCATGCAGCGCATTTATCCCTTCATGGGGTGCAGCAGCGGCATGGGCTGTTTTTCCTTTGCAATGAACATCTTTCAGTTCGAATCCGTTGCCTGTCCCGTATATATGTATCGATGCTTCTTCACTGTTTGGTTGGGCATGAAGCATTATAGCGGCATCTATATCATCGAATAGTCCGAGACGGATAAACTCCTGTTTTCCACTCAGGTATTTTATTTTATTCTCTTTCCGGAGTTGCCGCCTGTATTCCAGCTGGATATACTCCTCGGCAGGGATAGCCATAAACGAAATATTCCCATCCAACTGCCCGGCTATACCGGCTTCCTTCATCGCTTTGGCTATAAGCATCAGAATACCCAATTGCAAATTATGCCCGCAGGTATGGGTTGCCCCGTCGGCAGGCGATGCTTTAGGGCTATCTTTACAGATGATGCCATCCAGTTCTCCGATGAATGCAACGGTATATTTGTTTTTTCCGGATTTTAATGAAGTTTTCAACCCCGTTAAAGCCAATCCATCTTCTACTTCATAAGAGCATCCGCAAAGGTAATCCGCTACGATTTTGGAGGTACGATGTTCCTGAAAGCCCAGTTCGGGATGCTGTTCTATATCTTTTACTAGCCCGATAACCTCAGCTGCATTCCGGTCTATTGCCTTTTCAACGGCTTCCTTCATCTTTTCCATAATTACTTAGTTTTGAATTAAAGTAATAAGTTGATTTACAGAAATAAATATTGCCCATGCCGTAGCAATGGCCAGAACGATGTTCAGAATATGGGAGTTCCGGTATTCTCCTACCACTTTCTTGTTATTAGACAGAAACAGAATCGCTACAGCCACGATGGGCGCCCCGAATATCGTCATAGATTGTGCAAAAACAATCAGCTGAATAGGGTTGGAACCAAATATGATCGCGATAACTGTACCCAAAACCAATATGCCGGAAGCAAATACTTTTACCCAGCGGTCATTTATAGATTTACCCAGATGCAATGCTTCACACAGGAACATTCCACCCAATGCCGCATTGGAAACGTATGACGAAAAAGATGTGGCAAACAAGCCTATAAGGAAAAGCCACTTACCGAAAGAGCCAAGAAAAGGTTCCAATTGCAGTGCCATATCAACGGCATTTTTTATAGTTAAGCCCTTAGGGTGCATAATCGCTGCCGAAGTAATAATTATGATAGCTCCTAAAGCGCTCAGGATGAGAATACCGAAAGTAGCATCCCTCAATCCTTTCTTAAGATCTTCGGCTTTCCATTTTTTCCCCTGCACCATATATGCTTGCCCGGCGGCTCCGGCAACACTAAACGAGGTAGAGGCAACCGCTATCCATAAGGCTTTATCCGATGGTGACGGAATAGACGGGATAAGTCCTGTTAAAAGACTTCCCCCGTCAATATCTATGAAGAAAAGGTTTCCTACGAAAGCGACTATCATTATCATCACCAGAAATATCATTGTCTTTTCCAGTAATGAATAAAAGTTGTTGGAAGTCCATATAAAAACAAGGGTGACAATCAGGAATATAACTGTCCATAGAGGAAGGCTTCCGCCAAAAAGTTCGCTCAGGGATATGCCAAGTCCGATTGTATTGCCTGTCTGGAATCCCGAGCAACTGAAACAAACGCTGAAGCCTACAAGTATGGCTACTATACGGCCATAATTATTTTCGATATTAGTCAACAACGAAACGGGAGATACACATCCCATCTTGGCTGCAACTCTTGTCATACTGATCATAAACAAGCTGGAAACAGCAATCACCCATAACATGGTATAACCGGTAAGTGCACCGGCATTACTGCAAACAGTAATAGTACCCGGACCTAAAACCAGTGCTGCCGTTATGAGTCCGGGGCCGAACGATGATAACAGTTGCTGAAAAAAAGGAATTTTTATCTTCATATCATTATCGCCGTTTACATTAACCACTTATTAAGATTCATCCGGATAAATTCATCGTCATTCAGATGCGGATAAGACCTGTACACTCTGGATATTTCATCTTTTTGCCCATCTGACAATACTTCTTCTGTATTCAGACATAAGACATTGGTCATAAGCCCCTGCCTGAACAAGACTTCGTGTAAGCCGGGAATACAGCCGGAAAAATTATTCCTGGAATCGAAAAATGCCGCGTTCGAATCCGTAACCTGTACGGCCCGTGTTAATAATTCGGCGGGTATGTTTTTTCCGGAAGCGATAATTGTATGGATTTCATCCAGAAGCTCAACGGCTTTTTTCGTCCATACGCACCAATGCCCGAGTAATCCGCCTTTTATTCTCATACATTTGGCACCTTTCGCCGTTTCAATTCTGTATTCTGTAAGCAGATCTATGATGATATTATCGTCATTGCCTGTATATAGGGTTATGTCATCCTCTTTTCCGGATTCGCAAATCGCCCTGACTACGTCGAAAGTCTTGTATCGATCAAAAGGAGCTGCTTTTATCCCAAGTACATTCGGAATAGAAGCAAACTCCTTCCAAAACTCAAAAGGTAACACGATTCCGCCCACCGAAGTTTGCATATAGAAACCTATAATGGGCATTATTGGGGCAATTCTTCGACAATGTTTAATAAGATCATCAAGGCAATTATCTTTCAGTGCGGAAAGACTTACCAACGCTGCATGATAACCTGCCGACACAGCAAAGGATGCTTCGCCGACGGCCTGTTCGGTTTTTCCGCAGACGCCTGCTATTTTCAGTATTTTTTTATTCTGTAAGCCAGACCAAGAGTCTATTTCTTTGGATACAAGAGTCAGCAGGCTTTCATACATTCCGTGTTCTCGAATATCGAATTGTGTGGAATGAACTCCGATAGCTATTCCACCCACCCCGCAATCGATATAATAACGGACAAGGGCCTTCTGACACCGTTCATCCAATTTACGGTCTTTGGTCAAGGCCAGAGGAGTGGCGGGAATAACGGTTCCTTTTCGAAATGTATTCAGTAAGTCTATATCGATATCTGTGATTTTCATAGAGAAGTATTTTAGTAATTAATATGAATCAATATTTTAATATTCTCAGGGCAAACGCATGAAATTTTATCTAGTACCTTTATGGCGTTTTGTAGGGGTGAGATATCGTTCGCCCGGAGATTTTTCTATTTTGGGCGAAAGATATTTCGCCCCTACGATATACCCTGATAAAACTTTTTTTCATACATCTACCTTAAGGTCTATCACCTAAAATTTACCGTCACCTACTTCAAAATGAGTGGGTATATCGATATCTTTTCCACCCTGCATAATCCATTCTGCCTGCATGCGGATAAGTTCTTTCGCTGTTACAGAAGGTTTGCCAAAGAGCCTGAACGATTTTGCGGCATCATTCAGATACGACCTGTCATTTTCGGTACATTTGATGATGACCTTCTTGCCCATTATGCTTGCCATCTCCTCTGCAACTTCTGCCACAGAAAGTATTTCAGGGCCTGTTATATTTAAATAATTTGCAGGAGACGAACATTCACTCAAAGCAAGCAAAGTATAGTTGTTTACATCCCCTTGCCATGATATATTGAAATAGGCACAATCTGTTACTACCGGCTCATCATTCCATATCTTCTTTGCGATATCGCATAAAACACCATAGCGCAGGTCGGTAGAATAATTCAGACGCAAAAGCAATACCGGCGTTTTTTCTGTAAGGGAATAATATTCGAATATGCGTTCACGTCCCAGACAAGACTGGGCATATTCCCCTACCGGATCGGGGCGGTCAGGCTCTACAGACCCGCCTGTATCTTTAGATACTAATGAATAGACACAACCTGTGGAGAAGACAACTATCTTCGAATCTTTGTAATGCCCGGCACACACGGCAGGCATTAGTACATTCATGGCCCATGTGTATGGTTCAGAACCCTGTGTTCCGAATTTCCGTCCGGCCATAAATATTACATTTTCCGTTTTTGGCAACGACTTCACCTGTTCCCTGTCATTCAGGTCGCAGGCAATGGTTTCAATACCATGTTCTTCGAGTAATAATCTTCCCTCATCTGATGAAAATCGGGAAACAGCATACACTTTCTTATCTACATTGGCCATCTCTATCGCTCTTTTTGCCATAAGGGACAAGGATAATCCGATCTTTCCGTTTGCTCCCAATATAGAAATATCACCGGAAAGACCTTTGATAAAGTCAATAAGCTGGCCTGACGGTTGAGAAACTAAGTCGTTTAACTCCCGTTCATTTTGCGGTGTGTTTATCATAAATTCGTCAGTTTTTGGTCTACTTCTTTACCGTATTCGTTATTCTTACATTCACATTCTCCGGGTCAGTCTGGACATCTTTTCCTCCGGGTTTGAGCTGCGTGATCTTATTAAAATGCGAATTATGAACGGGAGCGAGAAACTCCAGTGCTATATCCGCTTTATAAGAAAGAATGTCGTTCATATAGATATTGTACATATTCCCCGGCTTGAAGCCTTGTCCATATTGTCCGTTCCCGTAGATACGCATGACTTTTCGCTTACCGCCTTTGGGTCCATCGCTGATATTGGAACAATAAATATTATATATCTTCGGCTGCGAAGGGAGAAGAATCATTACATGGTGTATACCCGACGTTTCAATATTGCGGCAGGTAATATCATGTATATCTCCGCCATAGGAATAATCGGAATATCTGACAGGCAAGAGAGGAAATACATATTTGTTATTGCTCCATCTCGATTCGTCGAAGGCTGCCAGAATAATGGAGTCGTCGGATGTTTCTCCTGTAATGTTCTCAATCAGTATATCAGACCCTCCTTGTATTATACTGATTCCGTCCCCGTTTTTTACAGTGGTATGCAACTCGAGATTACTGACATGGCCATTCTTGCATCCGTTGGTCAGTACAATGCCCCAGCTATGGGTCTTCTGCACTTTCAGTCCGGATATTTCAAAACCATCTACAAAAGAAAACAAGATTGTGAAATTTCTCCAGCCCCAGTAGTCACCCAGCCATTTTTCTTTGATGCCTGTTTTGGGATTGACTCCTTCATAGAAGTTCTCGGCACCTTCAATTATTGCTCCGTTCTTACCTACAATCCTGATATCCTTGGCAGGCAATAGCTGTTTTACATAGCTATTCGGATTTTGTTCATCTATATCGAGATTACGGGAACGAATGACATTATCGAAAATCTGGTCTCCCAGCTTTATTTTGCATCCGTCAACTATCATTGTAGTATTGGATGGCAAAGCAATAGCTTCAGATATAAGGTAAACAGGATTATCTTTGAACAAGATGGTGCCGCCATCACACTCTTTCAGAAAGCCAAGTGCATTAGAAATCTTTTCGGATATATTCTTTCCTTCAAAATCTTCCGGTTTGACTACAATGGATTTATCGTCATTTTCAAGATTCTTTGATTCCCGTGCAAATACAATACCCGGGTGAAAGGAAAAAATCAGAAATGCAAACAATATCAGTCTCATTATTCAGTCGTTTTATTAGTTGATTGCTTACGGATTAAACTACGTATCAGCCAGTATAACAACCGGAAAAACAGGATTAAGAAATAGAAACCTATACTCAGACTCAGCACCCATAACAATTGTGTATATAGTTCTTTCCACTCCGTATCAAAAACAATAATGGAATATACATTCAATAAGAAAGCAAATGCAAAGCAGGCTCCCCATATGATTAACTCTGTCCGTTGCCTTTTCGCTGTTATTTTTATTTTAATATCTTTCATATCAGTGTCTATTATAAGTAAGGTATTTCGTATTCTTTAGGGAACTCTATTACAGAACGCTCTTCCATAGCTTTATTTCCCAACAGTGCCAGAACAGATGCATAATATGCTTCTTCGACAAGCATCGGCATCGATTCTCCGGTGATAACGGAAGTACAATAAGCCGATACGAGAGCCAGTGAGCCGTCATCCACAGCAGCACCCGTTGTATTAGAGCCGTCATGTGTCTGAATATTGTCTAAAATTGGTTCGCCCACTGCCTTAGATGCAGTTTCAGGCACCCAGCTGGGACCGGCAAACGGTATACTGTCGAATACCTTATGTTCTATCTGATTTATCAGTTGCTGTATTCCCGGAGCCGGTTTTGGATTTTCCATATATAACAGTCCCTGAGCAAGCTCGAGTGTACCCTTATGACCGAGTACCTGCTCATCCATTCCATAATGCTTATTAGATATAATAGATTCGAATGTCATACGCAAGCCGTTGGAATAATGGTAAATAACGCTTACACTGTCGTAAACTTCGCGACCGTCTTTCCAGAAAAGAATATCACCGAAGCCTGTAATGTAATCAGGCAGGGATTTATTTACCCAAGTACCCATCTGTAGCTGATGCGACGCAAGTTCAGTCATCAAGCCTCCGGAAGACTCCCTGTACAAACGCCAGTTTATCTGTTTTTCCAACGATGGTTCAGGTACAGGCCTGCGCCAGTCGTTATTCCGGTACCAAAAATTGCGAAGCCCTACGATCTCACCGATTGTTCCGTTTTGTATCAGTTCCAGAGCTTTAAGGTATTTAGGGTCAAACAAGCGTTGCAGGCCAATATACAATACTTTGCCGCTCTCTTTATAGACCTCATACATCTCTTTACACTGTTCGATAGTTCTTGCCATCGATTTTTCGCAAAATACATGCTTTCCGGCTTTAAGTCCGGCTATAGAAATAGGCGCATGCTGATGAAGCGGGGTAGAGATAAGGATACCATCGACGTCGGGCGCATTAATCGCGTCGTTGTAATCTTTATACTGCTTGGCCTTTGGGCATAATTTTGCCGCATTATCCAGATGAGGCTGGTAAATGTCACATATGGCCACGATTTCAGCATGAGGAATCTGTAACAGATGATTGATGTGATACATTCCCCTCGAGCCTGTACCGATAATTGCGAGCCGCGCTTTAGATCCGGCTACATCCTTCTCTTTTTTCTGGGCATATGCATGCAGTAAAGGTAAAGAAGATAACAGAAGTCCTCCCCCTCCTACTACACCCATATTCTTCAGGAAATCTCTGCGAGATAAATTTTGTGTTTTCATCGTCTATATTGTTTTTTTAATATCATCTCTTTAATTGCCTCAATGCGTTGAATCTTTTTCTTTAGCAAGTTCGAGGGCGGTAGTTGTTATATAATATTTTACCAGCATATTGGGTACTTCCCAATCAGGCATTTCTCGGGTAATCAGAAAGTTGAAGTACTTCTCCGCTACTTTCGAAAAATGTGCTTCATGCCCGTCGTCCATACTCGGTGATATTTCTATCTCCAACATGCCGTCATATGCTTCTTTGAGCGATACGGGATAAATATTCTTCAGGTCATTGATTGCTCTTTCAATATTCTTCCTGAAATCGTTATCGGTAGCTTCTGTTCCCTTTTTGATATAAAGCCTGGATTTATAATCTTGCTCTTTTCCCTGTAATACTAACAGTACCGCTTTGGTCCCGTTAATAATTGTCTTATGTGTATCTCCGGCACCTTCAGATGCCTGATAATCCCATACTACTTTTATACCGACATTCACTCCCTTTACCTGATAGCTGATTGTACCATTGGCATTAACGTATAATACGGAGTCTTTTACATATTTATTCAAATAATCCGGGAATTGCTCGGCCTTTGTAGAACGACGGAATTGTTCTAAAGTGACCGGTGTTGCCCAATGGCTGGCATCCGTTACTTTTACATCTTTCTTATAATCCAGCGCAACCTCAGGAAAACATTTCCAGTTGACTATATCTATCAGATGCGTGGTTACATCCACAATCCCTTCGCCCTGTTGTTCCACATCATAATACCATGCAGGACGGGTAAGAGGATTTCCCGATACTATTTTATAGAAATGATGTATACTTTCCATCTCTACAGCAGGATTCTCGGGCGTACCTTTAGTAATATTGCCAAAGAGTTCTTTATCCTGCATAAGCACCCGGTTCAGGATATTGATAAAATTATAGCGTTCGGTCATGATATCGTACAAAAGTACATCATTCTTTGCAGAAAGTGTAAATGCTTCTTTCAATTGTTCGAAAGAAGTTTTATCTATTGCCATCGGTTTGTCGGCAAGGACATTTAATCCTGCACCGACAGAGCGGAGGATATAATCAGTCTTTAGCTGATTGTTTCCTGCCAGCACGACAACATTTCCGCTCTTATCGGAGAGCATTTTTTCAAAGAAATCATCCCCTGTATATACTTTAAGGTTCCAATATGTGGGATTATTCTCGCGGGTGTTATATGAATTAATCATATCCACATAGCTATTCAGTTCGGGCCCGTTCGGAGCATATACCTGTACATTGTAGTTGAGTTGCGTCAACATCGTTTTTTGCAACAAAGCCGCATGGAAGTGTGCAGGAGCTACTGTGATCAAGTGGACTTCTCCTTCCGAACCGTTAAATTTCTTACTTTTCGATTGCATATTACAAGCTGTCATTAGAATCAGAACCGGAAGAAAACAGAATATATATTTTAAGTATTTCATATCAAATGTGGCTTAATTTTTTGGTTTCAATGACCATGATTGAATCTTATGTCCGTATACAGCAAAAAATATCAGGTATATGTAGCATGGGATCAATACCCAATAAGCATGTTGCAAATTCCAGATGTCGGCAAAACTTCCGTAAACTATCGGCATAATAGCATTTCCACTCAGCCCCATGATCATCAGTGAAGACCCTATCTTTGTAAAGCGGCCTAATCCTTTTATCGACAGTGGCCATATACCAGCATAGATAAGGGCATTAGGTAATCCCAGCGCACATAAAAACCAAATGGAAAGGGTGCTGTCATGGCCGAGAATAACCACTTCCTTACTTACCAGAATGATGGCGAAAGACAATAACAAACCGAGTGTACAGCATACCTGCAACGCCCTCGTCTGAGAGACATATTTTGGGATCAATACTATTCCTATCATATAACCGATTATGGTCGCCGTCAAAGTATAGGAAGGGAAAGCCTTGGCCTCCAAGAGATTCATCCCCATTGAACCCGCATAACTGATAATGGTATCGATGGCTATAATCTGTGTCCCTACATGAACGAACAAAGCAAATGCACCCAGAATGAGATATGGAAACTGAAAGATGGAAGTCCTCTTGTGAGTACAATTCTCCTCTTCTTTATTATTTTCTTCAGGATCGATTTCGGGCAATACGGAATAACGTACAAATACTCCAAAGAGAAACAACAATACGGATAAGATAGCATAAGGCTTTATTACCCTGCGGATAAGGTCATCGAGCATCATATTCTTGGAGGCTTCGTCCAATGTACCGGATTCCAGTAGGGTAAACAGGCTGCTGTCTGTTACCTTGAGTACCACGGCTGCAAAAATGAGAGGGGAAACTATACCCGCAAATTTGTTGAATATACCCATCATACTTATTCTCTTGGCTGCGCTCTCGATAGGCCCTACAATCGTTATATACGGATTGGCCGCCGACTGGAGTATAGTCAGCCCGGCACCTATTACAAACAATCCGGCGAGGAATATACCATATGTGCGGGTCAGAGCAGCAGGGATAAATAATGCCGCCCCCACAGCCATACAGAAGAAGCCATACATTATCCCCCGTTTGTAACCCACTTTATTTAATATATGGGCGGATGGGATAGACAGGCAGAAATAGGCTATATAAAAGGCAAAAGCCACGAAGTACGATTCGAAGTGAGTCAATTCACATGCAATCTTAAAGTATGGGATAAGGATCGCATTAACCCATGAGACCAAACCGAAGATAAAGAACATCGCACCTACAATAACTATTGCAATGGTTGTATTACGTTTGTTTAATTGTTGATTGTTTATTTGGCTCATGGGTGTTTTGGGGTTTCAAGATTTAAAGATTTCAGAATTTAATGATTAAAAAACTCATTTACAACTTCATTTCCCAACCTGGCTGATAATCGCGGCTCCAGTATTTCATCGCGTCAGTATCATGCATGATGCGTCCGTTCGCGGAATCTATGTTCAACTGACGTCCTACGCGTTGAGCAATGTTACCGACCTGCATCAGCAATGTACTTTTATGTCCTGAAACTATGTCGGAATTCAGTTTTTCTCCTTTTCTGATACCATCAAAGAAATTGTTTATATGCAGTGCGTCAAGGCTTTCGGCAGGATTCATCAGGTTGCGCGGATCTATCTCAATCTTGCTGTATTGTTGTTTTACCACTTTATTATCCAGATCGAAAATCCTGTAACCGTCACTTCCGGTAATCAGCATACTACCCTTGTCTCCGTAGAACATAGAGCCTACGCTACTGCCTTCGATGGTACGACCGTTACAGCTACGGCCTTCCCAAGTCATGGATTTGCTTTTGCCGAACTCCATATTTATCACCTGAGTATCCGGAGTTTCCCAGTCGTCTTTGAAGAAATAACGGCCTCCCGCCGAGTTCACCATTGTAGGATATTCCAGTTCCATACCCCAACGCAGTATATCGACCATATGTGTGCCGTTATTCATTGATTCGGCTGTTCCCCAACGCCAGAACCAGTGCCAGTTGTAATGCACTATATTATCTTTATAAGCAACACGTGGCGCAGGTCCCTGCCACAGATCCCAGTCGAGCCATTCGGGTACGGCAACTTCTTTTCCTGTACCTATCGAAGTGCGATTGTTGGTATACCATGCTTTCCCGAAGTGTACATTACCGATAATGCCTTCTTTAATGGCTTGTATACCTTCCTGTACATTTGGCCAGGAGCGTCTCTGGTTACCCATTTGCAGCACCCTGTTATATTTTGCCACGCCGTTGATAAGTATTTCACCTTCTTCGGGGCAATAGCTACATGGTTTTTCCAGATATATGTCTTTGCCTGCCTGCATCGCCATCAAAGCCGCAGGAGCATGCCAGTGGTCGGGTGTAGCGATAATAACTGCATCCACATCTTTCGACTCCAGCACTTTTCGCAAATCCTTTTCGCCTTTCGGTCTGAATCCCTGAATCTTAGCTACAGCATCGGAACATTTGGCGATAGCACGGCTATCTACGTCACATATATAGGTTATCTCACAACCTTTTTGTTTCGCAAAGTTTGCGGCCAGAGCCCCGCCCCGCGAATTAACTCCAATTGCGGCAACACGTATTTTGTCGTTTGCCCCGTTGATATTGGAATAACTTTTCGCACTTAAACCGTTTAAAACTCCCCCGAATGAAAGGGCTGATGTGCTCACAATTGCTTTTTTTATGAAATCACGTCGTGTACTCATGATAATGTGTTTTATAGAGGTTAAATTTGATCCTTAGTTACCTAAATACAAAGAAACTCTTATTTGATCCAAAACCGAACTCAAATGACGCCTTAGTATGCTCAAAAAACGTCAACATCAGCCTGTAGCACTCCAAGGCCTTTATTATCCATATATTATCAGATATACTGATCATTACGGATACCGTTTTTCGCATTAAAGACAAATAATATTAAATTTAACGGTAAATATAGCGATTGTCTCCACAAACTCACAACAGACTGTATTACAATATATTTAACTATAAATTTATTGATACATATAAATAGTCGAGAGCGTTATTTTTTCGTATTTTGAATTTTATGTTAATAATCTATTAATAGCATGATATCAATATCAAGGAGGTCTCAGACCTATTTATTACTTTTTATCTGCAACAGCAAAAGCCGGTTATGATTAAAAAATGTTGCATCAAATACTTTCTATTACTTATTAATTTCATTTACAAATTATTTTTATCTTTAGCCACTGAATATTTCCGGCCTGATATAAAAAAAATATGTGGAGCCGTTATACTTCTTCAAGTCTAAAACTCCATATTATATTTATAATATAGTTTCGTATTTGCTATTATAGTTTAAATATCAGGTTGAGGTATATAAATAACTTTACTTAGCTTTCTGATTGGAAATATAAAAATTAAATTTGAATATTCGGGCGATTAAACAATGTTTAGATTATTTTTAAGATTTGAAACCAGCTTAAATTTTATCTGTTCTATTGTACAATTACCTTATCGGCCTTAAATAAAAAAGTTTTAAACTAAACCTATCTAACTATGCTAAAGATACTTGTATTGACAGATTTTTCGAGTGGCTACAGCCGCCGGCTGTTGGAGGGTATTATTCGTTATTCGAGAGAAGCAGGCCCATGGTCATTCCTGCGAATGCCTCTTTATTATCAAATGATGTATGGAGAAGCCGGAGTTGCCGACTTTGCAAAGAAATGGAAGGCAAATGCTATAATAGCACAATTGCGGGACGTTAATCTCGAGTTATTCGAAACCCTGGATATTCCTATTATCGTACAAAACTACCGCGACAGGAATAAATCTATTTCGAATCTGACAGGAGACTACTACGAAACGGGTGTTATGGCGGCAGACTTCTTTCTGGCAAAAGGCTATCGTAATTTTGCATATTATGGATATCCCAATGCGATCTGGTCCCGTGAGAGAGGATTAGGATATAAGGACAGGATTGAAAAAGCCGGATACAAATGCAAAATACTGGAAAACAAAAACCCCGACAATAAAGAATGGCTTTACAACACAGAATATATGGGAAAGTGGCTTCAGGCACTACCTAAGCCTACTGCACTTTTCGCTTGCGATGATTATTACGCACTGCAAATATCGGAAACCTGTAATATATATAATATCAATATACCTGACGAAGTAGCCATCCTTGGTGTAGACAACGATACATTATTATGTAACTTATCCACTCCCACTCTATCGTCTATAGTACTCGACGTAGAAAACGGCGGCTATCAGGCGGCCAGGCTACTCGACAAATATATCAAAGGAGAGATAAACGAAGCCTTCAATATAGTAGTCAAACCCCTGTATATAGAAAACAGGTCGTCGACAGATAAATATGCTGTTTCGGACGAACATATAAGGACAATACTGGATTATATCAGTGAAAATTACAGCAACAAAATATCTGTGAATGATATAGTCGACATTGTTCCTTTATCGAGAAGGGTGCTTGAGAAAAAATTTAAAGCCTTAGTGGGTACATCTATATACCAATGTGTACTGGATCATCGTATCAATCATTTTATCAAACTACTGTTAACCACCGACGAACATTTACCGGATGCTGCTATACAAGCCGGATTCGATGATTTCAAAAATGTATCGCGGATATTCCGGAAGTATAAATCCATATCGCCTGCGGAATACAGGAAATTGTATAAGAAGCAGTAAGAACTGATCTTCTCCGACAAACACGTTAAGACGTAAAAGTAGTTTTCAATTATTTGCGTATGGAATTTTTTAGGTAAAAAACGGTTGTTACTTTTTCTGAAACATTTATCTATATAACACAGATAACAAGCGTGTTATTGGACAACAGGTTGTAATGTAAAGAAATAGTGAAAAGGTGTTACTTTTGTTACCTTTTAACAAGTAATAAGTTTTGAGCAATGAGTAATGAGTTGAAAGAACTATATTTCTGTATACTGTAAAGTCTCTTGTGTAATAGCTTAGACTAACGGCTAATAGCTATCAGCTAAAAGCTGAAACATGTGTTACCTTTGTTACTTTTTATTTAAACACAAAGTAAAAGGAGTAACACGGAGTTTTTTATAAACAGGATACCCTGCTCTTCTCAACATGACAAGCTAAATATTAATTTTTCATTCTTAATTATTAATTGTTTTCTCTGTTACCTTTGTTACCTTTTTGAGTTGATAATGGCTGATGATACGCATTGGCAAACCCTTCTCTTTAACTGAATGCTGTTAAGTATAAAAGGTCAGGATTTCATGTTCCTACTGAAACTTTGACGTCTTATGAGAACAGTCATTCGCATTACAAACCATATTCTGAAAATATAAAAGCTTAATTTTGAGCTATCGTTTAATCAGTCCTAACCGATTACTAAAATCAAAACCTGAAATGAGAACTATAATAGAAAATGCTGCTTTAATCCTGCCTGAAGGGATACTAAAAAACGGCTTTGTCGTATGCACCGACAACATTATATCGCAGATAGGGGAAGGTCTTTTTGGCAAATATAACGATTCTGATATAGTAATCGATGCTAAAGGGAACTATGTTTCTCCGGGATTTATAGATATGCATACACATGGTGCAGGGGGACATGATTTCATGGACAATACGGTGGAGGCATATCTGGGATCGGCCCGTACGCATGCACGTTATGGAACAACCAGCCTTGTTCCTACTACACTGACCAGTACTACAGAAGAATTGCTGGATACATTTGCTGTATACGAACAGGCAAAAGAGCAAAATACAGATGGTGCCGACTTACTGGGATTGCATCTCGAAGGGCCTTATTTTGCCTACAATCAACGGGGCGCTCAAGATCCTAAATACCTGCGAAATCCGGAGCCGGAAGAATATAACCTGATATTAGCCCACGGAGAGAAACACATCATCCGCTGGAGTATGGCGCCTGAACTGGATGGCGCTTTAGAATTGGGACGATTGTTACATTCGAAAGGTATTCTGGCCTCACTCGGGCATACTGACGCACTTTACGAAGAGGTTATCGAGGCATACAAAAACGGTTTCACTCATGTTACCCACCTCTATTCCTGTATGTCCACGATCACCCGGCGCAATGCCTACCGCTATGCAGGAGCCGTCGAAGCCACTTATATGATAGATGATATGAGTGTGGAAATTATTGCAGACGGAATACACCTGCCTAAGGCATTGCTCCAGTATGTATGTAAATTTAAGTCCATCGATAATATTGTATTATGTACCGATTCTATGAGAGCTGCAGGCATGCCTGACGGGGAATATATATTAGGCAGCAAGGACAAAGGACAGGCGGTAATCGTTGAAGACGGTGTGGCTAAACTGCCCGACCGCAGCGCTTTTGCCGGGAGTGTAGCTACTGCCGACCGGCTCGTGCGCACGATGGTAGAAGTTGCCGGAATTTCTTTATTCGATGCCATAAAGATGATAACACGTAACCCGGCACGTATCCTCAGCGTGGATAAGACGAAAGGTTCCCTTGAACCGGGTAAGGACGCCGACATTATTATTTTCGATTCCAATATCTCGATACAAACAACAATCGTAAAAGGTAAAGTAATTTATACACAAAACAATAATCTTAAATCATGATCTTTAAAAAGAACAAGTTGACGGTAAAGATATATACCACAACTAAGGAAATGTCAGTCAATGCTGCGTTGGATGTTTCTACGCAAATAAAAGAGCTTCTCAGCCGGAGTGAACATATCAATATGATTTTTGCGGCAGCTCCTTCTCAGTCTGAATTTCTAAAAGAACTGGTTAGCTATAAAGATATAGATTGGGGTAGAATCAATGCTTTTCATCTCGATGAGTATATTAATTTGAGTGACGATGCACCACAAAGGTTTGGCAATTTCCTCAAAAAAGAGATATTCGGACTATTACCGTTCCGCAATATTTACTATCTTGACGGAAATAAACCGGCTGACGAGGAATGCATACGCTATACGGCCTTGCTGGAGAATTATCCGCCTGATATCGTATGTCTGGGCATAGGTGAAAACGGACATATCGCATTCAATGATCCTCATGTTGCAGACTTTAATGATACAGAGATGGTTAAAGCCGTCACACTGGACGAAATGTGCAGGCAGCAGCAAGTAAACGACAAGTGCTTTGTCAGAATAGAAGATGTGCCGAAACAAGCATTGACATTGACTATACCCGCCTTGCTGTCAGCACGGTATCTGTACTGCATAGTTCCGTTCAAATCCAAATCGCAGGCTGTTTATAATATGATAAACGGAGATATTTCGGAGGCTTGTCCGGCATCTATACTAAGAACTGAGGATGATGTTATCCTATATCTCGATAAGGATAGCGCCTCTTTATTAGTTCAGTGAGGACAGCCAAAATAATAAATAGGTCTCAGACCTTAACCTTATAATAATTATCGCCATATGAAACCAAGAATTATAGTAATATCAATCATCTTTCTGTTTATATCAGCAGGATTGTATTCCCAAGATGTAATAAAACTGGGAATTATAGGACTGGATACATCACACTCCCCTGCATTTATCAAACTGTTGAATAATAAAAATGCAGCTGAACAGTACAAAGGATTTAAGATTGTAGCAGCTTATCCTTACGGTTCGAAAACAATAGAGAGCAGTGCAAAACGCATACCCGGCTATATTGAAGAAGCCGAGAATCACGGAGTAAAGATAACGTCTTCAATTGCCGAAATGCTCAAACAGGTAGACTGTGTACTTCTCGAAACCAATGATGGCAATCTGCATTTAGAGCAGGCCCTTGAAGTATTCAAAGCGGGTAAACCTGTATTTATAGATAAGCCGGTCGCGGCCAATCTGGCTGAAGCAATTGCAATATTCAAACTGGCAAAGAAGTATAATGTACCTGTATTTTCTTCTTCAGCCCTCCGGTATTCTCCCATAAATCAGGAAATACGAAAAGGCAATCACGGAAAAGTGATTGGAGCGGACTGCTATTCCCCCGATGCATACGAACCGAGTCATGCCGATTTCACGTGGTACGGCATCCATGGTGTGGAAACGTTATACACTGTTATGGGAACCGGATGTATAGAAGTCAGCCGTTTATCTACAAAGGATTTCAGTGTAGTTACAGGTGTATGGGCAGATGGCAGGATAGGAACATTCCGTAGTATCCGTACAGGTCATAATTACTTTGGAGGTACGGTTTTCTGTAGTACAAAGGTAGTACAGGCCGATGGCTATAAAGGTTATGGAGTTTTACTCGACCAAATCCTGCAATTCTTTAAGACGAAAGAAGTACCTATCGACCCTGAAGAAACAATCGAGATATTCACATTCATGGAAGCATCGAACGAAAGTAAACGGCAGAACGGGGCTCCGGTACTGATGGAAAGTATTCTGGAAAAAGGGAAACTCGACGCGGAACGCATTTTGAAAAATATAAAAGACTGATATACTTCATCTATTGCAAAGAGGTGTAAGTTATTTAATGAGTAGTTACAGTGGCTAGTCCTATTAACCTTTAAAAGTTATTTAGGACTAGTCTATTTTCGTTTATTATCGATCATTCTGCATAACAATAGAAAATTAAGAAAATATCTTACTGATGTCAAATGAATAAATACTACTTTTATGAATTACTGGAATCTAAACAATTATTTGTATAAGATTACACTTTGCATTTACTCACATCAATTTTATCATACTGGTAGCTGAAGAGCCGGAATAGATGAATTTGCATTGACTGACTATAAATTATAGAACATGAGACATCCCTTTCTAATGTTATTTTTCTTCTTTTCCTTTTTATCTATGTCCGGAGCAAAAAGCCAGTTGGATTCTCTTCTCTATGAACTGGATCTGACTATAAAAAACCGGCCCCAATACAATATGATAAAAGAATTGAGGATAGATAGCCTTAAAACAAAGCTGACTCAGACTTCCGATGCAGAAGAGTCTCATAATATTTATCACCGTCTTTACAGAGAGTACAGAAATTACAATATGGATTCGGCTCTTTTTATGGCAACTAAAAAGCATGACATAGCCCTGAGCATCGGAAATATACAATATCAGTATACGGCAAGTATGAATATCGCGGAGATTCTTGGTATAATGGGTATGTATAAAGAGGCTTTTAATATTGCAGATAAAATAAACAGAAATGGATTGGATAAGGATCAACTGCCTTATTATTACCATTTTTATCATTCTACCTATTCTTTATTATTCGAAAATTCATTAGCACAAAATGAAAAGAATCATTACGAACATTTAGTTAGCCAATATAAAGATTCCCTTTTGCAGGTAAACGACCCTAAATCGATAGGATACCTTCTTGTAGAAAATGGTAAACTAGTCGAATTAGGACGATACGATGAGGCCTTGTCACTAATGACAAGATGCTATAAAGAAAATAAAAACAATGAATCAATAGTTGGATCATTGGCATATGGACTGTCCGACATCTATGAAAAATTAGGAAATACCGAACAGCAAAAAAAATATCTGATAATTTCAGCGACTTCAGATCTCAGGAGGGCAGTAAAAAGCTATATTTCCTTACGGAAACTTGCCGTAATCTTGTATAAAGAAGGTGATCTGGACAGGGCATATTCATATATTAAATGTTCGATGGAAGATGCCACTTTCAGTAAAGCCCGTTTCAGAACATTAGAAATATCCGAAACATTACCGATCATAGTAGCTGCATACGACAAGAAAGTAACTCAGGAAAAAAGCAATTTAAAGAAGTATCTCGTCCTTATCTCCATATTATCGGCTGTACTTATCATTTCCCTGATATACATATACAAACAGCTTACCAGGCTATCTCAAGCCCGAAAGCGTATAAAAGATATGTATGAAGAGGTAAAGCAAATGAATACAGAGCTTAATGGCCTCAACAAGAAACTTTCCGAATCCAATCTGGTCAAAGAAGAATATATTGGTTATGTTTTCAATTTGTGTTCCAGTTACATTGACAAAATGGAAACTTATCGTATCAATGTAAACAGGAAATTAAAAACAGGAAAAATAGATGATGCATTAAAGACAACCAGCTCAACATCATTAGTATCAGATGAATTAAAAGAGTTCTTCAGAAATTTCGATATAATCTTCTTAAACCTATATCCGGATTTTGTTGATGAATTCAATGCCCTACTGAAGGAGGATGAGCATATCACCCCTAAAAGCGATGATATACTGACTCCCGAGCTTAGGGTATTTGCACTCATTAGACTAGGGATAAACGATAGTAGTAAAATTGCAAGTTTTCTTCATTATTCCCCTCAAACTGTATATAACTACAAATTGAAAATACATAATAAACTCGCTGTGTCAAAAGATGATTTTGCTAATTTAATCCAACAAATAGGATAATATAATCTCCTTGAAGTTCTATTTTTATCTACTTTTTTTCTCTCATAAAAAAGACATAAACATCTGAAATAAAGAAAACTACAACCTACAAAAATCTACTCTACACATCTCCCTACATCTAGAATTTGGATCGATGTATAATAGCTTTGTTTTTGTAAACTCAGCTAAAAATACTATTTACACAGATACTTTAGTTGAGATGTTTAACTAAATCTATTATTAAAAACCCATGAAATGCAAATCTAAAAGAAAACCGATGAAAGAGATATTCATCCTCCTCTTGAGTATCCTGATTCATTCCAGTATTTATGCGCAGACAACAAAGAATATCCTTATAGAAGGTAAGGTGGTTGATGACCAGAGAGAAGCCGTTATCGGTGCAAGCATATTGGTAAAGGGCACCACAAACGGAACAGTTACGGATGTCGACGGTTATTTTAAACTCAATGTTCCATCGAATGCAATCTTAACAGTCAGCTTCATCGGCTACGAAGCCCAGGAAATCCCGGTCAATGGACAAAAGAATTTTTCGATAACCCTTCTTGAAAATCAGGAAATGCTTAATGAAGTAGTCGTTATCGGCTATGGACAAGTAAAGAAAGGAGATGTCACAGGTTCGCTCACAACATTCAAACCGGATGAACTAAGCAAAGGAAAGGTATTAACGGCCAAAGATGCATTAGTAGGTAAAATTGCAGGAGTTAGCGTAACACCGGGTTCCGGTGCACCGGGAGACGAAGGTACTATACGCATACGGATGGGAGCTTCATTATCTGCATCGAACGATCCGTTACTGGTTATAGACGGAGTGCCGGTCCGGAGTACATCTATCAGCTCTATCAATCCGGCCGACATAGAGTCGTTCACAGTACTCAAAGATGCATCCGCAACCGCCATATATGGTTCCCGGGCATCAAATGGAGTGATTATCATTACCACAAAGAAAGGTAGTCAAACAAAAGGAAAAGTCAATCTGAATTATAGTGGAAGTTTCACTATCAGCCAGGTAGTAAAGTATTTGGATGTATTAGATACCGACACTTACAGAAAAGCATTTAAGGAACACGCAAATAATGTGCCTGATGGTTATATGCTTGGCGATGTCAGTACAGATTGGCAGAAGGAAGTATCCAGAACTGCCTTTGGTACAGATCATAATTTATCGGCTACAGGAGCTGTCGCTGATATCCCCTATCGCATATCATTCGGTTATTATAATCAAAATGGAGTTATCAAAGAAAATAATTATGAACGACTCAGTCTGGGAGTAGGATTTGCCCCGCAATTTTTCAACAAACACTTATCTCTCGACATTAACGTTAAAGGCAGCATAGAAAATGAAAATCCTGTTTCCGGCGGAACAGTAGGAAGTGCTTCCACATTTGACCCTACACGTCCGGTATATGCAAATTACCCCAACAATGTCGGACTGGGATACTTCATGTGGATGGATGAAAATGGCAATCCGATTACAAAAGCAGGCAGCAACCCCGTTGCGGATTTGATGCTGACCGATAAATTACAGAAAAACAAGCGTTCGACAGGAAATCTGGCAGCAAACTATAAAATACATGGATTTGAAGATCTTACTCTACATGCAAACCTTGGTTATGATGTCCGTGTAGATGACTATGACGAGTCTATTCCCAATAATGCCCCATCTATGTATGTTTCACATATGCAGGACGGGTCAGGAAAATCATATACTTCAAAAAATGAAAACAGGAATTACCTGATAGATTTGTACGCAAATTACAAAAAAGATTTCCGGAAAGATCATAGCATCAGTGCAATGGGAGGTTATGGCTGGCAACGCTTCTGGTATAGAAATGCAGCTACAACCTATGATTCGAAAGGCGAAGTATATGGTGACCCTACTTCGGGCGAAGCAGAATTATATCTATTATCCTTTTATGGACGTCTTAATTATTCCTACGCTCAAAAGTTACTTCTAACAGCTACTTTGCGTGCCGATGCCTCTTCCCGCTTTGCGAAAAATAACCGTTGGGGATATTTCCCTTCTGCAGCACTGGCATACCGCTTGTCTGAAGAATCTTTCCTAAAAGATATCAAGGCTTTATCCGACCTTAAACTACGACTTAGTTATGGGCAAACAGGACAGCAAGACATAGGTTCGTACTACCAGCACCTGGGCACTTATACCACTTCATACGATGCTTCCAGATATATGTTTGGCAACGAATGGATAACGCTTTACAGGCCTAATGGCTACGATCCTCTTATCAAATGGGAAACAACCACGACCTACAATCTGGGGATAGATTATGGATTCCTTAACAACCGTATATCGGGAAGTGTAGATATTTACACCCGCCGTACAAAGAATCTGTTGAATTTCATTGATGTTCCGGCCGGTAGTAACTATACTAACAAAATAGATACCAATATCGGAAACATGAAAAACAAAGGGATAGAACTTGCTGTATCGGCAATACCGGTCAAAACCCGCGATTGGGAATGGTCGATAGGAGGAAACTTTACATGGAATGCATCGGAAATCACAAAACTGAATACAATAGACAGCGAAGATAATTCAATAAATGCAGGTAGCATTGGAGACAGGGACTATGTTCAAAGACATAAAGTCGGAGAAACACCTTATACTTATTTTTTACTGAAACAGGCATATGATGATAATGGCAACCCACTGGACGGAAAATATGTGGCTCCGAACGGAGATATTGTAACAAGCGAATCAGACGTAAATAAATACATGACAGGTAAGAGTTCGCATATGCCATATTTCTACGGTCTATCAACCCGTATATCATACAAAAACTGGGATTTGGGAGCAAATGCACACGGAGGATTCGGACACTACGTCTTCAACTATCAGGCAGCAAGAGATTCGTTCGACAAGCTTTATAGTGCAGACGGCAATACATCCGGTAATATTATGAGTTCGACCCTGAAAACCGGATTCACGCAATCACGTAAATTTTCAGATTATTTTCTGGAAAAAGGAGATTTCTTCAAGATAGACAATATCACTCTCGGCTATTCTTTCTCAAAACTATGGAATGATAAAACTTCTTTGCGACTGGCATTTAATGTACAGAATGTTGCTCTCATTTCAGGCTATTCGGGTATCGACCCTGAGATATTTTCGGGCATCGACCGTAATTCATACCAGCGTCCGAGAATGTATTCTTTCAGTTTAAATCTAAACTTTTAATATAAAAACAAAATTATAGTATGAAAACGAGCATGAATTGCAAAATCGGCTGAGCCAATCACGATTCACCAAAGTACAAGATAATTTTGTCATGCGAGTTTCCATACATCCATTAAAAACAAAATCATAGTATGAAATCAAATATATTAATCATATCAATCCTGATTGCCTGCTGCAACATGTTTTCTTCCTGTCTGGGAGATCTCGACACACAGCCTCTGGATAAGAACCAGCTAGTAGCAAAAGATGTGTACGAAACAGCCGCAGGATACAAAGGTGTAATAGCAAAATGTTATGCATCGCTTATTCAGACCGGACAAAAAGGTGGTGACGGCGGTGACGGAGATGTAGGTGGTATCGACGAAGGGTATAGCGGATATACCCGTGCATTATTCTATCTGCAAACGACAGTATCTGATGAAATTATCTTGCATGCAGGCAGCAGCCAGGGTTCACGGGATCTGCTCTATGTAAACTGGAATCCATCTACCTCAATTATCAAGTATCCTTACTATCGTTTATATATGACTATAAACTACTGTAACGAATTTATACGTGAGTGTACAGAGGATAAACTGAAAGAAAGAGGCGTTTACGACGAACTGAAGGACGAATATCGGTATTATGTGGCTGAAGCCCGGTTTATCAGGGCATATTGCTACAGTATGATATGTGACTTGTACGGGTCCGGACCGTTTATTGAAGAAACAATGGTAGTGGGAAGCCTGCCTCACCAAAAAACCAGAACTGAAATTTATGATTACGCAGTAAGCGAATTAGAAACAGTATTACCATTGCTAAAGACGTCGAAGACAAACCAATACGGGCGTATAGATCAGGTAGCCGCATGGTTTTTACTAGCACGTATCTATTTGAACTCAGAAGTGTATGTAGGCAAAAAAGAATATGAGAAAGCATACAAATATGCTAAAATGGTAATAGACAGCAAGGCGTACCCGTTGGCACCAGATTATCGCCATATCTTTCTGGCCGATAATAATACATGTTCCGAAATCATCTGGCATCTGGTACAGGATGCTGATTATGCACAAAGCAGTGCAGGAACTAATTTCTATGTGAAAGCATTGATGAACGGAAATATAAACAGCTATCTGAAAACGGGGGTCGGAACCAGAGGATGGGGGAATGCCCGTGTGACTACCCAATTAGTAAACCTGTTTGAAAGCGGTGACCAGACATTCGACGTAAACGATATCTGGGGAAATAACAAGAAAGATAAAAGAGCTCAATTCTTTAGCGTAGGACACACTAAAGAAACATGGGTAGATGGAAAAGATTTTCAAGGAACATTTACCAATGGGTATGCATGTATCAAATGGCGTAATGTAAAAGCCGACGGTTCGGAACTGGCCGAAGGCGGCACTGTATACTCATCGATTGATTATCCTATGTTTAGAACAGCTGATGCTTATCTGATGGCCGCGGAAGCTATATTAAGAGGCGGCGGCGGAAGCAAAAGCGAAGCTCTTGACTATGTAAATGAGATCAGAGACAGGGCATACATGTCGGGAAGTTACGGAAATGATGCTTCGGGGAGAATTACAGAGGCTGAATTAAATTTGGACTTTATATTAGATGAGAGAGGGCGCGAACTGTATACTGAACTGATTCGTCGTACAGACCTGATTCGTTTCAATAAATTTACAAAAAATCATAACTGGGACTGGAAAGGTAGCGACGGTAAAGCAGGGAACTATGTCGGAAAAGATGTGGATAACAAGTATAAGTTATTCCCTATCCCTCAGGAAGAATTTACCGTTAATCCTTATCTGACACAGAATCCTGATTATAAATAAAGTATATAAAGAGATAAAAAGGTTGTTAGCTTATCACTTAATAGGGTATAAATTACCCTGCCCCAGAGTCGACAACCTTTTTATCTAAAATCATAAAAAAAGAATGAAACGAATTTACCTACTATTACTGTTATTTGCAGCCTTTATCTCTGCATTTTCCCAAACATCAAAAGAAGAACTGTTTGCTACTCCCGAGAAAACTGCAGGTGTATACTATGCATATCCGGCAAAGGAAATCATACCTTATACAACGCCACCGAAAGGATACGAACCCTTCTATATAAGCCACTTTGGCCGTCATGGGTCCCGGTACCTGATCAGTGACAGTGACTATAAGGATGTCCTCGACCGATTTGAAGATGCTTATAACAATAATGCATTAACTGATTTAGGTAAAGATGTTTATGTCCGATTGCAACAAGTATGGCAGGAAGCCGAGCTCAGAGGAGGAGATCTTTCTCCCTTGGGAATACGGGAACATAAGGGCATCGCCGAACGCATGTATATCACCAACCCTCAGGTTTTTTCCAAAGATGGAAAATATACGGCTTGTGCAACTACCATCGTTCGTTGCGTGCTTAGTATGGATGCTTTTTGCGAGCGGCTGAAAGAATTAAATCCTTCTATACAGATCGAGCGCAATTCGGGTATGAAGTGGCAAAGTTTTCTGAATCATCATACCAAAGAAGCAATTGAATTCCGTTCTGCAAAATATACTTGGCGTGAACAACATCGTAAATTTCAACAGGAACATGTAAAGCCGGCACGTTTGATCAATTCTCTTTTTTCGGATAAGGCTTACATCAACAAAAATATAAATCCGGAAGAGACGATGTGGCAACTCTTTTATATTGCAGGAGGAATGCAAAATATAGAAACTGATTTATCTTTCTATGACATATTTGAGAAACAAGAACTTTTTGATCTCTGGCAATGTAAGAATTACAAATTATATGTCAATGACGCTAATGGGGCAATAAATGGCGGTCTGATGTTTGAAAACTGCAAACCTCTTCTGAAAGATATATTGGAAAATGCCAGTCGCATTATATCGACTAACGGAAAAGGGGCGGACCTGCGCTTTGCCCACGACGGCAACATCATCCCGCTAGCAATGCTTTTGCACCTTGATGGATGTTACAATAGCGTATCCAATGCTGATGAGTATTATAAAGCTTGGAGCGATTTTAAAGTAGCGCCTATGGCGGGTAATATACAGATCATATTTTACCGCAAACCTAAATCGGATGATATTCTGGTTAAATTCCTTCTTCACGAAAAGGAAATACTAGTGCCACCAATTAAAACAGATATGGCACCCTTTTATAATTGGATTGACGTAAAAAACTATTATGAATCTCTTTTGAAATAATCAAAGAACATAAAGAAAAGCTGTGAAGCCTATCGATTAACTTTAATATTGATAAATTAGGGTGTGATTGCAAAATCACGCCCTTGTTGGTTAACCTTAGATATGCATGGAGAATCAGACTTAGCATATTAACGTAATAATATCTGGTCTTCAATATTTTTTGAACTAAAAAAGACTGATTTTCAAAGAGGTTCTGATATTTTTGTCTTCAAGTATATTTTACAAAAGGTATTTGTACATATAGAAAAGAGGGTGAGTTTCAGACACACCCTCTACGGTCATTTCAGTGAGCATCTCCTTTTTGAAGAATTACGCTGATAAATAGATTCCGAATTAGATTTTATTACTGTAGTTATAGAACGAGTATTCTTTAAGATCAGAGAGAAGCGCCGCATACTGTTCCTCTGTAAGAGTGTTTAGCGGAGCTCTGTACCGGCCCATGTCCATACCGATCGCTTTCATAAATGCCTTACCTGTTCCATTACCATATTTTCCCAACAAGGTAATGATCTTATTGGCTATATACTGAAGATTGGCAGCTTCTTCCATTTTACCTTCATTATATAATCTTATTATCTCATTATATATCGGTGCGTTATAGCCATATGTACTCCCCACAGCACTTGTTGCACCTATCGATAAGGCTGGAAGCAACATCTCGTCCCTACCCCACATGATGTTGTACTTTCTGTCTTTGAAATTCAGACAAAGCTGATAATCCATCATATTCTCAAATGTATACTTAATTCCCGAAAGGTTTGGTATTGTTTTATCCATTATTTTGAGTAACTCTATCATCGGAAAATTGACATTGGAAAGTACCGGGATGTGATAATAGAAAAAAGGCATATCGGGAACCGAATCAGCTATTTCTTTACAGAACCCGGCCAAGGCATTAACATCTGCCGGTTTGAAATAGTAAGGAGCAGTCGCCGCCACTGCATCCAAACCGACCTCTTGCGCATACCGGGCCAGATCAATACATTCACTTACCGATGTACCTCCCAGAAAAGCGATAATGTTGAAATCAGGAGCTTTGTATTTTGACCACTCCTTGTAAAGTAATTTTTTTTCTTCATAAGTAAGGGAAGAACCTTCCCCTGTAGAACCGCATATAAAAACCCCTGAAAGTGAGTTCTTTTTATACATTTCCTGCTGTTTTTCCACCATAGCAAGATTCACCTTGTTGTCAGGCGTGAACGCAGTAAATGGTGCGGCGATTAGACCTTCAATCTTTTTCATAGCAATTAGTTAATAGTTATATATTCATTATCTTTGTGATTTAATTGTCGTTTGTACAAATTTTTAGATTCGCACGTTGTTGGAGAACACCAATTAAATATTATCAAAGATAATGAAATAAAAGAAAAAGTATTATATAATAACTGATTTTTTGTTTTAAATTGCATAAAACACGCTAAAAACACATATTATGTAGTATTTAATATATTAAAACACAAGAAATACTTAAAAAAGCATATAACTATGGTAACAGAGAAGAATCATACTTTAGTAGAACAAATAGAACGCAGGATTCTAAAGCACATAATTGATAATTCATATGGCGTAGATACACAATTACCGAAAGAGCAGGAACTGGCCGATCTTTTTGAAGTAAGCCGTGTTGTTGTTCGTGAGGCGCTGAGCCGGATAAGGGCTCTCGGTGTGATTGAGACCAAAAGAAAAAAAGGTACAGTTATCGTTATGCCTAAAGTATTCGGAGTTTTAAAATTGATCGTAGAGTCCGGAATACTGAATAAAGAAACTCTTAAAGAACTTTATGAACTAAGACTTATGCTGGAAATCGGTATGGCCGATTTTATCTTCAAAAATATTACCGAATCGGACATCAAAAAAGTTGAATCTATTGTAAAAAGGGAAGAAAACACGATCAATACCGAGGAATCTATAGCTTTAGATGTAAAATTTCATGCTACGCTTTATGCTATTACAGGGAATAAAAGCCTTCAGGATTTCCAAAACCTTCTGGAACCGCTTTTTAAGTACTACTCTCCCCGTACAAAAGACT
Source organism: Dysgonomonas sp. GY75 (assembly GCF_015234155.1). Lineage (NCBI taxonomy): Bacteria > Pseudomonadati > Bacteroidota > Bacteroidia > Bacteroidales > Dysgonomonadaceae > Dysgonomonas > Dysgonomonas sp. GY75. The sequence goes on from NZ_JADCLQ010000036.1 coordinate 282,433, forward strand.
ACCGTAAAAACCAGATTGTATCTCACCGGGGATTACTCCGCATATTAAATAGTGGAAATCCGGAATCATTCAGAATGGCGATGCGAATGCATCTCGATAAACAATATGAAGATATGGAGAAAATTTTGGAGTCTATGTAATAGAGGACGAAGTATAAAAAAAGAAGCCTGTTGAAAAACTTTGTGAAGAAATAATTTTATTCAATTAACACTCAAGTAGTACATATTAATAAAGTTCAAACAGGCTCTTTACATTTTACATGCCAATATTTTTAATAAAATCTACTATTCAAAAGTTATTTTTGATAGATACCTTTCCTATAGTTATCCAGTATGGAAGCCAGTTTTTCTTCTGTCCTTTCTACTTCTTTATTCCCAGAAAGATTTGTGATCTCCGGATTATCACTATCAAGGTTATAGAGCTCTTTTGATACTATAGCTCCGCTCCCTATTTCATACCAGTAGGTACATCTCCATTGTGGAGTGCGGACTGTATAACCCATAGTAGTAGCTACAGGTTTTGTGATCGCTTCGTATGGACGGGGAAACTGACTGAAAGCATAGTATTCCCAATCTTTTTCCGGGTCATCGAGAAATCGCTCCAAACTGAGTCCGGCTAGTTTAGATTGTGTTTGCATTCTGCACAGGCCAGCCAATGTAGGATATATATCCACACTTTCTGTAATGGCATCGCACTGTTTTCCTTTTGTCTTTTGCTTTGGTGTAGAAATAATGAGCGGTACTTTATTATCCAGTTCAAAGTTTGTAGACTTACACCACAAATCCTGCTCTCCCAGATGATATCCGTGATCTCCCCATAGAATAATGATGGTATTGTCAGACAGCTTTAGTCGTTCCAACTCTGTCAATACTTTGCCTAGTTGGGCATCTACATAGCTGACACATGCATAATAACCCTGCCACAATTCCTGTTCTTTATCGGCCAAAAGAGGCCCTGCCTTGGGAATATCACTATATCCGCGGAGTTCATTCCAGTTATGATATGCAATATCAGGACTATTCACAGGCCGTGCGCGATTCTCTACTTTAAAGTCGACACCGGCATACATATTCCAATATCGAGAAGGCGCGCAAAATGGCAAATGAGGTTTTTTGAAGCCTATTGCAAGGAAAAACGGCTCATCCATATTTACGGCTTTTTGTAAAAATTCCACTGCATCATTCGCAATTTTCCCGTCCGGATACGCCTCATCACCTACATCGCCCCTTTCTGTAGATGCAGCCTTGCCCGCTTTTTTTGTAAGGTTCTGTTCAAGAATATATTCTCGTCTGTCGTAGGCAGAAGCCTGTTCATTCCAAGAAACGTCATCGCGCATTTTTCCTCCCGAATGAAATATTTTTCCGGTACTATAAACATAATATCCGTTATTTTTGAACAATTGCGGAAGTGTTACTATATCAGAATTTTTCTCCCGGAAATGAGTATTGAGATCGGTTACTCCGGTCTGATCGGGACGAAATCCGGTAAGCATAGATGATCTCGAAGGGTTGCTGACCGCCTGCTGGCAATAGTTATGCGAAAAGATTGTCCCACTTTGGGCTACTTTATCTATAGCTGGGGTCTTTGCATAAGGGTCCCCATAACATCCAAGTGTAGGACGGAGATCGTCTACGGCAATAAATATGACATTAGGTCTGCCTGTTTCTCCGTCACCTTCTCCATGAGTGTACTCAGCTGCATTTATTTGCGGGGAAATGACTAATGAAGTTCCGGCTAATATGAATAGTGATCTCATGATTTTTATTTTTTCTATCAAATATTAGAATTTATGCATTATAAAAGAGTATAGCGATTGTTAATGCATTTATTCTTATAAAAATCTCTTCTCTAAAAGAGGGGTTCTCCAATTCTATATAGTATTATATAAAAGTAACATCAGTCTATTTCGAGTCGGTTATTTCTTTAAGTTCCATACTTTGGAAGTAAATTCCATCTCCGTTTTTGAAGCCCCTTTCGTAGAGAATGCCAACTTTTTCATTGTTCAACACTGTCAGATCTGAATAAGATGTATAAGTATTTGCAGGTACATACATAAATGTTCTCGTCCAGCTTTTTCCGTCATTGGAACTGAATTTTATAGTTCCGTTTCGGCGGCTGGAATCATGGTTGGGGTTTGCGAATAATAGATTTGCAGAGTTTTGGCTGTTAATAGAATAACGGAGTATGCTCCCCTGGCATCCATTGTTGATTGGTTCTATCAAAGTCGTTTCCTGTGATGGTTGAAATGTTTTTCCGCCATCTTTACTTATAGCCTGCATTCTGTAATTCTTTTCCATATCCATATTTCGCATGTTGAGCATCAGGTCTCCGTTTCCCAGTTCGACAACAGTGCTTTCATTCCCTTGCGTATAATCGGCTATTCCTCCCAGTTTCCAGTTTTCCCCCTGATCGTCTGAATAAATTATATGGGAATATCGGTTATTACCTTTATTATGGTTGCAAGGAACTACAATCCTTCCTTTATTCGGCTCCAGTGTTTTTATTATCGCATGGCAAGGGCCTGTTGCATACCAGGAATAACCTTCTATTGCAACCTGATCACCTATATCCGTCATTGGTGCCCATGTTTTTCCATCATCGTCCGAGTAGGTTTTATAGACTCTCCTTGCTCCCCCGGGACGTTTGTTCCAGCAAGATAGAAGCAATATGCGTCCGGACTCCAAAACTACAGGAGCCGGATTCTGGCATCTATTGTTTCCGTCGTCATGAACTGTAATTATATCGCTCCATGTTTTTCCGTTGTCGGTCGACCGTTTAAGTATGATATCGATATTTCCGTCATCTTCACAGTCATCTACCCTCCCTTCTGCAAAAGCCAACACCGTACCTTTGTTAGATACTACAACAGCCGGGATACGAAAACATGCATATCCTCCGGTTCCCGGACTAAAAGCCTGTGTTAAAACATTTTTGTCGATAGTTGGCCCCGGATCAGGTTCCGGATCAGGACTTGGGTTGGTATTTGGGGCGTCACCACTGCAACTGGAGCAAAAAAGAATCATGCTCGAAAGAAGTATGAGCCATAAGTAGCTTCTGTGTGTTTTCATATTCCTGGTTATTTAAAGTTGTTTAATCATATTATATAAAGCTGAATAAAATAGGCGCCAGCTTTTTTATATTTTTCGCAACACTTCGCCTTTACGTTGTTATTAAATATATGCAAATATAAGGAAAATATCTATTTAAATACTACATAATAGTTAAATATTGAATTTTAATATCAAATACTAAAAATTATTTCATTATATGTAGTATTTAATAAAAAAAAACTATATTTGCAGCAAGAGTATATTTTTTACTACTTGCGCCTCAAATTTTTGTTAACTTATACCAATGAATCATTTATGAAAAAGTACATGCATTTATTAACTCTAGCAATGCTCATAGCATGCGCAATTGTCTTTGTCAGATGCGATGACAGTACATCGCCGATTGATGAAAGTGAACCTGAGAATCCTACTTTGTTCGAATATGTACTTACTGTACTGGATGAAGAAACAAGCAAACCTCGTGTGAATGAATCTGTAACTGTTAAGAGAACCAATAAGGATGGAGATGTTATACATTCTACGGAAGAATGCACAACAAATGAAAAAGGGGAGGTGATTTTAAACGTCCGTTCCGGTTATTATGTTGCTGAAGTTGCTTTTGAACCAGGGAAAGTAAGAGACAACCTATTTAAATTTGAGATAGCCAATCACATGCTAAAATCTACTATGCGTGTTAAGGATATGAATCCGGATATTGAGCCTCATCAGGTTGTAATAACTGTGATCAATGCTAAAACGAACTCGGCATGGGCCAGTAAATCGTTTGAACTCTATTCTGTTACGGGTGAGAATAAGATTGAAAAGATAGATACATATACTACTAACGATTCGGGTAAAGGTACGATGGAGCTTGTAGCCGGTCGTTATAAAGTGGCTTGTGCCTATTTTGACGGAGTATCTACAATGACAAACACAGTAGACTTTACAGTGAAGAGAGATACCCCTAATACGGCAGAGATAAAAGTAGAACCGGTACATTTTGCCGATGACTTTAGTTGGGTGCTCCCAGGTTGGGGAGAGACAGGTGATCTCGCTTTATGGTATGCAACAATCGATCCTCCGGTAGCTAATTCGGCAGCTACATTCGAATTGCGCTGGGATTTGCTTACTAATGCAGATAATATCGCCATAAGGGATTCTAAAGGGTGGATTACTCCTGAAACACTTGCCGGAACAGCGCGCTTTGTTTTCTTCCGTCCCGGAATTATCAAACTGGGCTCTGCTAGCAGAGGCGGCGCTATGACTACTCCTGCATTTAAAAATATCACTGGAACTGTTAAATTGCATTTCTCTTTCGACTCTAATCCGATGCATCTGGTAACAAATGGGGCATGGGCTCTGGCAGACAAAGGGAATCCGCTTAAAATGATTGTAAGGGTATCCGGGAATGGTTATTTTAAAGACAGTGAAGGGAAGCCTGTGTCTGAACTGAAGCTGGATAATCCGAGCGGATTACAAGCTGATCCGCAATGGCCTGTAGACCGGTGGAACAAACTGGAAGCTGTTGTATATGATGCTACTTCAACTACGCAGATAACTATCGAAAGTAATGTGTTGAACGGAGGAAGTGGTAGCGGATGCCGGTCATTCCTCGACAATGTTGTTGTAAAAGAGTTATATTGACCTATTTACACTAATATTATATATGATGAATAAGTCCCTGGGTATGCTTTATTTATTTATTTATTCATTTATTCAGGGCTTATTTACTACATATTTTTTTTATTATACAATCAAACTTATTTTCATTCTGATACCTGATTGGGATGACAAAAAGGTAAAATTCTGCTGTCGTTTCAAAATCTTTACTCCTTATTAAATATTATTTAAAATGTATTTATAGTCAATATTTTGTGTTATTCAGCATATTTCATCAAATAAGTAATATTTATTTTGTAATATATACTAGTTATTTGTATAATTGTCTGACAAATAAGATAAATAATACTAATACCAATGAAACTCACAGTTAATCAACAAACCTTAGTGGATCAGGTAGAGGATCGCCTGCTTACTTACTTTAAAGAAAATAACCTCAAATGTGGCGATCACATACCGAATGAGGCTACCTTATCATTAGCCTTAGGCGTTGCCAGAAGTGTATTGAGGGAAGCATTAAGCAGATTAAGAATGATGGGCTTGGTGTATAGCCGGCCAAGAAAAGGCATGATTCTGACAGAACCTTCTATTTTGGGAGGGATGAAAAGAGCTGTGGATCCACGTATTCTTGGCGAAGAGGCGTTATTCAATATTTTAGGATTTAGAATAGCCCTTGAGATTGGTATTTCCAGAGACATATTCTACAATATAACTCCAAAAGATATAGAAGAACTGGAAGAAATAGTGAAACTGGGAATTGTATTCGAAAACAATGAATATTCCCCAGTCAGTGAGTTCTCTTTTCACACTAAACTCTATCAGGTAACGGGAAATAAGACGATATCGGAATTTCAGGAGATTATACACCCCGTAATGTCTTTTGTAAAAGATAAGTTCAAAGATCATCTTAGTCCCATCAACAAAAAGATGAGTAAGAAAGGTTTATTGGTAACGCATTCCGATTTGTTCGAACTAATAAAGAAGGGCGATGAGGATGGCTATAAGGTTGCCATCGAGAGACATTTCGAAGTATATAAAATATTTATGAGAGATAGAAAATTGAAGTCCGAAAACGGACGGATGAAGGGGAAAATATTAATCTAACATTTTAAAACCCTCATTTATAATGGACAATCTAATGAAAACACTAATAATTATAATATTTATGATAAACTCGATATCAGTAAATGCTCAATCTCAAACTACAGATAAACCAGCAGCTGCGAAATTGCATCTGCAAAACGATATGACGTTGCCTCCATGCGATGGAATGGAAAATAATCTGGGAGTAGCAGGTGCATTTTCTGGAATAATAGATAATAACCTTGTGATAATCGGAGGGGCTAATTTCCCTAAAGGTTATCCTTGGGAGGGAGGCAAAAAAGTATGGTGGAAAAATATGTACCGGACAAGTCTCTCTAGCCAAAACCAAAAAGAATGGTATGTCGCGGACAATTTTATGCCCCATACGATAGCATATGGTGTCTCCATCCAATTAGATAACGGCTTTTTGTGTATAGGAGGATCGGATGACAAGCAATGCCATACAGATGTGGTATATATAAAAGAAGAGGACGGTAAAATAGTAGCAGATACCGACAGCTTTCCATCTCTGCCTGTTCCGTTGGCAAATACCGCAGGTGTTGTATCAGAAGATAAGATCTACCTGATGGGCGGTCAAAGTTCTATTGTGGATGAAGCATCAACCAAACATTGTTTTTTCTTAGATCTAAGACATCTGGAAAAAGGATGGCAGTCCTTTCCTGCATGGCAGGGAGAGTCAAGAGCGTATGCCGTATCTGTTGCGCAAGCCGGTAAAATTTACCTTTTCAGTGGGAGAAGTTTTGCCTCTGGTCAGGAAACGGTAATGCACACGGATGCTCATGTGTATGACCCTATAGCCGGAAAATGGGAAATACTGCAAGGGGAGTTTCCGGTAATGGCAGGAACAGCAATCCCATATGGAGAGAGTGAAATAATTTTCTTAGGAGGAGTCGGCAAGATCTTACCGACCACTCCCGGTCATCCGGGATTCAGTAGAGCCATAAATACATATGATGTACACACTAACATACTTCAGAAGATGTGCGATTCTCCATATCCCATAGCTGTTACCACGAATGTAGCTGTCGATGGTAATAGCTTCTATATTACAAGCGGGGAAGTAAAACCCGGGATTCGTACACCTAATATACTGAAAGGAGAATTTGGAAGTACAGTTAATCCGTGAATTAATACCTAAAACTCTAATTGAAACACACATTATTCGCTATGAAAAATTATGAACGGCTAAAAGGTATGGTTGCTGCTGTTTTCACTCCGATGGATAAAAATGGAGAAGTAAATTATGCAGCGATAGACCGATATGCAGACTGGATAGCATCTACTGCTATAAATGGGGTATTTGTTTGTGGTACGACAGGAGAGTTCTCGTCGCTTACCATGGATGAAAGAAATGAAATTCTGGCCCGATGGGTTAGAGCCTGTAAAAAACGGTTTAAAGTGATAGCTCATGTAGGATCTAATTGCCAGAAAGAGTCCATTGCTCTAGCCAGATATGCTCAGGAATTAGGAGTTGATGCGACTGCATCCATTGCACCTTCTTTTTTCAAACCCGGAAGTGTAAAGGATTTGATTGATTTTTTCAGTCCCATAGCAGCTGCGGCACCGGATCTTCCATTCTATTATTACAATATGCCGGCTATGACCGGAGTGAGTTTACCTGTTGAAGTATTTCTTCAGGAAGGGAAAAAAAGGATACCGAATCTTGCGGGTACTAAATTTACCCATAACAATCTGATGGAAATGGAGGTGTGCCTCACTCTCGAAGATGGAAGATTCGAAGTATTGCATGGTTATGATGAAATACTAATTTCCGGGCTCGCAATGGGGGCAGTAGCAGGAATAGGAAGTACCTATAACTATATTCCTCAGATATATGATGGTATTTTTAATGCGATGAAAAAGAATGATTTGCAAACTGCACAAAAATTGCAACAGAAATCCATCGAAACAGTGGAAGTGATTATCAAATACGGAGGAGGTGTCAGGGGCGGAAAAGCTATAATGAATCTGATAGGAATAGAATGTGGTGATTGTCGTTCACCTATCAAAGCTTTAGAAAAAGAAGAACAAATTGCGCTAGAAAATGACTTGTCTAGAATAGGCTTTCCTGATTTCCAATAAAGAAAAAGTAATAAACAATTTAGATTATAAACCTAACGTAAAGTTCTTATTGATCACTCTTAAAAATATTGAATCGCATTCGCGAAAAGCACTTCCTATTCTGCTTATTTAACTTTTGAATTGTAAAATTGAATAATATCAGTATGAATTTAGTAAACAAAACAAGTAAAATATATCCGTGGGTAGTTGTAGGACTGTTGTGGGTAGTGGCATTGCTAAACTATATGGACAGGCAGATGCTTTCCACAATGCGTACACCTATAATGATAGATATACAGGAACTGGAATCAGCTGCTAACTTCGGGCGACTGATGGCTGTTTTCCTTTGGATATATGGAATAATGAGCCCGATATCCGGCATCATCGCGGACAGATTTAGTCGTAAATGGCTAATAACCGGAAGTTTGTGCGTCTGGTCTGGAGTCACTTTCATGATGGGGTATGCCACAACTTTTGAACAGCTGTATATCCTTCGCGCAATAATGGGAATTAGTGAAGCCTTATATCTACCCGCTGCATTGGCATTGATAGCTGAATTTCATCAGACAAAGACCAGGTCGCTGGCTGTAGGTATTCATATGACGGGTTTGTATACAGGACAGGCCGTCGGGGGATTTGGAGCCACATTGGCCGCTATGTATACATGGAACCTGACATTCCATTGGTTTGGCATCATAGGTATTGTATACAGCATTATACTTGCTGTTTTCCTGAGAGATCAGACTTCTTCGCCTTTGTTAACTGACAAAACAAAAGAAAAGGTAGAAAAGCCACCTGTATTAAAAGGCTTAGCAATCCTGCTGGGAAATATTTCTTTTTGGGTTATACTGCTGTATTTCTGTATTCCGGGTATTCCGGGATGGGCTACAAAAAACTGGCTGCCTACCTTGTTTTCCGAAAGTCTATCCATAGATATGTCTGTGGCAGGTCCTTTGTCGACCATCGTAATTGCTGTGTCCTCATTCTGCGGAGTATTGATCGGAGGTCTGCTTTCCGACAGATGGGTTCAAAAGAATTTACGGGGAAGGATTTATACAGGAGCAATCGGCTTAGGATTGACTATCCCTGCACTGATCTTTATTGGATTTGGGCAATCGCTTTTACCGGTTGTTCTCGGAGGCGTCTTTTTCGGTATCGGTTTTGGTATGTTCGATGCCAATAATATGCCAATTCTGTGCCAGTTTGTATCATCCAAATACAGGGCTACTGCTTATGGAATCATGAATATGTGTGGTGTATTTGCCGGAGCGGCCATTACCAGCTTGTTGGGCAAATCGACAGATGCGGGTAATCTTGGACGGGATTTTGCTTTAATGGCTATTATCGTTCTGTTTGTACTTATTCTGCAAATAAGTTTCTTACGGCCTAAAACCGTGGATATGAAGGATTAATATATCAGATAAATTAAGGTATCAATCGATGAAAGGCACAATAACTACTATTCAGAGAATGTCAATACATGACGGACCGGGAATTCGTTCTACCGTATTTCTCAAGGGCTGTAACATGCGCTGCAAGTGGTGCCATAACCCTGAGACATGGAGTGGCCAGAAGCAATTGATGCAGACTGCCGGAAGATGTATTGGCTGTCGGACATGCTTTGAGACATGTAGAAATTCTGCCATATCAATTGTTGATAATAATACCTCAATTAATCGTGAAATATGTACAGTTTGTGGAGATTGTACTGAGGCTTGTCCCTCAAAAGTACTTTCTATTGTAGGTAAACAGATCGATTGTGATAGTGTGGTAGAACTGCTTAAGGAAGACGTACCTTTTTATAAAGAGTCTGACGGGGGAGTTACCGTCTCGGGTGGAGAGCCTGTGATGCAGCCCGAATTCACTCTTGCTCTGCTTAAAGCATGCCATGAAGAGGGTATACATACAGCTATTGAAACCAATCTGTGCTACCCTCAGGAACTGTTGAAGCCCTTACTGCCATTTGTGGATCTATGGCTTGTCGATTTGAAGATAGCAGATTCAGGGCTTCATAAAGAGTGGACAGGACAAGATAACACAGCTATCATAGGCAATATATCTTACTTATACTCGGTACAGGTAGAAATGGTTATTCGTACGCCGGTTATACCCGGAGTTAATGATAGCATTAGGGAACTTCTTGATATCGAAAACTTAATTACCGGATTAGCTCCTGGAACGCCTCACCAATTATTGGAATTTCACTGCTTAGGCTTCAATAAATTTTCATCGCTTGGAATGTTTAACCCGATGCCGAATTGCAGGTCATTCTTGCCGGGACATTTTGAGAAGCTGAAGCAGGAACTTAATTCTAAAAAACAAATAATAGTACAATGAAAATATACGATGATAAAATAAATGCTCTGAAGAAGCGGAAGCTTGAACAAACTCAGGAGAAAATCCGGTTAGAAGGATTATTGGACGAGGACGATTACGGCCGTATAGTGCCACCGACAGGTCTCTGGAATATTATTCCCAATCATCCCGATGGTTCTTTCTATGGATTTGAAGCATGGACAGATAACTTCTGTTCACTGATGGATACACATCCCGTTTATATAGATCCGGATGATGCGTTTGCTGCCCGCTGGATGTATTTTATGTCAAAAATGCGTCCAAATAAGTGGAATCCCGACTATCCGTACGACCATTTGAAAAATGATTTCGATAAGTATGATATTATACCCGGAATAGGCGACGATGCCCATTTTGCACCGGACTATGAAATGGGTCTGAAGTTGGGATGGGGTGGTTTATTGGAAAAAATCAATCATTACAAAAAGATCAATATATCTAAAGAACAAATTGACTTTTATACCTATCACGAACGTGCTATTCGCAGTATACAGGGATGGATCGAAAGACATGTGGAAAAAGGCCTGGAAATGGCAGGAAAAGAAAGCGACCCTGTCCGTAAACAGAACCTGATAGATATAGCTGAGGTCAATAAGAATCTCGTTACCGATGCACCTAAGACTTTCCGTGAGGCTTGCCAGTGGATAATCTGGTATCACCTGGCTTCGCGGACATACAACAGGGATGGTGCAGGCGGTCAGATTGATACCCTATTACAGCCTTTCTATGAAAACGATATAAAATCAGGATTATTAAATGATGATATGGCGGTTTATTATCTGGCATGTTTTCTAATAAACGATCCTATATACTGGCAACTGGGAGGACCCGATGATGATGGAAACGATGTGACTTCCAAAATATCATTCCTGATACTCGAAGCTGCAGATAAGATCAACACTTCACTCAATATCACTATCCGCGTTCACGAAAATCTCAATCAGGAATTGTTTGATAAGGCAGTTGGATATCTTGTTAAGAATAAGAACGGATGGCCTCGTTTCTCAGGTGATAAGGCTTTGGTTAAAGGATTTATGAAGAACGGATTCGACAAACCTCTGGCAATAAGAAGAATTGCAGTGGGATGTAACTGGATGTCGCTTCCGGGAATGGAGTATACACTTAACGATCTTGTAAAGATCAATATGGCTAAAGTCTTTGAAGTATCTTATAATGAGCTTAACAATAGTCTAATTAAAAAAAACAGCTACAATCTGTGGAACTTATTCTCCGCACACCTTGCAAATGCTGTTAAGGCTACTGTAGAAGGAATGAAGCACCATCTCAAATATCAGAAATATAACGAACCGGAACTTCTGTTGAATTTACTCAGTCATGGCCCTATTGAAAAAGGGTGTGATGTATCGGATGGTGGCGCAATGCATTACAATCTCGCCATAGATGGTGCAGGACTGGCTATTGTCGCCGACTCATTTGCTACACTTGAGCAACGGGTCGAACAAGAGCAACGGCTTAGCTGGGATCGGATAAGAGATGCTGTTGCAGATAATTTCACTGGACAAGATGGCGAATATCTGCGGACCTTACTCCAAAATAGTCAACGATATGGCCAGTCCGGCTCTCTGGGAGAAAAGTGGGCGATAAAAACACGTGATCTTTTTGTGGATCTGGTACGCTCACAGTCTGATACGGACATGAAATATATTTTTATTCCGGGGTTCTTTTCATGGGCAAATACTGTTGGGTTTGGAAAAAATGTGGGAGCTACGCCAAACGGACGCAAAGCCCGAGCCCCGATATCTCATGGAGCGAATCCAAACCCCGGGTTTGCCATCGACGATGCTTCCTTATCTCTTGCAAAAACGATAGCCCTTATACAACCGGGCTATGGCAATACGGCTCCCATGCAATGGGAACTGGATCCATCACTGGCAGATTCAGAACAGTCGAAGCTGATAGGTGCTGTTATAAAAGCGCATTTCGAGATGGGAGGTACGCTGATCAATGTCAATATCATGGATAAAGAAACCGTTTTGAAAGCTCATGAGAATCCGGAATTATATCCCGAATTGGTGGTCAGAATAACAGGGTTCACGGCCTATTTCTCGATGCTTTCCCCTGAATTCAGACAATTGGTGGTGGACAGGATATTGGAGAATTAATCAAATGAACAATATATCTAATAATATGAATGACAAGCCTTAAACTAATCTATTAACTTTAAACTAATTGTAGTATGCTTAAAACTTACTTAGTCCAAAAAAACAGGAAAAAAGTCTGTGGGCCAACAAAGAGGTTCTTTCTTTTAGCCTTTTCATTGTTGTGTTTTGGTATCTCTAACCTTATGGCACAGAATATAACTGTTAGCGGTGTTGTTACCGACGAAATCGGTGAGGAAATGGTAGGAGTAACTATCCATGTAGAAGGTACAACCAGAGGTACAACAACCAATCTGGAAGGAGAATACAATATCTCTGTTGCACCAAAATCTACGCTAATATTTACTTTTATCGGATACACAACTCAGAAAATAGTAATAACGGATCAAACGAAATTGGATGTCCAGATGTCTGTTCTGAGTATGATGATGGATGAATTCGTTGTTGTGGGGTACGGTACTCAATCACGCCGTACGGTGACATCAGCAATTACAAAGATCGGAGGAGAAGAAGTGCAGGGCGCTCCTATCAATACAGTAGGAGAAGCCCTTAAAGGTAAAATTGCGGGAACCCGTGTGTATAGTAATAATAATACCCCGGGCGCCGATCCTATTATTCGAATCAGGGGAGGGTCTTCTATCAATATGAGTAATGAACCTCTTATCTTAGTTGATGGTGTTGAGAGAGCTTTCTCCGGCATCAATGCTAATGATATTGAATCGATAGAAACACTTAAAGATGCTGCCTCCACTGCAGTTTATGGAGCAAGAGGCTCCAATGGTGTGGTTCTGATCACGACCAAGTCCGGCACAAAAAATAAAGCTCCAAGGGTTACTTTTGAGGCTAATGTTGCTTTCCAGCAAGCTGAACGGAAATTTGATTTGTTGGGTGCAGAAGATTATATCAGAATGGTTCGTCCTTCTATAGCAGAAGGCAAAACCCCGATGAATAATTTCACATCAGGATTCTCAGCCAGTTCGATCAATGATGCAAATTCAGTATATTCCACAAGATGGCTCGGAGAAGGCGAAACAGTTCCTGCCGGTTATAAAAAGATGAGAGACCCTCTTGATAATACAAAATGGCTTATTTTTCAGGACAATGATTTCCAGGATATCTTGTTCCGTGACAACTATTGGCAAAATTATTATATAGGCGTTGACGGCGGAACTGATAAAACCACTTATGCGGCAAGTATGGGGTATACTACTGATGACGGAGTTGCGTTAGGTACGGAATTTAATCGTCTTACAGCACGGCTTAACCTGAATACCGAGATTACAAAAAAACTTAAACTTACAGGTATGATGGAATTTTCCGATGCTAAAAGTAAGGAATTCAGTAATCAGATGAATGTTATATCAAGAGGAATATCGGCTGCTCCTACAATGAAACGCTATATGGACGATGGTACTCCCTCGTACGGGTACAATGGTACTTCGCTCAACCCCGAATATAACGACTATATATTCGATAATGATAATCGGAATAAGCGAATCTCAGTTGTAGGAGGTTTGGAGTATAAAATTCTTGAAGGGCTCAAAGCAAACGTAAATGTCTCCATGTACAACCATGTAAACAGATGGGGAAGTTTCCGCAAAAGAGGTTATTTCTCAAACGCCACTCCTACTACCGAAAACTTCAATGAATTGACGCGTACCAAACTGGATGCTTTCTTAAATTATACAAAATCACTAAAGAAAGATCATAACTTTTCTCTTATGGGAGGGTACTCGTATTCGAGAGATGATCGTAACGCATTCGGTGCATCGGCAGAAGGAGGAGGTTCGGACAAAACTCCGACCCTAACAGCCCAACCCGATAGAACAGCCAGTACAAGTAGTTTCGAGAAAGTTGTATTATTGAGTTATTTCGGGCGTTTGAATTACGATTACAAGAAAAAATATCTTTTGACCGCAACTTTCAGGGCAGATGGCTCATCAAAATTTGTAAAGGGCAATCAATGGGGATTCTTCCCTGCCATGTCGGTAGGATGGATGGCCTCGGAAGAATCTTTTATGAGACCAATTAAGCAGATAAACGACTTGAAACTTAGGATGAGCTTTGGCGAAACAGGAAATAATGCTATAGGCCTCAATGATGCTGTAGGGCGGTATGGAACAAATGTCTATAACGGACAGCCGGGACTTTATCCTACAGTGATGCCAAATGAATATCTTGAATGGGAAACTACCAGACAGTTCGACCTCGGATTTGATCTGACAATGTTTAATGAGCGGTTAACAGTGAATGCCGATTACTTTAACCGATTAACCCGGAACCTCTTATTTGATAAGGAACTTCCGAATACAACCGGTTATTCGAGTGTGAAAACGAATGTGGGAGAGGTGAAATTTTACGGATTCGATATTGAGATAGCCAGCCGGAACATTGTAGGTAAAAATTTCTCGTGGGATTCTAAATTCACATGGAGTTATGTGAAAAATAAAGTAGTTAAACTTCCTTATAACGGACGGGATAAAAACCGTATCGGTGGTATAACAACACTTGGAGACGGTAATGCGTTTGGAGGAACAGCCGAAGGAGAGTCTCTGTATGGTTTGTACGGAATGAAAGTGGACTATGTGATCCGTACCGAAGACCAATTGGCTAATGCAATGTACGATGATTATTCAGCCGGATATAACCCGGCCGATGGAACAACAGTGAAGGGACGCAAAAATATGGGAGACTACGAATGGGTTAACCGTGAGGGTAGTTCTAAAAGGGTTGTAAATGGTGTTGAATATGACCAGATCAATTCAGAAGACAGATTCTTGCTGGGTTACAGTGTTCCTCATACTACAGGTGGTCTTAGCAATACATTTACTTATAAAAATTTATCACTGAATGTATTTGTAGACTGGGCACTCGGTCATACCATTATGCATGCTCAAATGGCACGTCAGTTCATTAATACATTTACCGGAAACACTGCGCTCAATGCAGAGGTATTGAATACATGGAGTCCCGAAAACCCGGATGCCAAGTATGCAAGATTCTATAGCGGAGGCGAGAGTGTATCGTCAAACTTCAAGAATAATGCAGATATATTTGCATTCAAAGGGGATTATCTCTGTATTCGCGAGATAAGTCTGGGATACAAATTGCCTGCAACACTTATATCCAGACTGTCTATGAAAGAAGCGATGGTGACTGTTTCGGCCAATAATCTTCACTATTTTACAGCGGTTCCCGGCATATCTCCGGAAGTGGGAACAAGTAGTACGAACGATGCCGGTTACTATAATTACCCTCCTATACGTAGGATATCTTTAGGAGTAAAGGTTACCTTCTAAATTGTATTAAATTACTAAAAAGTTGTATACAAAATATTTAGATCATGAAAAAAACATTTAATATATTAATCA
Organism: Dysgonomonas sp. GY75; assembly: GCF_015234155.1. Taxonomy (NCBI): domain Bacteria; kingdom Pseudomonadati; phylum Bacteroidota; class Bacteroidia; order Bacteroidales; family Dysgonomonadaceae; genus Dysgonomonas; species Dysgonomonas sp. GY75. The sequence goes on from NZ_JADCLQ010000036.1 coordinate 298,114, forward strand.
TTTTTGTAACCATATGCATATTTGGTGTTTCGTGCCATAGTGACCTGGATGTCAGCCAAAAAGGTATAGTTGCCAATAATGACGCTTGGAAAGAACCTGCTGATGCAGTTTCGCATATGTATGGTATGATGAGTACATTCAGGGCGGCATTCGCTACTGACTATATGTACTGGGGAGAATACCGCACTGGATTATGGGGCAAGGGTAATGAAACCCAGCCTGCCAGAGAAGATGCCTATAACAATACGATTTCGGCAGGACACGCACAGGCCGACTGGACAGCTCTCTATACTACTTTGAACCATGCGAATCTTATCCTGAAACATGTTCCTGAAATCAGTTTCAATAATGAAAGTGATAAGAACCGCATTCTGGGTTCCGCACATTTTGTCCGCGCCTTTTGCTATTACTGGATTGGCCGCATATGGGGAGATGCTCCGGTATTGACAAAAGGGTTTGAGTCGGACAGGGATGAAGGGCTATTTCCTACCAGAGATAAGTCTGATATGGTATTCCAGCAGGTTTTGGATGATATTACACAAGCTGAAGGATATTTTGCCAATATCAATGGTATTACGCCTAACATGCCAAGTCTGGCAGCAGTTTTGACCCTCAAAACGGATTATTATCTGTGGATGGCGAAAGTGCGTGGAGATGCATCTGCTTTGACCGAAGCGCGCACGGCCTGCGATAGGGCTCTGGCTGTTGCCAGTGCAGAAAAAGAGCTTCTTACTTCATATGCAGATATATTTAATACAAAAAACAACAAAGAGGTTATATTCGTCTGGAGTATGATCAAGGATGAGAAAGAGGGGGGATTTCAGGCTGACTGGCTTTGTGCTCTACAATATGTAAGTGCCAAATATATAGAAAGCCCGGTAAAGGTAGGCAGCCATCAACAATGGGCAGCTTTTACTGCTCAGTACAAAGCTATCATCGATGAAGTAGCTACCGATCAGCGGTCGAGGGTAAGCTATGACTATTTCTTCGATCCTGAGAAAAACACAACTCATCATTGGATAAATAAATTTTCAGGTACATGGGCCTCAGGAGCGCGTACGTTCGATTCCGACATAATTGTTTACAGGATGGCCGATCTTATCATGTTCGATGCCGAAATTAAAAACGATCAGAACCAAAAGGACGGAGCTATCGATGCCCTCAATAAGATTACAAAACGGGCATACGGGGTAGATAATTATTATCCGAAGACACTCACTAAAGACGAAGTGACGGAGAAGATAATCCATGAACGGAAAAAAGAGTTCTCGGCAGAAGGAAAACTATGGTGGGATTACATACGTTTTGGGGTCGCATTTAAAGAAGTTCCCAGCCTTGTGGGACGCGAAAATGAACGCAACCTGCTTTTGTGGCCTATCAGCCTGACATCTATAAATAAGAATCCCGCTCTTGAGCAAACCGATTTTACAATTGATTAAACTTAGATAATTATGCATCGTCTTGATTATACGGAAATAAAAGGTAATTGGGCAACATTATTGCTTGCGACCGATGAAAAAGGAAGATTGGATATTGCCCGTCTTACGGACGAAATAGATGTTTTGATTGCAAGCAAACCATGTGGTATATATTCCAATGGAACTGCCGGGGAATTCTATACTCAGGATGAGAAGGAATTTACTCAGATAAGCGAACTTTTATCCGGGCGATGCGAAAAAGCAAGGGTGCCTTACCAGATAGGGGTAAGCCACCCTTGTCCTCAGACGTCACTGAAGCGACTCCGGCTTATTCGTGACCTAAGGCCGAGTGCCGTCCAGTTGATTCTTCCCGATTGGTTTCCTCCTTCGGATTATGAGGTGTTAACTTTTATGGAGACTATGGAGGGAGAAGCTGATGGCATTCCATTGATCCTTTATAATCCACCACATGCTAAACGAATACTCAAACCGGAAGGATGGATGAAGATTAAGGATCGTATTCCCTCATTTGTGGGGGTAAAAGTGAGCGACAATGGTGCCGATCCCCAATGGTATGAGGAGGTAAGGAAAACCGTGAAAGGTTTATCTGTTTTCATTCCCGGACATCACCTTGCAACCGGAATTAGCTCGGGATGCCATGGTGCCTATTCGAATGTAGCTGCACTGAATCCTTTTGGCGCACAAAAATGGTACGAAATGATGATCGAGGATATGCCAGCGGCGCTTGAACTGGAAAAAAGGATACAGGCGTTCATGAACGAGTGCATAACTCCTTTCATTACAGAAAAAGGATATGCGAACCATGCATGCGACCGGTTTATGGCAATGGTGGGAAACTGGAGCGATGTAGGAGGGTATATGAGATGGCCTTACCGTTCCATTCCTCTCGAATATGTAAAACCTGTCAGAGCGAGAGGGCATGAGCTAATACCTGAATTAATTAATTGATACACCATAAAAAAAATAACAATGAAATTGAGAAGTTATATCTTATTACTGATAATAGCAGTCACAGGCAGTATCCTGATCTGTAACGCAGCCGAGACTCAACAGCCGATTTATAAGGCCAATTTGTTTTCGAAAGGAGACTACGGCTATAACACTTTTCGTATTCCCGCTTTAGTGGTTAGCAAAAAGGGAACAATTCTTGCTTTTGCCGAAGCTCGTAAAAACAGCCGTTCCGATACGGGCGATATAGATCTTGTAATGAAGCGGTCTACCGATGGAGGCAAAACATGGAGTGAAATGATCATGGTGTGGGATGATGCCGAGAATGTATGTGGCAATCCTTGTCCGGTGGTGGATGAAAAGACAGGACGCATAATAGTCCTTTCCACATGGAATTTAGGTAAAGATCATGAAAAAGATATCCATAAAAAAACATCGCAGGATACCCGGAGAGTGTATATGTTGCATTCGGATGATGACGGGGTTACATGGTCCGAGGCCAGAGAAATAACCGATATGGCAAAGAATCCCGTATGGGGATGGTATGCAACAGGACCATGCCACGCAATCCAGCTAAAAAATGGGCCGTACAAAGGACGCCTGATTGCTCCATGCGACCATAGTAATGTACCTGGCGATTACACCGGACCGGTAGGTGAAAACAAAACCACCTCTTTTTCACATATCATCTATTCCGACGATATTGGGCAAACCTGGAAGATAGGTGGAATTTCTGCTGCAGGTGGCAATGAATGTACTATAGTGGAAAGAACCGATGGCAGCCTTATGCTTAATATGAGAGGACCGAGAGGAGAGAGGGAAAATGGAAAATGCCGCATGGTGGCTATTAGCCGCGATGGTGGGCAAACGCTCGAGCCTACTTACTGGGATCAATCTTTACAGGAACCGGTATGTCAGGCTTCTATATTAAATTATACTCCTAAAGGAAAGCTGACTTCAACCATTTTGTTCAGTAACCCGAATCATCCGGATAAAAGAATGAACATGACTATTAAAATAAGCCATGATAACGGACAAACCTGGGCTAATGAATATCAGGTGTTCGGGAAATTTACGGCCTATTCAGATATAGTAGTGCTCAATAAAGGAGATATAGGCATATTTTATGAAAGCGGGGAAGAGACGTCATATGACAGAATAGCTTTTGAAAGATTACCCGCAAAACTTTTTAAAAAGTAAATAGTTAACTTGGATAAGCCCTTTAATTACTCTATTTGTTTAATAGTACTGATTGTTCGGTTTACATTTTTGCGACATGAAATCAGCGGCATGAAAAATAATAATTAATTGACTAAGAAAATGAAAAGATATATATTGCTATTATTGATAAGTTTTTGTGGGGCACAATTTTCTTCTGCAAAAATAACCTTGCCTGCAATATTAGGTAACAATATGGTATTGCAGCAAAAGAGTAAGGTGAATTTGTGGGGTATGGCTCAGAAATCAACGAAAGTCAGCATTACTACCTCATGGGATAATAAAGAATATTCCGTCATATCTTCTTCATCCGGAGAATGGCTTGTACAGGTAGAAACACCTGTGGGCGGAGGACCGTATGCTATACATATTACTGACGGGGAAGAAATTAAATTGTCAAATATATTGATCGGTGAAGTTTGGCTCTGTTCCGGTCAATCTAATATGGGTATGAGGATAAAGGGAAATCCCGGGGAACCGGTCGAACATGCATTAGAAGAACTGATGGAAGCCAATCCGGCCAACAATATCCGGATTGCCAATGTAAAGATCAATGGCAGTGTATCGCCTCTTTTCGATTGCACAACCGAATGGAAAGAATGTACTCCGGGTACTGTCGCAGACTTCAGTGCTGCGGCTTATTTTTTTGCGCGATATATTCAAAAAGCATTGAATGTTCCTGTTGGCATAATTTGTTCCGCATGGGGTGGATCCAAGATAGAACCATGGATTAAAAAAGAAGTCTTCGAACAAGAATTCCCGGGAATATCACTGGATGCCCTGAAAAAGAACTATTCTGAAATAGAGCACCCCCGGAGCGAACCCACATTGATTTATAATGCAATGATCCACCCTATCAGAAATTATACAATTAAAGGCGCTTTATGGTATCAGGGTGAAGCAAACAGGGAAGCTCCTGATTTGTATAAACGATTGTTTCCTGCTATGGTAAAATCGTGGCGTGAAGAATGGAAACAAGGAGATTTCCCTTTCTATTATGCGCAGATAGCGCCGTTTTGCTATGGTGGTAAACGTTGTGATGAAACCGAAGCAGCTGAATTGAGGCAAGTTCAACTGGAATGCCTCTCTATAATTCCAAACACTGGGATAGTTGTAACCGCCGACATAGGACAGGCGTCATGTATACATCCTCCTAAAAAGAAAGAAGTTGGGCAACGTTTTGCACTATGGGCATTAGCTAAAGCATATGGAATAGAGGATATACCGTGTAGCGGGCCAATCTTTAAATCATTTATAGTGAAAAACAGAGAAATTATCATTGATTTTTATTATTCGGAATCGGGACTGAATTCTAAAGATCAACAGATAGCAGGATTTGAGATAGCCGGTGCAGATAATGTTTTTTATCCTGCAGATGCTAAACTGGTGGAAAAGAAGACTAAAATATCAGTATCGAGCGAAAAAGTTTTGAATCCGGCAAAAGTGAGGTATGCTTTCAGGAATTTTCAACCGGTGGATTTATTCAATAATTACGGTTTACCTGCATCACCATTTAAAGCAGATTAAAAAACAGAGGCAGCCGTATCACTCTATTTAATTGCAACTCTAATCCATACGGCAATTTTTTGAACTGATAAGGAAAATACAAGCTAAATATCCTGAAGCATTAATTCATATACAAGATAACCAATCCTGCCAATTCTATCATTGGCAGGATTTTCTTACTATGAGAAGTACTTTTACATTTAGTTTACGCAATTACATACAATCCATACCCAAACAAGTCATATCTCACAAATAAATGACAGGGTAATAAAATGTGGAAAAAGATGGTTTAGAACTTGTATTTCATTCCGAATTCTACAGTGAACGGACGGATATATGTTCCCGAAAGTATAGCACCATCCATTTTTTCAGCTTCTTCTTTTGTATACAAATCTGCTCCTGAAATAGTGCCCTGTGCTCCGCGCTGGTTGAGCAGGTTTACAACTGTGGCGTTAAATTCAAGATTCTTGCCCAGGAAATAACTTGCCCCCGCAAATGTTTCCCAACGTCCTTTGAAGGTGAGTGAATTAGTCAGGTTAGCATATTGCTTACTAAAGTAACGCGCGCTGGCCCATACTCTCAGGTCTTTCCACTGGTAACTGGGGTCTATCTCGATCAGTACTTTCGATACACCGGTTACAATATTGTCTGTAAAGTTATAATCGACAGGAGTCTCTCCCGCGCCGAAGTTTACTGTTCCTGAATAATTTTTGTATTTAGGAGCCTGTAATGTCAGCAGGAAGTGCAGATTGAAATTCTTGACGGGTGTAGCCATGATATCAGTGGTCCATCCTATCGTTTCTATATCGTACGCCACAGTCGGACGTGCAACCGTTCCTTTCGAACTGGTAAAGTTCACGGTAGAACGATACTCGTCGCGTTTGATATAAGTTGCCTTAGATACAAGGCTGAACATAGAGTGATTGTAGAACACACCGAATCCGGCTCCCGGTATTTTCGATTTCTTCAGGTTGGGTTCATTTCCTGCTGAGTAGTTCTCGAGGTGGCCGGCTTGTTCGTTGTAAGTAGCTTCACCCAGTAACCCGAAGTTACGTGTCATTTTATATACAGCATTCAGCATAAAAGCCTTATTGAACCAGTCCTTATCGATATCGGTCTTTTTGTTTGACAGATAAGGTATGTCTGCTATTACATCGTTGTTGTCGATAAAATCCCCTCTCAGACTCTGGTACTCGAAGCGGGCACCCAGATTCAGCGTCAGCACATTTGCGATATCCCACTTATCGGTAAGGAAGAGAGCTGTTTTGTTTTCAGTACCATTGTGATATTCGGCAATGCCATATATGTTGTCGCCTACACGTTGGGGATTAGCCTCTACAGTCTGGTTATAAATAACACCTTCGGTGGTAAATTTATCTATGTCGTACATCCATTGATTTACACCGATTTTCCAATCGTGATTTCCTGATTTCTTCCCAATTTCGAAGAGGCTGGTAAGAGATTTGACAGGTGTCTTTCTCGATGCTAAAGCCATTACTCCTTGCAGGTTGCCGGTCTTCTGGTTACCGGTTGCATCGGTATATGTTTGTTCCGATATACCCGTCATAATAGGGAGGTACATCCCGGACTTGGCAGTATGGTATCTGACGATAAAGTTCAGGTTCAGCCCGTTATCCAGCTTGTTTTTGCCAATCAAATCGAAGGTATGGCTTTCCGTGCCGTAATCGTTCAGGGCATCGCGTTCTGCGATACTACCTGTTTCGGCATCTTTGACTTTAAACTTCTGTCCGGACAGATAGTTATCACTACCGATCTTGAAACCGTCTATTTCATCTACCGACCCATCCAGATTGTATCTGTAGGGAGCATATTGCTGCATAGTCATCGATTTGGAATTAGAATATTTATAGAAAGCGGAAATAGATCCCTCCCCTCCCTGAAATTTATAATCCTGAGTCAATGCTGCTTTATATAACTGGGTTTGATCATTATAGTAACGGTCTATATCTGTCTTATTCACCTTATATGTTCCGGGATCGTAATTTACGAATGCCCCCAATGAAAACTTCAGACCTCTTTTTGTCAGTGGCCCGCTAAAGTTGACTGTACCGTTAAGTAAGCCAAAGTGATTGGAGTTCAGGCCTACGTTTCCACCGAACTTGTCCGTCCCCATATTGTTGTACGTGCCTACGGAGAAACCCACATCACCAATATTGATGGCAGTCTGTCCCAAGTCCAGAAGACTGACTCCGTTTGTCATGGCATCCATACGCCACGACTTAAATGGCATTTCAGGCCAGAAGAAATATACTACCGGCAGGTCATTCTCCAGAACCGTTGTTCCTCCCACACTGGCCGGAAGCCCGATATTTACATTGCGGGGACCTGAATTTGCCGACGCCGCATTCAACATGACATTACGATCGCTCTTTTGTTCGGCAGTCGTTACTTTAAGCGAATCTTTTCCGGCAGGTTCCTGAGCGCCGGCATTACCTGTATACGCTGCAAGTGCGACTAACATACTTATATTTACAATTATCCTTTTCATAATTCTTAGATAAGATTGGTTATTTTATTCCGTATTTAGCAGTGCGTGCATCATTGATTACACCTTTCCAGTTTAGCCCGTAAGCAAAGTCATATACATTTCCTTCAGTATCTTTGTGACATTCCATATCGAAAGGTACATCTTCATTTTGTTTTTCTACTGTCGACATATTTGCAGGCATCTGCATAGGAAGTAATCCCGACGGTTCGTATTTTCCGGAAATTATATCCATAACAGGCTGTTCTCCCACCGAGAAACGTGCAAGGATTCCGTCCACCTTATTTTCAAATTCATTGAATACCATTCCACGTGAAAGGTTTACTACTACAATTACCGGCTTGTCGCCCATTATTTCTTTGGTGGTTAACACTGTCCTCAGATCCATTGTGTTAGATGCCGTCACAGTTTTTCCCTTATATGAACGGTTGGCGATAGTAGGATCTATTACCGGGTCTCCGGCTGCAATACTATGTTCGCGGGCATCACTGGCTGTGTATGTTCCGTACTGGAGGGTAATAGGTACATATCCGTTTCCTCCTTCTTTACGGTCGTTCTTGTCATATCCGCCACCATCATTGTTTGAGTACGGGCCTGAGATAAATACGATGGCAAAGTCTGCTTTAGCCGGATCATTTGTCACATCATAGTATTTCTTCACCATCTCGATATCGGCAGGGACCTGAAGTGATGGTTTAGACCAGTTACCCCACCAGTCTTTTACCGACGGCGTGTAGATTTCAGGAATGTAAACAGTCTTTCTTTCCCTTATAGGTAATATATCGTTCTTGTTTTTCAGCATGACAATTGATTTCAACTGAGTATTATAGCCTTCTTGCATAAAATCGGGATTACCTACTATCTTAGCGCTCTCCTGAGCATCCAGATATGGATTTTCGAATAAACCAAGGTGGAATATATTTCTCAACAAACGGACGGCCGATTGCTCGAAACGGTTTCTCATAAAGTTTTTACCATGTTCTTTCACCCCCATATTGTATGCTTCGATCACAGGCCCCATTTCATTATTACCACCAAATTGATCCATTCCTGCCATCAGGGCTATATAGTGTCTTTCGGCAATAGTTTTGGCTTCTACACCCCAAGGTTTGCCGGCAAAATCACCGGGAGTCTGACCTTCATCAGCGGTAATTAGCCAGTCGGTGCATACAACACCATCGTAGTTGTATTTTTCTCTCAACAGGTCTTTGACTATATATTTGCTGAACCCGTTGGCCAGATTAGTTCCGTCTTTTGCCTGATTGTAAGAGATCGTATAGTATGGCATAACAGCTGAAGCCATAGATGTTTTACCATCCAATTTAAAAGCACCGTCTGTAAATGGTTTCAGATGTGTTTCAAAATTATTACCCGGATAAACCGCGAATTTACCGAATGCCCAGTGGCCATCACGTCCGGCTTCTTCCGGTCCTCCGCTAGGCCAGTGTTTAGCCATGGCGTTTACACTTTTATATCCCCATCCGTCAGCTATTTCGTCTTTTCCGGTTGATGTCTGGAATCCGTCTATATAGGCACGGGCCATATCTGTAGCCAAAGCCGGACTCTCACCGAAGGTCATACTGGCACGGTACCAACGGGGTTCGCTGGCAAGGTCTATCTGTGGAGATAATGCAGTTCCGATACCTAAAGCACGGTATTCCTGAGCAGCAATATGCCCGAATTTTTTTACCAGTTCAGGCTCAAAAGTCGCCGCCATACCTAAACCGTCAGGCCAAACAGATATTTCACCTCCCGCTCCCGCATTAAATTCGGCTACGGTAGAGCCTGCTACCTGCCCCGAATGACGAGGATCGGAACTGTTATTTGCAGGAATTCCCAAACCAATACCTTCTACATAAGCCTGCATCTCATTGCTCCACTTTGCTGCAACTTCAGGGCTTTGCACGCCTACTAAGAGAACATGACGAAGATTGTCATCTTTCAAAAATTTCCTTTGAGCATCCGACAGCTCCCACGGATTGGCTCCACTCTGCGAAAAAGGCTTGCCATTATACGTTCCGGCACCGAAACCAAAATCGGCTGAAGGAATTGACTGGTGTCCGCTGTAAAGCATTAGTCCTGCAATCTGTTCTACGCTCATTTTCTTAGCCAGGTCTTTGGCTCTTTCATCTATGGGTAGACGCCAGTCTTCGTATTTGTCTAATTTTCCATTTCTATTCAGGTCTTTAAAATTAAGGCCGTCTACAGTAAGTATTTTTACACCCGACTGTGGTGAATATCCCAATCTGGGGCCATTATTGTTCTCTACAAACCGATAGTTATCCGAAGTTTGCGAATAACTACTCATTGTCAGAAAAGCTAATCCAATGGATAGAAATAATTTTTTCATGGTTTCATATTTTGATTAATGCCTGCGTTCTTATGACGCAAATCTAAGTCAACTTTTCAATTAATCAACATATTTCTGCGTTAAAAATACGCACTTGTGTTTTAAAACATAAATATGCGTTAAATAAACGCAGAAATTAAGGCTATTATTGGTGTTTTATTATCTTTGTTGTCACTTGTCAGGTAAGGAGTTAGGAAAATGATATATTTGTAATTGAATGAATGCTATGAGTAAAAGAAGTTTATTTTATCCATATACAATTGAGAATGTCCATCCGGGCTTCTCAATCGATTGTGTAATTTTGGGTTTTCACAAAAAGAAACTGTGGGTCTTGTTAAATAAGTTTGACATCAGTAAATACTGGCAGCTGCCCGGAGGATTTATGTTTAAGAATGAGAGTTCCGACGAGGCTGTGAAAAGAATTTTAGAACAGCGTACAGGATTGAAAGATATTTACCTGAAGCAATTTCATTTGTTTACCGACCCGGCGAGAACAGTTATGGAGCAAAATATCGAATATGTAAAAGGCAATGCTGACAGAAGCACTCCTTCAAGTGCAGAGGAACAATGGTTTTTACAACGATTTATAAGTTTGGGCTATTACGCTTTCGTTAAATATGATGATATACATTTGTCTAAAGTAGAAGAGGATATGACTAAATGGTTCGATATCGATCACCTTCCTTCGCTCTATTCCGACCATGAGAATATTATAAAAACATCACTGGAAACCATACGATCTTTGCTCCCGGTTATTCCGGTAGGATATGAACTTCTGCCCGAAAAATTCGCAATGAGTGAGTTGAGGAGGATATATGAGATTATCCTGAATAAAACTTTAGACCGGCGTAATTTCCAGCGCAAAGTGCTTTCTACCGGTGTAATCATTCAGTTGGATGAAATAAAGAGTACCAGCGCTTACAATCCGTCGATACTATATACTTTTGACAAGGATAAGAAGGATACAATAGATCATACTCTTTTTTTAATGTAACTTTATTGATACCCACAACCGGATTATATATTTGTGAGAATATATTGAGAAGTTAAATGGTAATTTTGCAGGGCAATAAATAAAAAAGCAGTTAGCCTAACTGGTAACTGCTTGATTTTTTTTTGCTCTTCCTCTTGGACTTGAACCAAGGACCCTCTGATTAACAGTCAGATGCTCTAACCGACTGAGCTAAGGAAGAATATACTTTTGAGAGAAGAAATCCTTTCAGATTTGCTCTTCCTCTTGGACTTGAACCAAGGACCCTCTGATTAACAGTCAGATGCTCTAACCGACTGAGCTAAGGAAGAGTGTTTTTCTCTCAAAAGTGACGCAAAAATAGGCCTTATTTCTGAATTATGCAATATCTTTACACAAAAAATTAAAGAAGAATGACAAAAGTATTAGGAATGGGCAACGCCCTTGTAGATGTTCTTGCAGTAATAGAAAACGATAAGATACTGGAACTCCTCCAATTACCAAAAGGAAGCATGCAACTTATCGACGAAACGAAGCTGGAAATAATTTCTGAAGAAATTAATAAACTTAACAAAAGTATTGTTTCCGGCGGGTCTGCTTCCAATACAATCGTAGGGCTTGCCAACCTGGATGTTGAAACGGGTTTTCTCGGCCGCATAGGTACAGACTTCTATGGCACATACTATAAAGAAGACCTGAAGAAGCATCGTGTAGCTTCACATCTGACCGAAGTGAATGAAGCATCGGGCGTGGCATCTACATTCATCTCCAAAGACGGGGAACGTACTTTCGGCACATATCTGGGAGCGGCGGCATTGCTCCATGCAGATGAATTGGACGCAAATGATTTCAAAGGATATGATTATTTCTACATCGAAGGGTATCTGGTACAAAGCCACGACCTGATAAAAAAAGCCATTGTACTGGCAAAAGAAGCCGGAGCAAAAATCATTCTGGATATGGCCAGTTATAATGTTGTGGAAGCCAATCGTGATTTCCTGCTCGAAATTATCCCTCTATATGTAGACATCGTTTTTGCAAACGAAGAAGAGGCCAAAGCCCTGTTCGATCTGGAACCTGAAGAAGCTGTTTCTGAAATAGCGAAGCAGGTAGGTATAGCAATCGTGAAAACAGGAGAGAAAGGCTCATGGATTCAGCGGGGAAATGAAAAAGTATTCGTTCCCGCACTTAAAGTAAATTGTGTGGACACAACAGGGGCCGGCGACCTGTATGCGGCAGGTTTTATCTATGGCCTGATACATAACTGCCAGCTTTCCGCTTGCGGACGGATAGGAACACTACTCGCCGGAAATGTAATAGAAGCTATCGGAGCTAAGATAGAAGAAAACAAATGGAGTCAATTACATCAGGAAATTAAGAAATTAATATAGAATAACATCATTATGAAGGATACACTGGAAAACAAAGTCACATTCGTTACCGGAGGCGCGCTGGGAATCGGCAAGGCTATAGTAACCGCTTTCTGTAAGGCCGGCGCAGATGTATTCTTTTGCGATATAAACGAAAAAGAGGGAAAACAACTCTGCGACGAACTGAATAATTATAAATGTACATTTGCTAAAGCCGATATATCGGATAAAGGGGCTTTAGCAAATGTCATCACCTCTATCCTCAATCAAAAGGGAGATATAGATATCATTATTAATAATGCGGGCGTAAGCCAGTTCGGCTCCATTCTGGATATGTCGGTCAATGGATTCGACAAGGTTTTGAAGACAAACCTACGGCCTGTATTCATTACCGCTAAATTATTAGCCAAACACCGATCAAAAAGCAGATCGAAAAATAATTACGGACGCATCATCAATATGGCGTCTACCCGCTACCTGATGAGTGAACCCGATTCGGAGGCATATGCGGCATCGAAAGGCGGCATCGTATCCCTCACCCACGCGTTGGCCATCTCCCTGAGTAAATATAATATAACGGTGAACTGTATCAGCCCGGGATGGATAGACACGGGACACTATGGGGAATTGCGCCCGATAGACCACGAACAGCATCCATCCAACAGGGTGGGTACCCCTGAAGATATTGCACGTATGTGCATCTACCTCTGCCAGCCTGAAAATAATTTTATCAACGGGCAAAATATTATTATAGACGGAGGTATGACTAAAAAGATGATTTATGAAGAATAAAATGCGAAGTATAGGGACTGCAAGGCTGTCCGCATATATCTTGTATCTTGTTTATTTACAACTCGGAATTGCCCGCAAGAGGTAGTAATTCAAAACTCATAGTTTCTCAATTTTATCAAAACCAAATATCTTTATCTATATAAGAAACTGATTATTAACATTAATATTTAAGTATCTTATGAAGTATAAAGAAAAAACAGCCTCGGAGATTATCCGTATGATAGAACAGGATCTGTGCAGTATTTCCGAAATCTGCAAATCGTTTAAAATCAGCCGTAAAACATTTTATGAATGGAAGAAATCGAAGCCGGAGTTTAAAGAAGCGGTGGAAGAAGCCATCGACCACCGCGAAGAGGTGATGGTAGCCTCGGCTCGCATAGGGTTGAAGCAATTGTTGGAGGGTTATGTGCAAAAAAAGGAAAAGATCACCTATGTTCCCGATAAAAACGATCCTGTAAACGATGTGGAGAAATGCCGCGTAGTGGAAAAGAAATTCTGCCCACCGAGCATCCGCGCTATAAAGTATGTGCTTGACCGCGAAGAAAGGAAAAAGGATAGAGACCAATTACTGGCATCGGAGCGTCGTCCGCTGGTTATCGAAGTACAGGATGAAGAAACCAAACGGCAACTGATGATATTACAGGAGAATGGCTTCCGTTCGGGCGGTTCGCTCAATGCGGAGGTAGTAGCGGCCGTGGACAGGAAACTGGAAGGAGAACTAAAAGTGAAAAGTGAAGAACTAAAAGTGGAAAATGGGCAAGAGCAAACGGAGCAAGGGCAAATTATAGAACAGACGTCTGTGGCTCAACCATCCGCCGCTCCGGTAGAGAAACCCAAGCCAAAGAATCTCTATCCGTTTTTGCCTACGGGATATACATCGAGGACGGATTGAGGAAGGGGAAAGTAGTAAGTAATGAGTAATAAGTAAAGAGATACGAGTAGACGAGGTACAAGTTATTAACTGCTTATTGTTTGCTGACACATGTGTTACCTTTGTTACTTTTTGGGAAAACTGTAGGGGCGGAATATCTTCCGCCCGAAATAGAAAAAGGTCTGCGGGCGGAAAATATTCCGCCCCTACAAAAGAATACAAGAACTGTTACCTTTTCAATCAGTTGAAAGTTGACAATGGACAGTTGACAGTGGTCGATAAAATAAAGAGTTTCTAATTATTAATTCTTCATTCTTAATTGTTTTCTGTGTTACCTTTGTTACCTTTTCAAAGTCGTAAGTATTGAGTAATAAGTATAAAGGAGTTCTAATTGTTGACTGTTTACTGCTAACTGTTTACTGATACATGTGTTACCTTTGTTACTTTTTAACAATACATAATTAATAAGCATAAAATAAAGCCTATCTTTAAAGGATAAAATTTGAAACTATGAAGCGGACTCTGTTTATATTCCTCTTATCCTTGATCGTATCTTTACCTGTACTGGCCTGTACCACTGCTATTATTTCGGGTAAATACACTGCCGATGGCCGACCGTTACTCTATAAGCACAGGGATACAGGCAGCCTGCAAAACAAACTGATGTACTTTACCGATGGCAAGTACAGCTACACAGGCATTGTAAACAGTTCGGACAAGGCAGGCAAAGAAGTATGGGGAGGCTATAACTCCACCGGATTCGCCATAATGAATTCGGCTTCTTACAACCTCAACCCCGATGCAGCCGGTAAAGACGAACTCGAAGGCATGGTTATGAAACTGGCATTGCAACGCTGTGCTACCCTGGCCGACTTTGAACGCCTGCTCGATTCATTGCCGAAGCCGATGTATGTGAGCGCCAATTTCGGAGTGATAGACGCGCAGGGTGGCGCAGCTTATTATGAAACAGGAGATTATACTTATAAAAAGTTCGACGCCAACGATACCAATACCGCCCCCCTTGGATATATTGTCCGCACAAACTACTCTTTTTCCGGCGATAGGGAACGCGATAAAGGCATAAGCCGCTATCAGGCTGCCGAACCGCTGTTTTACAAGGCGTCATTATCAAATTCTCTCTCTTACAGATTCCTCCTGCAAGATGTATCCCGCCATCTTACACACGGATTGACAGGAGTAAACCTATATGACCAAATACCGGAGAATACTAGCAAACAGATATTCGTACCCTTCAGGGATTTTATCCCCCGCTATAGTACATCATCTGTCATGGTTGTACAGGGTGTAAAGGAAAAAGAATCGCCCGCCCTTACTACAATGTGGACAATACTGGGTTCACCGCTTACAGCCGTTGCAGTACCGGTATGGCTAAATAAAGAGAATATCTATCCGTCCGTACTTCTGGCTGACGAAACAGGCAATGCAAAACTTTGCAACTGGTCGCTCCAACTGAAAAAACAGCTTTTCCCGATCACACGCGGAGAGGGTACGGATTATATAAATCTTGCAGCACTAATTTCTGCTGATGGGAATGGCATTATGCAAAAAGTTCAATCTCATGAAAACAGAATACTGAATGATGCCGATGCGCTACTTAGCAAATGGAGAACTAATGGATATGACCCGAAAGATTTGAAATATTTCTGCCATCAAACAGATATATATGTTTCAGACCTGTACTTTATGACATTCGCCATCCGTAAATAAAAGAAACATAATAAAAATAAACCTTTAACTCCCTGAATCACTATGTTGTACGATATTGCCATTATCGGTGGAGGCCCTGCCGGATATACTGCCGCTGAAAGAGCTGCTGCAAACGGTTTAAAAACTATTTTATTCGAAAGAAATGCATTAGGCGGTGTTTGCCTGAACGAAGGATGTATCCCGACCAAGACACTACTATATTCAGCCAAGACATTAGACAATGTAAAAAATTCGGCAAAATATGGCGTGTCGGTCGAAGGACAGCCGGGCTTTGATTTAAGCAAAATAATCGCCCGCAAACAAAAGACCGTGCGCAAGCTGGTAGCCGGCATCAAACAGAAAATGGCTGCTCACGAGGTGGAAATTATCAATGCGGAAGTACATCTTATAGGAGAAGACAACAGCGGGAATATACTGTTGGGCAATGATGACAAAACATACACAGCAAAATATATCCTGCTCTGTACAGGCTCCGAGACAATAGTGCCGCCCATCAAAGGACTGGACACCAGTGGCTACTGGACATCGAAAGAAGCGCTGGACAACAAAGAAGTACCCCAATCGCTGGCAATCATAGGCGGAGGAGTTATCGGTGTGGAATTTGCCTCATTCTTTAACAGCCTCGGTGTAAAGGTCAGCGTCATAGAAATGTTGCCCGAAATACTCGGTGCTATGGATAAGGAATTGTCCGCCATGCTCCGTACCGACTACACAAAAAAAGGTATTGATTTCTATCTCAGTACAAAAGTAGTGGAAATAAAGGACGGGGAGGTGATTATAGAAAAAAACGGGGAGCAATCATCAGTAGAAGCAGCACAAATACTGTTAAGCACGGGCAGACGCCCGGTTACAGCAAACCTGAATATTGACAAGCTACATATTGAGATGTATCGAAACGGAGTAAAAGTCGACGAATTTATGAGGACATCGCATCCCCGCATATATGCCTGCGGAGACATTACAGGTTATTCACTGCTTGCACACACTGCTGTGCGCGAGGGGGAAGTAGCCGTAAACCATATTCTCGGCAAAGCGGACAAAATGAGTTACAAAGCTATTCCCGGCGTAGTATACACCAATCCGGAAATAGCCGGAGTAGGACAAACCGAAGAAGAGCTTACAGCAAAAGGTATAAAACATACCGTCCTAAAACTTCCTATGGCATATTCAGGCCGTTTTGTAGCAGAGAACGAATTAGTCAATGGAATGTGCAAATTAATAATCGGTGAAGATGAAAAGATCATAGGTTGCCATATGCTGGGCAATCCGGCTTCGGAGCTGATTGTTATCGCAGGCATAGCCATAGAGAAAGAGTTTACGGTTGAAGAGTTCCGTAAAATTGTATTTCCTCATCCTACAGTGGGAGAAATCATTCACGAAACCTTATTTGTATAGACTGGATATCAACACTTTATCTGAATGGTTAAAATTTCGTTAAATAAACAAACTATTCTCCTGTAGGTTTTGTTATATTCTAAAAATAGGAAAGATTATGAAAGCAATTGTATTTTTATTAACATCAATTATGCTAATCTTTGCAGGATGCAAAACTCAGCAGGATCCGCTCAAAGCCGCAGCCGAAGAAGCGGAACAGAGAATGTGGTATGAAAAGGCAGTTCAGGCACTCAATGACAGGGAATTTGTATTGGAAGCAGAGCGTATCGATTTCAAAAACGGACGTTTTGCTTATGTTACGGCCAATACGAATTTCATCTCTATGCATGGGGATAAGGCAACGATCCAGATGGCTTTCAATTCCCCTTATGCCGGCCCTAATGGAATAGGCGGTATAACAGTAGACGGCAGAGCATCGAACGTAAAAATGCAAACAGATAAGAACGGAAATGTAATCTTTAGCATGACAGTACAGGGAGCCGCTGTATCAGCCACTGTTACCTTGCGTCTCACCAATGGCACCAATCAATGCAATGCTACAATAAACCCCAACTTTAACAGTAATACAATAAATTTCAGGGGAGAATTGTATCAGGAAGCCGATTCGAATGTATATAAGGGAAGATCGTTATAAGGATAACAGGTGGAATTTATTCTGATAGTGTTATTATTATCAAATAGGTTTATCTATATAGAAAAGCTACCGGTCAATAGCTTTCTGCGATTAAATCGTTTATAAAAAAATGACAAATAAAAAATACGAACAAGTGTTATTTTATTTACTTTATATATAGTTCTTTGACAATCTGAATATCGAATAAATAAGAAATCCTAGCTTTGTCGCGGATCAACACCCCACATCAACTTATTACGTAATGTTTTATAAAAAGTATTCTCTTTGCGCTTTATAACCCTCAGTGTAAAGTCAGCTTTCTTTATAATCAACTTAGTCCCCGTAGTAAATATGTTGGAACGCCCATCCAGAGATATCAGGAAGTTCTTGTTACGGCTTTCGACTTCCAGCGTAAGAATACAATCGTCTGTCACCACCAATGGCCTGTTGCTAAGACTGTGGGGAGCAACGGCAGCAATCACAATATTAGCTGCTGTCGGAGTCATCACCGGACCACCTACACTCAATGAATAAGCTGTGGAGCCGGTCGGTGTCGCGACAATCAACCCATCCGCTTCGTATGAAGTCAGGTACTCGTCGTTGATATAAGCATGTACTGTGATCATCGATGCCGTGTCCTGCTTCAATATCGCGATTTCATTCAAAGCATAATTGAAGCCAAGATAATCCCTGTGCTCGGTGGATAATTGCAACTGGCTGCGGTGTTCTATCCTGTAATTTCCGGAGAAAACGTCGGTAAAAGTAGCTTCCAGATCTTTTTCTCCCACATCGGCAAGGAAACCAAGCCGTCCTGCATTAATACCTAATATCGGAATATTTTTTTTTCCAATAATGGAGGCTGTACGGAGAAATGTACCGTCACCACCGATACTGATAACCAGATCGGCATCGAACTCATCATTGGTAATGATACCGGCAATATCGTATTGTAGATAAAGTACATCTTTAAGATAATTGTAAAATTTCTCCTGAAGATGTATTTCAGTCTTATTATCCAATAGAATTTTGAACAATTTTTCTATCTGTTCTTTCTTCTGATGCTTACTTCCGAATATGGCAATCTTCATTATCTTATAAATTTCAAGGTCAAGTACCTATTTATTATTTTTATATCTATAATAACAGTAGCCGATTATTATTAGATGAAATTGTATAATATACTTTCTTTTTCGTTCTCTATACCAACTAAATAAACGGTCAAGCTGTTAATAAAATGGAACTGATACATACTATTTCATCAATTCGTATTACATTTGCATGATATATCATTGTGCAAAGTTGCTAAAAAGTTTTAACTTAATAATGATAGATTTTAGTATTTGATGTTTGAGAGATCGTATTTTAAGTAAAAGAAAGTATTTAATGATATAATTTAAAATTATAACTTACTGTTATTGTTTTACTTAAAGAATAATAAATAGGTCTGTGACCTTAATAGTTTTTATGACTAAGCTAAGTGTAAATATAAATAAAATAGCGACTTTACGTAATGCGCGTGGTGGTAATATTCCTGATGTAGTGAAAGTAGCCCTCGATTGTGAAAAATTCGGAGCACAAGGAATCACTGTACACCCCCGTCCTGATGAAAGGCACATCCGATTTAAAGATGTATATGACCTGAAAGCCAAAATAAAAACCGAACTGAATATAGAAGGCTATCCCTCTCAAAAGTTCGTAGACCTGATTACAACGATCAGACCCACACAAGTAACACTTGTTCCCGACAAACCGGATGCCATTACATCTAACGCGGGATGGGACACCATCGAAAATCAGCAATTACTATCCGACCTGGTCGATGAATTTAAGGCTGTTGGTGTACGGACCTCCATCTTCACAGGAACGGATCTGAAGATTATAGAATTTGCCGCTAAAACAGGAACAGACCGTATCGAGTTATACACAGAGCCTTATGCAAGTGACTATAGTAAAGATAAAGAAGCTGCAATTGCTTCTTTTATAGAAGCTGCTAAATATGCAAAGAAATTAGGTCTTGGTGTAAATGCCGGACACGATCTGAGCCTGGAAAACCTGCACTTTTTATACAAGAACATTCCCTGGCTCGACGAAGTATCTATAGGGCATGCGCTTATCAGTGATGCTCTACATCTGGGATTGGAAAAGACAATAAAGGCTTATAAAAACTGTTTAAAAGAAACTCCCGAATTATTGGATTAAAATATGGAGGCACAAAAAGATAAAATGATAAGTATAATAGGAACGGCAGGTTTTCATCTGTTGATCATCCTGTTCCTATTGTTTTACTATTTGAAACCATCGCCGGTCGTTCGTCATTCCGACGAATTGGGTGGAGTGCCCGTTATGTTCGGTAATGTAGCCGATGCAGGTGGTGACGATGAACCTTTTGGCAGGGGCAATGGAAATCAGGGTGCAGCAGAAGCAACCTCTCCGAATGTAGTGGAGGATCCCATCCCCATGGTAGAGAATACCACTGTCAAAGCAAAGCCAACTGTAACCAATACAGAGAAGACGGCCGTCACTCAGGACTTTGAAGAAACAGTAGCTATAAAAGAAACCAAACGGAAAGCCGAAGAAAAGAAACAACAGGAGGCTGCCGAACAACATAGAAAGGCCGAGGCCGAACGTGCCGCCCAACAAGAAGCTGCTAAAAAAGGCCAGATAAACAACCAAATGGCAGGCCTGTTTGGTAATGGAACAGGCAGTGGCAGCCGTGGAGAAGGAACCGGTGAAGGTACGCAAGGCGTACCCACAGGAAATGCCAGCTATGGCAAAACATCCGGCGTGGGAGGCTGGGGTTCTTTCGATCTGGGAGGACGCAGTCTTGGCAGCGGAGGTCTTGTTAAGCCCAACTATTCCGTCGACGACTATGGAACTGTAGTTGTCGATATACTTGTTAATGCCAAAGGCGATGTGGTAGAAGCAAATATAGGGAAAGGAACCAATACGCCGAATACCAACTTGCACAGCGAAGCATTAAGGGCGGCGAGAAGGACAAAGTTTAACCCCGTATCTTCCGTCACCAATCAGAAAGGAACAATCACATATAAGTTTAATCTAAATTAAATTGGGATGAAGACTATATTTATATTTCTCACAACCGGATTTGAAGATATTGAAGCTATTGCTACAATCGATATCCTACGCCGGGCTGAATTGAATGTAAAATCGGTATCTCTGACCGATAGTAAGCAAGTGATGACCAGCCATCAGGTACTGGTTACAGCCGACTTAATGTTCGACCAGGTAAATTTCTCCGAAGCAGAGCTGCTGATATTACCGGGTGGAACTGTAAAGTTTAACGAGCATGAGAATATGAAAAAAGAACTGTTGGCTTTTGCCAATAAAGGCGAAAAAATTGCAGCTATATGCGCCTCTCCAATGGTATTAGGCGGCTTGGGATTACTTGATGGCAAAAATGCAACCTGTTATCCGGGCTTCGAACAATACCTGAAAGGTGCCACCCTGCAAACGGATAAAGCCGTGGTTGTAGACGGAAATATCACAACAGGCCGAGGTCCCGGACTTACAATCGACTTTGCCCTGAATCTGGTAGAACAACTGGCCGGGAAGGAAAAGCGTGATGCCGTAGCTGCCGGGCTATTAGTAAAATAAAAACAGGAAATGATGGGATGCATATTCCATCATTTTCATTATTTCAAATATAACTCAAACTTAGAAAATGGAATTTTTACATGAAGTATGGAACTTCTTCCTCAATCTGTTAAGAGACACCGGCGGAACACTTGATATGCTGGTAACCGACTATGGAGTATGGGTCTACGCCATATTATTTTTGATTATTTTCTGTGAAACAGGATTAGTTGTCACACCTTTTCTTCCGGGCGATTCTTTATTATTCCTGGCAGGAGCGATAGCTGTACGCCCCGATAATCCTCTTCACATTTATTTTCTCATAGCTATACTTATAGTGGCTGCAATCATTGGCGATGCAGTTAATTATACCATAGGACGTTTCTTCGGGCAAAAGCTTTTCAGTAATCCGAAATCCAAAATATTCAAACAAGAGTATCTGGAAAAAACAAACCAATTTTATGCAAAGCATGGAGGAAAAACCATTATACTAGCACGTTTTGTACCGATAGTGCGCACATTTGCGCCTTTTGTTGCAGGTATGGGCAGGATGAGTTATAAACATTTCTTCTCCTATAATGTTATAGGAGGTATAGCATGGGTTGTTATTTTCTGTACCCTGGGAGCCCTTATCGGACGCTTAGAATGGGTTGAAAAGAATCTCGACAAAGTAGTTATTCTTATCGTGATCGTATCTATTCTACCGGCAATATATGAGGTAATAAAAGCTAAATTAGAAGCAAGAAAGGCGGCAAAAGCCAAAGGATAAAAAGATAATAATATCTTAAACTATTACCACTGACACTGATAGGAACTTAAATACTCCTATCGTGATAGTGGTTTTTTATTTAATTAAACCATAAACTAGCATTGTATGAACAATATAGCAAACATACCCGACAGGGGGACAAAAAAGAGACTGGTTATTATCGGCGGTGGATTTGCAGGTCTGGAGCTAGCTAAAAAGATAGACAAGAAACTGTTTCAGGTTGTTTTAATCGATAAAAACAACTATTACCAATTCCAACCCCTATTCTATCAGGTAGCTACCGGAGGATTAGAGCCCAGTTCTATCTCCTACCCTCACCGTAAGAACTTCCAGAAGAACAAAAACTTCCACTTCCGCATGTGTGAAGCGCAGAATGTGGACCCTGAAAAGAAAGTAGTACAAACAAATATAGGAGATATTACATACGACTATCTGGTTATATCGACAGGATGCGACACCAATTACTTCGGGAACGACAGTCTCAAAGAAAGTACCTTTGCTCTGAAATCTGTTTCGGAATCCTTGCTACTGAGAAATAGAATACTGCTTAGCTTCGAAGAGGCTTTGAGTACCGATAACGAAGAAGAGTTGAAAGAAATACTATCGTTTACCATCGTCGGGGGAGGTGCTACCGGCGTGGAGCTTGCCGGAGCCTTGGCGGATATGAAGAAATCTATCTTACCTAAGGATTACCCCGAAATAGATTTCACAAAGATGGAAATCCATCTGGTAGACGCCTCTCCCCGATTGCTCTTTGCCATGTCGGAACAAGCATCAGAGAAAGCTGCTGAGACCTTAAAGAACCGAGGTGTAATCATTCATCAGGATATATCAGTGAAGTCTTATGATAAGCCATTTGTGGAGCTCAGCGATGGCACCAACATTCGTACGCGCAACGTACTCTGGGTTGCGGGCGTAAAACCAAATAGCCTGAAAGGACTGGCTGAAACAGCATACAATCGTGGCCGGCTTGTCGTCAACGAATACAATCAGGTGCAAGGCTATGACAACATATTTGCTATAGGCGACACGTCCCTTCTTATATCGGACAAAAGTCCCAAAGGTCATCCGCAGGTAGCACAAGTAGCCTTGCAGATGGCAAAACGCCTCGCAAAAAACCTCAACAACACAACGAACAGCAGTAATTGGGAAAAATTCACCTACATAGATAAAGGATCATTGGCTACCATTGGGCGCAACGCCGCAGTTGCTGATTTAGGAAAATTCCGCTTCGGAGGATGGTTTGCCTGGTGGCTATGGCTGTGGGTACATATCCTGTCGATTGTAGGTATGAGAAATAAAGTCTCTGTTTTTATAGACTGGGTATGGAGCTACCTTAACTACGATGTGTCTTTACGCCTGTTTATCAAACCAAAATTTAATAAGATGTATAAAGAAGAACTATAACTCTGAGAAGAATTGCAGTTCTTCTATAGATCTCATATTTATTATTAAAAGTGACAGAGACTAAGACTAATAAAGGATTCTTTATTAGTCTCTGTTACTTTTCTTTCTGTCCGGACAACTTTATCAAACATGTCAAAGAACGCTAAACCACGGCTTCACTATATAGATAAAGTTTCTTCAAAATATACATAGATATTACCATATCCCCGCGATTAAATTTCTTTATATTATTTATATATTTGCATATAAGAAGATTTCGATTATTGATTTCAAAATACAGGTTTCCATTTTTCACATAAACACTATACGACGATGATACTTTTAGCTGAAAGCGGATCCACTAAAACCGAATGGTGTTTAGTTAGTAAAACGACTGTTTCCGAGCATTCCTTCACTGACGGGATAAACCCATATTTCGAATCGAGAAAAGAAATCAGCCATACTATCAGGCTACAGTTACCCGAAATATTTTTCAAAACAAAAATCAAATCCATATACTTTTATGGAGCCGGATGCTCATCCGTTGAGAAAAAGAGTGTGGTAAAGGCATCACTCGAATCCCAATTCCGCACCCCTGCATTCGTCGAAAGCGATTTACTGGGTGCCGCACGCTCTTTGTTTAATGATCAAGCCGGAATAGCCTGCATTCTGGGAACCGGTTCAAACTCGTGCTTCTACGACGGAGAAGAAATCACCAAAAACGTCCGTCCTTTGGGTTTTATACTGGGGGATGAAGGCAGCGGAGCTTTTCTTGGAAAATCATTTCTTTCAGATTGCCTGAAAGGATTAGCGCCGGATGAATTAGTTACCCCCTTCTACAAAAAATACGGGATAAATCCTGAACAAATCCTGGATTATGTCTATAGCAAGCCTTTCCCGAACAGACTTTTGGCTGTACTTTCTTTCTATCTTTCCGAAAACCTCGGCCATCCCTATGTTTATGATTTGGTTTACAACAGTTTCAAAACTTTCTTCGAAAGAAATGTTTTGCAGTATGATTGCCCGAATTATCCGGTACGTTTCTGCGGATCTGTCGCAAAAAAATATTCAAGTATGCTAAAGCAAGTCTCAACCGATCTGGGCATAGTCATTGACAGCATCACAGAAAATCCTGTCGAAGGATTAATCCAATATCATAGAAATAGACTTAAATTCTAATTTATGTACATAACAATTAATAAAAGTTAAATACTCGCAGGTTTTACATTTTCCTATAATTTATTCAAATATATTAATTTATATTTGTTAGCGTAATATTATTTAGTAGTGTTGAGATAAAAAACAAAAAAAAAGTATTAGTGCTCAGTTACTTCACAAACAGGATCATAGATCACTGAAGTAAATCCTCTTTATTTACATGTGTGAAATTATACTAATTTAAGTATCTAAATATTAATAAAAACTCCCTGCGGACACTACCGCAACAACATATTGATTCGATATCACGACCCTTATTTATAGGCAATATGCTATAAATACACTATTTAGATCACTATAGTCCAGTAATTCTCTTTCAATTATTACTTAAATTAAACCTATGTTACTATGACCGCATTAAAACAAGCAAAAAAAAGTTTTATAAAAAAACTTTTATGTATCCTCTTTGCAGGATTAATACTATCCACCGCGGGGAGTATGAATGTGCAAGCAAGCCCTGATAAGTCAAACGGGCCTTCAGATTTACAGCAAACTGCAAGAACCGTAAAAGGTACAGTTAAGGATCATACAGGAAATCCTTTAATAGGGGTAAGCGTCGCCATCAAAGGCACAACCAACGGTACAATAACAGATATCGATGGTAAATATTCGATCAATGCAGCAGCCAATCAAATCCTTAGTTTCTCATATGTAGGATTTAAACCTGTATCTATCCTTGCCGATCAAACCAACATCGATGTAATTATGGAAGAGGATTCTCAAATAATAAACGAGATCGTCGTTGTCGGATATGGAGTTCAGAAAAAAGAGAACCTGACCGGAGCTGTAGCTTCCGTTGATTTAGGAAAAACAGTAGAAAGCCGTCCGATAGCTGATATAGGCCGGGCATTGCAAGGAGCTGTACCGGGCCTGACTGTATCTACAAAATCGGGTGAGATAGGAGCTGCTCCCACAATTAAAATAAGGGGAGGCGTAGGCTCTCCTAACGGAAGCGCAAACCCACTGATTTTGGTAGACAATGTGGAGATTTCAGACATAACCCTAATAAACCCTGATGATATCGAAGCCATCTCTGTATTGAAAGACGCAGCATCAACCTCTATATACGGAGCCAGGGCCGCCTTTGGCGTTATACTTATCACAACGAAGGCGAAACAGCAAAACGACAAACTATCAATAAGCTACTCCAACAACTTTGCATGGAGAACGCCTACAAAGAAACCCGAACAACTACCGGGTTGGCAACAAGCCGAAATCAACCTGGCCGGTATGAAGGTAGCCCCTTCCCCTGCAAATTCATACAATGTGGTAGCCAATATGATAGTAGACCAGAAAACAGTAGACGGAATGAAAGCCTGGGCGGAACAATACGGCGATGGCAAAGGACTGGGATTAGAGATGGTTTACGGCCGCGACTTTGAGATAGATGCCGCCGGAGCACATTATTACAGAACATGGGATTGGTACGATATGTACATCAAAGACTGGATGCCACAACAATCTCACAACCTCTCTATAAGTGGAGGCAATGGAAAAACAAGCTATGGATTAACGCTGGGGTATATCCATCAGGAAGGACTCACCAAAGTGAATCCAGACATGTACGACAGATACAATACAAACATCACACTAAACACCGAACTTAGTAAACACATGACAGTCAGGGCAAATGCAATGTACACAAAAACCGATCTTGACAAACCGTTTATGTATGCCTCGGATTTATACGACCACATGTACTATCTGTACAGATGGCAACCAATGTATCCATATGGCACATTGGATGGGAAACCGTTCCGGAGCGCCTTAACCGAGCTGCAACAAGCCCCGATGACCCGGCGTAAGAAAGACTATATGCGCCTGGGCGCAGGGTTTACATTAAAACCAATAGATGGACTGACTGTTGACTTCGATTTTGTATACTCCACCATCGAATCACGTTACAAGAAATTTGGAGATAAAGTATATGCATACGATATCTTCACTGCGCATAATTCTCTGGAGAAATTAATGAATTCATATGGTAACTATATCTCTTCAAGTTACGATTATGTGTACGAAGAAAGAGGGCGCACTCAGACTCTTACAAACAATGTTATAGCAACCTATTCCAAGAAAATAAAAGATCATGATTTTAAAGTAATCGCCGGATCTAATATCGAACAAAGCCAATACCGCTACATCTGGGCACAGAAGAAAGGTTTACTTAGTGCTTCCAAACCCGAACTCAATCTGGCTGTCGGGGATCCGACTACCAGTTCCGAACACACCCATTGGGCAGTTGCAGGTTTCTTCGGGCGAATCAATTACGCCTTCAAAGACCGCTACCTCTTGGAACTAAATGGACGTTATGACGGATCATCAAAATTCCCAAAAGACGACAGGTTCGCATTTTTCCCTTCATTTTCTGCCGGATACAGGATATCGGAAGAAGATTTTATGAAGAAACTCTACCCGGCACTTTCATCATTAAAAATAAGAGCATCGTATGGCACTATAGGCAATCAGGATGTAGGATTATACCGATTCATATCTACACTCGACGGACAATTGGATAGCTGGGTGATAAACGGCGTAAGACAAACATCAGTAAGTGCACCGACAGTCGTATCCAAGTCCCTGACGTGGGAAAAGGTGAAAACCGTAGATGTGGGCTTCGATTCCAGATTCATAGACGACAAACTAGGGATTACATTCGATTGGTACAAAAGAACAACCAGTGATGTCCTTGCCGCCCAAGCCCTTCCTGCTACATTAGGTGCAACAAGCCCATATCAGAATATGGGAGAACTCGAAACCCCGGGCTGGGAATTAGCCGCCGATTTTCACCACAAATTTTCCAGTGGCCTGACAATTACATTGGGTGGACAGATTACAGACTATAAGACCAAAGTAAAAAAATGGTCGAATAACTCAACCATACCAAGTTACGGAGGAAACGGAAACGGATGGTCTACAGATGTAACAGTTTACAGAGAAGGCATGATCTTGGGAGATATATGGGGATTACAGGTAGACAGATTGCTTCAGGAAAGTGATTTTGACTCAAACGGAAATCTTGTAGAAGGCATACCAAATCAGGCAGAAGTATTTCCGGCAAATTATAAATTTGCACCGGGAGATGTATTATACAAGGATTTGGATGGCGACGGATACATCAGAAAAGGTGTTAGAGTGGATGAGGCTAAAGATATGTCCGTTATAGGAAATGCAATGCCTCGCTTCGAATACGGATTTAGCATAGGAGCTGATTATAAAGGATTCGATTTCAGCATGTTCTTCCAGGGCGTCGGAAGACGTAAACTGTGGGCAATGGGTAACCAGGTATTACCGGGCTATACTGCCGGCGAACCTTATTATAAAGGAGCAGAAGATTACTGGAGTCCCGAAAATACGAATGCGTTCTACCCTCGTCCGATGAACTATTCTCAGGTAGCCTCAGGTAATTATCAGGTAAATGACAGATACCTGCTCAATATGGCTTACTTACGATGCAAAACCCTGACTGTAGGTTATACGCTCCCCAGAACTCTAACAAAAAAAGCTTATATTAACAACCTCAGAGTTTATTTTACGGCAGAAAATCTATTCGAATTTGATAATGTAAAACCGGATATCGATCCCGAGATAGATGTCCGCTATGTAGGAACAGCAGCCGACTCCCGAAATTTCGGCCGCAGCTACCCTTATCAGAGAACCCTTTCCTTCGGATTACAACTTACATTATAATTGATTGCTTAAAATTAGAGATTATGAAAACGAGCATAAACAACAATTCACCAAAGCACATGGTAACTTTGTTATGCGAGTTTCCATACATCCGTTAAAAACAAAATTATCGTATGAAAAAATATTTATTATATATAGGATGTTTATTAGCTCTCGCAACTAACTCCGGCTGTGACGACTTTCTCGACAAAGCGCCTCTGGACAAGCTGGTAAATGATTCGTACTGGGTAGACGAAGTAAGCTTAAGAGCCTATTCTCAAGATTTCTATTCAACTTATTTTGTTGGATATGCTCAAGACTACAGGGCCTTTGGCGGCTATTTTTCAGGGGACTCATACAATGATGATTTCCTTCTTACAAGTGATAATGTGAGTGATACAAACCAACGCTTATTTTTCCCTACTACTAATACAACCGGGATCAACAGTGTTACCACCTTATGGACAGACCAATACAAGATCGTTCGCAAAGCCAATGTCATGCTCGAAAAAATCCCGGGTATGACCATCTCTGACGAAGCAAAAAATCACTGGATGGCTATTGCTCGCTTCTTTAGGGCAACAGCCTACAGCACCCTGGTTAAAACATATGGAGATGTACCTTATATAGAACTGGCCGTTGTAGATGCCAAAGATTACGATATTCTCTATAAAGACCGCGACCCTCAGGTTACAGTTGTAAATAAGATATTGGAAGACTACAACTATGCCTTGCAATACATCAGAGCAAACGATGGAATACGCCAGGTCAATAAATCCGTTGTGGGGGCATTCATGTCACGCAATATGCTTTATCATGCTACATGGCTGAAATATCATGGTACAACTGTTGGCCCGACATCCCAGCCGGTAAGCAATACCGAGCTTTCAAAATTCTTTAAAGGAGCTATCGATGGAGCAGAGAGTGTTATGGAATCGCACAATTATTCGATAGGCAATACATACAATGCATTATTTACAAGTGAAAGTCTGGCCGATAATCCTGAAATAATATTCTACAGGGAATACACCACAGGTATAGCCTGCAATGCACTAATGGCCTATAATGCTAAAGAAGACCAGAAATTAGGTGGAGCAACGATTGATGCTATTGACAGCTACCTATGCCTTGATGGCCTTCCGATAGGACAATCTCCATCCTATCAGGGACAATCAGATCCTAGTATCAAAAACTCTTTCAAAGACCGTGACCCAAGAATATACGATACATTCGTAGACACACTCCGCATCCTAAATTCCGGCCTGTTCAGCGCCGCCTCTCCTACCGGATTCGCTTCGAAGAAATTCCTTAATGAAGACTGGCTCTTGGGTGGTTCACCGTATGTTACAGGAATCCTCAGCCCGGCAGATGCACCTATAATACGCTACGCCGAAATACTTCTCAATTATGTCGAAGCCCGGTACGAAATAAGCAAAATAGGTGGAGAAGCATTTAGTCAGGCCGATCTTGACAAGTCCATCAATGAAATAAGAAAAAGAACCTTGACCAAATGGGGAGAAACACCTGCGGTAAGCAGAAAAATGCCAAATATAACTCTTAGCGGGAATAATATAGCCGTTAACAACATCGTTATAAACGACCCTGACCGTGACCCTTCAGTAGATCCTATACTATGGGAAATACGAAGAGAGCGCCGCACCGAACTCATAATGGAAGGCAGACGAAGCGACGATCTTAACAGATGGGCAAAGTTTGAATACTTAAACACAGGTACTTCGAACAATCCAAACAAAACAGTACTTGGCGCATGGATAGACAAAGCAGATTATCCGGGGATAGCCGCAGCCGTAAAACTATTTGACCCTGAGAATCCGGTGGCAACCCCAACCAAGGGATACATAAGTTATTTCAGCATTAGCTCTCCATTAAGATCTTTTACAAAAGGAGACATTAAGTCTGAAAGAAATTATTTACGTTCCATACCAGCCGCTCAGATAACGATCTATAAAGATAAAGGATATACCTTAACTCAAAATCCGGGCTGGTAAATACCCTTATCAAATAAAAAACACGTTCTATCACAGAACGTGTTTTTTATTTAATGGAATATCTATTAACAACTTATAGCGAGAACATACAAAACGTAACAATACCCATCGCCAAACAATCTATTACCCTAAGCCTTAGAACCAAACAGAAACTATCCGCAACATAATATCCGACAGATTTTACCCAAGAAGACAAACTACTCAACGATAATTTAAGAACAAATCAGGCCTACACCATATAAACTAATTTTTGTATAAGACATTTAATAATAGTTAATTTAAGGATTCTTTTTATACAATCCGCATTTTATTTAAATATATTAATTTATATTTGTTAGTACAATATTCTATAGTAATTGTAATATATAAACAAAGAAAGTACTTAGTCCTAAATTACTTCAATGGATAAGAAAATTACCAGCGAAGTAAAAATCTTCTTTATTCTTAAATGTGAATTTATTCTAATTTAAGTATCTAAACATTAATATTATATTAGCGGATATACCGCAACAACGTATAACATTGATATCACGAACCTTGTTTTATTGGCAATTCTGCTATAAAAAACACTATTTAGTCAAACTAATTAAGTAAGCCTTACAATTATTATTTAAATTA
This sequence comes from Dysgonomonas sp. GY75, assembly GCF_015234155.1. Lineage (NCBI taxonomy): Bacteria > Pseudomonadati > Bacteroidota > Bacteroidia > Bacteroidales > Dysgonomonadaceae > Dysgonomonas > Dysgonomonas sp. GY75. Next base: position 329,083 of record NZ_JADCLQ010000036.1, read on the forward strand.
AACCTATGTTACTATGACCGCATTAAAACAAGCAAGGAAAAGTTTCATAAAAAAACTTTTGTGTATCCTCTTTGCAGGGTTAGTATTATTTACCGCAGGGAGTATAAATGTGCAGGCAAACACGGGGAAATCGGAAGATCCTACAGATTTGCAACAAACGGTAAAAACCATAACAGGAACTGTTATAGATAGAAACGGAGAACCCCTGGCTGGCGTAAGTGTCACAATACGGGGTACAGTTACAGGAACAATGACCGATGGATCAGGCAAATATGCCATAACAGTACGGGACAACAATCAGGTACTGAATTTTTCATATATAGGATTCAAACCCTTTTCCGTTCCAGCCAAAAACAATGTGATTGATGTCACGATGGAAGAGGATGCACAAATGATGGATGAAGTTGTTGTAACAGCGATGGGGATAAAGAAAGAGAGAAAGGCATTAGGATATTCTGTTCAGGATATTAATGCCGATGAACTAATGAAAAACAAGAGTACAAATGTCCTTAATTCACTAAGTGGTAAAATAGCCGGATTGAATGTTACACAAAGTAGTGGAGCTGCAGGAGCCGGAGCCAGTATAATCATCCGTGGGGGAACATCACTCGAACGTGATAACCAACCACTTTTCGTTGTCGACGGAATGATATACGACAACTCTACCGATGCCGGTGGCAATAGTGCTTTTGACGGCGCTACACGTGTCAACTCTACCAACAGTAACCGTATAATGGATATAAACCCCGAAGATATCGAGAATGTATCGGTATTGAAAGGGCCTGCAGCATCGGCTCTGTACGGCTCACGCGCAGCAGCCGGAGTTATCGTGATCACAACAAAAAAAGGACAGGAAGGACAAGTAAAGGTGAATGTAAATTCAAAGTTCAGTACTTCATGGGTGAATCGTTACCCGGAACAACAAGACCGTTACAAAAGAGGATACTATAACCAATCGGGAACTTTGGACGACTATACCATGAATTCATGGGGAGCTCCATTCAAAGAAGGAGAACAAGTTTATAATAATATGGAAGATTTCTTTCAGAACGGTAGCACATGGGACAATAATGTAAGCATATCAGGAGGTAGCAAAAATAGTAATTATTTCCTTTCCGCTTCCCGTTACGACCAAACAGGTATTATTCCTGAAACCGGATTTGAAAAAACTACTTTCCGTTTCAATGGGGAACAAAAATATGGCATACTCACTACAGGCGCAAATGTAGCCTATTCAATAGGATCGGCAGATAAGGCTCTGACCAGTACAGGTCTGACAGGTTCGGGCGGAACGGGTGCTATATCCTCTGTTTACAGATGGGCAAGAAATGATGATATGAAACACTGGCTTAACGAAGATGGCACCAGATACCGTATGTTCGAAGGGCTTCAGCTTCCGGCAGCGGACGTGGATAATCCATATTGGATTATAAACAGAAATCCTATCACGGAAAAAACAACCCGCTTTACAGGTACAATAAATGCCAAATTGAACATTGCCGAATGGTTCAACATTGCATATATAGCAGGTACAGACCGCTATACCACCAATACAAAAAGGATAATCGGTGCAAATGGCGGCGTAGACCTGATATATCAGAAAGGGATGCTATCTGAAAACGACAGGACATACGAATATTTATCATCAAACTTCATGATGAATTTCACAAAGAAATTCGGAGATTTTGACCTCAATTTATTACTGGGACAATCCGTTGAAGACACGAAAGTAAAAACCAACAGATACAGAGCATGGAACTTTGTAACTGAGAACTTCTACAATATAAACAATACTGCGAATGAAGACCGCCGCATAGCTCAGGGAAACAGCAGAAAGAGACTGGTTGGAGCATACGGTGAACTCAGAGCAGGATACAAAAACATGCTTTATGCCACTGTTACAGGACGTAACGACTGGACATCGACACTTCCTATTGATAACAGATCTTACTTCTACCCTTCTGTTAGCGGTAGCTTCCTTTTCACAGAAGTGATGCCTAAAAATGACATCCTTTCTTACGGAAAGATCAGAGCATCATGGGCAGAAGTAGGTAAAGATGCCGATCCGTATGTAACGAATACATACATAGATCCTCCGTTCCCTACAATTGGCGGTACCGGTATACAAGATGCGTGGACACATGGTAATGACATTCTGGTTCCTGAAAAAACAAGATCGACAGAAATTGGCCTTGAATTAGGTTTTCTTAATGGTAGATTAGGTTTCGACATGGCATACTATTCAAATAAGAGTATCAATCAATTGCTTAGTCCTAGAACGTCCCAGGCCACAGGCTATATATTCATGACCACAAATGCAGGTGATATCACAAATAAAGGCTTTGAAATATCCATTAAGGCCGAGCCTATAAAAACCAGAGACTTTTCTTGGAACACAATGCTCAACTTAGCTAAGAACAAAGGAAAAGTGAATAACTTATTACCGGGGATAGATGTACTTTATGTAACTGACGTACAGGTGGGAAGCGCAAAAGCTGCTTCATTCAACGGTGGTAACTTTATGGGAATATCCGGTTCTAAATACAACAGGGACGAGGCCGGAAACATGATTCTCGATTGGGAAAGCGGTATGCCGACATCAGACGGAAAAGAAATATACGATATCGGTAACCGTGAACCTAAACTGACAGGTGGTTTTACCAATACATTCCGGTATAAGGACTTCGAACTGTCTTTCCTTCTCGATTTCAGAATCGGTGGAGATATCTACAACGGAACAGATTATTTCATGACAGGTATAGGTATGAGCAAAAGAAGCATGGATCGCGAGTCGCTCACATTATCAGGTGTGGCAAAAAATCCGGATACACAACAACTGGAATCTAAAACATACACCTTCCAGGCAAACAAATTCTATCTGAAAGGACAGGAAGTTGCCAGCGGAACAGCTAAAGCTGAGAGTGGATACCAGATTATACAGAAATATTGGGATACATATTACAACTATGAATCGGCAAACTACATGACCAACACCAACTGGTTACGTTTGAGATCATTATCTCTGTCATACTACATGCCTAGTAAGATACTCAACAAGACTAAGTTCATTAAAGCGATGTCCGTCAATGTGACAGGAACAAACCTCTTGCTATTTACCAATTATAAAGGTATGGACCCAGAAACAAGTGCCGCAGGCTCCGGAGCTGTCGGTTCCAGCAGTGTCGGTATAGACTACAATGGTGTACCTGCAACGGCAGGAATGTCTTTCGGTATTAACTTAACATTCTGATTTTATATCCGAATACATCTTATTATATACTTTAATAATACATACAATGAAAAAAATAATATATATCTGTTTAGGCTTATTATTGATAGGTATGAGTGCCTGCAATGATTATCTGGATATAAACGATAATCCTGATAACCCCAACAATACCGTACCTACCCCCGATCTTCGGTTAAGAGGTATTTTGCAAAACTTTGTAGACAGCTATGAATCATCGGGAACCAGAGGTTGCTGGTTTACAGGAAATATCGGAAAATCTTACGGGACCGCAGCTAATGATTATCTTATCAAATGGGACCCGCAATCAGCCTCTACCACATGGCCATATCAGGCATGGTTTATATATACAGCTGCCAATCTGAAACCACTGATTGAGAAAGCTTCTGCCGAAGGAGCGTGGTCTTATGTTGGCGCAGCTAAATTGATACATGCATGGGGCTTTATGACAATGACTGATGTATATGGTGAAATGCCCTATACCGAGGCACTCACCAATGTAATCACTCCGAAATACGACAATGGGGAAACTATATTCTACGGATGTCTGGCTATGCTGGACGAGGCAATAGCCGAATTTCAGAAAGATCAGCCTGCAACTGCAACATCTTTTGCCAGTGGAGACCTGTGGAACGGAGGAGATAAGGATAAGTGGTTGAAACTCGCCTACGGTCTCAAAGCCCGCTGGCTGAACAACTTATCAAAGAAAAGCATATACGATCCTGATGCAATATTGGCTGCTCTGGACAAAGCTCCTAAAAACAACAGTGAAAGTACAATCATGCGCTATGCAAACTCGGCAAATGAGGATGAATCCGCTATACGGGCTTTACAACATCAGAATTTATCAAATACGACTTCACGTATTACAAAATGGTATCTTGATCTGCTGACAAATACTTACACCGGAGGTAGTGGTATAGTTGATCCTCGTACCGACTTACTTGTACCAAGCGGACAATATCTGATAAATAACGAATTGAAATATGTACGTGCCGTTGGTGTAGATTTTATAAAAAGCGACATTCGGACTAAATCAGGCCCTGTAGCTTTCGATATCTACTCCAGAACAGAGGATATTAATGGGAAACCATTAGGTAGTACAAAAGACATATGGTACAATGCCACTCAGTTGGTCGACAGAAAAGGTGACTCTATATACACACCAATCTATTCCGAATTATTATCATGGATCAAGGCGTCTCCGGGCGATGCAAAAGATGACCGTTATATAGCTAACCGCTATAACGGAAAAACAGCCCAAATCATCTCAACAGGTACATTCTATACCCGTGCCGATGCTCCCGGCCATCTGCTGGCATATCCCGAAATGTGCTTTATCAAAGCTGAAGTCCTTTTCCGAAAGGGAGACAAGGGTGGAGCTTTAACCGCATACAAAGACGGCATCAGAGCGCATATGGAATTAATGAATGATAAATTGAAAGATTATGATCAGACGGTATTCGGCAAGCAAGTGATACCAGCCACAGCCATCGATGACTTCCTAAAAAGTGCAGCTGTTGCACAAAGCGCAGGCGAACTGACTATGGCTAAGATTATGCAGCAAAAGTTCATAGCCTGCTCATATTCGCTACAAAACTGGAATGACATGCGCCGCTTCAATTACAGTGCAGGAAACATTAAGGACTTTGGAGTTGTTTATATCGATTTCGATCGTCCTTATGAGTTCAACAGTTCGAGCAAAACCCATTTCCCTACAGACGATCCGAAGAATGAGCGTTACTGGATACGAAGATTCCAACATTGTACAATAGAAACAGGTTATAACTCTGAAAACCATGCCGCTTCAAATCCTGAGGCCAAGTTACCTACAGTAAATTCGCTTCCGGTATGGTGGGATACTGCCGATTAAGATTTGTTTAGCATACGATCCCATTACTAAATTTAGTAATGATACATCAAAACAAGGGGTGAACAACCTGTGTTTACCTCTTGTTTTTCTTCAACACTTGATTATTTTTGATTATAAATCCGAATATCAAATAAAAAATGAAAGTATTCAAATTATTAATTCTTCTGCTGTTTCTTTCTTTTGCTGGTTTTGCCCAAAGCAACAAGGTTATAGTAGGTGCAGAATCTACAAATGAATATTTCCCTATCCTGAAAAACAAACGTGTAGCGATAATGTCCAATCACACAGGCATGGTCGGGAAAGAACATGTAGTAGACATATTGGTAAAAAATAAGATTAATATGATATGTATCCTGTCTCCCGAACACGGATTCAGGGGAAACGCCGATGCCGGAGAACATGTTTCGAGTTCTGTCGATGAAAAGACGGGAATACCGATCCGTTCATTGTATGATGGAAAAGATCAAAAACCAAGTACGGAGACAATGGACTCATTTGACGTCCTTATTATTGACATACAGGATGTAGGCCTGAGATTCTACACGTACTATATCACTATGGCACGGCTAATGGATGCATGTGCCGAATATAACAAGAAAGTAATTGTATTGGATCGTCCTAACCCGAACGGACATTATATAGATGGCCCTATTCTGGATATGAAACATAAATCCGGCGTGGGATGGCTCCCTATACCTGTAGTACACGGCATGACATTAGGCGAATTGGCCCTGATGATAAACGGAGAAAGATGGCTACCTGAATCGCGTGTTTGCGATCTGACTGTTATTAAATGTAAGAACTATACACATCAGACGTTATATCAATTACCGGTGCCGCCATCTCCCAATTTACCGAATATGAAGTCGATATATCTTTATCCATCCACATGCCTTTTCGAAGCCACACCAGTGAGTTTGGGAAGAGGTACTGAATTCCCGTTTCAGGTGTACGGGCATCCTAATATGAAAGGATATTCATTTTCATTCACACCCCGAAGTATTCCGGGTGCAAAAAATCCGCCTCAACTCGACCGTGAATGTTTCGGCGTAGACCTGAGAAATATACCGGATGAAGAAATATTTAAGAAAGGTTTTGACCTGTCATACATCATAGATGCTTATAAAAACTTAAATTTGGACGACCATTTCTTTCGCCCGTTTTTCGAAAAGCTTGTAGGAGTATCTTACATACGGAAAATGATAATGGAAGGACGATCGGCCGATGAAATAAAAGCAATGTGGAAAGATGATGTCGAAAAATTCAGGGAACAACGCAGACCATACCTTTTGTATGCCGAATAATTAATGTAGAATAATCTTCGACCAAGAATAAATACTTATACCTGTATGGATCCAATATTAATACTTATTACCATTGTCGCCTACTTTGTCGTTCTGTTCGGCATATCATATATAACGAGCCGTAAGGCCGATAACGAAAGTTTCTTTGTCGGCAACAGGAAATCATCGTGGTACATCGTCGCTTTTGCCATGATCGGATCGGCTATATCGGGCGTTACATTTGTATCTGTACCCGGTATGGTAGCCGTAAACAATTTTGCTTATTTGCAAATGGTTATAGGTTTCGCAGTAGGGCAATTCATAATAGCATTCGTACTGATTCCTCTATTCTATAAGATGAACCTGACTTCTATTTATGAGTACCTCGAAAACCGTTTTGGGATATCCTCATATAAAACAGGGGCATGGTTCTTCTTCATCTCCAAAACGCTTGGAGCAGCAGTGCGTTTATTCTTAGTGTGTGCCGTACTTCAGTTTCTCGTATTCGAACCATTCGGTTTACCATTTATTCTTAATGTGGCCGTGTCTATTGCGCTGGTTTGGTTATATACATACAAGGGTGGTGTAAAAACACTGATCTGGACCGATTCTTTCAAAACATTATGTCTCATCGTTTCGGTGATTATGTGTATCTATTACATCGCTTCCGATATGGGTTTCGGCTTTGGCAGTATGTTGTCGGCTATCAATGACAATAATTATTCGCAAATATTTTTCTTTGACGATATAAATGACAAAAGATATTTCTTCAAACAGTTTCTCGCGGGAGTGTTTACGGTGATTGCAATGACCGGACTAGATCAAGACTTTATGCAAAAAAACCTTAGTTGCAAGAATCCGAAAGACTCCCAAAAGAATCTTATCGTAAGTGGTGTTCTTCAGATTGTCATTATTTTACTATTTTTAATGCTTGGAGTACTTTTGTATATGTTTGTAGCGAGCAATAACATATCTATTCCGGAAAAAAGTGATGAACTATTCCCCATGCTGGCCACAGGCGGATATTTCCCTGTCATAGTAGGAATACTATTTATCATCGGACTTATTTCGGCGGCCTACGCAGCTGCAGGCTCGGCATTGACTTCCCTTACCACATCTTTTACAGTCGATATACTAGGCAGTTCAAAGAAAGGGTCGGATAGCACAATCGCCAACAAAAGAAAAAAAGTACATATGGCGATGGCTATTGTTATGGGAATAGTTATTATTGTTATTAATTTATTAAATAATACATCGGTTATAAATGCAGTCTATGTTTTAGCCAGCTACACTTATGGACCGATATTGGGGATGTTTGCTTTTGGTATATTTACTAAACTGACAGTGAAAGATAAATACATACCACTTGTAGCAATCCTCTCACCACTACTTTGTCTTATAATAGACCTGAATTCGGAGAAATGGCTCAACGGTTATTCCTTCAGTTATGAATTACTGATAATGAATGCGGCATTTACATTCATAGGTTTGTTATTATTAACAAAGAAGACAAAGGTTGAAAAAGAATTAGAGCATTAAGATAACGATAACGTAAAGAACGATAGATATGATTTTATTAGCAGATGGCGGTTCGACCAAGGTTGACTGGTGTTTAATAAACAAAGGTCAACTGGTAAAACAAATTTTCACAAAAGGAGCAAATCCATTCTTCTGCACCCGCGAAGAAATCAGCGAAGAACTAAGACTCTCGCTTGTTCCTGATATGTCCGGCTATAAAATAGAAGCCATATACTTTTACGGAGCGGGCTGTGCCTTCCCTGAAAAGAATGAAATAGTAAGGGCTGCTATTGCCGATAATTTCAATGTGGAAAATATAGAAGTAGGAAGTGACTTACTTGCCGCAGCCAGAGGGTTATGTGACCACAGCAGTGGCATAGCCTGCATTATCGGAACAGGATCGAATTCTTGTTTCTATGACGGTGAAAACATTATTTCGAATGTTTCTCCATTGGGTTATATCCTTGGTGATGAAGGGAGTGGAGCTGTACTAGGCCGTTTGTTTGTAGGCGCATGTCTTAAAAATCAATTGACACCGGGAATAAAAGAAAACTTTCTGAGCCAATACAATCTGACTCCGGCCGTTATTCTCGAAAAGGTATACCGCCAACCCACACCAAACAGATTTCTGGCCAGTTTGTCTCCGTTTATTCTCGGGAATATCAATGACAATACGATATATAATCTGGTATATAATGCATTTAAAGACTTCTTCATCAAAAATGTAATGCAGTATGAATATAAAGATTATGATGTACACCTTACTGGTTCAGTCGCTTTTCACTATCAACAAATATTGAGAAAGGCTGGTGAAGATTTGGGATTGAAAATCAGTAAAATTACACAGTCCCCGATGGAAGGTCTCATCACATATTACAGTAGCCAACAGGCGGTAGGTGCATTTAATTCTTAATTCTTAATTCTTAATTCTTAATTCTTAATTCTTAATTCTTAATTCTTAATTCTTAATTAAAAATGTCCTTTATAAAAATAACAGAACAGCCATCATTATACGACAACCTGGAAAACAAATCTGTCCACGAACTTCTCACGGATATAAACAAGGAAGACCAGAAAGTTGCCTTAGCTGTAGAAAAAGCCATACCCCAGATAGAAAAACTTGTATCGCAGATCATACCCCGTATGCAACAGGGTGGCCGTATCTTTTACATGGGAGCAGGTACAAGCGGAAGATTGGGTGTATTGGATGCATCTGAGATACCGCCTACATTCGGTATGCCGAATACACTTGTGATAGGTCTCATCGCAGGAGGAGATACAGCTTTGCGAAATCCGGTAGAAAAAGCCGAAGATAATCTGGAAGCCGGATGGCGCGACTTACAGGCATATAATATTAACGAAAAGGATACGGTAATAGGCATTGCGGCATCGGGAACAACCCCTTATGTTATAGGTGCTTTGCGCGAAGCCCGGAAACATGGAATCCTTACAGGCTCCATTTCCAGCAACCCCGATTCACCTCTGTCACAGGAGGCTGATGTTCCGATAGAAATGATTGTAGGCCCCGAATTTGTAACGGGTAGTTCGCGTATGAAATCGGGTACAGGCCAAAAGATGATATTGAATATGATTACTACCTCTACCATGATTAAGATGGGACGGGTAAAAGGAAACCGCATGGTAAACATGCAACTATCCAACGACAAACTTGTAGACAGAGGAACCCGTATGATTATAGACGAATTGGGACTGGACTACGAGCAGGCACAACGGCTCTTGTTATTGCACGGGTCAGTAAAAAAGGCAGTGGATGCTTACAAAGCCGATCATCTATGATTGACTTTTAGACATCTGTATTACAATAGACTACCTCGTGGCAGAACTGGCGAGGTATCAATCTTCATAACCCAAATTAAGTAAAGGAGGTCTGACATAATGAAAAGAATAATAATTCTCCCTATATTATTAACCTTGGCATACAGCACACTTTTCGCCCAGTCTCTGCCATTGGTTAACCCTAAAAAAGCAGGTATGGATAAGTCCAGGCTGATATATGCAGACAATGCCATCAACCAGTCAGTTCAGGATGGAGATATACCCGGAGCTGTACTTGCTGTCGTAAGACACAAGAAACTGGCCTATATGAAAGCCTATGGCAATAAACAAATCTATCCTGATACGGTAGCGATGACTACAAACACTGTCTTTGACCTCGCATCGTTAAGCAAATCCGTATCTACGGCAATATCTACAATGATACTGCTGGAACGGGGACAATTGAGGCTAAGGGACCAAGTGGCTATGTACATTCCCGGATTCCAGCCATGGACAGATAGTATAACAGGACGAAAAAGGAATATAAGGATCGTCGATTTATTGACGCATACATCAGGGCTATCACCTTATGCTCCTGTAGAAGAATTAAAGAAACAATATACTGTTCCGAATCCCGATGGATTAATTACCTATATATCGAATGTAAAACGCAATAATGAGCCAACTAAGGTATTTGATTACAGTTGCCTCAACTTTATAACCCTCCAGCGTATCATAGAAAATATATCCGGCATGAGCCTGCAAAACTTCGCCAGACAAAATATATTCAGTCCGCTGGGCATGAAGCATACCGATTACAATCCTACGGGCGAAACACTCGAATGGACAGCTCCGACCGAAAAGCAGGCTGACGGTTCAGTGCTGAAAGGTAGAGTACACGACCCGCTGGCCAATATAATGAATGGTGGGGTTTCGGGTAATGCAGGCGTATTCTCGAATGCGGAAGATATTGCCGTACTTGCCGCAATGCTGCTGAATGAGGGAGAAATCAACGGTGTGCGCATACTCAGCCCTTTAACTGTGCGTGCCATGCGTTCCGTACCGAAAGGGTTTGAGGAATTCGGCCGTTCACTGGGATGGGATGTATATTCCGGCTATGCCAGCGACGGAGATTTATTCGATGTATCCGCATACGGGCATACAGGCTATACGGGAACATCTATTACTATAGACCCCGACTCCGGCACTGCAGTTATACTGCTTACCAACAGGGTACACCCCGATGATAAAGGCGCGGTGTCACGCCTACGCGAAATAGTGGCGAATGTTGTAGCTGCATCTATTATAAAGGTTAAGTAAATGAATGTTTCAGGACACATAATAAGAAAGTATGTCATTCTTTCTCTCTTACTGCTAATATCCATAGCTTTCAGGGGACAGGACTTTCGTTTTGCCGTAGTGACCGATATTCATCTCAACCGCAACAACCCGCTCCCGGAAGAAGACCTGATAAATACGGTCAACGATATTAATACAAACAAGGATATAAAGTTTGTACTCGTAACGGGAGACATCAGCGAATCGGGAGATTACGAATCTTTGCGAAAAGCAAAAGATATACTGGACCGGTTAAACGTAAAATACTACCCCATATCCGGCAACCACGAAACTAAATGGAGCGAATCGGGTGCTACCGATTTCGGACATATATTCGGCTCCGAGCGCTTCGATTTTGAGTATGGAGGTATCCGCTTTTTCGGGTTCAATACAGGCCCCGTTATCCGCATGATGGACGGGCACATAGCCCCGCAGGACATTAGCTGGCTGAAACAGGAACTGGCAGCCATGCCATCCGGACAGCCTGTGATTCTGGTCACCCACTATCCTTTGCTCGACAGCGATGTAGATAACTGGTGCGACCTGACCAACGCTGTCCGCAGCTATAACATCAAATCCTTTATCGGCGGGCATTACCATAGCAACAGGCTATTTTCATACGACGGAATCCCTGCTTTTATCTGTCGCTCCAATTTGCGGGATAAACAAGATAATATCGGAGGATATTCCATATTCAATGTCACCTCTGATTCCCTCATCGTATATGAACGAAAGATAAAGCAAGAGCCTGTAAGATGGGGTGCTTATTCTCTAACAAAAGAATATTATACGGCGGATAATAAAACCTGTTCAGGTTATGACCTTTCCGTTAATAATGAATATCCACAGGTAAAAGAAGTTTGGACAACATTGAATGAGTCCGCATTCTATACATCTCCTGTAATATCGGGAGACAAAGTGTATGCCGGCGATGATTCCGGCGTATTCTCCTGCTATTCCGTAAAGGATGGTACAAAAGACTGGAGTTTCACTTCCGGAAACCGTATCGTGGGTACTGCGACAGTCTACAAGGATGCTGTTGTATTAGGCTCTGCCGATAAGAACATATATTGCCTCGATGCTAAAAAAGGAATCCTGCGGTGGAAGTATAGCGTAGATAAAGCTGTATTAGGCTCTGCCGCCAGCGACAATGGTATTGTTTACATCGGAGCCAGCGATAATACATTCAGGGCCATCGATATCAAAACAGGGAAACTGGTATGGGAATTCCCTGAAGTAAAAGGATATATTGAAACACGCCCGTTGATCTACAAAGACAAAATCTTTTTCGGCGCGTGGGATGAAACGATGTATGCTTTGGACAAACATACAGGCCGGTTGCTTTGGAAATGGGCAGAAGGCAGGAAAGGAATCCTTTATTCTCCGGCCGCAGTATGGCCTGTCGCTGCACACGACAGGGTATTCTTCACAGCTCCCGACCGTATGATGACCGCTGTTGATGCGAATAGCGGAGAAACTATATGGAGGATGTCCGACTGGAAAGTCAGGGAAACCATCGGCTTATCAGAAGATAAAGAGCGGTTATACAGCAAAACAATGCAGGACAGCGTTGTCTGTTACTCCGGTACAAGTGCTAAACCGCAACAAATTTGGGCGGCAAATGTAGGTTATGGATACGATCATGCACCGTCTATGCCTGTCGAAAAAGATAGTGTAGTATTTGGTAGTACCAAAAACGGAATCATCTTCGCCATTGAAGGAAAAACGGGCAAACTGCTCTGGAAACACAAAGTTGGAAATTCTATAATCAACACCGTTTATCCGTTAAACGGTAAAGAATGTATTTATACAAGTGGCGAAGGGTTGATAGGACTGCTTCGTTATGAAAAATAGATAATATATAAAACTCAAAATTATGGGAAGCCGTAAGATAACATTCTTATTTATATTTTTCTCCTTTATCCTGTCTCTTACATCCACCGGGATAAGGGCGCAGGAAATAACAAAAGATATGACTGATAAGATCGGTGAATATCTCACCAAGACCATTAATCAGCAAACGCGCATACGCCCTGTAACAATTGACTCTGTCGATATACAAAGAAAGAAGATCCAGCTGTTTGCTAATGTCAATTTGTCCTTCGGAGGCTTCGACAAACAACTGGTGGACGACATATATGCTGGGGTGAAAGAATATCTGCCGGATAATATGAAAAATTATCAGGTCGAACTTTTTTCCGACAAGTATAAAATAGAAGACTATATTCCGCTGATCAGGAAAGAAAAATTTACCAACAAAGTTGATAAGCCCTTAATAACACGCCTGTCTCATCCTGTAAAGAGCAACAAAGGCCTTCAGAACCGCCATATCGCCATGTGGCAAAGTCACGGCTGGTACTACGAGCAAAAGCTATCCCGCTGGGAATGGCAGCGTGCCCGTGTCTTCCAGACAGTAGAAGATCTATACACGCAAAGCTATGTTTTGCCATACCTTGTCCCTATGCTCGAGAATGCGGGAGCGAATGTTTTCCTGCCACGCGAACGGGATACGCAAAAACATGAAATAATTGTAGATAACGATAAATCCTTAAACAACTCTGTTTATAGAGAAACAGCAGGAAAAGAAGCATGGGCAAAGGGAGACAGCACCGGATTCGCCCATCTGAAAGAAGTTTATCTGGACTTGGAAAATCCATTCCGGGACGGTACATACCGGCAGGTGAAAACGATAAATAAAGGAGATGAAAGCCTTTGCGAATGGTTGCCCGACATCCCGGAAAAAGGAAAATACGGAGTGTATATATCCTATGCCAGCTTGAAAAACAGCAGCGAGGACGCCCGTTATACCGTGTATCACACCGGAGGAAAAACGGAGTTCAGTATCAATCAGACTATGGGGGGCGGCACATGGATATTTCTCGGATTCTTCTCCTTTGACAAAGGTAAAAATGAGAATTGTAAGATTACCTTATCCAACAAAAGCGCGAAAAGCGGGCGTATAATTACCGCCGATGCTGTAAAGATAGGGGGAGGTATGGGAAATATCGCACGTACCACCGATCCCGAAAATCTGAAGCAACCCGATGATACGACTGTATCTAAATTCCCACCAATAAAGTATGAATTGGAAACCAGCAATCATCCCCGCTATACAGAAGGGGCGCGTTACTGGCTGCAATGGGCGGGTGTTCCCGACAGTGTATACAGATGGACTAAAGGAAAAAGCGACTATACGGACGATTATCAGAGCCGTGGGTTATGGGTAAATTATATGGCGGGAGGATCTACTGTTATCCCGAAGGGGAAAGGATTGAATATTCCTCTGGATATGGCAATGGCTTTCCATAGCGATGCGGGCACAACCTATAATGATTCTATTATAGGCACGCTGACCATCTGCATGACGCATATAAACGATGAGATATTCGCGAACGGCACTCCACGCATTGCTTCCCGCGACCTTACATCCCTCATCATGGACGAAATAGTGAAAGACATACGCGCCGGATATGAGCCAGACTGGACACGACGTCATATATGGAACCGCAATTACAGCGAAGCCCGCATGCCGGAAGTGCCGACCATGTTGCTGGAGCTGCTCTCCCATCAGAATTTTGCGGACATGCGCTACGGACTCGACCCGGCCTTCCAATTTACGGCAAGCAGGGCTATTTATAAGGGAATACTTAAATTTATTGCTTATCAGTACAACTTCGATTATGTAGTGGCACCATTGCCGATAGAATCGTTCAGCACCGAATTTTCGGGAGATACGCAGGTGAAACTGCAATGGCTGCCGGTAAACGACCCGTCGGAAACGACCGCAACGCCAAACAGCTATATCGTTTATACCCGTACGGATAACAACGATTTCGATAATGGCGTCTTAGTAAAGGGTAACCAGACGACTATCAAGATAGATAAAGATAAGATATACAGTTTCAAGGTAACGGCAGTAAACGAAGGCGGTGAAAGTTTTCCTTCCGAAATATTATCCGTTTGCAGGAAATCGAATGAGAAAGGGACTGTCTTTGTTGTCAACGGGTTTCAACGTGTATCTGCTCCCGATAGCTTTGCCAGCAGTGACAGCATTGCCGGATTTTTAAGCTATAAAGACCACGGAGTGCCCGATAAGAACCAGTATAACCTTATAGGCAGCCAGTATGAGTTTCGCCGTAAAATACCGTGGATGGACGATGACGCAGCAGGATTCGGAGCAAGTAATTCCAATTATGAAACGACTGTGATTGCAGGTAACACATTCGATTATCCGTTTGTACACGGTACATCCATCGTAAATGCAGGCTACTCCTTCGTGTCTGCCAATACAGAAGCCGTAATGAATGGTCTGGCTGATATGAACAATTATAAACTGACAGACCTTATATTAGGGAAGCAGAAACAAGCAAAAATAGGGCGTGGCGCATTTCCCCCACGGTTTAAAACATTCCCTGACGAATTACAGTCGAAAATAACAGATTATTGCAACAGGGGAGGAAATATATTTATCAGCGGCGCCTATGTGGGCACAGACCTCTGGGACAACGAATTTGTAAAAAAAGAAGACAAGGAATTCGTGCAAAAGGTATTGAAATATAAATGGCGGACAGGGCAGGCAGCGGTAACAGGAAATGTCAAAAGCGTGGCTTCACCTTTCACACAACTCACAGGAACTTACAGTTTCTACAATGAACTGAATTCGGATTGTTACGCGGTAGAATCGCCTGACGCCATAGAGCCTGCGGATGCCAACAGCTTCACCGTATTCAGGTATAGCGAAAATAACCTGAGCGCGGGAGTAGCTTCTGATGATAATTACAAGACCTTCGTTCTGGGTTTTCCTTTCGAGACAATCAGGGAAACACCTTTGCGTGACCAATTGATGAGAAACATTCTGGATTTTATGTTTAATAAGAAATGATTATGTCTATAATAATATAAACGGATAAGTAGGGGCGAATAAACATTCGCCCGTTAATTACTGCGGGCGAATGTTTATTCGCCCCTACATTCAAAATATATTAATAAATACTTTTAAAATATGAGAATCAACAATATAACAAAACTAGTTGCAGCAACATTAATTCTCTTATCTGCCTGTCAGAATAAAGAGGAAAAGACGCCTTATCCCGAGCTTAATGCTCTCGTAGACAGTGCCAGAATGAAGCATGTACCGGACAGGCGGGATAATGTATATGACATCAAAATTGTGGAGAATGAAGGCAAGCCTGTCATAAAAGGGGTGACTTCCTTAGAAGAAGCCAAAGCCGATCTACTGGAACTGATCCGGAAAAGTAATCCGGCGGCAATAGACAGTATCAGCGTATTACCTGATGAAACGGTCGGAGAAAAAACATATGGTGTGATTAACGTTTCGGTAGCGGATGTACGCATGGGTGCAAGTTATGCCGCAGAAATGGGAACCCAGCTACTACTGGGAGCGCCTGTACAGGTTTTGCAACACGACGACTGGTGGCGGATAAAGACTGCGGAAGGCTATGTGGCATGGACTACCGGCGGTTCATTTGTAAGAATGACAAAAGATGATTTCAACAAATGGATAACTGCAAAGAAAATTATTTTCACAGATGATTACGGCTTCGGATATGAAAACCCTGATGAAAAGAAGCAAAGGGTATCCGATCTTGCATTCGGCAATATGCTGAAACTGGAAGCCGACAACGGACGTTTCTATAAGGTATCTTATCCTGACGGCCGCATCGCTTATATATTGAAAAGCCAAAGCAAACCCTATGAAGAATGGCTGGCATCAGTCAAACTGACAGAAGAGAGCATTCTGGAAAAGGCTCTGTCTCTCAAAGGTATCCCGTACACGTGGGGCGGCACATCCGTCAAAGGTATGGATTGCAGCGGATTTACCAAAACGGTGATGCTGATGCATGGAATCATTCTTATGCGCGATGCTTCCCAGCAGGTAAAGACCGGCATTCCTGTGGATATAAGCAATGGTTACGAAAACCTGCGTCCGGGTGACCTGATGTTCTTCGGTAAGAAAGCGCAGGACGGAAAGAAAGAACGGATACGCCATGTTGCCTTTTACAAAGGTGACAAGGAGTTTATCCACGCTTCGGGATATATACGAATAAACAGTCTGGATTCGACCAAAGCAAATTACGACGAACTCAATACCCGTGAGTTTGTACGGGCGTCTCGGGTTATCGGGGCTGTGGATACAAAAGGAATCTGGAGTATAAATAATAGTCCGTTGTATAAGGAGCAAAAATAGTTAGGTAGTTATAAGTTTTCTAGCATGCTAGTATACTAGAAACTAGTACACCCATAGTTTTTCATTTTTAATTTAAACAATATACTATGGCACAATCAAGACGTGATTTTCTGAGAAAGACAGCATTGGCCTCTCTTGGTGCCGGTCTGGCTGCCGGCTCACCATTGAGCATATTCGCACAGAAAGGTAAAGATAAGGTGACAGGCAATAAAGGGAAGATGAAATTCAGTTTCAGGCCTTTCGACCTGCAATTGAGACATGTATTTACTATCGCTAATTTTTCACGTACAACAACCCCTGTTGTATTAACGGAGATCGAATATGACGGTATTACCGGATACGGAGAGGCCTCTCTCCCTCCCTATCTGGGAGAAACGCAGGCATCCGTTATGGAATTCCTAAAAAAAATAGACCTGAGCCAGTTTTCCAGTCCGTTCGAACTCGATGATATACTCACCTATGTGGATAAAATAGCGGAAAACAACACAGCGGCAAAAGCATCTGTGGATATAGCCCTGCACGACCTTGTAGGCAAAATAATGGGGCAACCGTGGTATAAAATATGGGGGCTGGATAAGTCGAAAGCACCGTCCACGACTTTCACTATCGGAATAGACACCGCCGATGTGGTGAAAGAGAAGACCAGGGAAGCCGCGCCGCTTTACAATATTCTGAAAGTGAAGCTGGGACGCGACAATGACAAGGAGATGATAGAAGCTATCCGCACAGTGACCGACAAGCCTATTGCCATAGACGCCAATCAGGGCTGGAAAGACAAGCATCATGCACTGGACATGATATACTGGCTGAAAGAAAAAGGGATAGTAATGATAGAACAGCCGATGCCGAAATACAACCTCGATGATTCGGCCTGGGTAACAGAAAGGAGTCCCCTACCCGTTTTTGCGGATGAATCCTTCCAACGGTTGAATGATGTATTACGGCTCAAAGGCGCTTTTACGGGTGTAAATATCAAACTGATGAAATGTACGGGAATGCGGGAAGCATGGAAGATACTGACGGTAGCCCGCGCAGCCAATATGCAGGTAATGATAGGTTGTATGACGGAAACTTCCTGTGCTATTTCGGCAGCATCCCAATTATCGCCTGCCGTGGATTGGGCAGACCTGGATGGAAACCTGCTGATAAGTAACGATATTTATAAAGGGACAACTGTTGTTGACGGGAAATTGATATTGAATGATTTGCCGGGAATAGGGATAGAGAAATAGTAAGTAATAAGTTTTAAGTAATGAGTAATGAAAATAATTTATTTGAGAAAAATTTATCTATATAGTAAGCTACCAGCTTTAGCTGCTTGCTTATAGCTCTTTGATATTTTGATTGGCAGATTTACAAATTAGCATAATAGCAAATGAATGAAAAAGTGTAACCTTTGTTACCTTTTATTTTTAACCACAGAGTAAACGGAGTAGCACGGAGTTTTTAGAAGAAAAAGTGACAATAAAAATTGTGTAAAAAGTCGTCAGGTTTGTCAGGTTTTGTACATAAGCTATCGGCTAACAGCTATCAGCTAATAGCTGAAAAATGTGTTACTTTTGTTACCTTTTTTATTTAAACACAGAGTAAAAAGAGTAATAGGAGCTTTAGTAAAAAGTAACAATGAAAAACAATACAAAAGTGTCAGATGTGTCAGGTTTTAACAAAGTCCTCAATGTAATGAAAAGGGCTTTACCGCAAAGGAAAAGAGTTACGCAAAGAACACAAGTAAAAAGCATTGAGCAAGGTGTTACTTTTATTACCCTCTAACAAGTAATAAGTTTTGAGTAATGAGTTTTAAGTTGAAGAACTGTTTTCTGTTAACTGATTACTGTTGACTGTTAACTGAAAAATGTGTTACTTCTGTCACTTTTTGAAAAACCGTAGGGGCGAAATATTTTTCGCCTGGTTTCAATTTCGGGCGAAAAATATTTCGCCCCTGCAAAACTATAAAAAGCTGTTACTTCTGTTACTTTTTAACTATAAATAGTTAACGAAACAAAAAAAACAAGATCTATGAAACACTTATATCTTATAATAATCACACTGGCAATATGGGGATGCAATAGCCAACAACCCAAATCTGTGAGTCTGGAGCAAATAGATACGGAAGAAAAGGCCGGAAACTTTACGAAAGCCTCTTATCTGATAGACTTATATATTGCTGAGAATAGACCTTCTGCCGATACAATCTACGACCTCAACTGGAGAAAGGATAAGATGCATCGCATAGCTCTGGACTTCAACAAGGACAAAGAACCGGTAATGGAATACATCAAAAAATACTATCCTGATGTAAATGATGATATGTTGGCCAAATGGGAAGCAGATAAATCTCTGGAATATATGGTTGTAGACGGTCAGAAGAGATATTTCAGCCGTGGAGCGGGCAACCTGTTCCGGCTGGATAAAGATGCTATCACAAAGAAAAAGGAAATAGATAAACCGGGGACAGACGCAAAGGAAGAAACCCTGAAAATACATCTGCCGGAAATAGTATCAGTATTGGGAAAAACAGGAAAAACCCAAATGTCTCCCGTGGCAATGAGAGTAAAATATGAAGTGACGCTGAAACCGAATGCAGTACCCGAAGGAGAAGTTGTAAGATGCTGGCTTCCGTACCCGAGAGAGGATGAGCGCAGACAATCGGAAATAAAGTTGTTGTCGGTAAATGACGATAATTATATTATATCCCCGTCTGAATATGCACACCGCACATTATATATGGAGAAAGTTGCAAAGAAAAACGAGCCTCTGAAGTTTGAGATAGAATTCTCTTATAAATCGGCGGCAGAATGGTTCAATCTTGAGGGCAAAGAGATCAAGCCATATAATACAAATAGTGACCTGTACAAGACATATACTTCCGAACGGGCTCCCCATATCGTTTTCAGTGATTCTATCAAAGCCATATCGGAACGTATCATCGGTAACGAAACAGATCCTTATCAGAAGATGAAAAAGATATTCACTTGGGTGGATGAAAATTTCCCTTGGGCAGGCGCACGGGAATACTCGACAATAGACAATATCCCGGCCTATGTACTGGCAAATAATCATGGCGACTGCGGACAGGTAACATTGTTGTTTATAACGCTGGCACGCTACAATGGCATTCCTGCACGCTGGCAAAGCGGATTTATGATGCATCCGGACGGACTGAACCTGCACGACTGGAGCGAATTCTATATAGAAGGTACCGGCTGGATACCGATGGACCAGTCATTCGGTATCAACAGGTTTACAGATGATGAGAAAGTCAGGTACATATATTCTAACGGGATGGACGCGTACCGCTGGATAGTCAATAACGATTATTCCCGGCCTCTATTCCCCGAAAAGATTTACCCACGAAGCGAAACTGTGGATTTTCAGCGTGGCGAGTTGGAATGGAAAGGAGGAAACTTATACTTTGATAAATGGAACTGGGACTTTGACGTCACATATACTAATAACTAACCGGAAGGTTATTCACTGAAACTAACATTTTTTTAGGGTTCTCCCAGAAAAGGCTTTAGCCATATACCTGTACAGGTCAGACTAAAGCCTTTATCTATTCGTTCTTTGATGTCTTGTTTACTATCCGCACACAGATTATTCTTTCATAATCTTATATTCACCTTTCTGCGTGTATGTACGGCCAAATATATAAGCTTCCAAAATCTCTATCTGACGAATATCTACAGATAAATTCCGTATGATCAGTTCCTTGCCTCCATCTTGGCATTGTAATTAAGCAGATTTACCTGCTCAAAAATAATTATAATATCTTCTGTCTTTTTGGCTTTACTTAAAGCACTCTCAAATGCAGCACTGTCTTCATAAAAAACGAAGTAGGCAATGTCCAGATATTTCGAAAACCTGCTCACAGCCTCGTCTCTCGATAATAATTGTTTCTTAACGGCTTTCTTATAATACTTATCCATTTTCTCTACAGATTGTAGAATATCGGGTTTCTGTACTTCAATCTCAGAGTTATTAAGGCCTACCCTTGTTTCGTAACGCAGCAGATATATATTCTCCACAGCCTGTAGTTTACGGGCTATGAGATCTCCGAGTTCATGCGAAGAATAATCTTTTATATCTTCGACTTTAATGCCATCCCCATAAACATCGTATTCGAAATTTGTTGCTTTCTGTGCCTGCAATGACAATACTGTGTATATAAATACAAATGATAAGCAAACAATCTTTTTCATATCTATTTTATTTTATAAGTTAGTATCCTTTATTTTTCCCACCACGATTTTATGTTGATGTTATCACCACCCATATTCTCTACGGCTTTTTGGTAATTAGTACTATTCATCCGCTTTATTTTAGGTGGGTATTGGTAGCGTATGGGCATCTTGCCATTATTGAGTAATCCTCCATTATCCGGAAGTACAGGCAGCCCTGTTCTTTTGTATTCGAACCATTGCTGATAGTCATTGAAGAACAAAGCTAAATACTTCTGAAGCATTATTCTTTCGAAAGTATTATTGTACGCAGCATTTACATTACTGAAATAGTTAGCCGGAACTACTCCACCCCATTGTTCGATAGCCGCTTTAGTACCTTCTTCATAATAGGTTTTTGCATCTCCCGATATTATATTCTTATATGCCAGTTCTGCCATTATAAACTTAACTTCGGCATAAGTCATCAAGACAATATTCAGAGGAGCCTTTGCCAAGGTCTGATTCAGGTTAGACGGAGTATAATTGAATGTCTGAGTAATAGGACTACCACTTGGGATTCCTTTATATCCGATATTCTTTCCATCCAGGTCCTTCGCTTTCGAAGCCCAGATAGGCAATCTCGGATCGTCCATAGCCACAAGGTTATCTATAAAAAATTCTCCTGCAGCCCGTCCTGTAGTAAAATCCTGTGGTCTGGAAATAGGAGGTAACTGTGGGGCCAACCCTGACAGAGCTAAGATAGCCCCATCTGCATTCTTCTCAAAAACAGGGTATTTAACAGGATCATTCACCATCTTCTTCAATTCAGCATATACATTCATTTCCGAGTCCCTCTTGGATATTCGCAATAAACAGCGCATACGTAGAGAGTTACAAAACTTTTTCCACTTCAGTACGCCTTCTGCCTCAGTATTGGCATTATAGAGAAGATCTCCTATATAGGTTAATTTCTGTGATGTAATGAACATGTCATTTGCCGTCTCGAGATCTGATATAATACGGGTATAAATTTCCTTCTGTGTATCAAACACGGGGTTTAATATCCCTTCTTCAGCTCGTGAAGCCTCTTTCATAGGCACGTCACCAAATGCATCGGTCAAATTTGCGTACAACCAGCTGTTTAGGGTCAGAGCGATTGCCTGTGAATTCGGATCTTTAAACTTTACGGAAGCCTCATACATCTCTTTTACAGACGTTAGCCAGTTATAATAAGTACTCCATACACCTTCACCCGATGTTTCCGTCATATAGTAATGTGCCCTGTCTGTTCCACTACTCGGATGACTTAGAGAGACTTGCATAAAATCGAAAGTCACATCATCGGCTCTCAGGTAATTGTAACTGGCCATTTCATATAAAATAGGACTTAACAGTGAACCTTGTGATATTTCATCTATTCTGTTCGGGTCTTTGTTCAGTTCCTCAAATCCACTGTCGCAAGCTGTAAAGCTGGTAGCGAGGATACATAATACTATCGATATTTTGTCTAGTAATCTCATTTCTTAATCTTTTACATATTAAAATTTAACATTCAGGTTTATCCCCATAGTACGTGAAGAGGGCATTTGACCCATTTCAGTTCCGGGAACAATTGTAGAACTATTTAAGGCTGCCGCTTCCGGATCGAACAGAGGGTATTCCTTTGTCCACATCCACAGATTACGACCAAACAAGGCTACAGCAAGGGAATTCAGTTTCAGCTTCTTTGTTATCGACGATGGGAAGTTATATTCTACCCTTGCTTCCCGAAGTTTTATGAATGTAGCGTCAAATGAATTTGTCTCCACATTTGCCCGGCGATAATAGTCTGAATAATATTGGCTTACCAGCACTCTGGTTGTATTTGGAGAATAAGTTCCGTCTCCGTTAGCAATAACACCATCTCCTACCAATTTACCATCTTCTGAGTCACGGCCGTAAAGGGTGTGTTTCAATTTACCTTGTTCTGTCATTTTATGATGCGACTGAGAATAAACCAAACCGCCGTATTGTCCATCTATGGATAAAGACACCCGTACATTCTTGATCGTAAATTCATTTTGAAGGCCGGCTTTCCATCCCGGATATGCATTACCAACATACTCGACATTTTCGGGTTTTGCTGTCAATCCCGTAGCAGCGTCGTATATGACTTTACCTTCCGGATTGCGGAGCAACTTATAACCGTACATATCTCCCATAGAACCGCCTACTTTCGCATAATAATATACAGTTCCGGCTTGCGCTATCATCTGATCCTCATCATTATCCAGATCTTCAGAAAGTTCCATTATCCTATTCCAGTTCTTCGCCCAATTAAAGGAAGCTTTCCATTTGAAGCTACGTTGTTCCATCAATACCCCGTTCAGGACTACTTCCAGCCCTTGGTTTCTTACTTTTCCGGCATTGATTGTGGCTTTGCCATACCCTGCTGTCGGATCGATAGGTACATCTATAATCTGGTTCTTTGTATAATTCTGATATCCTGTAATATCTATACCTAGCCTGTTTTTAAACATCCGGAAATCTATTCCAGCCTCATAGTTAGTCGATATCTCAGGCTTTAGGTTCGCATTATATAATGTTCCCGGTCTTTCAGCGGCACCCGAAAATTCGCTTACCGAGTAATACTTAGCTGTTTTGTACGGGTCTGTATCATTACCTACCTGTGCCCAGGATAATCTCAATTTAGTAAAAGATATCTGAGACGGCATTTTAACGACATCCGACAGGACGAAACTACCGCTGACAGAAGGATAGAAGAATGAATTGTTCTCGATAGGCAACGTACTCGACCAGTCGTTACGTCCGGTCACATCTAAATACAAGAACTTCTTATAATTAATTGTAGCTGTTCCGTACAAGCTGTTAACCTGCTTATCCCGGTTTGTGGACCTCATAGTTGCACTTGTGAAACCATTGGACAATTTATACACACCCGGAGTCACCAATCCTGTGATATATCCCGCCTTGTAACGATATTCACTCTTTCTCATATTGCCTCCGGCAGAAACTCTCAGTCCTAAATCCCGGTTAAACTGCTCTCTGTAAGAGAAAAGAAAGTCTGTATTTATCTCAAAGTAGTTGATATCCTCCTCTTTATAGTAACCTGTAGCAAAGTTGGCCGTATTGTAAGGACGATGCTGTTCTCTCGCCTCATGCGACATTTCTATACCTGTCCTCACCAGTAAGTCGAACTTCCTTGAGAACTGATACGTCGCACTCGCTGTACCTAATACTGAATTCTTATCCGTAGGATTTTCCATCTCATAGGCTATCAGATAAGGATTGTCTATATAGCTGCTGAAAGGATGTATCTGCTCTACCTGATCCTTATCTTTTTTCCATATCGGACGGTACCAGGCCAAGTCGACGTTAGGATTCTGGAAGATCATAAAATAGGAAATAGACTGGTTGTTATAGCCCGTTCCCGGAAGGTTATCACTATTTCTGTTGGTAAAGCTCACCTTGGAAGAAAAGCGAAGCTTGTTTGTCACTTTATAGTCAAACGAAGTAGAGACTGATGTCCTTTTGAAGCCGGTATTAGGCATCATCCATTCATTGTTCTGATGTGTAAGTGATGCCCTGAAACTCGCCTTATCCGAAGAACCTTCAATGGATATGCTATTGGTGAAGTTGGTACCGGTTCGCCAAAAGTCCTTTATATTATTTTTGTATGGCTGCCATAACTGCCGTTCCAGACTCTGTCCTTCAACGTTCGGGTCATACTGGAAATACATTTGTCCATCAAATTTAGGACCGAATGCACTACTAGTAGAGCCGGTGTTCGTTCCATCCGCCGATGCCCCATATGAATAATACCAATTGCCGTTCTTATCCTTAGCTTGTGTTCCTTGCCCATATTCATACTGATAATCAGGCCATTTTAAAACATTATCCAGACTAAAGCTGGAACTGAATGTCACTCCTATCCCTTTCTGCTTCGAACCTGATTTTGTAGTTATTATCAAAGCTCCGTTTGCAGCACGACTACCATACAAAGCAGCAGCGGAAGCACCTTTCAGGACTGTTATAGACTCAATATCCTCTGGATTCAGATCATTCACAGCATCGCCATAGTCGACAGGAATATCACTTCCCGAACCCGCACCGTATGAGTCGGCTCCTGTACCTGTAGCTGAACCTCCAATCGGGACACCATCAATCACGATAAGAGCATTGTTCCCATCCATATTCATGGAGTTATCTCCACGTAATGAGATACGGGATGTTCCTAATGGTCCTCCGCCGGGACTGATTATACTCAACCCAGCGACTTTACCGGAGAGGGCTGTTGCCCAGTTGTTAGACTTAGAGTCATTTAAGGCTTGTCCTTCAATATTCTCTGTAGCAAATCCAAGCCCTTTTTCTTCCCGCTTGATCCCCAGTGCCGTAACAACAACCTCATCCAGTTGCTTCTGGTCTTCTTTTAATGTAATCGTGTAGTGTTTATTGCTCTCTATCTCCATTTCAACCAGCTGATAGCCTATGTATGAAATGCTCAGGATTCCTGTAGCCGGAGTTTCCAGAGAGAACTTACCATCCATATCCGTTACCGTACCTACAGAAGTCCCTTTAACTTTTATTGTGGCCCCAATTATAGTTTCGCCACTCTCATCCTTAACCACACCGGTTATTGAGGTTGCCTTATTCTGGGCATTCAGCATAGAAATACCAAGCAGGAAAAAGAGTATAAGAATGGCTCTCCTGTTTGGTTTCGTCAGATTTACTTTCATCCGTTTATTTTTATTAATGATTAAAAACTCACGGGCAAAAGTATCCCTCTATGATTACAGATTCGTTAACACAAAGTTGTTATATGATTAAATTTTGGTAAAAGCTGACCAGGGTAACAATAGACTCCAGCCAGCTCTTCAAATATATACATTAACAAAATATTGCCTCTTAATTATAGTGTCACTCCCGACTTAAATATGGCTATTTCCTTAAAGCCTGTCTCTTCATGTTTCAGATGCTTACCATCACAAACTTCGACCGTAAAGTTGATGAAATCATTCAGTACGGTTTCCATACCCCGTCCTTCGAGCAAGACTCCGGCATTGAAGTCTATCCAGTTTTGCTTGAAATTATACAGTTTACTATTAGTCGATATTTTCATTGTAGGAACAAAAGCTCCGAATGGAGTACCGCGACCTGTTGTAAACAGCACTATCTGACAACCCGACATAGCCAGAGCCGATGCGGCTACAAGGTCGTTACCCGGTGCATTCAGCAGGTTAAGTCCATGCTTTACTACCGGCTGGCCATAATCCAACACATCCACGACTTCCGAGTTGCCACCCTTTTGGGTACAACCCAACGATTTATCCTCTAGGGTAGTGATACCTCCGGCTTTATTGCCCGGTGAGGGGTTTTCATATATCGGCTGGTCGAACTTACGGAAATAATGCTTAAAGTTATTGATCAACAAAACTGTATCATCAAAGACTTTTTTTGTCTCGGCACGGTTCATAAGTATAGTTTCGGCACCGAACATTTCGGGCACTTCCGTAAGGATGCTTGTTCCCCCCTGAGCTATCAGCCAGTCGGAGAACTGCCCCACCAACGGATTGGCTGTAATACCGGAAAAGCCGTCGCTACCGCCGCACTTCAATCCTACTTTCAATTTCGATAATGGAAGCGGTTCGCGCTTATCGTTACGCATATTCTCTACCAGTTCCTTCATCAGCTGAAAGCCTGTTTCTATTTCGTCCTGTACCTCCTGTGCGATAAGAAACTTAACCCGCTTATCGTCCCATTCGCCCATTACTTTTTTGAAGTCCTTCTGCTGATTGTTTTCACAACCAAGACTCATGACCAGTACACCGCCTGCATTAGGATGTTTGGCCAGTGCTGCCAATGCCTTCTGTGTATTGACATGATCGTCGCCAAGCTGGGAACAGCCGTAGTTATGAGTATAGACACGTATATCGTCTATATGGGAAACATCGAGTTCGCTTTTTATACGGTTGATGATAGCTTGTGCCTGTCCGTTTACACAGCCTACGGTAGGGACAATCCACAGTTCATTGCGGATACCCATTTCGCCATTGTAACGCAGATAACCGTTTATAGTAAGGTTACTCTTTTTTATATCCAGTTTCGGATGAACCGGAACATAAGCGTATTGTAGATCGTCATGCAAATTAGTCTTCACATTCTGGGTATGTACATGCTCACCGATATGAATATCAGTTGTAGCATGTCCTATAGGGTAACCGTATTTGATAACGTCTTCGTTTTCTTTTATCTCGTCTATTGCAAACTTATGGCCTGTAGGGATCGTATTCCTGATGGTGACTTTTTTGCCGTCTATATCCAGAATATCACCTTCACTCAGATCATCTATTGCCACACAGACATTATCTGTAGGGGCTATTTTAAGATATTTATTCATTTCTGTTTTCTCCTTTTTTTCTATTGATCGTAGAAAAAGTTGACAAACTTGACACTTTTTCATTTTTTTTAGTTGTCACATTTTTTTGTATAAAAAGTAACAAAGGTTACACTTGTTTCATGTTACACTGAGAACCACTGAGAAGAGACTGTGTTTCACTGAGGACTTTGTTAAAAAGTAACAAAAGTAACACTCTTTACATACTTTCTTTTTTGTCACTGTTTCAGTAAACACCG
Organism: Dysgonomonas sp. GY75; assembly: GCF_015234155.1. Classification (NCBI taxonomy): domain Bacteria; kingdom Pseudomonadati; phylum Bacteroidota; class Bacteroidia; order Bacteroidales; family Dysgonomonadaceae; genus Dysgonomonas; species Dysgonomonas sp. GY75. The sequence continues at coordinate 357,119 of NZ_JADCLQ010000036.1, forward strand.
GGGTTACCGAACATTGTATCAAAGAACTATAAACCGGCTATTACAAACCGGTAACTTCATCATATAGATAAAGTTTTCAGATTTACATCAACCTACTCCTGATAGATGCCAGTACGTCCATATACTCTTCATCGGATAAATAAACCTTCTGCGGATTCATCGTAAAAGTAGAACCAAAATCCGGGCCATCCGTATATTTAGGGACTAAGTGCATATGCAGGTGCGGCAATTTGTCAGAGTAAGCACCGTAATTAATTTTAGTGGCGGCGAATATATCTTTCAATGCCTTAGCTACCTTATTTACGTCCTGCATATATGATAAAAGTGTATTATTGTCCAATTCGTATAGCTCTTTTGCATGACCTTCGTAAGCAACAATACACCGTCCCAGATAGGTTTGCTCCCTGAAAAGGTATACAGTAGACACATTCAGTTTGCAAATTTCAATCATCAGATCGTGCTGTGTCTGATTTTTATTGCAATATAAACAATCGTTATTCATAATCGTTCATGTGTATATTGACAGTGGACAATGTTTCGGTTCCATTGTCCATCATCAATTAATTAATTTATTAAAGATTGTAATGCGCTCTGCATTCCATGGTTCAATATCAACTCCACATCCTTAGATACTTCATCGATAAACTGAGGTACCGCAGAGAAATTTTCTTTCCACATCTCCTTATTGTTAACAATACCTGCTACCCATCCTTTGATATTGTTTTTATCGTATGTTTTTTGAATAAACTCGATAAATTCAGGGGTATCATTCGGTGTGAAATTCTTCGCAGCCGACTGACCTGTATAAAGCACCAGTAGTGCAGCAAAAGAAAATGTGGTCAGTTTTGCATTCTTATCCAGCTTCTTACTGCAGTCATATACCGTAGGATAATCCCGTGTCTCCCATTTAGAGATGGAATTTAAAGAAATATCTTTCAGATAATGTTTCAGATACGGGTTGTAGAAGCGTTCTAATATTTTAGCAGCAAAGGCTTTCAGTTCTTCCGGATCTTCGTCGATACACGGTAATACTTCTTCGGCCACCATTTTATTGATATACTTTTCTACTTCGGGTGTATTGAATGCATCCATCACCGTTTCGCAACCAAGCTGGAGAGCCACAGGCACCATAGCTGTATGCGAGCCGTTAAGGATACGTACTTTCTTGGCGCGGAAAGCCTTGATATCGTCCATGAATAGGACATTCAATCCGGCTTTATCCAATGGGAATTTTTCTTTGATGATACTGTCGCCGCCGATAGCCCATACATGGAAGTATTCACCTTTGACTACGAGATTATCATCAAACCCAATCTCAGCTTTGATTTCATCGATATTCTCCCGTGGAAAGCCCGGCACAATACGGTCTACCAAAGTATCATAGAAATGACAAGATGTATTTACCCAGTCAATAAAGCCTTCTCCCAAATTATTGTGCCTGGCATGTTTTAGTACATAATTGTGAAGTGTGGAGCCATTATCTTCAATCAGTTCGCAGCAGATAATAAGAAGACCTTTATCTTTTGCCCCATTGAATTTCTGATAGCGTTTATGCAATAACGCTGTCATTTTAGCAGGGAATGATTTTGGTGGCTGGGCATTCAGATCGTCACCTTCTTCGTAGCGGATACCGGCTTCTGTGGTATTGGAAATTATCATCTCAAGCCCTTCGCTCAGAAATAGTTTTTCGTATTCCGCATACTGACTGTAAGGATTCATGATATCCATGATACTTTTTACCAAAGCGACTTCTTTCACAGGTTTCTTGTCTTTTATACCTTCGAGGTAAACATGGTACATACTGTCCTGATCCTTGAACATCTTTACCATATTCTCACCACCGCCTATCGGCTGTACAGCAATGATGCCGTGGTTCATTACATCTGCATTATTCGCTTTATCTATCATCCAGTCTACAAAAGCGCGAAGAAAATTTCCTTCGCCGAATTGAAGTATCTTTACTGGTAAATCTTTTTTCTCTACTGTTGTTTTATTAAGTGGCTTCATGATATAAGTTTTTATTATAGTTGACTTTAATTCTTAATAGTATATGTTATCGGATTATTCAAGCGGGCCAGTACTTCATCTATACATTTCATAAAATCGTCTTTGGTCACAACCGGTTCTTTATCCAGTTCCCATGTAGGCATAAAATAATATTCGACATAACCATTCTCAGGTTCAAGCACCAATATATGATTCAGATCATCACTTGTTATCTCTTTAACCTGCCGTGTGTGCGCAAACACAACAAGACCCTGCATATCGTTATTCAGGCTTTGCTTACCAAAAGTAGCTATGTAAGACCATTTACTGTCCTTACTATTGCTAACGATAAGTTCCGCTTCTTTTATTTTTATAATCCCTGTAGCAATATTAATCTTTTTATCCACAAGCAACTCCATACGTGAAGCACGGCTACCTGCATCAATGGATATCAGCGAAGTAAGATCGCATTTTACACCATTCGCATCCCATCCGTAATAAATTGTTTTCACCTGCGACCGTATTTTACCGTCGGCAGGAATAAAGCAAGTCATACTATCCTTCTTTTCCACTCGGACAGCTTTTTGTCCGTTCCATACAGCGATAGTCCCGATTCCCAAAGCAGTTCCGACTTTCATATTATCCATTCCCCAGTCTGCCATATTATGATAGTTATCAAAACCATCAACCCCTACAGCAGGAAGGACGATATCGGAAGTCTTTTTACCAAATACGTCTATTGCATTACGATTATCCAAATAGAAACGGAAAGCAACTTTATCGCTCTCCCAACCAGGACCTTCATATTTGATATAATAAGAATGATCTCTGAATGTTCCGGGCAGACTTATATAATTGGGCTTCACCCATGAGTAACCGCCTACATATTTATGTCCTTCGAAGTCCCCGCCTATTTTGTGAGATAGTTCAGCATAGCTACGCTTGGGGTAAGCATCGGCTGTACCCGGCCTTAATGAAATCAGAATTTCACTATTAGCATCTATTTTATCAACAGGCAGTATTGCCAGTTGTCTTCCTTTTGCATCCGTAATTATTTCAACGGGAACATCTGTATTATTTATGGTCGCCAAGTAATTACCTAAAGAAAGATTCAGTTCATCAACAGGTATCTCCAAGGTATAATCAACAACTGCCTGCCCCGAATTATTCTTCACTGAGATGTTTTGCGCCGACAAGAAAACGTTTATCTGTAAAAACAAAAACAGACAAATAAAAAATAACTTTTTATACATTATAGAATAATTGTTCATTGGTCTTTTTTTAAGGTTAGAAATTCTTATAAACGGTGTAAAAGTAAACATTATTCTGCTCCTATAGCAAATATAGGAGTAACGAATCAAATACAAAGGGGTGTTTTTGACTTAATTAGTTTCACCCCGTATATTTACATTATTATGAACGATTTTTCAGGTTCTTATACTCACTTGGGATCATTCCATAAACGTTTTTGAAACATTGCGAAAAGTATTTCGTGTCTGATATACCTATCATAAACGAAACTTCTTTTATTGTATATTGCTGCGTTTCTATCAACTTAGCAGCATGTTTTATTTTTATATCACGGATAAACTCGATAGGAGAAAGCCCTGTAAGACTTTTCAATTTCTTAAAGAATACCGTCCTGCTCATGGCAATGGCATTTGCAAGATCATCCACCACAAAATCACTATTATCGATATTCTCTTCCACCACCTCTTTTATCTTCCTGATAAAAGATTCGTCGTGAGGAGTAATCTTGTGTCCCGGTTCTTCTTTTTTCTCCGGTTCGGCAACATCCAAAGGCCTGCCCGCAGAATAAACATCGTAAAGCCGCTTACGCTGACGAATGATATTTTCGATTCTGGCGCGCAGATACTTCACACTGAACGGCTTGGTTATATAATCGTCAGCACCGTAATCCAAGCTATCCAGTTTACTTTCCATATCAGTCTTTGCAGTAAGCAGGATAACAGGTATATGACTGATTTCGGTAGTAGCCCGTATCTTTTGTAATAGTTCGGTACCATCCATCTCCGGCATCATAATATCACTTACTATAAAATCCGGGACATTTGCCACAGCCTTATCATAACCTTCTTTTCCATCAGCAACATCCAATACATTATAATAAGGTTCCAGTATATTAACAATAAAGCGTCTCAAATCAGAATCATCTTCTACGACCAGTATAGTCTCTTTCGGATTTTCTTTTTCTATAGCTTCGTCCGGATTTTCCTGCATAGTTTCTCCTGCTACTTTTTCTTTAGCAACATCGGATTCCGTCTTTTCTGCAACAGCATCTTTTGCAACAAATGTAAAAGAAACATTTGCATCATCTTTCAGATGCTCAATCCCTGTAGGAAAGAAAACGGTAAAGACGGAGCCTTCATTTTCTTCGCTGTCTACCACTATTTTAGCATGGTGCTTGTCTGCCACTTCTTTAACGATAGACAGGCCGATACCTGTACTCGGTTTGTTCTTATCTTTATTAAATGATGCGAAACGGGTAAACAATTTATTCAGTACATCTTTAGTCATGCCACCGCCCTCATCTTTCACCTGAATGGCAACAGTGTTATCTTTTTTATTGCTAAAAACAGTGACTTCTATCGTTTTATCATCAGATGTATATTTAAAGGCATTGGATAACAGATTAAATATTAGTTTTTCTACATTATCACGGTCTATCCAGATTTTTTCATCTCCGGCCCGGTTATTAAATTCCAACCTTATATTCTGGTATTCGGCCGTCTTGGAGAAATTATTACAAATATCAGACACATAATCCCCAAACTGTGTCTCCTGAATATTGAGCTTCATTTTCTGTATTTTCCTGAAATCCAATATCTGATTCACCATGCGCAGCATCCTGTTGGAGTTCTTCAACACCAGTTGCAATTGTGATTTTATATCGCCCGGTGTGCCTTCATTCTCTATTATATTCTCCACAGGTGAAACAATCATAGTCAGCGGAGTGCGTATCTCATGTGAAATATCCGTAAAGAAGCGGGTTTTCATCTCGGTTTCTTCGTGCTCCAGCTTCACTTTATCCCGCAAACGGTAAAATACAAACAGAGTACGCAATATAGTGTACAGAACAGCAATAATGAGAATAACATACAGGAGATACGCCCAGCCTGTCTGCCAGAAAGACGGCGTTATTTCTATATTTAATATATGCTCGTTGTCCATCCATATACCGTCGCTATTTGTAGATCTCACCCGGAAAGTGTAATTTCCCGGCGATAAATTCGTATAATTGGCAATTCGTTGTTTGGAAGTAATGATCCAATCCTGATCAAAGCCTTCCAGTTTGTAAGCATAATTAATTCTTCTGGGTTCTATATAGTCGAGGGCGACAAACTCAATATTGATAAAATTCTGTTTGTGGTTGAGCTTTATATAATCCAGATCATCGATATTCGCTTTCAGTGGAGAATCTTCTCCGATAGGAACATCTTTATTGGCAATCTGGAATTTAGTTAACGCAACATACGGCGTAAATGTACTCTTATTAATATTCTCCGGATCGACAGATAATACCCCCTTCGAATAGCCGACATATACGATTCCCGACTGAGCTGTATACCTGGCTCCTTCCGAAAAGTTCTGACCTTCTATCTGCCTGTTTATCTCACTATAGGTCTCGAATGATTTTCTTACAGGATCGAACTTGGTGAGATTACCTTCCGATGTTACCCACAGATTCCCTTTCTTATCTTCTGTAAGAGTCAATACGACATCTGAGGGAAGCCCGTCTTTGGTCGTATATGATAAAAACTCGGAAGGAAAGCCTTTTTCATCTACAGCTTTAATCTCATTTACCCCGCCACCGAAAGTTGCAATATAAGTTTCCCCTCTCCGTGTTGTATAAATATCGTAGACGTCGTTTTCGCTAATGCTTTCATTATCCTCCGGTATCCGTGTATAGAACTTATAATCGATAGTATTTACCGATCCGAAATCAGATGAAAACATAATAAGTCCCAATGTTGTGCCCACACATATATTACCGTATTTATCGGCACTCATTGCCCTGATCTGTGAACCATATTGAAACGGATAATTCTTAAGGTCGTTCCTATGATTCAGGAAGTGATTTTTCCCTTCATCCAACAAGTTAAGTCCGCCACCGTACGTTCCAACCCAGATTCGCATCTTATTATCCTGAAATATAGCATATACACTGTTGTTGCTCAGGCTGTATATATTATCATCGGAATGTTTGTATTGCGTTATTTTGTATGTATTATTTACCGGGGTAAGTTTGTATATTCCTTCGCCCTTTGTTCCTATCCAGATATTTTTAGCAGCATCTTCCATCATACAATATGCGACACCTTCCAAGGGCTTACCATATTCTATCTTACCATTACTGCATATATATCCCTGCTGTGTTAATGACTGGTCGTAGACAAATATTTTCCCTCCTTTTGTAGATACCCACAAATTTCGTTTACTATCCTCAAAAATACTGCGAATGTCATTATTTATCATGGAATGAATATTCGGATCAACTACAATTGTCTTAAATACTTCATCATTAAATATTACTTTATCCAACCCATGAGAACGCGTACTCAGCCAAAGGTTTCCCTGCTTGTCGGAGAAAGCCGTATGCATCATATTCGAAAATCTCCAGGTTGGCGAATATGGTTCGTTAAAAAACGGGATCAGGCTATCTTTTTGAGGATCATAGCTAGAAAAGCCTCCTCCCCGTGGATGTACCCATAAGCGGTTTTCTATATCCTCGAAAATAAAAAAATTAGACGGAAATACATTCGACACAACGCTTTCTATTTTCATACGAAAGTGCTTCATAATCCCCGTTTCCGGGTTAAATTTAGAAACCCCCGCCTGGTCTGATTCAAACCATATATTCTTCGATCTGTCAACGTAGCAGGATATAATGTGATTGGTAGACATCCCGGATAAAGTTGATACATCATATTTCTTCAAGTTCTTAGAATTACGGTTATAAATAAAGAAACCATCACTTCTGGTAGCAATCAGTATCTGATTATTATCTATATTCCGGATATAGCTAATATATGAATCGGTGCCGGTCTGCAATAAATCGGATTGCCCATTTCCTTTATTGTAAATCCATATTTTCCCGTTATCAGAGCCGAACCATATTCTGCCCTCCTGTTCCATCACAGAATAAAAACTCTGAGCGGGTTTGGATTCTATATAGGCCTTATCCGAGAAAAAACTGGTTATCTTATTATTTTTAGACAAGAGATAGAGCCCATTATCGGTAAGTATCCAGCTATTCAGGTCTTTATCTTCATATACTTCATATATTTTATTGCTGTTCAATTTACCATTTTCCTTATTAAAAGTCTCTATAGCAAATGTTGAATCGGTAACACAAACACAGCCCATATTATCAGACGACAGCCATACCTTACCCGATTGCATTGTCTCTATCCTGGTAGCGATAAAAGTAAGATTTTCATATCCTTTGACCGACCTTATTCCCATAAAAGTTTCGGTATGGGGGTCAAATCGGTGAGGTTCCCGGTCGTAAGGGAGGGTCCATATATACCCGTATTTGTCTTCGTATATATTATCTATACGATTACTGCGCATATGATATTTGTCCCCCTGTTGAATCCTGTATGTATAGAAATTGTACCCATCGAAACGGCAAAGCCCGTTCCATGTAGAAAACCACATAAAACCTTTTTTATCCTGCACAATACTCATTATGGTATGCTGTGGCAATCCATCTTCAGGCCCGTAATGTTCAAAAAAACATTTTTGCTGCCCGGAAACAGATATACAAACAACGAGAATAAACAAAAAACAATAGAAACGATTAAAAATCATGGTACCAAAAGGTTTTGTACAAATATAGTAAAAACTGAGGAGGGATTCGAATAAATTCGAATCTACCCGAGATATATCCTGTATTGTGTATATATAATCAGGCTTAAATAAAATGCTGTATGATACGGGGTCTAGTCAATTCATCCCCCTTAAAAAAATATTTTAACACCCCTCTGTACCAAAAATGATACATACATTGCATTCGAAATCTAATAACATTTTTTAAACAAAATCCAAAACATTTATTAATGGCTAAAAACATATAAACTATCTATTTCCATAAGAAAAGTATAACTAAATTTAAAAAGAAAAGTCTAAACTGGCAAAACGAACCTCGTCCTTTAGGATAAATTTATTAAAAGAAATACAAATCATAAATCTAAACAACCATGCGAAAGACAATCAAAAGAATTTTGTCTCTTATTTGTATCTCAATGTTTCTGGTATGCGGACAAAACGTATACGCCCAGCAACGGGAGATAAAAGGTACTGTCACCGATACTCAGGGTGAACCTCTGGTGGGTGTTACCGTTTCAATCAAAGGTACAACCAAAGGTACAATGACTGATATCGATGGCAAGTACACTCTTTCTGTCAACAATGCTGACAAAACCCTTTCGGCATCATATATTGGTATGAAACCAAATGAAAAGCCGATCTCCGGAAATATAATCGACTTTGTTATGGAAGACCTTAGTTCCGAACTGGATGAGGTGGTAGTAATCGGTTACGGAACGGTTGCAAAAAAAGACCTGACAGGCTCCGTAGCTTCCATTGGGTCTAAAGATATCGGCTCTATCCCTGTATCCAGTGCTGTTGAGGCTATGACCGGCAGACTGGCGGGAGTAAACATCACTACCACTGAAGGTTCTCCCGACGCAGATATAAAAATCCGGGTGCGGGGTGGAGGCTCACTGTCTCAGGACAATTCTCCACTATATATTGTAGACGGATTTCAGGTTTCAAGTATCAGCGATATTGCACCCACTGAAATACAGAGCATCGACGTATTGAAAGATGCCTCTTCTACAGCCATATACGGTGCGCGTGGCGCAAATGGTGTAATCATCATTACAACTAAAAGTGGCCATGAAGGAAAAACCAGAGTCGACTTCGGAGCATATTTCGGCATAAGAAAAGTCGCTAAAATGACTAAAGTGATGAGTCCGTATGACTTTGCTTACTACCAGTACGAATTAGGCAATACCGACTATGGAGATTTTCAGGATCTGGATATCTGGAAATCTATAGAAGGAAATGATTTTCAGGACGAAATTTTCGGACGCACCGGCAACCAGACACAATATAATGTAAATGTAAGCGGTGGGACCAAAGATATAAAGTACAGCGTAAGTTATGCCCATAACGAAGAAAAAAGCATCATGTTGGGCTCCGGCTTCAAGAAGGATAATATTAATGCAAAAATCAATACTAACCTGAACCAATGGTTGAGCCTGGACTTCAATGGACGCTTGAGTTATACATCTGTAGATGGCTTGAGTGGAGGTGCTGATACAAATGAATCGAATGCAGCTAATTCTATCGTTGCCAATTCGGCCCGTTTCCGTCCTGTTAATCCAATATCCAGTAATACGGACGATGAAGAAAACAATACTTCATCCCAGAAAAATCCATTGGAACGTTTACTGGCTACATACAAAAGACGCAACACATTCAATCAGAATTATAACGCAGGGTTGAATTGGAAACCGACAAAGGAACTTACTTTCCGTTCCGAATTTGGTTATGGCTGGAAATATGACGATACAGACCAAATCTGGTCTGCCGATGCTGTTCAGAACTCAAAACTGAAATATGACGGGCAACCTCAGGCAATATTGTTAAGAACTACAACCAAGAACTGGCGGAATGCAAATACTGTGACTTACGATAATAAGAAAATGTTTGACGGACGCGACCACCTGAATATATTATTAGGGCATGAAGTCTCCAGCAGCCAGGCAAAATCAGTTGAAAACACATCTGTGGAATTTCCTGCTTCTATGACTATTGCCGAAGTGAAGGCTAACATGTCGGCGGGATCTCCACTACCTACAATTACGACAATAGGAGCAAAAGAGAATATGCTATCTTTCTTTGGCCGTGTAAATTATACAATGCTGGGTAGATATTTATTCACCGCGACAATGCGGGCCGATGGCTCCAGTAAGTTTGCCCAAGGTAACCAATGGGGTGTTTTCCCTTCTGCAGCATTGGCTTGGCGAATGTCTGACGAAGAATTCATGAGTAGTACCAATAGTTGGCTATCAAATATGAAATTCCGTCTGAGCTTTGGTACTGCAGGTAATAACCGTATTAAGTCTGGTTTGACAAATACCACTTATTCTATGGCCAGTAATACATCAAAAGCTCCTTTCTTTAATGATAACCGCACCAGTATGCTGGAGGTAGGTAAAACTTTATACAATCCCGACCTGAAATGGGAAACAACTGTTACCCGTAACTTCGGTATCGATTATGGCTTCCTGAACAATCGTATTTCCGGTACTTTAGACTTATATTGGAATACAACCAGGGATTTGCTAATGCAAACAGTAATCCCGTCAAATACAGGCTATGACAATCAATTCCAGAATTTTGGACAGACATCGAACAAGGGCGTCGAACTAGCAATGAATACCATATTAGTAGATCAAAAGAATTTTAATCTGAACTTTAACTTCAACATATCTTACAACAGGAGTAAAATTGACAAGCTACCTATAGAAAGTTCGTGGCAAAGCAGTAGCTGGGCAGGTAGTACTCTTTACAAATACGAAGATTTCCGTGTGGAAGAAGGCGGACGCCTCGGTGAAATCTGGGGTTATAAGACCAATGGATACTTTACGGCATACGACCCGAATACTAATCCCAACGGCGAATTGGTATTGAATGGTACAAACTGGGTATTGAGAGATGGTATTGTTGACAACAGTAAAACCATTACCGGAGGTAACTACTATCCGGGCGCATTAAAAGTCGAATGTGACGAAAACGGAGAACCTCTCAAACAGAGATTAGGCAACACTATAGCTCCTGTTACAGGTGGTTTTGGGTTCAATGGTAATATAGGTAATTTTGATTTCAATGTATTCTGTAACTATTCCATTGGAAACAAAATCATAAACGGGAATAAACTGGCATTGGCTTTCAACACAGGATCTGCAAAAGGTTATAACCTTAATAACGATTTTGCGATAAGCAACCGTTATACATGGATTGACCCCGCAACGGGAATGAATCTTGGTAAAATAAGCAATTCTACGATATCTTATTATGGAAGTGCCGATGCTGTAGCTGCACGCCTGAATGAAATAAATGCAGGAGCCAATATATACAACCCGGCTGCTGTCAGCAATATGCAATTGATAGATTATGCCGTAGAGAATGCCTCATTCCTGCGTATAAACAATGTGACTATAGGCTATAACTTTCCTAAGACGTGGGTAAGAAAAGCCTTTATACAAGATGTAAGAATCTACTTAACAGGCTACAATCTGCTGTGTATCACAGATTATTCAGGATCTGACCCTGAAGTGGACACAAGTAGCAAGAGAAACCCGATGACTCCGGGTGTTGACTATGCATCATATCCGAAAAGCCGTTCTTTTGTAGCCGGTATAAATGTATCATTCTAATTTCTAAAGAAGAAAAACGATTATGAAAAATATAATTAAAACAATAGCATTGTCTGCCGGTATACTCGGCTTATCTGCCTGCTCCGATTTTTTAGACCAGAGTTCACCGTCAGAACTAACAAAAGACCTTGTTTTTGAATCGACATATTACACCGGGTTAACAATAAACAAACTCTATGGAGAGATGACCCTGGACCAAACTTACTCACAATATATCCCTATCGTATGGGGAACAAACACCGATTGTGAACTGATAGACGGATTGGGCGGGGATGCCACCAATACTGCCAATGAACGTGGTAATATGAATTACAATGCCAGCCCGGGTTGGGGGAATATTGCCAAACTATGGGACGCTATGTATGGTATGATCGAAAATGCCAACCTTACTGTTGAAGGCATCAATAGCAGCACCCTGGCCCAATCGGGAGGCAGTGATGGCACCACAATGCTTCGTTTCAAAGGTGAAGCATTAACCATTCGTGCTATGCTATATTTTGACCTGATTCGTTTCTTTGGAGACGTACCGTTGAAACTTGAATCTTCGAAATCCGATTTAAGTAATGCCTATCTCGAAAAAACAGACCGGGATGAGATTATGGATCGGTTAATTACAGATTTGGAGGAAGCCATCGGGCTTCTCCCCTGGGCCGGAGAGGTTTCTTCTTACACTACCGAACGTGTAACCAAAGGTTATGCGCATACATTATTAGCTAATATCGCCCTGACCCGTGGCGGGTGGGCTATCCGTGAGAAATCGAAAAGTGGTTATATCACCGCCACTGAAAATAGCGATGGGACCTACCCCACTCAGCGCTGCGACGATGCTACCCGTAAATCCATGTATGAGTTGGCTTTGACTCATTTATCTGCTGTTATTACCAATAATACCCATAAATTGAACCCTTCGGTCGAAGACCAATGGTACTTACTCAACCAGAGCCGACTGGACCAGACTTATCGTGAGAATATATTCGAAATTCCAATGGGATTAGGTGTAAGCAGTGAACTTGGCTATACGATAGGGGTGCGTATCAATGGAGCCAGTGCTCAATACGGAGAAAAAGGCAACTCTTCCGGAAAACAAAAAGTTACCGCTCCTTTCTTCTGGTCATTTGACAAAAACGACCTGCGCCGTGATATTACATGTGCCCATGTACAATTGAAAGAAACCAACGGAGTTTTGGAAGAATCTACGATAGGAAATACTCCGTTTGGTATTTACGTCGGGAAGTGGGATATCCGCAAAATGAGCGAAGCATGGCGTAATGTGGCAATCGCGACGGGCAATGCAAAATGGATGAGTGGTATCAATGTAGTAAGGATGCGTTATCCGCAAGTATTGCTGATGTATGCGGAAGTAATGAACGAGCTGGCCGGCCCCGATGGAGGTTATACCAATTCGGCCGGGTTGACAGCCCGTCAGGCATTAAGCGAAGTGCATTCCCGTGCGTTTGATGATACACATAAAAGTGTCGCGGAAGAATATGTTGCAAAAATCCCTGCTGACAAAGATTCTTTCTTCAATGCAATAGTTGATGAAAATGCCTGGGAGCTGGCTGGTGAAGGTTTCCGCAAATTTGATTTGATCCGCTGGAATCTGTTAAGCAAAAAGATTGATAAATTCAAAACTGATTACGAAGAGCAGTTGGCAAATAAATATCCTGAAAAAATTTATTTCAACTATACCGATGCATCAAAAACAGTCATCGACATGTCCAGTGTAACATGGTATGAAACGCCGGCCAACACAAGTAACTATGATGCTAATGCATCATTCTTCGGAGCCGAAAGGACTGCTGCTACCCAAACGCAGTTAAAAACCAATCTGCCGTCTATTTCATCCGGATTGAATTCAACGGTAAGGAACCGTTACTTATTGCCGTTGGCTTCGACAACGATTTCGGCATCTAACGGAAAATTGCAAAATTCATATGGATACAGCAATTAATAGTGTACAAAAAAATAAAATGAGCAAGATGAAAAAAATAAAATATATAATCGGTCGGGGAGCATTCACGCTTCTGACCATATTTGCCACTGTGTCTTGTACAGATGGAAATGACTGGGATGTAGACAACTCATACAATCGTTTGTTCAGCGTCACTTCTTCATCACTGAGCATTTCTCCCGAAGCTACAACAGCAGAATTCAAGTGGACGAAAACTCCGGGCACCGAATATTATATAATAGAAGTCAGCAAGGATACTTTATATAACGAGGTACCCATGAATAACACTAATAGCGTTGTTTTCGGCGAAGACAAAACGATCACTCAATCTCCTTATGTATTGACAGACCTGGATAGTGACAGTAAGTACTTTATCCGTATTAAAGCCATGTCTTCGGTAAAAACCGAATCAAAATGGGCTTATCCTGAGAAATTTTCGTTTAAGACTAAATCGGAGCAGATAATGAACTCTGTATCAAACAGTGACAAGACATCGAGCAGTATAAGGCTATCATGGACTGCCGGAGCAGCCGTTACTAAAATAGAATTGCTGAAAAACAATCTGGTAGTTCAGGAAAAAACTTTGACTGCTGACGAAATCGCCGCCGGAGAAACTACTTTGACCGGTCTTGAACCGAATACTTCTTATCAGGCCAATCTGTATAATAACATTATCAGAAGAGGCTATGCTCTTTTTATTACTTTCCCGGAAGCACCTAACGCCGACATTATACTATATCTGGCCACTGACGATATCATCGACCAGACATATCTGGATGGTCTGGCAACACAGTACCCGGGTAAATCGATAACTCTGGCACTAGCTGCAGACGCAACCTACACCGTAGCTGAAAAAATAACAATACCGGATGGAATGTCAATCAACTTCTTCGGTATTCCCGGGAGTAATAAAACGGCACTAAGAATTCAGGGAACTGTAGATTATGCCGGAAGTCATGATTTCATCACATTCCAGAATTTAAATCTTGATTGCCTGAATAAAGGCTATATAATGAATCAGAGTAGTGCCGGACAGGTAAATAAGATTGAGTTTGATGACTGTCTTATTCAGAATATAGCGACAAGTTTTTTCCGTATGCAGAGTACGCCGATAAAAGTTGTCAACTCACTCATTCTTAACAATTGTATCTTCCGTAATATCGGTAGCGGTTACTTCTTTATTCATATCGATGCTAATTCAGGAAGTGGCGTATTAAAGAATCTGACTATAAGCAATTCTACTTTCGATAAAGTATGTGCATCAGGGAAAGGATTTATTTACAGTAACAAGACTAATATGGAGAGCCTGACTATAAGCAATTGCACCTTGTATAAAGTAGCAGGAGCCAGCCAGCGTTTTATTGATTTTAACACTGGTTATGGAGCTACGGCCTTCAGTATCAGCAATACTATATTAGGTATGACTGGTGATGCGACAACCTTAGGTATCCGTTCCGCATCTGCTCCATCCATAAACTCTACATATGCGACAAGTAATTGGGCTCAAACTAATGACGCCGTTACTTATTCTACATATAGCGGTACTGCAGCCGACTTATTTACAGATCCTGAGAATGGCGATTTCTCAATTAAAGACGGCTCGTTCAACAATAATGTCGGAGATCCCAGATGGCGTTAATAAAGAATTAATATATTAACATAGAGGAGGATGTAATATCCTCCTTTATCTAAAAAAAGTAATGATATGAATTTTTTGACGAAAATGTCTTTTGTCCTTCTATGTATTTTGCTTTCTGTAAGCACGGCAAAGGCTGAAAACAGATATAACCATCTTTATAAAAACCTGCCATTCGAAATGCCGGCCATTCAACGTCCGGTATTCCCTGACAATAAAGTATCAATTACCGATTTTGGCGGAATACCCGATGGGATTACCCTGAATACAGACGCGTTTGCAAAAGCAATGGACGCCCTGTCTAATAAAGGAGGCGGAACTCTTTTCGTACCTTCCGGAGTATGGTATACAGGTCCCATTGTTTTCAAATCAAATATAAATCTGCATTTAGAAAAAGGCGCTTTAATATTATTTTCCGCCGATTTCAACCTGTATCCGCTTGTCAACACTGTATTTGAAGGACTTGACACACGCCGTTGCCAATCACCTATATCAGGACGTAACCTTGAAAATATAGCTATAACCGGAGAAGGATCCATTAATGGTTCGGGTGAAGCATGGCGACCTCTGAAAAAAAGTAAAGTGACAGAAATCCATTGGAAAAAAGTAATTAACTCCGGAGGTGTAGTCAAAGATGGTAATTACTGGTTCCCATCAAAAGGCTCTCTGAAAGGACTTGAAATAAGTGATATGAACGTCCCCCGTCATGATCTGACCGAAGCCGAATGGATGGAGATCAAAGACTTTCTTCGTCCGGTAATGGTGAGCTTCATCGAGTGCAAAAATGTATTACTGGAAGGTGTTCTGTTCGAAAATTCACCAAGTTGGAACATACACCCTCTAATGTGCGAGAATGTGATCTTAGACAATGTAATGGTACGCAACCCGGGATATGCGCAAAATGGAGATGGCCTGGATATGGAATCATGTAAGAATTCCATTATAGTAAACAGTATCTTCGATGTTGGTGACGATGCTATCTGCATCAAATCGGGCAAAGATGAAGACGGTCGCCGACGCAATCGTCCTACTGAAAACGTATTGATAGATAATTGTAAAGTTTTTCAGGGACATGGAGGATTTGTTGTAGGTAGTGAGATGTCGGGTAGTGTCAGGAATATATTGGTATCCAACTGCCAGTTTCTGGGTACAGACGTAGGCCTGAGATTTAAAAGTTGCCGTGGCCGTGGCGGTGTGGTGGAAAATATTTATATTAGAGACATAAATATGTTTGACATTGCAACCGAGTCGTTCCTTTTCGACCTTTATTATGGCGGTAAATCGGCGGTAGAATCGCTTGAAGATGGCGATACCATACCTGTAACATCTACTATCCTGGCAGTGGACGAAACAACTCCTGCATTCAAAAATATTTATGTAAAAAACCTTGTGTCGCGAAATGCGCGCCGGGCTATGTTTTTTAACGGCTTGCCGGAAATGAAGATTGAAAATATAAACGTTGAAGATGTTACTATCACTTCAATAATCGGTGCAGAGCTTGTAGAATCGAAAGGTATTCATTTCAAAAATGTAAGGATCAATCCGAAAGAAGGAGCTGCATTGATTCTAAAAAATGTAGAAGATGTATATATATCCGGATTTGAATATCCGTCGACATTGAAAGAGGTAGTAAATATCAGCGGAAGCAATAAAGATATACATTTACCAAAAACGATAGATAAAACTCTTATCAACGAAACAAAATAAAAGGACGGTATGAAGGCTAAACTACTTATTTCTTTATTGTCTATAGCTTCCATCATATCAATGGAAGCCCAGACAAAATATTATGTCCGCCTGACCGATTCGGAAATCAAGCGAAACCCCGAATCGTGGATGCTCGATTTTTCCAAAGCTCCCAAATGGAACTATTGCCACGGACTTGAGTTGCAAGCCATATTTCAAACATGGCAAAAGACTTTCGATCAAACATATTACGACTATGTATATAGTTTTGCCGACCTCATGGTAGAACCTGACGGACAGATAAAAACCTACAAACCTCTGGAATACAATATAGACCGTGTAAACTCCGGTAAATTTCTCTTTCCTATGTATGCGCTTACCAAACAGGAGCGTTTCAAAAAAGCTCTCGACCTGATGCGCGACCAGATGCGGACACATCCGCGTACTGCCGACGGTAGTTTCTGGCATAAGAAGATATACCCCCATCAGGTATGGCTGGATGGGCTATACATGGCAGGACCTTTTCTTGCAGAATATGCTAAGACGTTCAATGAACCCGAGTTATTTGATGATGTTGTTATTCAAATACTGGATGTACATAAATACATGTATGATGCCAAAACAGGCCTTTACTATCATGGCTGGGACGAAAGCAAGGAGCAACGATGGGCTGACAAAAAAACAGGACTGTCTCCTAATTTCTGGTCGAGAAGTATAGGTTGGTATATGATGGCAATGGTGGATATACTTGATTACCTACCTGAAAACCACGAAAAACGTGGGGATATAATCAAATTACTGCAAAATCTGTCGTCCGCTATCGAAAAATACAGGGATGAAAAAACCGGAATGTGGTATCAGGTAACCGACCAGATGGGGCGCAAAGGTAACTATATAGAATCGAGTGCATCGGCTATGTTTATCTATACATGGGTGAAAGGTGCTCAGAAAGGATATCTGGATAAAAGTTATCTCGAAAAAGGAGGAATAGCTTATGACCAGTTTGTAAAAAGATTTATAAAAGATAACGGAGACGGTACTATATCACTCATTGACGGTTGTAGCGTTGCCGGACTTGGCGGAGATAAAAGCTATCGCGACGGAAGTTACGAATACTATATAAATGAGCCCGTAAGGGATAACGACCCTAAAGCAGTAGGGCCATTTATTATGCTTAGTATCTTACTCAATAAATAAACTTCAAATGAAAATATTATTACTGTATCTAACCGGAATATTATGCACCATATCATTAATTTCTCAAACTCCCGCATTCCCCGGTGCAGAAGGTGGAGGTATGTATACATCAGGAGGCAGGGGTGGAAAAGTATATTACGTTAACTCCCTCGAAGATACAATAACGGGTAATAAAAAAACGCAGGAAGGTACACTTCGCTGGTGCCTGAAAAGGCCGGGGGCAAAAACAATTCTTTTTAAAGTCGCAGGTATTATTCATCTGAAATCGAAACTGCAAATATCCGACAGCACCACTATTGCCGGGCAGAGTGCGCCCGGTGACGGTATCTGCATCGCAGATTACCCGGTAAGAGTAGAAGGCAATAATATTATAATACGCTATATGCGTTTCCGGCTTGGAGATTTACAAAAAGTACAGGATGATGCGCTATATGGTTTCCGCAACAAGGATATTATCATAGACCACTGTTCTATGAGCTGGAGTACGGATGAATGCTCTTCCTTTTATGATAATGAGAATTTCACCATGCAATGGTGTATCATTTCCGAAAGCCTGCGGGGGTCTGTTCATCAGAAAGGAAATCATGGCTATGGAGCAATATGGGGAGGAAAAAAAGCTTCATTCCATCACAATCTTCTGGCTCATCACGACAGCCGAAATCCGCGCATGTGCGGAAGCCGCTACAGCAACCAGTCAGAGTTGGAACTCGTAGATTTCAGGAACAATGTAATATATAACTGGGGAAGTAACAGCGGATATGCAGGAGAAGGCGGCAGGTATAATTTTGTCAACAACTACTACAAACCTTCTCCCACTTCCTCAAACCCCGACAGGATATTTTCACCGAATGCCGATGACGGAACAAACAAACAGGTCAAAGGAATATGGGGTAAATTCTTCTTGGATGGAAATTATTTCCCCGGAAATAAAAAAGTAAACAAAAATAATCTGATAGGTTTACAACCTAACCCTTCATCTAAGGACATTAAGGATATCGTGGTTGACAAACCATTCGATGTACCATATATATCAACGGATGATGCAAAGGATGCTTATAAAAAAGTATTGGCAAATGCCGGAGCCAGTTATAAACGGGATAAAACAGATACAAGAGTAGTAAACGAGACTGCCAGAAGACTAACTCCTGTCAGAGCCTCGGGTAGACTTGGAACCAAGCCGGGCCTGATTGATTCGCAAAATGATGTGGGCGGATGGGAAATATATACCTATGCCCCTGCAACCGTGCCCGTCGATTCAAATATAGATGGTATTCCGGACGGATGGCTGGAAAAACATTATCCGGGCAAATTGGCAAATGATATAGACAAAGAAGGCTATACCTATCTGGAAGTTTACCTGAATAGCCTTTTAATAAAATAAAGAATAAGAATGAAAAATATAATTTTAACCTGTTTATTATTATTTTCCACCGTCTTTTATGCTCAGGAGAAGACCGAAATGACCGTCGACCGCAACGGAACCGGCGATTTCAGGAACATACAGGAAGCAATTAATTCTGTCCGCACAGCCGATCCCAGAGGGACAATAACCATATTCATAAAGAGCGGAGTGTATAAAGAGAAGTTGATCATACCTTCGCATATCACTAATATACGCTTGATCGGAGAAGATAGGAATACAACTATCATCAACTATGATGATCATGCGAATATCAATAAAATGGGTACATTCAAGACATATACTTTCCTTCTGAGCGGGAACGATATTACATTAGAAAACCTCACGATAGAAAACTCTTCCGCAGAACTCGGGCAGGCCGTTGCCCTGCATATCGAAGGTGACCGTGTCATACTCCGCAATTGCCGCCTGCTCGGTCATCAGGATACGCTCTACGCGGGTAGAGACGGAGCAAGGCAATATTTTGAGAATTGCTACATTGAAGGTACTACCGATTTTATTTTCGGCCCGTCTACTGCCTGGTTCGAAAAGTGTACTATTCATTGCAAAAGGAACTCATATATTACAGCAGCCAATACACCGGAAAATATCAGATACGGATATATATTCAACAATTGTACAATCACGATGGCCAACGGCGTTAATGCTGTCTATCTTGGCCGTCCCTGGAGGGCTTATTCCATGACTTTATTTATGAACTGTACCCTCCCAAAAGAAATAAATACGACCGGATGGGACAATTGGCGCAATGCCGACAATGAAAAGACGGTCCGCTATATGGAATATAACAACAAAGGCGAGGGAGCAAATACATCAAGCCGTGTAAAATGGGCTAAAATATTATCTTCCAACGAAGCAAAAGAATACACTATTGAAAATGTACTGAATGGCTGCGACAACTGGAATCCATTAACTAATACGGATCAGTAATTAAAGGATAAGTGTTACTTTATCCATATAACTTTATCTGTATATAAGGATAACAAGCGTGTTATACGACAAAAGGTGACAGAATGAAAAACGTTGAAAAGGTTGTTACCTTTGTTACTTTTTAACAGTTACAGGTTACTTCGCCCTTAGGGCAGTTACGAGGAAAAAAATTTAGCTCCGCTGACCGTTGGTTCTTAATTTTTCATTCTTAATTCTTAATTGTTTTCCGTGTTACCTTTGTTACCTTTTTTGAATTGACATAATTAAAATAACCATGAATAAGACATCTGTACTTCTGATAATTACCCTTTGCCTGTTAAGCCTTTCGGCGATTGCACAAAAACGTATTTTTATGATCGGTGATTCCACTATGGCCGATAAGGCTTTATTTAAAACAGTTACCGACAGTATATCGGGCGATTCCATATGTGAACCATTTCCTGAAAAGGGATGGGGACAGCTTCTTCCAACCTTTTTCAATGATAACGTTGAAATAAAGAATTATGCAAAGAATGGCCGTAGTTCACGTTCTTTTATTGCAGAAGGTCTTTGGCAGCAAGTAATAGACAACATTAGTAAAGATGATTATCTAATTATACAGTTCGGACATAATGATGCTGCTATAGAGAAAAAAGACCGTTATACGACTCCGGAAGAATATGAAAAAAACTTTACCATGTTTGTAGAGAAAGCCAAGGCCAAAGGAGCAAAGCCCATCATATGTACTTCGGTAGTAAGACGAAGATTCGATAAGAATGGAGCATTCCAGGACTCGCATGGTGAATATCTTGATTTGGCACGGAGTGTAGCCAAAAAAGAGAAGATACCGATGATAGATATGTATGAAAAGAGTAAAGCATTGATCACCGGGCTGGGAGATGAAGACTCCAAGCCATTATTCCTGCACCTGAAGCCGGGAGAAAACAAAAACTTCCCGAAAGGGAACACAGACAATACGCACTTCAATGAAAAAGGGGCCATAGCAATAGCGACCTTATTTGTGGAAGGGCTTAAAGAACAAAATATAGAGGATTTAGTTAAAGAGTTAAAGTAATGGATATAACAAAAAAAACAATTATAGGCTTTTTGTTTTGTATTATACCTCTCGGTATCTTGGCGCAAGACTATGTGTCTAAGGTATGGGTATCGGACTTAGGAAACGGCAACTACAAGAATCCGGTTTTATATGCCGATTACTCCGACCCTGATGCCTGCCGTGTAGGGGACGATTATTATATGACTGCATCCAGCTTCAACTGTATACCGGGTCTACCGGTTCTGCACTCAAAGGATTTGGTAAACTGGACTATTATAGGCTATGCTATAAATAGGATGCCAAAAGATGCTTCGCTCGGAGAAGGTGTAAATCACGGTGGCAGCGTATGGGCTCCGGCTATCCGTTATCATAAAGGTGAATTTTACATTTACTACGGCGATCCCGATTTAGGGATATTCATGACTAAAACCAAAGACCCTGCGGGAGAATGGGAGTCTTTAACCCTAGTCAAAAAGGGTAAAGGACTTATAGATTCCTGTCCGCTTTTCGATGATGACGGCAATGTTTATCTGGCTCATGGCTATGCAGGCAGTCGTGCAGGAATAAAAAGTTTGCTGGCTGTTACACGCCTGACCTCCGATGGTAAAAAAGCCGTAGGCGAATCGAAAGTAATATACGACGGACACGATATAGACCCTACAATAGAAGGCCCTAAGTTCTATAAAAGGAATGGCTATTATTATATATTCGCCCCTGCGGGAGGTGTTGCCACCGGATGGCAGGTAACCATGCGCTCGAAAGAAATCTTCGGGCCATATGAACGGAAAATAGTAATGGAACAGGGAAACTCTCCTATAAATGGCCCTCATCAGGGAGCATGGATAGATACACAGACTGGAGAAGACTGGTTCCTGCACTTTCAGGATGTAGGCGCTTTGGGACGTATTATGCACTTACAGCCAATGGTATGGAAAAACGACTGGCCGGTAATTGGCGAAGACAGAGACGGTGACGGTTGTGGCAATCCGGTACTGACATATAAAAAACCAGATGTAGGAAAGACATATCCGATAGTCACTCCTGTAGAAAGCGATGAATTCAATACGAATGAATTGGGTCTGCAATGGCAATGGCATGCCAATCCTCAGTCGTGGTGGTACTTTACCAATCAGGAAAAAGGCTGTCTGAGCCTGTATTCGGTTCCGGTAGCTGATGATTACAAAAGCCTTTGGGATGTGCCGAACCTATTATTACAGAAAACTCCGGCTCCTTCTTTTACAGCAACGATGAAACTTACATTCAGGCCAGATGCGCGCTTCTATGGTGAACGTACAGGGCTCGTAGTGATGGGAATAGACTATGCCCTGCTTTCTTTCGAAAATACAAAAGAAGGGTTTCTATTGTCCCAGAATGAATGCATCAATGCTGAAAAAGGTAATACAGAATCTACAAATGAATCGGTGACTTTGAAAGACGGAACCATCTTCCTTCGGGTTAAACTATCCCGGGACGGAACTTGCTCGTTCAGCTATAGCGCCGATGATAAGAAATATGCCAGATTAGACAAAGACTTTAAAGCCAAAGAAGGAAAATGGATAGGAGCCAAAATAGGTACATTTTGTACCCGCCCTATCCAGAAAAACGATGGCGGAAGGGTGGATATAGATTGGTTCAGGGTTACTGAGTAATACTTTCAGTTTAGATTGTTTTTAGGTTTTATTGGGAGGTGGGGCAACTACTACTCATTGCCTCTCCCTCCTGATATAAATGAAGTAGTTATGAGATTTTACTGTACACTTATATTCTTTCTGTGTATATCTGCTATTACGCAAGCGCAGACGGTTATGATAGATGGAATCCCCAGAGATACATCGTTCACGCTGCATAGTGCATATACAAAGGCTCTTAAACAATATCCTCAAATAAAAAAAGCCTTGCCCAGTCTACCAGAATCCGTACAGGTAATAGAACATCTGGTATATTCCAACCCCACAGAAAGCAGGAAGCTACATCTCAACGTATATCGCCCGAAAGGTAACAACAAGTACCCTGCCCTACTTATGGTACATGGTGGCGGATGGAGTTCAGGAGACTTGTCTCTCCAAATACCTATGGCACAACAGATAGCAGCAAAAGGCTATGTAACCATCCCGGTTGAATACAGGTTATCTCCCGAAGCGATCTATCCGGCGGCTCTATTTGACCTGAAAACAGCTATCAAGTGGATACGGGCAAACGCAGACACATACGGCATAGATACTTGCAGGATAGCTATCTCGGGTTGCTCGGCCGGAGGACATCTGGCCATGCTTACAGGAATAACCAATGGGCAGACCGCATATGAGAATTCGATTGAATATCACCAATATTCAAGTAAAGTCCATGCTATCATCAACATAGACGGCATATCCGACTTCTCGGGTGATGAACTGAAAGCATCTCGCATATCCCTGTCTAAAAACAAGATCCCCGCATCGGTCAAATGGCTGGGAAGCACTTATGAGGAAGATAAAGAGGTATGGGAAACGGCCTCTCCTATTCACCATGTAACGGATCAATCTCCTCCTGTATGCTTTATCAACAGCTCCATTCCACGCTTTCATGGCGGCCGGGACGAGATTATAGAGAAGCTGTCTACCTTTAATATTTATACCGAAGTACATACCTTGGAAGATACCCCACACCCTTTCTGGCTGTTTCATCCATGGGTCAACACAACTGTTAGCTATATGGTTAACTTTCTGGATCATACATTCAAGAGTAAAATCAATGACTTTTAAAACTCGGAAATCTCACTCAATTCAACTTTGAATCCCTTTACTTCCGACAATACATAAGGCTCTACGCCCTTTGCCACTTTTGCCCGGTAGTTAATCAAACGACAACCGTCCACATCCTTCAACCAAAGAGAAGGACGATAATCCGGAGTCATAAAATCTACCTGCACATTATTGAGTTCTATATTACGTGCATGGCGGATAAAGAATCCCGATGCGGGTATGGAGCCGAACATCCACGGCTCCGGATATAAGTTCTCATTTTCGGGAGGAGTAAGTTTTGCGTCCTCTGCCGTGCCGCCGCCCTTATATAATATGCGGATATCCGACAGGGTCACATCTTCAATATGGTAATCGGGCACACCGCTAATAATAGAAGCATAGCGCGAATCGGCATTATAGACATTGACATTACTGATTGTTATCCTCGACATGCGCCCCATAGGAGTACCCTTCGGACTTCTCATACGCGAGCCCAGACGAAGAAAGATAGGAGCATTTACTATATCCCGCATTGTAATATTGTTGATAACTATATCTTCCAAGAAGCCTCCGTCCACCGTTTCGAGGGCAAGACCACGGCAACGCTCGAATACACAATTAGATATGCTGATATTCCTGAATCCTCCACTCGACTCCGTACCCAGCTTTATACGTCCGGTTACATAACCCTGATCAGGGGCTTGCGGCTCATTCCGGCGGAATGTACCGTCTATTACCGAGCCTTTGTCGTATCCGCTTACATAGCAGTTCGTTATAGTTATATTCTCCGTATCCCGAAAGAATCCTAAACCATAGCTGCTTTTCAGTACGATAGCATCGTCCCATGGTGAATTTACTGAGCAATCCGATATACGGACATTGCGGCAGCAATCTATATCGAAGCCATCCCTGTTTGTATCTACTTTTACATTGTGGATAGTCATATTATCCACACCTGTAGCCAATAGTGCAAAATGTCCGCAGTTGACCATCGTCACTTCTTTAAGGATTACATTGCGGCATAGTTTCAGGCTCAACGCCTTATTCCCCACTCCGGGCAGCCGGCTTTCTTCGCGGGTAAGTCCGCGACCGTCTATCATACCCTGACCGCAAACCGTTATATTCTCAAGTTCTATCCCCCATATCAGGCTATTCTTCCAGTGGCTATGGCCAAAATCCTGAAAGCGGTTATGTTCATTATCCTCTGCCAGATCATATCCTGATGCTTCTCCGGGATAAGCAGCCAATAATACAGACCCTGCATCCAGATAAAGCGTTATATTGCTTTGCAGACGAACCGAATAGCTCAGGTATGTACCTGCCGGAAAGAATATTGTCCCTCCCCCGTTCTTTGCGGCATCTTCAATAGCCCGGTTTATAGCCGGCGAATCTATTTGTGTGCCATCGCCCTTTGCCCCGTAATCTTTTACATTATAAAAAACGGATGCATTCAAGCTCAAAGAACTGATAACCAACAACATTAAATATATATTTTTCATAACATTCATTCTAACGGCATTAAACGGAATGTCCGCAATTCGGAAGCATTCCCGTACATTGTATGATGTCTCGACAGATTCCAGAATCCGTCTTTCTCTTTTCCCTGACTATTATCATAATCAATAACAGCCCAGCAAAGGCCGATCAGTTTATTCTCCCACAATTCGGAAGCGATTGAATGATCCGCTCCTTTGGGTGAAGCATAATCGAACGGACTTATATAAAACTCAAGTATAAGCTTACCGCTTTCGCCCTCTTTGAAATTATAGTTGTATGCATAATCGGAATATGGTTTCTCTTTGAGCCACTGCTGCGGCCCCCAATACATACACCAATCACCGTTTTTGGCCGGGGTGTATATATGATAATTCTGAGCATGCCGCCCGTGAAACAACTGCCAGGCATCTTCTTTACTTACATCCCTGAACGGATAAAACTTATCTATAAAAGGACCACCCGATCGGTCACCATCAACTACAACTTCGAATATATCTACCATAAGATCGTCACGCGTAAAAGACCAGTAATCGTCATAAGCTTCGTAGAAGAAGTATAATCTGTTCAGCCCTTGTACCCATCCTACTTTCACTTTTATATCCAGATTCGCCTTATCGGGGCGGCGGTGCTTCCCTTCGTCCTCGGTCATAGATTCCATGCCTATAGTATAGCTATCGGGCACAATATCCCAGTCATCGGTGTTTCCGTCTATCCGTGGAATTTTATCTGACGGAAAACAAAATACACTGAACACCATATCGGTCTGCCCCCATAGAGGGCTGATAAACACATATTGTATGAAGAGTATAAATACAGCAATACTCTTTTTCATATCATTCACTTTTTAATTATATAGTCCTTCTCTTTTTGAAAGAGTGCAGGTAACATATAATGGTTATAATCAGCCTTTTCGTTTTGCCTATATATACAGAAGTATTCTTTCTGTTCGCTTTTCAGAGGTAAAACAGCCGCTAAAGCCGGAGCATCCGTCTTTTTCCCCGATTCGAAGAAAGAGAGTGGAGACTGTTGCATATAGGCATCCGACAAACGGATTTCGGAAGAAACCGGCATGACAGCATTGATCGTTTTCAGTTTCATACTTTGCCCGTAATACAAAGTAAAGGCTGTCCACTCCACGCTGAACACATTATACTTACAGTAAACCGGCCTTAAACTACCATTACCTGTCTTTTCCAATGCTTCTCCATAAGCTCCTCCGTACGACCAGAACAGGGAAATATCAGCCGGTATTTTTTCAGCGGAGACCTCTATAATAAGTCCATCCGAAGAGCTCAACGCAACCGCATTTACAGTAATTTCTCCTCCTTTCAATACCGGATCGGAAAGCCTGTATATCAATTGCCTGCCGGATTGCTTTACATTTTTTACTTTGAAATCCCTCAGCCATTTGCTGCTCTGCCCTTGCACGATTCCGAACTTTAAATTTCCGGTCATTTCGGGTATAAGAAAGGCAAATTCAGGATGTGCGGCGCCTTTTATTTCCGCCTCTTTACTTACTCCATTCAAGGTATAAGGAAAATCCGTTTCTATAGCCACAACACCTGACGGGAAATGAACATTCTCACTGTTTTCGATTACAACAGGCTCCCGGTTCTTCGCTTTTATATTTATATTGTCAAATTTCCAGTCTCTTGCATATCTGACATCGCCTATCCTGTCTACATTGGCATCTATATCACTGAAGTTGAAATTCTTCATCAGAGAAGTTTCACTCCCTTCCACACTCATAAACGTTTTCGAATTCCGTACCTTAAAGCCGGATAGATATATATCATTGAAGTAAGGCACCCCTTTGTCGGGTTCCACTTCCTCCAGCATTTTCCTCCAGTGTTCAGGTATTTCTTTGTTTGCATATTCTTTGGGCAAAGTAGAATAACTATATGATGGATTCCAATTCATTGTCGCTTCAAACACTGTTCTCACATTATCCATTTCTACATCCCTGATATAGATATGTTCGGTAATGCCACCCCTGTTCATCGCTGATTTAAGGCGGATACCTACCGTTGTTCCCTTCGCTTTCAACCCTTCGGCAAGCACATGACGGATACCGCCCGAAGTCTCACTGCCGCATGTGAGTAATCCTCCGCCTGCACGCGATATACAATTACGTATCACGATATATTCGGTAGGACGGTTTACCCGTAAACCATCGGCATCACGCCCCGATTTGAGACAAAAATTATCATCGTTACAATCTATATCGCAGTTTTCTACTAATATATAGGATGATGAATCTATATCCACCCCATCCGTACTCGGCCCATGCCCTCCCACGTTGTTTTGGATAATAACCCCGTCCACAGTGCAATAAGACGAATAGAGAATCTGTATAGTCCAGAATCCCGCCTGACGAAAAGTAAGTCCCTTTACCGTTACATCCGACGATTCGGAAACCAAAAGTGTACGCGGGCGTTTACAATCGTAATCCACAATCCACCTTAACCCTTTAGCTTCGTAATCCTTACGCATTGCCCAGTAGGAATCCCAGAATACTTTACCTTGTGCATGCACCACTCCTTCGCCGCTCACCATCACGTTTTTTTGTCCCAGAACATTGATTAACGCCGATGGCCACTGCATCTCTATCCCTGCAACCCGTGTATTCATCTCGGGATAATCTTTCAGATCGGTACTGCCGAGTAGAGTAGTTCGCTTAGGAATAATAAAATGAACCCCTTCTTTCAGATAAACGGAGCCTGTAAGGTATTTTCCCGGAGAAAAGGTAACAGTTCCGCCACCATTCCGGGCACATTCGTCGATGGCCTTCTGAATAGCTTTTGTATTCATTGTAACACCATCGGCCACCGCGCCATAGTCCGCTACGTTATACGACCTGTTACTTTTCGGTATATTTCTCGCACCCGTTTTCTCTACCCAGCTCAATTTGGGGATGCGGCTCGCATAAGCCATGCAAGTCACATATAAACAGATTATTAAAATAAAAAAACGGATACTATTTATCATAATTATATTATTTATTAGTCCCCTAAATACAGTGAACAGTTAGCAGTTAACAATAAAATCTTGTTCTTACAACCAGTCATTATTAACTGTCCATTGTCAACTCTCAATTCAAAAAAGGTAACACATGTAACACTTTTTTTATTATTTTTCTACTGTTACCTTTGTTATTCTCGTAGGGTCAGGTCTTGTGCCTGCCCATTATGTAACAGGCGGGCAACCACAAGGGATTGCCCCTACATAAATTCTCAAAAAGTAACAAAAGTAACAGCTTCT
This sequence comes from Dysgonomonas sp. GY75, assembly GCF_015234155.1. NCBI lineage: Bacteria > Pseudomonadati > Bacteroidota > Bacteroidia > Bacteroidales > Dysgonomonadaceae > Dysgonomonas > Dysgonomonas sp. GY75. Next base: position 385,912 of record NZ_JADCLQ010000036.1, read on the forward strand.
TTCAGTTAATAGTAAATACCTCTTTTTACTTTATACTCAATACTTACTACTTTGAAAAAGTAACAAAGGTAACACATATTACATATTTTAAAACCTGCAACCTTTCACTCATTATCAACACTTTGACAACAATATATAGATAAAATTATTACTTTCCGATCACATTATTTCTTCCGGCTCTGAGACTTTGCCAGTTTCATCATTTCTATACCCGTATCGATGATAAGCCCCAGCCCATGCTTTTCGTTCTCGCCTACCGGACGGTTGTAATAGAAAGGCAAATCGTCGGTGATTCCCGTACCGACACATACATTCCTGAAATGTCCTTCTTCTGTTATCTGTGTTTCCTTCAAGGCCTTCCATGCAATCTGGGCCATAGCGGTATAAGCCGGATCTATCCATTTATTGTTCACAGCCTTAGCAATGCCATAGATATACATGGCTGTAACAGATGATTCGTCATACGATTCCGGCTTATCCAGTAACTGGTTCCACATGCCATTGGCATTCTGGTAACGGGATGCACCGATAATCTGTTTTTCGAGTAGGGTTATCAGTTCCCCACGCCTCGGGTGAGTCTCCGGCATTGCATCCAGAAGCATCACTAAGGAGACAGTTATCCAACCATTCGCCCGTCCCCAGAATGCCACACCATTGCGTTTCATATCAGTATAATAGCAATGGTAAAACAGTTGCTTTTCGGGGCACCACAGGTAACCGGCAACATTGATAATCTGGCGCGCTGCCTCATCATAGTATTTAGCTTCCCCTGTCATCTTTGCCATTTGCGACAAAAAGGAAACACTCATATAAACGTCGTCGGCCCAGACGGTCATCTCACGGGGAAATGTCCGGCAAAGCGTACCGTCCGATAAGCGCACCTGCCCGTTCATTATATGATTGGCTGCCGTTTCTATATATGTCTTATATTCCGCTCTCTTATCCAGCATATATACATCAATCACAGCCGCGCCCATTGCCCCGCAATCATCCAGTTCCTTCGTATTCCATAATTGCCCGAAAGGCCAGTGCCAATGTTTACGGTCGTTACGGAATGTATTTTTAAAATATCCGTAATTGGCAAAGCCAAAAGCGACATGATTTTTCGCATAGTCCGTATATTTCGGCTCATTGAGGTATTCACCCAGATGTATCATACTCATATCCAGCACTCCATTGGAATAATGCCACTCTGTAAGCGGACTTTTAAACCTGACGTCTTCACCTTTTGGTATTTCCTTTGTGCTGTTGTATGTAACTCCGGTGGTGACTCCGACAAACTGTGTCACAGGTTGTTTCAATATATTGTCGGCGACAGCCCTTATACATTCTTCATCGGTACGTTGTTGTCCGAATACCGGGATGGATAATAAAGAGAATAGTCCGAGAATGATTGATGCAGTTCGTTTCATATAATTATTTTTTGTTCAGTTTTACCTTAATTACCATCCGGTTTTACCATTGACGAAAATGGTGTGGCCGGAATATCGAATTTATCAGGGTCGTCGGGATGAGCCGGATCGAAAGGCCTGACATCTTTTCTGATGTATTTTTTTACAGGCAGGTTATTATCGATCATGCCTTTTAGTATGCACCTGGCTATTTCGGTTCCTCCATAAGGATTGAAATGTGTATTATCAGCCAGCGGTTCTTTCTGATTCGGGAAAGTACCTGCGGAATAATGAACAAAAGCTCGTTTCGAACCTTCCACGCCCCATGCTTCATATAACGTCGCACTCATATTATTGAGGTCGATGAGCGTAATATTTTCTTCTTTTGCCAGTTGCCTTACAGCGTCGGGATAATCACCGTGTGTGTTTTTCACCTTCCCGTTTTCATCAAAGAAGCGGCGGTGCATGGATGTTATCAATACGGGAACCGCTCCTTTTTCTCGAGTTTTATCGGCCAGATATTTCAAATCGCTTTTATAGCTTGTATAGGGACCTTTCCCCTCTCCTTTCTGTTTCTGGTCGTTATGTCCGAACTCGATGAACAGGTAATCGCCTTTTCTCATTTTAGAAAGGAGTTTGGCAAATCTTTTTGAGGCAACGAATGTATTGGCCGCTTCACCCGATTCCGCATAATTGGCTATCGCAATATCAGAGGTAAAGAAACCCGGGAAAATCTGTCCCCAGCCACACCACGGCTCTTCAGCTTCATCCACCACAGTAGAATTTCCCGCAAGGAATATGGTCGGAATATTATCGGCCTTTTCTATTTCTATCTTTGCCACCACCGGATTCTTGCCGTTAAACTCCAACGTAAGTTTATCATCCCAAATAAGTTTTCCCATCTCGCGCCTCTTTATCCGTACCGAATCCGTATCTCCTATTTTTGTATTACGAATATTCACGGCAAAAGTATGAGTCGAATATTTACCCTTTGAGGTTTTGATATTGGCAAGCATGAGCCTGCGCGATTCGGCTTTCACGGTTGTGTTGCTTTCACCTTTATCACTGCCCAGTACAACCGTCACTTTATAATTGCCTTCGGGTACATCTACAGAAAAGAAAAAGGAATTTCCATTTGTCGGATTTGTATTCAAATCGTATCCGTATACCGAATTTTCGCCATAGATAGTATTCGACGGCACAGAAACGTAACCTTTTACAGGTTTATCCGTAAAGTTGAATTTATAAATCGTCTGCTGTCCGAGAACAGTTATCGAGCTTAAAAGAAGCAGAAAGATGTAACAGGTTTTTCTCATTTGATATACTGTTTAATCCATATGAAAAACTTCCTGCAATGGAATGGATACAGGCGAGTTATCCGGGTTCGTATCCATAATATCAGCCATATAAGCCCACCACTTCTGCACAATCGGATTACCGCCTAAGTCCTGAGACGAACTATCGCCATCAATAATCTGATAACCAAACAATATATTCGTTTCCTTATCCCGGAAAATCGTATAATCGGATACGCCTGTATCTTTGAGTAATTGCTTCAATTCCGGCCAGATAGCGTTGTGTCTTTTCTCATACTCTGCTTCGAATCCCGGTTTCAAATACATTTTAAAAGCTTGTCTTTTCATGATATGTTATTATTTCAATATATACTGGTTCAAAGAAAAACCATTCAGACTTTGTAAGCCTTCTATTACCGACTGCCCGTTTATGATAGCCCCGTCGTATGTTGTATGCACACTGTCAACGAACAGCTGCTTTCCTTTTTCTTCACCTATTGCATCGCATTTAGCAGCCGTACGGTCATTAAGATCGATAAATTCTACGCCTTCTTGTTGAGCCACTTCTTTTGCCCATCTGGTATATGTTTCGGTCATACGGTTCATTTTTCCGTTTGTCCATCTGTTGCCGGGTGTAGGGGATAGCACAACCGGTATGGCTCCGACCGCTTTCGCCTGACGGATATAGATACGCAGATAGTGACCAAAAGTGAACACTTCTTCGGGGCCGCCGTTACGTTCCATTATTACCACCTGAGACTCATCCCCCGTACCATTGAGTGAAGCACGCGCACGCCCTGTATTCAGAGGGCCGCCATCGTTATGTCCGAACTGTATAAACAGATAGTCGCCTTTGCGGATACCCGGCAATACCTTATTCCAGAGATCTTCGGTAAAGAATGTCCGGCTACTGCGTCCGCCTAATGCATGGTTTTCCACTGATATACGTGTTGTATCGAAAAATTGCTGAAAGAAGCTTCCCCAGCCCCACTGACCGCCGTCACCTTTCCCCCGGCCGTTCTTCACGGTAGAGTCGCCGATAAGGAATATCACGGGAGCTTTATCGTTTACCCGTGAACTGCCTGAGGCTATCGCATCGGGGCGCGTAGAGTCTTCAATACCGAATATAGGAGATTTGGTTGTCTGCGGAGATGTGTAATATTGTATGGCACTGTCATTCATACGCGGATAGAATTTTTTCAACAGATTTATCATTTCCGCTCCTGCCAGTAATACCGGCCCGTAACCATGCGCCGCATATACATTCACCGGACGGTAGTAATAGAATGCCGGATCAAATGCCATGCCTGTACCTACACAAGTACCTTCTACCTCTCCGGCACTGTTTATCTTGGTAGAAACCGCGTTCCAGCCCAATTGCGCTACCGGACCGTAAGCCAGGGGATCTATCCAGCCTTTGTTTATAGCACGGGCGATACAATATACATATATCGCTGTAGCCGACGTTTCCAGATACGAATCGTTTCTGTCCAGCAACTGATGCCAGAATCCTTCTCCCGACTGATACGAAGCTATTCCTTTGATATGCGTACGCAGTTGTTCCAGTATGCGTTGCCGTTCAGGATGATTTTCGGGTAATACATCCAGTACTTCGGTCATAGTCAGCACTGCCCATCCGTTGGCACGTCCCCAGAAAAACGCAGGATGCTCTGTCATAGACTCTACCCAGCCATGCATATACAATCCTTTTTCTTTCACAAACATACGTTCCGAGAATTGTTTGATTTGCTTCGCCGCTTCATTATAATATTTGGCGTCTCCTGTCAGTTTTCCCATTTGTACTATCGCAGGGATACTCATATACATGTCGTCGAGCCAGAGCGTGTTCATTTGCGGGCGCTTACGGGCAAACGTACCGTCGCTCAGGCGATATTCCTTATACATGATGTAGTTCATATAATTGTCTATAATGCTTCTCAGCTCATAGTCTGGTTTATCCTGCTGCAGCTTTATCATCGCGGCACACATAGCGCCTGCGTCATCGAGCGCATGAGGGGTCAGCATCTGTTTCATCTGCGGATCGATAACCCCGTAATCGTTCATCAATCTTTTGAAATGAGGGGCGGCATCCGACAGGAATCTGAATCTGTCGTCCACATATTTATAATACGCTTTATCGCCGGTAGCCTTCGCCACTTCAAGCATTCCGGAATAGGTTACTCCCCATTCATAGCTTGCTAGGCGGAAATTGCCACGTTCCAGAATCGCATTTTTATCCACTTTGGATAAGTCGGTAATTGCCTTATGGCTATCTTTATTTACGACACGTGCGGGTGTGGCCTCATCCAGATATTTCAAGACCCGGTCTAAAGATTCTTTTATGTCCTTTTCGGTAAGTTCTCTATATGGAGTTTTATAATCGGGCGTTAAAAGATGTAACGGGGTATTGAAATCATTTACTTTTTCCTGCTTCTTTTGAGCGAAGAGATTAAAATTATTGATTAAAAAGATTAAACTTAAAGTGAGTAGAATTCCCTGTTTCTTCATGGTATTTTTTTATTACAAATAAAGGTTTTCTTATGGGATTAATATATGTAAAATCATTCAAATAGATAGAAATTTAGGTCTAAGTTCCCTATTTCATGGCTTGTGCTATATTAATCACCATCAGGCTTAATTTATTGCCATCAGACAAATATCCCGACTGTATAAGTACGCGCGTATTGTCCGGACTGAACGAAGGATGTGTATGATCCGGCTTCATCCGGTGATTAGCAGTTAACAATTTCCGTTCTCCTGTCATACTGTTTATAAGGTAAACTTCCCCTTCGAAATTATCCGATGCGCCCCACTTTCCATCCGAAGTACCTCCGCAATGCCAGAACCCTGAACCATAATCCAGTTGTCCGAGTAACTGCACTTCATCTGTTCTCACATTAATGCGGAATAATCCTGTCGGCCTTTTTCGCAAACGGGGCAGATGCCCCATCACATTGAAATAAACATGATCCCTGTCTACCCATGTTTCGTGAGTAACCCAATCATTGGCATCTTCTGCAAATAAGGGACGGTTATCCGAGCCATCCGCTTTTGTAATCCACATACGTTGCGGTGCATCACCTCCCGTTTCCTGACAATACAGGATTTCTCCTGCCAGAAAAGGATTTGCCTGTACATGTCCCATTGTAAAAGGCACATCGATAACAGTAGATATATCTCCTGTTTTCAGGTCAATAGCCCTTATGCCGGAAGGTACCTGTGCTATACGGAATTCATTATCATCTTCTGTTTTTTCTACTTTTGCCCCAACAAGCCGTACACCAACATATGCTTTCGTTTCATCAGCGTCGAGAGTAAAACCACCCGACTCTGCCAGATCGGAAGGTAATATTGTAATAGTCCGCTCGTATACTTCTTTTTGCTTTATGGTATTTCTGTAACTATCATTAAGTAATGAATCGAGATTTAGCTCTATCAGTGTTTTTACATTATTCTCCGTTCTGAAATAATATAATTTATTAGAAAGGCGTGCTACATTCAGACTGCCTGTACCTGTACCCTCGCCGTCTGTCAGTTGAATAATCTCCCCGGTCGCCTCCGACATGGCAAATGCCTGTGAATGCTTATCTGCCGAACGGTCGGAAGACCTGAAAACGATATACTTCCCGTCCGAAGTCCATTGCGGATGCGTCGGATACAATTTGGCATCGCTATAAGTACCGTTTGTTAGTGCCGTAATTGTATATCCGGTACGGGTATCCACCATCATAAATTTCTCAGAAGGAAAACGCTTGCCGATATCCGAAGCCCGGGTAAAAAGGGACAGGCAAAGGAGTACAATTAAGATTACAGTATATCTATTCATCATTTAAATGTTATATAAACATAGTCCTTAAACTCGTATCCACGGTAAGCCACAGTCAGTTCAACTTTTGTTTTCTTACCTACGGGAATATCTTTCGTTGTTATTTTTCTTACTCTTTCATTTCCTCCTACCGACCAGCTATATGTGTCATAATCCATTCCGGCATCGAGTTCTATATAATCTTTATCTACAATAATATCCTTTACGGGGAAACATTTACCCAGATCGGCCCCGAAATAAAATCCGGGTTGGGTAGGCTGATTATAAGCTACATTCTGAGTGGCGATACTAATCCTGTAAACAGGGTCTTCGAGAAACGTATGAAATCGGTAATCGGTATCATGTGTAGACACATATAATCTCAGGTTCCGATTGTCTTTTGTCCTGAAAAGTATCTCTTCGCGCCAATCGCCGATAATATCGCCTTGCAGGCACGGAGTAGCCTTTGTCCCACTGTTGGAAAGGCATTCATCGGCAGAAAATAAAACATTCGATGTCTTATTCTTATAATCATATTTTGTAATACTTACTTTATCCAATAACTCTCTCAGCAAGTCCCCATCCCACCAGCAAGCCATATTTACCGATACATCTTCTATAGAAGGATTAATACACTGCCCATCCACATTGTAAATACCATTGCTGAAATGCGACCACATCTCCACTCCGAAATGCTCAGGATCAATATCAGCAGCCATACAACGTCCGACATCTTCGGTTGATTTTATCTGAAAAAGCACTTCTCCTGTCGCGGCATCACGGTAGCTGGAACCATCGCGCCTGTTTTCGTGACAATCCCAGACCTGCATTCCTTTTCTGTGGGGATCGAACACAGTCATATGCATCGCATCACCATGCCCCATCTGTGTGCTATACAGGCCTTTCCCATCATGATCTATTGCACAAGAACCGTATATAATCTCATCGCATCCGTCCCCGTCCACATCTCCTACCCTGAGGTTGTGATTGCCTTGCCCGGCATATTTCCCGTTTCCGGGCTGGTCGGAATCAAATATCCAGCGGTTCGTAAGTTTACCGTTCCGCCAATCGAAGGCAGCGAGAACAGTGCGTGTATAATATCCGCGACACATAACCACACTCGGGTACTCTCCGTCGAGATAAGCGACACAAGCAAGAAAACGGTCTACCCTATTGCCTCTGGCATCGCCCCATGCGCTAACATCGCCGCGTTGCGGTATATAGTCGATTGTAGACATTGCTTCGCCGGTTTGCCCGTTGAAGACTGTAAGATATTCAGGTCCTTCTATTATAAACCCATATTTATTTCGGTAGTCGGCATCAGCCTCACCTATGATATTTCCTTTTCCGTCGGTAGTCCCGTCTGCTGTTTTCATAACAATCTCGGCTTTGCCGTCATTGTCCAGATCGTAGACCATAAATTGTGTATAATGCGCGCCTGCACGGATATTCCGTCCGAGGTCTATACGCCATAATTTTTCACCGCTCAATTTGTAGCAGTCTATATATACATTTCCGGTATAACCGTTATGTGAGTTGTCATGGGCATTTGAAGGGTCCCACTTCAATATTATTTCATATTCTCCGTCACCATCGACATCTCCTACCGAAGCGTCGTTGGGTGCATAGGTATATGTTTGTCCGTCGGGAGTTATACCTGACGAAGGTATGTCTAATGGAATATTTAAGCTGCCAATAGGTGCATCGGCGGGTAATACGTAAGATTGTTCATCAACCTCTTTCCCTTTTCGTATTTGTTTTAACTGGTAGATAACGGCTGCATCTGATTGTATTTTGTCTTCAAAGTACGTTTTCCCTGAAACAGGTTCTGCATTTATCTTTTCCCCGTTTCTGTATATATTAAAAGATGCATCTAAAGCATCAGATGAAAGATAACGCCAGCTTATAGAATTTGTGCTGTTATTCTTCTTTACCGCAACGAATCCTCGTCCTAGCTTTTCCCTTTTGAGCTTAGAGTAGTCATAATTGGGTTGGGAGACAAGATGTGTTGTAATAAGTAACAACAAGGTAAGTAATATATAATATTTCATAAACAGCAATTATTTACAGGATGGCTAAATAAGTCCGGCTAATAAAGCTATTAACCGGACCTGACTTTTCATTATTGAATCTATGCTATAATTAATAGCCCGGATTTTGTATTTGTTGCTTCTCCTCTGAGGTTAAAGCTGCTCCGCTCTCATTTGTTATACCGTCCAGAAAAGATTGAGGTATCGGGCGGTAATAGTGTGTCGTAGCTTTAAAGGCAGTATTACCTCTGACATATCCGTCATTAAATGCTTTCCAGCGGGCCTCCAGAGTCTTGGTGCGGGCAAGATCCTCCCATCTGTATGTTTCGCCACAAAGTTCACGAGTACGTTCATTCAATAAGAAACACATCATCTTATCCGCATTGGAAGTACAACCCAATTTTTCATAAATAGGAGTGTCTACTGTCGAATTATATACATCGCTGACAGAGTTTATAAGCATGGACGATTTTGTTTCCGCTGTAGTTGATGCGATATTATTAGATTCGTAGTATGTATTTTTATCCCAATAAATTGCGCCATCGGCAGAATAACCTCCACCTTTACCATTACAATAAGAGTTATTTTTATAAGATTGACCACCATCAACATGTTTTGTACGGTCTTCGCCATTCTTATATGCTGCACGGTCGCGTAGTTTATTTATCCAGGTTATTGCATTCGAATAATTTGATTCACCCTTACGGATATATGCTTCTGCTATCATTAGTACATCTTCTGCCGAACGAGCCATAATGGCATCGCGTGTTCCAAACTGTGATGCAATGCTGATGCGGTATCCGTCACGATATTTAGACAAGGCCACCGATCGTTTTTGCACTCCATAATAGCCATTATTACCATGAATTCCAACCCATTGCTGAGGCTCCCCTTTAAAGTAACGAACAAAAGTATGTGTATTTTCCATTACTCCATTTTTCAATACCCCTGTTGCATCGTTAGCTACCGCTTGGTAACGGGTATCACCGGCATTATTTACAATATATTTAATTGCTAATTCGCCTCCTACAAAACGTTTAGCACCAGCTACTGTACCGGCGGGACCCAGTTTAGCATTTTCTTCAGTCCATGTTGGCGCTGCAGCTGTAGTGTTACAGCCATAATTAGTGATAAAAGATTTCCAGAAACGGGAATCGTTTACTCGGTCAAATACATCCAGTGCATAGTTTGTCGCCCGCGCATACGAGAATTCACGTCCTCCGGAAATATCACGTGCAGTACCTGCAATATCCTGATACACCGATGGATAATACAGATGCATCTGATTTCCATAACGTCCCCATGTAGCCTGATCATCAGAGAACTGTGCAGCCAGGACTACCTCTGTAGCTTTCTCGTTTGCACTGTTTGCTTTCTGATAATCCCACAATTCGACAAAATCATTACACAAAGGATGAGCAGCTACTACTTCGCCTCCATATTTTATTACAGCGTCGAGATCCGCAGAGACCAAAGAAGAATTCCATGAAGAATACAATTCACTGGCACGTGTCAGGTGAGCTTTTGCCAGATAGTGCGCAGCAGCCCATTTTGTAATGCGTCCTGTTTCTGACGGGGTTGTAGGTAATATATCATACGCAGCTTTAAGATCGGAAATAACCTGAGCAAAACAATCTGCTTCAGAGGCACGAGTAAAATAAGTCTCAACAGATGTAGACGGAGCCAACTTCAGTGGCACGCCTCCAAACTGAACTACTAATTGTAAATAAAAATAACCCCGCATAAAATATCCTTCACCCAGACGGGTATTGTAAGTTGCGCTGTTCTGATTGTAATAAAGAGGCATATTCTGTATAATCGTATTGGCTGATTCTATGCCACCATACATATTATCCCATAATGGGGAAAGAGATTCACCTTCCGAGGAACTCAGGTCTAAACTATAACAATTGTAACTAGGAATAGAGTTATTCGCATCTGTAAATTCGTCCACACCTAAATTGAACATGTTAATTCCCCAAACGTAATTGAATTTGAATTTCAACTTAGAATAAGCTCCGGTAACCAATGCATCAAGTCCTTCCTGTGTCTTAAAATAGTCGGTACTATACTGCGTCGTTAATTCTTCATCCAAAAAACTTTCACTACATGAAGGCAGGCTTGACAGGCCTAATGTACCTACTATAGCTGAAGCCATTAATATCTTATTTATTTTCATTTTATTCTTCTTTTTTTATTAAAAACCAATATTAACACCGAATACAAGCCCTTTTATCGTCGTTGCCGAACCTGTAGAAGTCGTATTATTGTCATAGCTGGAAAGGTCTGTGTCCAGATAATCGCATTTAGAATATATCGTAAATGGATTCATAAGTTGTCCGTAAACTTTCAGATTATTTATTCCCAGCTTCTTCAGATGTTTTGGAGCAAAGTTGTATCCGAAACTTATATTTCTCATTTTTATAAATGAACCATCTTCATAATTCATTGAAGAATTATAAACATCAGCGGCTTCACCATTTGATCCCGGAGAGTAATACCTTGCATGCTCATTTGTATCTTTCACCCAATAATCTATTTTACGCATCTGGTAACGGCCATCAAGAGTTACGGCTCCGCTTCTGAATGTAAAACCCCAACGGGAATAAATGAAGAAAGACAATTCGAAATTCTTATAATTAAATGTATTCATTATACCTCCCGACCATTCCGGACGTGTAGTACCTACAATCTGCCTGTCGTTATTAGCATCGATAGCACCATCGTCATTCAGGTCCTTCACCTTTATTTGCCCGGGTTTGCGACCATATTTAGCAGCTTCCTCGGCTTCCGATGTTTTCCATATACCATCATATACATAGTCATAATAGACTCCGATCTCTTCTCCTACAAACCATGCATTGCTCAAATCCTGAATTCTACCGTTTGCAAGAGCTTTAATCTTACTTTTGTCTTTCGACCATGTAATATTAGTCGCCCATGTAAAGTCCTTAGTCTGAACATTTATAGTATTCAATTGAAGATCAATACCCCATCCTTCAGTTTCTCCTACATTTGCATAAGTTGATGTATAACCGGTAAGAGAAGGGATAGACATCGCCATCAATAAGTCTTTTGTCTTTGTAGAGTAAATATCAATACTACCATTAATCCGACTATTAAGGAAACCATAATCCAATCCCCAGTTGTACTGAGTCGTTCTTTCCCAGCCCAGTTCGGAATTAGCCATTTTTGATGGATCCTTGAGTGATGGGTCTGAGGCCACATAGCCCGGTGAAGAAGTAGTAGTACCCCAATTATAATATAACTGATTTATAGCTCCTTTGGTAGCATAAGCTCCTATTGCCGAGTTACCGGTAGTTCCTACACCAAAACGAAGTTTCAATGCATTGATAAAACCCAGATTCTGCATAAACTTCTCTTGTTCCATACGCCAGCCTAACGCCATAGAAGGGAAAGAAGCCCATTTATGTCCTTCTGCTAATTGAGATGCACCGTCCCAACGGACAGAAGCCGTCAGCAAATATTTATCTTTAAGACTATAATTTCCACGCACCATATAAGAAGTCATCTGAGTCTCAGTAAGACCTGTGCCAAAAGAGCTTAATGCACCACCAGAATAAAGATTGTACCATAGTTCGGAAGAGGATGCTACATCTGTAGCTTTCATTGTACCATATTCGTAATGATAGGCAGATGCCGATTGCATCAATGTAAGTCCCAATTTATGATCTATACCGATATTGCGATCATAATAAACAAGATTATCAAGTGTCCATGCACGTGTCTGATAGTTATTGTATGAGGCTGTATTGTTTCCATCACCATTTATACCTTCTGCATCATAAAAAGAGCCTGTACGATAGTACTTAAATTCAGGTCCAAATTGAATGCGATATTTTAAACCTTTCAATGGGTCGAACATTTCGCCAAAGTCAAGTTGTCCGTAAAAACTTCCGTTTGCAATAAAGGTTTGTCTATTATTTACTGTATATTTTAGCTCATTTATCGGATTAATAATATTCACATCACCTGCAGCAGGATTTCGTATATAGCTGCCATTCTCGTCGTAAGGTGTTGTCCATGCCAACATACCGCGTAATGCCGAATAAAAATCTCCGGCTCCGGTTACTGATTTTGCGAAATTATAGCCATAATCCTGATCACCCCATGAAGCGTTAATTGATGTCCCCATTTTAAACCATTTTGTAGGTGAAGCGTCAAAATTTACTTTTGCTGTGAAGCGTTCATATTTTTGCCCCGGCTGAGTCCCTTCTTGGCTCAAATAACCAAACGATCCGTAGCCCTGTGATTTCTCACCACCACCGGATATACTGATTGTATGTTCTGTAGAAACAGCATTTTGTTTACCATGGCTAGCCCAGTCGTAACTACCGACTTTACTTCCATCCCAAACGGTATTATTGTTTGTCCAACCGGCAGCAATATTAGCCCATGAAGCAGCAACCGAACCCCATGTTGCATAATCGGCTTCATAAGATGGTGTAGCCGACTTATATGTACCCATATTGTATTTTGCCAGACGGGCATAATCGAGCCATTCTGATGCACTCATATTTTCTGTTACATCATACATTTTCTCAAATGTTACAGAACCCGAATAGTTTACAGATAGAGACCCACTCTTTCCTCGTTTAGTAGAAACCAATATCACCCCGTTTGCTCCACGAGAACCATAAATAGCCGTAGCTGAAGCATCTTTCAATATATCAATAGCCTCAATGTCACTTGGATTTATATTATCTATTCCTCCGGATTGAATGACCATACCATCTACTACATATAAAGGACCCTGATCTGCATTCAAAGAACGAACTCCCCGCACCCTGATACTTCCTGTTTGTCCGGGACGTTGATTTGATGTAATATCCACACCGGCTGTCTTTCCCTGCATAGCCTGTAGTGCATCTTTGACAGGCATCGCTTTCATTTCTTTTTCTCCTACACGGGCCATTGCTCCGGTCACATCGCTTTTTTTCATTGTGCCATATCCGACTACAACTACTTCATCCAGCATTTGTGTATCTTCCTGAAGTACAATTTTAATGTGAGTTTGTGATCCTACCGTAATATTCTGCTCAATATAGCCGATGAGCTTTACATTGAGTACGTCCTGAGCACCTGCCACAACAGTAAAATTTCCATCATGATCAGTTACAGTTCCTTTTGTTGATCCTTTTACTGTTACTACAGCACCGATTACACCGTCTCCCAGATCATCGATAACTGTACCGGTCACTGTCTTCGTCTGTGCAAAAACTAATGTTGACATAAAAACGAGAATCAATGTCAACATACCTCTGGCTCTTAAGAGCCGTTTTCCATGGTAATTCCTCATAAATATTAATTTAAAATGGTAATTGAGTTTCGTGTGTTTAGTTCTTCTACTTTAATTTCCAGAACTAATGTTTTTCATATTCGATTTATCAACGGCAAAACTAAGATTAACATATTTTCAGGAAAATGTATTTTTGTTCATAGTTATGGAAATTCATTTCTGTTACAATAAAACAAGAAATAATACGACAAAAACGGACTTCACAAACTGGCTACAGAAAACGATTTAACAGAAGAAATCCTCATTACGCAGAACAAGCAGATGCAACGACTGTAAAATCGTTCAATCTTATAGATTATTAGTCACCCGATTTCGAATAAACATTAGTTTTCGTACTTTTGAAAAGAGTTTCAAATATTGTTAGCCATATGAATCTATTGAAATCTATAACCTTTATTATTCTCCTCGTTATTTTACCGATAAAATTGTTCCCGGTAAAAGACAACAACTTGCAGTTTACACAAATCAGCACAAAAGACGGACTGTCGCAAAATACTGTCCGGGCAATTCTCGAGGATAAAAAAGGTTTTATTTGGGCAGGAACTTTAGATGGTCTGAATAGATATGATGGCTATAACCTTATTGCTTATAAACCTCAGCTAGACAATCCTAATTCACTGATCGATCATCGTATAAAAGATGTCTTCCAGGACAAAGACGGATACCTATGGATCAAGACATATAAGAACGAATTTAGCTGTTATAATCCTGTCTCCGACTCCTTCATAAATTACCATTCGGAGCAAAACCACACCCATGAAAACAACGCATATTATATAAACTACTATGAAGCTACGGATGGCACTATCTGGCTATGGGGTAATACTAATGGTTGCTTGCGAATACGCAAAACTGGAAGCAGATTCTCAACAAAACCATTTCTTACCGAGAAAAGTGCAGAAAATAAGAAAGACTGCAAGTTCCTCTTCGAAGACTCCAAAGCCACCATATGGGTTGGCGGAGAGTCCGGCCTGTTCATGATATCGAGAGATAAGACTGATGTTCTCTTTTCCAACAAACATTCTTTTACTAAAGCAATAGAACTTAATAATAAAATATACTTCATATCTGAAAAGTCGGGTATCATCGAATACGATATTAAACGAAAGTCTTTTCAGGAAACGACCAATTCTATACTTAATGACGTTTATACCGATGTGACCAGACTCTCAGATAATGAACTATTAATATCAACAAAATCCTCTGGTCTTATTTCATATAACATAAGTACCAACCTATTTGACAAGCCTGCGTGGGCAAAAGACCCGCAACTTGCAGGTAACATCGAGTTTATAATCGATAAGAATCAGGGTATCTGGATGTATAATCATTCAGGTATAGTCTGGTATTATAATCAAAATAGCCGAAAAGTAAAAAAGATGGAACTAATACCGCCGGCTATTGCTCAAATCATCGACTTGGAAAGATATAATGTATTCATAGATTCTAAAGGTTTTATCTGGATTACGACATACGGGAATGGACTATTTTACTATAATCCTGAAACTGATTCTCTACACAACTATAAGTATAGCGCCGACAAGAACAGTCCGGCATCTGATTATCTCCTTTCCATCACAGAAGACAGGTATGGTAATATATGGATTGGAAGTGAATATGCCGGTATCATTAAGGTTACCAAACCCAATTACGATATACAGGTTGTCCGTCCTGAGATAGAGACTTCGATTGGTAAGAACAACAATGTGCGCACAATATATGCAGACGCATTCGACAAAACATGGGTAGGAACTAAGAATGGCAGCTTATATGTATATGAAGACATCCTGGAAGCAGGAAAATGTATATATAAAGATATGAATCCTTATACTTTGACCGAAGACTCCAAGAAAAGAATGTGGGTAGGAACTAAAGGAAAAGGCTTATACATCATAGACCTGGCCACATACAAAGAAATAGCTCACTACACGAATATAGAAACAGATGCCAATTCGCTAAGCTACAATACCATTTTCAATATTTGCAAAGACAATAAAAACCGTATGTGGACAGGTACTTTCGGAGGAGGAATAAACCTCGCAGAAGATACACCCGCCGGTATTAAATTCAAACGCTTCTTCTTCGACGATGGCAACCGTAGTTATATACGATATATATATCAGGATAGTAAAGACCGTATATGGGCGGGAAGTAGTGACGGCATCATTTTATTCAACCCTGAAGAATTGATAAAGAATCCCAAAGCCTATAAAACGTACCGTATGAATCTGAATAAGAAAAACGGTATTAACTGCAATGATATAAAGACGATATTTGAAGACGGAGAGGGCATCATCTGGATAGGTACTGCCGGAGGCGGACTAAATAAGTTTGTTCCAGCTACCGCAGAATATGATGAACATTTTATAGCCTATACTACTGCAAACGGTTTGTCCGGAGATTTCGTATCAGGTATACAAGAAGACAAAGAGCATAATCTGTGGATCAGCACAGAAAGTGGGATAACCAAGTTTAATAAGCATACAAACACATTCATAATCTATCAGTTTTCTGAGAAAACATACGGCAATCATTTCAATGAGAATGCAAATATCCACTATAAAAACGGTAATATGCTGTGGGGTAGCCTCGATGGACTAATCGTTTTCAATCCCGAATCGTTCGTGCCCGACCAAAATACCCCGCCTGTTACGTTGACGGACTTTTTTATTTATGATGTCAAAGTTGAGGCTGGAAAGAAAGGCTCCCCCCTGAAACAATCGATAAGCTATTCCGATGAAATAAACCTAAACTATAAGCAGAATACATTCACCATCGAATTTGCCTCCTTAGTATTAAAAGACCCGGCAAAGAACAGGTACGTCTATATGCTGGAAAACTATGATAAGCAATGGAGCGCAATAAGCCATTATAATACAGCCACCTACAAGAACCTTTCACCGGGAAAATATATATTCAAAGTAAGAGGGACAAACAGTGACGGAATCTGGAATGATGAAGTCACCCGGCTTGAAATCATTATTGCACCTCCTTTCTGGAAATCATGGTACGCCTATATTATTTATGGCCTGTTAGTAATGCTCCTCTTATACATCGCGTTCAAGCTTATCTATAAATTTAATATGCTTAATAATAACGTAAAGTTAGAAAAAGAGCTGACAAACCATAAACTGCGTTTCTTTACCAACATATCCCACGAATTCAGAACTCCGCTGACGCTGATCAGGGGGGCTGTAGAAAATCTGAATGAACAAACAGGTGTATCTCCGCATGCGATGAAACAGATAAACATTTTGGGTAGAAACTCCGTCATACTCACCCGGCTTATTGATCAGCTACTAGAATTCCGAAAACTACAAAACAATGTATTGACACTCGATTTGGAGGATACCGATATCATTGAGTTCTCCAAAGACATATATTCCAATTTTCAGGAAGCCGCCAATCAGAAGAAAATAGAATACTCATTTATCAGTGATACCGACTCATATCAGATGTTTATCGACCGCCGCAAGGTAGATAAGATCTTGTATAACCTGCTATCCAACGCATTCAAGTTTACTCCTAACGGGGGACAAATAGACCTTATAATTTCTATCGACCGGCAAAAGCAAGTATGTCTTTTCAAGGTGAAAGATAATGGTATAGGTGTAGACAAAGACAAACAGCATATGCTCTTCAGCCGTTTTATGCAAATCAACTTTTCATCGTCCGGAACGGGTGTAGGCCTGTCTCTGGTAAAAGAGTTTGTCGATGTGCATAAGGGCAAAATCTGGTACGAGAATAATGAAGAGCAAGGCTCCATATTCAATGTCGAGATATCTGCAAACAAGGATACTTACAAAGGCGAGAATTTCATTACTCCAACTCATTCCGGCATTCTCCCTGCAGAAAACAACAGTAAGATTCTATATCCATCAGACAATACCGAAAACATCCAGTTACCGGATATAGACGATTCCACACTCTCCAATTATAAGATGCTGATAATTGACGACAACGATGATATCCGCAATTTCCTGATCGATGAATTCAGCAAATACTTTATGGTAGAAGTTGCCGAAGACGGACAAAAAGGTTTACAGAAAGCAGTCGAAATAAACCCTGACCTTATTATCTGCGATGTGATGATGCCTGCCATGGATGGATTTGAAGTGACACGAAGACTGAAAGAGGATTTCCAGACCTGCCATATTCCTATCATTCTGTTAACGGCGCATTCGTCGATAGAACATCAACTGGAAGGTATCCAGAGCGGGGCCGATGCATATATAATGAAGCCATTCAGTCTGAAATATCTTGTAACCAGAGTGTTTAAACTCATTGAACAACGGGAACAACTGAAAAAACGTTTTTCGAATGAGTATGTTCTCGATGGTAACCTGATTACATCTACAGACAAGGATAAAGAATTCTTCAACCTGATAGATAAAATACTGGAAGAACATCTTGCCGACACAGAGTTTTCTGTAGATAAGTTCGCCGAATTAGCGAAACAAAGACGTACCATTTTCTATAAAAAGGTGAAAGGCATAACCGGACTTTCGCCCAACGAGCTCATAAAGATAAAACGGTTGAAACGGGCTGCCGAACTCCTTTTGCAGGGAGATCTTACTGTATCCGAAATATCTTACAAGGTAGGCTTTGACGATCCGTTCTATTTCAGCAAATGTTTCAAAGCCCAGTATAAATGTTCCCCATCGAAATATGGTCAACCGATAAATCAGAAAGAGTAAATCTACGAATGTTAAAAGGTAACAAAAGTAACACTTTTTATACTATATTACCTCTGTCACTTCCAGCACAAAAAGTAACACCTTTTATGGCATTTGTAGGGGCGAATAAATATTCGTCTGCAATGTATCGGGCGTAAGATTTTACGCCCCTACAGTTCACAAAAGGTAACAAAGGTTACACCTTTTCACTCATTTGCTAATATACTAATTTACCAATCTGCTAATTAATTTTTTCAAAGAACTAATAGCTATTAGCGAACGGCTAAAAGCTAATATATAGATAAAGTTTTATAATATAATTACTCTAATAAACCACTCAATATATCTTCAGAAACAGTTAAAGCCGTACCATGCCGTATTCCTGCAGGAAAAACAATCGAATCGGAAACATCCTCCCACACTTTCATATCTTTCGACCTTACCGCCCCATATTTATGGTCCCTGTATTTATCAAAATATACATACACATATTCCCCTACTTGCAATGGAGCAGGCCCTTCCGCCCAATAGTCTCCCGTAATAGTCTCCGACACTGTAACAGGAAAGCCGAAAGGTTCATCATTGGATACTACACGGATATTCTTCTCTGCCGGACTTGAATTTTCATTCTTTACAAAAAGATAATAAATCCCGTCCTTATCCAGTATCGCTCCGTCAATTACACTGAACCCGGGTTCAAAAAACAGCTTGGTATCACTGAACGCTTTGAAATCCTTAGTGGTTACATAATATTGCCTGTGATTCAATCCCTTCTCGCTTTCAGAAGTAGGTAGATCCGGAAACGCACCCGGTATAGTCGAGGCCCAAAAGATATAGAAAGTCTTGTTTTTCTTATCATAGAATAGTTCCGGCGCCCATGTATTCTTCGTTCCTGCAAATTTTTCCATAACCGGAATATTCATTTGTCGCGACCATGTTTTCAAATCTTTGGACGATGCATAACCGATACCCTGATCCCACCAGCCCGATGTCCATACCATATGGAAGGTCCCTTCTTCATCCTGAACGATACTGGGGTCACGCATCAGTTTGTCTTTTCCAATTTCAGGTTTCAGGTAAATGGAGTCTTTATTCAATGTTTCCCATTTCAACCCGTCTCTGCTATATGCCAAATGCAAGCCGTCTCCATTTCCTTTGAAATAAGAGAATAAATATACGGGTTTTGCGACTTCTATCGTTTGTTGCTTTCCTACACAGGAGAAAAGAAGTGCTGATAATAGAATAAGGTTAATTAGTTTCTTCATTTTTCTCTGTTCTTTTTAGTTCTATAATAGAGTTATTATTGTATAAAAATGTTCTATTTTTAGTTACAAGTTACTACGCCCCGTGGGCAGTTACGAGTTACGAGTCGGCTGACGCACGTGGGGCTAAAGCCTGAAGAGACTCTGTCCTGTCGCCGGGGGACGCAGCCTTGATTTTTTGTTTCGTTTTGCATCAAGGCAAAATGAATTGGAGCGAAGCGGAAATCGGCGGAGCCAAATACAAGCCGGCTGGTGCGTTAGAAAAAATAGAACATTAAATAATCAATCATTATTTAATCTCACATATTCACTCAATCCCTGCAAATTCAATTCCTTTATACCCTCTGCCACAAAACAGGCAACCTGCTTCGCTCCTTTTTCCATCATATGCGTATCATCTTTCAACCCTTCAGGCTTCGCATGATCTATTCCAGGCTCCACCCAACGATAATAAGGTTTGGAGTCCTCATCTCCCAGCATCGTAACAAAATCACGTGTCTTGAGATTTATATCTATCATCGGCACATCATATTCTTTAGCTATCCGGCGAGTGATTACAGGATATCCTTTCAAACGGTCATCGATAAGCGAGCCATCCCTAAAAGTGCGCATTACAACGGATGTCAGCAATACAGGATTACCACCCTTAGCTTTTACATCCTCAACCATCCTAACGAGATTCTTCCGATAGTCATCATACGATGCATGCCGGTCCGGACGGGTAGATGCATCATTATGTCCAAACTGGATAAAAACGTAATCCCCGGCTTTTACCTCCGACAATAACCTGTCCCAGCGGCCTTCACTTATAAATGTCTTGGTGCTGCGGCCTCCCATAGCATGATTTACAACCTTTACATTGTCAGAGAAAAGCAAAGGTAACATCTGCCCCCATCCTTTTATCAGGCCATCTTTCTCTTCATTATAAGTCTGTGCAGTAGAATCTCCCGCTATAAATATAGTTATTGGTCTGTCCACAGTTTTAAAACCTAAAACTGAAACTATGATGAAGAAGACTAATAGATATTTTTTCATATTTCCGTTTTATATTCTGAGTAGATTATTGTATCATTTCTTCCAGACTGATACTCCCGCCGTAGGAATATCCTTACTGCCAATCACATATTTTGTGTTTGCAGGCAAAGGCAGCGAGTATGTCTTGTCCGCATAGTTCACTGCAATTCCAAAACCGTCACGATATTCGATATGCAATCCCTCAGGCAAATCCGCTAATGTAATATTTAAAATGCCATACAGTTTTTTCAAAACAGCTTTTTCCATCTGCCCATTTTGAGAATCCACACCTACATAAGTGACTGTGCCTTTACCCAAACGATGAAAGATGATTGCAGGACTTCCTTCATAAAAATCGCCCTCATATGTAGCCCATGTTTCTGTATTTACTTCGGGAACCAATATTTCGCCCCAACTTGTCCAGTCATATTTCCGGCCGTCGAATGCTATCTGGTCGGGAGTGCGGGGTTGCAGCAAATCATAAAAGTCTATCTTTGCTCCTATCAAAGAATAGATAGGTTCACCAAAAGGAGCCTCAAACAATTGTCCGTTGCGTGATTTATGACCAGTGCGACTCGTTAAGACCAGATTTCCACCTTGCTCCACATAGTTCCGCCAACGTAGCACCAGTTCCCTGTCCACCATCTCATATGCGGGAGCGATCATTACATTATATTCCGAAAAGTCGTTTCGTTCATCTATAAAATCCACAGGTGCCCCGAAATTCTTCAATGCATTGTAATACTTGTCTATATGCTTTTCAGTGTCCCATTCGGTTGTCTGCCTGTTTCGCTGCATCTCCCATGCATTCTCATGGTTATAAAGAATAGCGGTACGGCGTTTCTCATAACTGTCCGGATTTTTTGTACTACCCTTATATTCCCTGCGCAACTGTGCGATCTCTTTTATAAACCGGGAATATTCCAATCCGCTTTTGGTAGGTGTCACGCCATCCGGGCCAACAATTCCATAGTGGTAAAGTTCCGTTCCATATATCGGCTGGCGGTAGCGGTAAGTACATGTAAACTTGCTTCCTCCCGCAAATACATGCCACAGCCACAGCCTGACAGCACCGGGCAACGGTTGCGAGTTTATCTTGCCCCAGTTCACCTGTCCGGGTTGCAGTTCCATCACGCCATACACCCCATCTATAGTGCGGAAAAAGTCATTAGCCTTTGCTATTCTTTCCACCGGCCCTAAACGATAACCTTTGCGCCCGATACCATAATCTTCACCGAATACCATATAGCGGGTATAGGAGTGGAAGTCCAGTTCATTGCTTTTCCTCAGATGTCCGTCACTATATTCGGGGATGTAATTAGTAGTAATCCATTGTTGCGGATTCGCATATTTACGTATAAGTACCGCCTGCTCATCCAGAAAACCAGCCATTTCGTCTGTTGTAAAACGATGGTAGTCGAGTATTTGATGAGAATTCATAAACATCTGTGATAAACGGGGAATATTTATCTCCGAAAAACCGGAATATACCTGACTCCAGAATGCGGTACCCCAAGCCTTATTTACGGCTTCTATAGTCTGATATTTAGCCTTCACATAATCACGAAACCGTTGCTGTGCATCTTTTCCGTAATCCTGTGCTGGACGCGGTTCATTATCGAGTTGCCAACCCATTATACGTTTGTCATTTCCATAATGCTGTGTCAGTTTCTCTATCATCTTCATCGAATATTCCCGATAGAAGTTATTTGAAACCGAGGGGTGCTGGCGTGCGCCGTGATCCATCTTCGTACCGTCCTCATGTTCTATCAGCACATCAGGATGCTGGCGTACAAGCCATACGGGAGGGGTAGCCGTGGATGTACACATAATCACTTTCAAGCCGTTCTTATCGGCAATATCTACAGCCTTGTCGAGCCATGCAAAATCATATACACCTTCTTCCGGTTCAAGCTGCGCCCATGCAAATTCGGCATAATGCACAAAATCGAAGCCGAGCTCCTTTATTTGTTTCAGGTCACGCTCCCATTGCGATTCGTCCCAATGTTCGGGATAATAATAAGTCCCTACTATGGTAAGGTCTTTCGGATTAAACCTATCCGGATTTTGGGCTGTGAGGCCAAGCCTTAAAAGCAAAAGGAAGGTCAATAAAAACGTCTTCTTCATGGTTGTATTTTTCTTAATTCTTTTATTATTACCGGGCCTAATAATCCTGACGGAACAGGATTCCACATATCGAAACGCACATCTTTATAAGTGATGCTCACAAAGTTTATTTCCTGAAACATACGCCATTCAACGCCTCGTTTATCATAGTCGGCAATACGGTTGGCTGGCAGGTTGGTAACTTCAATCTCCAGGATATTCTCGCCGTTGACAAGCAACTGTCCGATATTTGTCTCGAATGGTACGGCGAATAATGTACCTGCTTCTTTCCCGTTAACTCGTACCCTTGCACTTTCACGGACATCCCCCAAACACAAACGGTATTCTTCATTCGCAGGTTTCTTAAAATCGAATTTTATCGTGTAGCGGGCAGTCCCCATATTCTTTTTAAGGGTGTCATTATTTAGTTCTGTCCACGAGCCTAGAGTATGCAATTTAAAAGTTTCATCAATGGCCGGCTCACTTTCTACGAAGTTCATCTCCCATCCGTCTTTCAGTTCTGTCTGATTCCCTGCCGGCTGGTAATAAGCCCAATTATCCGTTGTTATTTTGGTTTTAGTAAATGTTTTCAGAATAATGGATTCACCCGGTTGTAATTGCATATAAACTTCTGTTTTTCCATTCTGCTTTCTTAAGGCCGTCTTACCCTTTTGTCCCGTCATCGGATCAAAGAACATAGCACTTTCTGCATCTACACCCAAAGTTACCCAGTCGTCTACACGTTTATTTTTCAGCATAGTAAAGAAATAGTGATATCCGGTAACGTTCTTGCGGCGAATAAGTTGCCCGCCAAGTTCAGACACAAACATTTCTTTGTTGATATGACATTCCAATAATATTTTCCCATAATCATTTCCTGTAATGATTTTTCCTTTCCCTAAGGCATTCACAGAAACTTTATCGAATGAACTTATAACCGGGAACGACTTCAATACCGAAGTAAACTTTGCTCTCCTTTCTTCCAGATTGGATAATCCCGGAACATCGGAAGGATATTGTTCGGCAAAAATTACCGTAGCGCCTTGTTCCGCCAGTTTCTGAATCCGGGTCAGTGTTTCAAGCGGGATCAGTTTTGCTGCCGGAAGTATTAGGGCTTTATATGTTGCCCCACCCACAGTCTTCAGCAATCCGTTTTCTATGGTGGTTGTTTGTATAAAACGATCCGAAATATAGTCCAGATCATAGCCATTAGCCATTATTTGTTCCACAGCCCCGCAAAAATCAGGAAGACGGTCGCGCATTCCATGTATGGCAAAGGTGGTAAAATAATTTCCGCGTTGCCCTTTCCAAATATCATACATTGGCAAATACAATAAGAAGTCGTTATCCGGAGTCCCTTCCTGTAAGAACGACTGTATCCTTGTTATATAGCTGAAAAATGCAGGAGCATCGCACCAGATAGAATTCGTCGGAGACATATCCACCGAAGCGTAAAATTTCCAGCCCGGCCATGCCGCATCTTTCGGCGAATAGGTAGAGCCATGAAAGTAAACATGGTTTACACCTGATGTAAACATCTGGTCAATCTCAGGCTTACACTGCGATAAGGATGTGCGAAAATGCTCTGTTAGCCAGGTAAATGTTTCGGATGAAGTGTACTTCTTTCCTGTTATATGAGCAGCTGACGATGCATATTTCAGCGTGGTAGGATCACCGTCGTTCTGTTTACGTATGGAATCTTTTCGCAGATAAGGAATATCAAAATCGGTGATACCGAAAGATTCACATTCGGGAATATCCACCGCGGCATACAAATCCAGCAAGTTCGCAGGTGACCCGTGAGCCTGATTCTTAGTAGTTATATTGCGTGAATGCGCCCATGTAGTCCATGCCTGAGTAAAGTTTTCCCGCAACATGTCTCCGATAGTTTCACGATAATCGCAAATGACACGTACAGAAACATCTGTCGCTCCATCTGCCAGTAATTCGGGGAAATAATCTTGTAGTTTATATCCACGCCTGCGCTCGAACTGATCGAGTAGATCCGGTGTCCAATCCCCGCCATATACTTCATACGAATCGTTGAAAAAGCTATGCGGAAATGATACCTTATTATCAGTAAAAGCCTTGTCAAACTCACCTAAATAGCGTTGTACTGCATCTGCATCAAAGTGGTTAAGAACATAACCCTGACCTCCGGGCGCGGCACGCTTTACCTGTTGGAATGTTTTTCCTATAAACAGAGCAACCAGTTTGTAATTATCACCTGCGGGCGCTATCCACATCAGTTTTGCGTCAGAGCCTACTTTATCTGTTATATCCAGTTTATCTCCTTTTGAAGAATAGGCGATCAGTTTACTCAGATAAGCAACTTCCTTTTGCTTATCATCTTTTATCTGAACAGATTCTTTCAGTTCCTGTCCTCCTTTTAGCTCATATTGCTGAAAGATTGCTTTGGTAGCAGCATCCTCCATTGTAATTTCAGGCCCTCCGAATGGCCATCCTGTACCCATATTCATATCTACCGCCATTCCTAAACGGCTGGCTTCCGATTCGGTAAAAGCTAACATTTGCATCCATTTTGGAGTCAGATAATCGATGTAATGGCTTTCACGGGCTTTGACTCCATAGATAGGGGTAATTTCCACACCCCCGATTCCGGCCCTACCCATCTCCTCTAGATTGTAAGTTAGATTCACAGAATCTACATCGCTCCCCATCCACCACCAACGGGTCCACGGCTTTGCTTCTTTTGTTACTTCGGGCCAGTCGGTTATGACTTTATCCTGAGTACAATTTATGAATGTTGTCAACAGTAAAACGACTGCTAATATTTTCTTCATGCTATTATCTTATAATATTTTTCAACTCATCCGGAGCATCTGTTGTATGTGTATTGATACGCTCGCCTTCATTCCTCAACAAGTCCTCTATAATTGACAGTTGTACTGAATTTTCGGGTACAAAATGAATTGTATTCATATAGTTTATTATCGAATAATACAACTGCCTTGCTACAATACGCTTATCCGGTTCGGTCGTAATATCGGCACTGCATACCATTATTTTACCATTACCTACGTTGGCTTCAAACAATGTACCTAATTTACGGTTGACAAACCAGGTATCGATCGGCTGAATGATCGGCTGGAAACCGGCAGGGAAATTATTCATCTCCATTACCTGCCCTTTTTGCACCAGCTCCCACCACTGCAATCCGGTATAGAAGTCTGTAGGAAAATCTTTAAATACAGGATGATAATTATTTATCAATGAACCCTCTGTATGCGGCGGGCGCATTTTGAACCATGAAGTATTCCAGAACGAAGGGGTCATATATTGTACGACGTCTTTGCCCTGTTCTACTTTTCCGGCTAAAAGCAGGAGGACTTTACCTCCTTTATCCAATACGCTTTTTGTTTGTCCGTCTATCAGGTTGGTTATGTATATATCCGAAGTATCCGCTTCCGGTAACTGTGCCGGATATACCCAGAAATCCCAATTATTGGAAACATCCGTACAATCGAACGATATCTCAAGATTTAGTTTCTGTGCTTTATCGATTGATTGAAGTGCAAAAGAGACTGTGCCCAACTGCTGACAATTACCTATCTGAACATCTTTGGGCGGAAGTTTCCCTTTCGCCAGTGTTTTCCCGTAAGTATCCGTTATACGCCATTTGACCGATTGTTGTCTCAATACATTTTCTCCAAAATGAGCGACCTCGATACGGGCGGTCATTGTCTCGTCATTTTTAAATGTAAATTTATCCATGCGGGACAATAAGACGGTAGGCGCACAAAACTTACGGAATTCGCCGGCATCGATATATCCTTTTTCTTCCCAGAAAGCATTTAATACACCAACCAGAGCGGTACCCTGCCCCGAGTAATCATTCAGGCTTAATAACTGAAATCCTGCATATTCGGGAGTACGCAATGTCTTTTCTATTTCGTGTTTATAACATAATGCCTGTAATTTACCCGAAGCCATCAGGAAATCATGGGCTAAATCTCCCATGTGCCTGTCGGACAAATCTTCACGGAACAGTTCAAAGTTACGGGCACGCATTACCCCTGTATATTTCTTTATCTCCGAAAAGTCGGGAAATACGCACCATTGCCCTGTTTCATGCGACACATAGGGCTGTTTTACAGTGTCTATACGCGATAAGTAATCCGAATTCGATTCCGGTTGATTATCCCATGCAAGCCCTCTGGCCCCTGCTTTCACATGAAACTGATTGCGAGGCTGCCATGCCCAGCTATTCCCCACCGAAGCACCTGTGTAAACACGTCTTGTATCCGTTTCTTTCCAATAATCGACAAACTTACTTACCCATGGCACCCAACGCCCTCGGGGTTCATTGCCTATAGCAAACATGCAGAATGAAGGGTAATTGCCATATTGTTTCACTATACGCTCGGCCTCTTTCCACAGATAATCATCTACTGGACGACCGTCGCCTAAAGACGAGCCATGATTAGGCCAGCTAGGGCCTTCGGGTTGCAAATAAAAGCCGGTTAAATCGGCAGCTTCCATTGCTGCTTCGGGGGGACAGAATGAATGGAAACGCATATGATTAAGCCCGAAACTACGGCAAATACGGAAAACCCTTTCCCAAGACTCCACATCCATAGGAGCATAGCCTGTAAGGGGAAAAACACAATTTTCGACAGTCCCGCGAAGCATGGTCTTCCGGCCATTTACATAGAAATATTTCCCTTCTACCGTAAACTCACGCATACCAAAGCGGACTTCTTTTGTATCTGTTCCTTTCGACGTTTTTAACGAAACGGATAATTTATACAAATTGGGATGAAACTCGTTCCAGCTAAGCATATCATCGCCCATCGACAGTTCCAGTTCCATCTTTGTAGATTTACTTCTAGCTGTATAATTTTGTAAAACCGGCTCTACCGTATGTACTTTCTCTCCGTTGTAACTTTGCGCTTTAAGTGTTATCTGACCTGATGACTGACCTATGATGATGAGTTTTACCAATACTTTCTTATTTTTCAGGTCGGGATATATTTGTATATCGTCTATATAAGTAACAGGTGTGGATTGCAGTTCCAGTTTGCCTACTATTCCGTTCCAGTTTCCTTGTGTCTGGTCGGTTATACTGTGTGAATCTTTGCCGACATCTATATCTTTTGTACGATTGTCGATGCGTAAAGTAATAGTATTACTTCCTGTTTTAAGAAATTTGCTGATATCAAAAATATGAGGAACGGAAAGAGAGTTATCCATACCGACTTCTTTTTCATTGATCCATAGGCGGGATTCCGTATGTGGACGCTCCAAAAACAAAGTAATCCGTTCTCCCTTCCAATCTGCCGGAATAATCATATCTTTCTGATACCATGCCGCACCCACATAATATTTTACAGGAGTAAGCCAAAACGGAAGTTTAAGGTTGTCCGGTTTACGGAATTTTTCCAACCGCGGATTGAAGAAAAACGAACTGTCGTATATACTGGCTGTCCATTGCGTTGTGAGCGTGACATCGTCTCCTTTGTGATTTTCGGTCATGGAGCCCGGCAAATAGATATTATCGTTTAGTTTTTTACTAAACCATTTCTCTTTCTCCCCTATATCAGACCTGTCTATCTGAAACCGCCACTGCCCTTTTAAATCTATCGTTTTATTTTGCGCGTGAGATATCTGGCAAATTAATAAAAATAGCGTACTGAGTAATATGGAAACGTATTTCATGGTTTTTCCCCTGTTTTATATTTTAAGGTAAATTCAGACTATTACATGATACAAAAATACCGTTTAAGGGCATAAACAGGTATGTAATTTCATTCAAATACCTATATATTTTGACAAAACCGGGATAAAATAATCCATATGAAGAATATTTTTTAGAGATTAATTTCCTTAAAAAGAATAATTATTATACTTTTGCACCTACCAAAAAGACTCCGTAGCTCAGTTGGTAGAGCAATTGACTCTTAATCAATGGGTCGAGGGTTCGAGCCCCTCCGGGGTCACTTTTATAAAAGAAGAAAGCGTGTGAATATTAATTCACACGCTTTTTTTATAATATAAAGAAGCACTTATAAGATCTATCGTTCCATATCGTAGATTTTTTGTACTTTGACCAAACAAGGCTGGCTTATTAAAAAAGTCTTGCATTACAATTAAACAAATAAGATATTCAACTGTAATGCAAGGTTTTCAACTAAAGATACTAAAAGGAAGCGATCTTAATATCCTTTATTTTGTGACCAATTGGTATTGGTATTCAGAATATATTTTGGAACAGGGAAGATACGACGATAAAGTTCTGTTTTAGCACTCGGATTGATAATATGCTTATAACCCCAGTCATTTTCAAACTTACCGAAACGTATCAGATCATTACGGCGCCAGTTCTCATCGGCAAATTCACGGGCACGTTCATCAAGAAGTTCTTCCAGCGTTGGGTTTTGTGTAACTTTCGGAGCATGAACATAATCACGGATCTGGTTCATCAGAGACATAGGAGTGTCCCCATTAGTAGCAGTAGCTCCACGTAAAATAGCTTCTGCCTTCATTAACAAGACATCTGCAAAACGGAAGATAGGCACATCATTACTCTGATTACGGCTTTGAGAAGCTGTCGTTTTCAGATCCATGTAGAATTTGATGGAACGATAGCCCTGTGAACGACCACCATGAGCTGTATTGTCAACCGGCATAGTTTCATCCAATTTGTTCAACGTAATATTTTTCGTTAATGTCACTTGTTTTCCGTCAACCATCCAGGGAGTAGTCGTTGCTTTGTAAGTACTCGCAGAACGTATATATAATGGTCCGCCGATAATCTGTTCATTACGATCATCTCCTGTCAGATTGAATTTATCTACAAATTCAGAGTTAACAGCAAAACAACCGCCCACACTACTTGGTAAGTCTACTCCATAGAATTCCTTATTTCCATTACGGTGCGTCCAAAAGCGGGCATATGTCATACCTTGCTGAGTTTCGCGGTCGAAAGGCATAGCATAGATGAAATCTTTGATATGTGCCCCATTTTCGGAATTAAATTTAGACATGTAGCTATCTGTCAAATCAAATTTACCGGAAGCAATGATGTCATCACAGAATTTTACTACATCATTTAACTTGCTGTTAGCCATTGCCGGAGTATAAGTCGCAACATCACCGCAAGTATAAACGGCCCAGTTCAGATAGAGTTTTGCCAACAGGGCATCGGCCATCCAGCGTGTAGGCTTCCCATATGTTGAAATGTCAACATTCGTCGACAATAAATCGATGACAGCCAACAATTCCGATTCTATAAACCGGGCTATATCAGCACGAGGTGAGCGATCTATAGCTTCGTCTTCCGCCAATATACGATTAAGCAAAGGTACATCACCATAGCTATCCATCAATACCCATAGGTAATAGGCACGGACAGCACGGATAGGCGCGGTTACAGCAGCCTCATCACCACCCATTTCGGCAATCAGACCATTACAGGTTGTAATACCCTGAGTGAAATTTTCCCAATAGCCGATTGTAGCATCATCCGGCGTCCAGTTGTGCAGGGCCATGTGATTATAGCGACCATTGTCATAATAGTCGGAACCATTAAAAGAGTAAGACATCGTTTCATCCGAAGACAAAGTCTGAGCGTGATTATAGTCACGTCCCAACGGGCCGCGCATAGCAAAATAAGCATTAGCCGCTTTTGCCTCGGCAGCAGTCTCCGAATCAGGAAATTCCGTATACTGAGATTTGATGTCTACATCGAGATCCGTACAGCTCGCTGCCAAAATCAGCAGGGCAACTGTCATAAATGATTTTATATATTTAACTTTCATATTCATAGCATTTTAGAAATTGACATTAACTCCGAACATAAAGGTACGCGTACGTGGATAAGTCTGACGATTGTCGATACCCGGTTCGATACCGCCC
This sequence comes from Dysgonomonas sp. GY75, assembly GCF_015234155.1. NCBI lineage: Bacteria > Pseudomonadati > Bacteroidota > Bacteroidia > Bacteroidales > Dysgonomonadaceae > Dysgonomonas > Dysgonomonas sp. GY75. The sequence continues at coordinate 416,689 of NZ_JADCLQ010000036.1, forward strand.
AGATTCACTTCCGGATCAAGGCCTTTGTAACCTGTAATAGTAAATACATTATTACAAGTAGCATAAACACGAAGTCCTTTGATGTAATCATTCATTCGGCCAAAGTTATACCCCAAAGTAAGTGATGACAGACGTACATAGCTACCATTTTCCAAATAACGATCAGAGGGTGCATGAGAGTTATTATCAGTTACCGGATTCTCTTCTGCAATAGAGGCCAATACATTCTTACCTGCTGTCACATTGCCGATATTGCTCAGGTAGGCACGCGAAGCATTCAGTATCTTATTACCGAATACACCTTGGAAGAATGCGGTCATTGTCCAGTTTTTATAAGTGAATGTGTTGCTCCAACCCGCATTTAGTTTCGGTTGAGCCGAACCTGCTTTAGCCCGGTCATCGTATAAAGGTTTGCTGGTAGTCACATATTCTCCGGTTTCATTATCGATATAGCGGCCGTCCTCTTGCTTTGTTACTTTACCTTCAAAACCGCCCTGATCTTTGTAAACTTCAGTCAGACTGCTTTCACTATATACATAAAAGTTAGAAACTCCATCTTTAACTCCGGCCCATTTCCAGAGGTAGAACTGACCGATAGGAGAACCTTCCATCACACGTTGGTTAGTTGCTGTTGAAAAACCTGCCGCATCCACATTCGCTTTATCGAAATAGTCTACCGAGAATGTACTGTTGGATAATTTAACAACCTTATTTTTATTGTGGGAAAGATTCAATGAAGTCTCCCATGTGAAGTCATTTGTTTTTACCGGCATTGCATTGATCGTTAACTCAATACCTTTATTACTTATTTCGCCGACATTGGTAGTCAACCAGTTATATTGATATTTAGTAGTTGACACCGCATAGTCGGCAATCAGGTCTTTCGTACGCTTATCATAATACTCGATAGTACCGCCCAGACGGTTATTGAAGAAACCAAAATCTAATCCTATATTGAACATACCTGTACGTTCCCATTTCAAGTCCGGATTAGCGTTGCGGGTAGCACCGAGTATATGAACCTGCTCCGATTCTCCAGTTGAAGTCAAATGGTCGTACCATCCGGTTGCCCCATAAATCTGAGTAGCCGTAAATACATCGAAACCTAATGAATTACCACTGACTCCATATCCCACTCGTAGTTTCAGATCATCAAATATATTAAGATCTTTAATAAAACTTTCCTCCGAAATACGCCATGCTCCCGAAAAAGAAGGGAAAGTTGCCCATCGGTTGTTATTCCCAAAAGCTGACGATCCGTCACGCCGGACAGTTGCCTGGAATAAATATTTGCTGGCATAAGAGTAATTAAGACGACCATAGAACGAAATCATACGCAAGGTAGAAAGTGCCCAGCCACCCAGACCATTCTTATCAATCTTATTTGCCATTCCCATATTATGATAAGTCAAATCATCATTATAATAATCATAAGTAGTCAATTGGAATCCATCATTATCATTTGATTCTTCCCATGAATAACCGCCCATTAAACCAAGTTTATGAACATCTTTGAATGTTTTGTCATAGTTCAGGTATGTCTCAAAAACTTTCTTTTTATTCGTTACAGAAGAACGTTCCGCCTTACCATCCATACCATTGGCTATCAATGATTTGGTAGAATTATAATTGCTATAGATATTCTGTTCATTCTGATAGGCCAGACTCAAATTATAAACCAGTCCATCTATGAGTTTCAACGAAGCCTTACCATTCCCCTGAATACGTTTACTTTCTGTATCATAGATATTTTCATTGATCAAAGCTACCGGATTATAGTTTTGGGAAATACCACTATTTTCGTACCAGCTACCATTATCATTGCGAACAGGAACCAATGGAGAGTAATAATACATGGCATCCAATACGCTCTTTCCCTGAGTATCCATAGGAACAGTGTGGTTGTTAGTTACACTCGCATTGATATTGAATGACAGAGTAAGTCGGTCTTTTAAGCCTTTTGACTGAACAAACGCACGTCCAATCAGTCGATCCATATCTGTACCTCTGATCACACCCTGACGTTCCATATAGTTGATACTGGTATTGTAAGAAGTCTGTTCGGTACCTCCACTGATAGAGACATTATGGTTGTGGCTGAAACCTGTACGTTGTACTTCATCCTGCCATCTGGTATCCGCTCCTAAATCGTTGACCAGCTCGATACCTCCCGATTGTGCATAACTACGAAGTTGCGCGGCATTCATCACATCATAATTCTTCATCACATTATCCACTGCGACATAAGCACTGTAACTGATGTTTGTATGTCCTGCCTTACCTTTTTTAGTAGTAACGATAATAACTCCATTAGCCGCTTTCGAGCCATAGATAGCAGTTGCCGTAGCGTCACGAAGAACATCGATACTTTCAATATCGTCCGGCGAAATCAGGGATAAAGACATTCCCGGGATACCATCAATCACATAGTAAGGTTCCATAGCTGCTCCGGTACGTAAAGTAGAAGCACCACGTAATGTGATGGAAGGGGCAGCATTGGGGTTACTACTTTGGGTTATTGTCAGTCCGGGTACTTTACCTTGCAGTAACTGCGCCGGGTCCGAATAAACTCCGACATTGAGTTTGTCGGCGCCAACGGTAGTGATAGAACTGGTCACATCTTTACGCGTCATGACACCATAACCAACCACCACGACCTCTTCCAATGTCTTGGCATCTTCTTCCAAAGTAATATTAATTACATTCTGAGTTACTTTCACTTCTTGTTTGGTAAAGCCAATGAAGGAAAAGATCAGGGTTTGCCCTTTTTCCGCTTCTATTGTATATTTACCATCCACGTCAGTAATGTAACCAGTTGTAGTCCCTGCCACTACTACATTGGCGCCTGTCAGTGGCTCTCCGGTCTTATCTGTCACTGTACCGGTCACCTTGTTCTGGGCAAATGCCAAGGCACTACTTAGCAAGAGCACAACAAAGAGCATTCCTCGTGTAAATGTTCTTTTTCTTTTTATTTGCACATTCAGCATAAAATAAAGTTTTAGTTAGAAATTCAGTTCCTATTTTCCTATGTATCTATAAGTATTGTTCCAATTGCAGAAATATGATTTACCTGTATACAGACATATCCCCAAATGTTACAACACAAATTACGGTTATTTGATCAGTTATTTAATTGAAGAGTTAGACAAATAGTTTTCACAGTATATCACGAATAAAAAGTGTTGCAAGAGGTACAGAGTATCTTTACTGTCCTTCATAATAAGTATCAGTTGAAGGGTAAAACGAAAATGTCTTAGCTTCCATAGTATTCTAGATTTTAACTACAGCAAATTTAAACCAACAAAACAATAAACAGGGGGAAAATGATGCAAAAGAAGAGGAAAATAGTGAAGTTAACATTCCGGATACCCGCAGAGGGTATTAAAAATAAAAAATAAAGTTGTACCTTTTCCGCACTAATCGCACCTAACGAATAGAATACTAAAGCCGGGAATTATCATGAAACGACATATATTACTAGCCTTCGCTTGGTTAATACAAGTATTGGCGCTTTTCGCTCAAAATACTGACCGTTTTTTCGACCAATACAACTTCAAGTTCATAACAGAAAGCAAAGGGCTGCCTTACAGCTTCGTGAGCGATATTTTCAAAGATTCGGATGGATATATCTGGGTTGCAACACATCATGGGATAGGAAGATATGACGGTTACGAATTTCTGAATTACGACGCACAAGCTACACCTATACATCTGAAGAACAACTTCATACACAAAATATGTGAAGACAATCACAAACGGCTCTGGGTTGCCTCCGAAGGAGGAATTGATATCATTGACCTCAATACATATTCTTCCGTCGAACTGAATCTATCCCCTGACAGCCCGTTGAAACAACTAATGAATGAATATGTCAGCACGATTTACAAAGACAAACAAGGTGATTTATGGATTTCCGGTAGCAAAGACCTGTGGTGTATAGAACTGGATGAGAAAGGAAATATCAAAACCTATTATCGCCTGAAGAATGCTTCCGCTTCACCTGTGCATGCCATCCTTGATATAGGATGGGCCATCTGTGCAGGTATAGACAATGAAGTATGCAGTATAGAGAAACAACCCGGTAATCTCCTGAAAACAAAAATCCTATCCGATAGCCTGACCTCCTTTAGTGAAGACTGGCGTATTTCATGCATGGAGGCTGACGGCGAATATCTGTGGATTGGTTCGAACCGCGGAGTATTCAAGTATAATCATACAAAACACAGTCTGAAAAGATACCGTTACTCTACACATCGTTCAGGGATGTTGAGCCAGGCATATATAACAGACATCAAACTGACCGACAAGGAACATTTAATTGTATCTACTCTTAACGGACTGAATGTCTATCATAGAGATACGGATACTTTCTCTTTTATCCGCCAGACCAGCGAACAAAATCGCGCTACAATCAACTGTAATGCCATCAACTGCCTGCTCACGGACGGGGAGATAATCTGGCTGGGAACAGAAACCGGAGGTGTTAATGTGCTTTCCCCGAAACGTCTGCAAACCGAACTATGGTCGTGCGAAACTTCTTCTGCCAATATGGATACTCCTACTCCTGTAAATGCAGTGGGTGAAGATAAAATTGGTAATCTCTGGATGGGAATGGTGGAGCATGGGTTAATGAAATGGAGTAAGGAAAATAAGGTCTGTACTCATTATCTTTTTTCACCCAATGATATCACTTCCATTAGCAATAATACGATTAATGGAATCCTGATAGACTCTGACAACTATTTATGGGCATATACCTGGGGAGTCGGCATAAATGGCCTGGACCTGAACACTCCAAATAATCGTAGCTTCAAACGCTATACCCGTGAGATCATCCCCGAACTGGAAGGCGATTTCATTAATAGTGCCTGTGAAGATAAAATTAATCATGGGATCTGGTTTGGGTCTACCCGTGGAGTACATTTTTACGATAAACGAAAAAACACTTTCACCAGAATATTATTCGATCAGTCCGATAACGAATTTGAGGCTATACACGCCCTTTTAATCGACCGGAAGAAACGTTTGTGGATAGGAACAACCCAAGGGGTCTTTATCCTCGACCTGCCATCTTTTGCCAAGTCCAATAAACGATTCGATTATAAATATCTGAAGTATAAACTGGACAATCCGGAGTCAACGCAACTGGAAAAGATAAACAGTATAATAGAGGATAAAAACGGTACAATCTGGCTGGGGGGTAATGGAAGCGGGTTATACCAACTGACAAATGACAAAAACAATCATTTCATCTTCAAAAATTATACGACAAGACACGGACTGCCTAACAATACGATTATCGGTATGGCAGAAGACGGACAGGGAAACTTATGGCTGGCAACCAATGACGGAATTTCACGATTGAAAATCCAGTCGATGACATTCAGTAATTACACGCAAGCTGACGGATTGCCTGCTACTCAGTTTTATTGGAATGGCATCCATTATTCGGCAATACATGATTTTATATATCTGGCTACGATAGACGGCATGGTGGTTATCCATCCCGAAAGTGAAACTTTATTACCTCCCGACTCGCAAGTAAAATTCTCATCTCTGGCAATCGGGGGAAACACTATTTATCCATCCAGCGGCAATTATCTCGAGACAGACATAACCTCTGCTTCTAAAATCTTTCTACATGAAAAGGATAATCGTTTCTCCATCGGCTTTACTACACAGGATTATGGGAACAGTAGCCGTATCCGCTTTGCATACCGGCTAAAAGGGTATGAGGAAGAGTGGAACGAAACGCAACCCGGAGAGCATCTGGCACGATATACTTCCATACCTTCCGGAAACTATACATTACAGGTGCGTGCAACAGATGAACTGGGACGCTGGTCCGACAAGATCACAGAAATAGAAGTGGATATTACTCCTTATTTCTATAAGTCCGGCTGGTTCTATCTGTTACTTATTGGAATCGCCTGTTTGTCAGCCTATTTATTGTATAAGAGAAAAATCCGGACTTACCGTGAACAGAAAGTACGACTGGAAAGGAAAGTCAAACAACGCACACAAGAACTGGCAGTGCAGAACAAACAATTGGAAGCTATGGCACAACATATAAGGGAGATTACGGAAGAAAAGATATCTTTCTTTACCAATATTACCCATGAGTTCCGTACACCCGTCACGCTTATTCATGGCCCTATCGAACATGCCCTGAAAGAAGCAAAAGACGAAGGAATAAAAGCACAATTGGAGATTGCCGAACGGAACTCCCGCTACTTACTCTCTCTGGTTAATGAACTAATGGACTTCCGAAAGCTGGAAATGGATAAAGTTGTATTGGATAAGCGCACGGAGAACTTTCCAGATTTCATGTCTGAGTTGCTTCTGCCTTTCAGAGTCTTTGCAAAAGAAAGACATATAGATATACAAACCTATTTCCGGCTGGATGATCCTTTCCTGATCATCGACGCCGCATATATGCGTAAAGTGATGGTAAATCTGATTTCGAATGCCATCAAGTTTACACCGGACAATGGACGTATCAGCATTTTTATAGCATCAGTCAAAAGACACGACAGGGAAAAGGCTCTTTATATAAACGTACGCGATACAGGACATGGTATCGTGACAGAAGACATGGAAAAGATATTTGACCGCTTTTATCAGTCCAAAAAAGTGCAGAAATACCCTGTTTATGGTCAAAGCGGTACAGGGATCGGACTTTTCCTTTGCTGGAAAATCGTAGAACTGCATGATGGGGAAATATGGGCGCGTAATAATCCGGATCAGGGAGCCTCGTTCCGCATACTGATGCCACTAATTCCTGCCGGAGATATAGAACTAACTGCGGAAGAAGAGTTGAAAGCACCGGTAAACAATTACCGGCTGAATATATTACAACCGGCTGACGGAACAAAGAAAGAAACGATTCTTATCGTAGAAGACAACAAGGATATGCGTTCATATATCCGTATGCTACTTGAGGGTGATTACCGTCTGTTCGAGGCCGAAGATGGAAAAGAAGCCCTGCAGATTGTACAGAAGCATACCATTGACCTGATTGTTTGCGATCTTATGATGCCTGTAATGGATGGCATGGAACTATCACGGCACATCAAAGAGAATCTGGCGACTTCACATATTCCTGTCCTCATGCTTACAGCAGTCCGTTCGGAACTCCAGGAAAAAAGAAGTTTTGAAATCGGCGTAGATGAATATCTCTGTAAGCCTTTCGATGAAGAGGTGCTACGGCTCCGTATCCGTAATATACTCAACTTGCGGAATAGGTACAAAAAGATGTTTTCGGCAAGCAGTAATGTGGAAGAATTACACGTACAGGAAGAATCGAGGGATAAGACATTTATTACCAACGCCGTGAACCTGATGAAAGAAAATTATGCTGATCCGGAGTACAATCTGGAATGCTTTGTCCGTGACATGGGGTACAGCAAGACTTTGGTAAACAAGAAAATGCAGGATCTGACAGGACAACCCATCGGGCAATTCATGAAGAATTACCGGTTAAATGTATCGCAAAGAATGCTACAAGAAGGTCCGGGAGATATAAATGTCTCTGAAATAGCTTATGCCGTAGGATTCAATGATCCAAAATATTTCACAAAATGTTTCAAGGAGTTTTTCGGATATCTGCCAAGTTCTAAACTTAATAAAAGATAAGTATTTCGTAGGCTCTACCGCATATTTATATATAGCTCTCGTTAGAGTTGAATAAATGCTTTGATAAGATCTAAACTGAACATAAATAGTAAAGTGTAAATTCTCCACTTTACTATTTTCTGCCCAATCTTTCTTATTTTCCTCTTTTCTTAAAGGATAAGCCACTAATTTTGTATATCACCCTAAACAATGAATACTATGAAGATGGAGTCTAAGTTCTATTTACTCATTTTGCCTGCTTCCTGCCCGTCAATCAACAGGACTATTGCTGATTCGAAAATCTTAACAGGCATTGCTTCACCCCTCATTTCCCAAATAGGATATTAATAATATATAAATGAGACAAACCATTTACACATATTGCTTCGCACTGCTGTCTATTATATTGCTACAGTCTACCATGTCGTGCTCCGGAGGCTATCGCGATACTATCGAGGATTCGCGGATAAAATACATTGATAGCCGTATCGGCACTGCTGCGAGCACAACTCATACGGCAGGTAAATTCGGAAAGAATACGGAGGAATACGGACAGACACTTCCTGCTGTACTCGAGCCGAATGGCATGAATTTCTGGACCCCTCAAACACGCGATACAGAACAGAAGTGTATCGCTCCTTATTATTATGCAGACACATTGTTGCAAGGGTTCCGAAACTCTCATTGGATTGTAGGCGGATGTACTCAGGATTATGGTTCAATGACGCTTATGCCTCTTTACGGAACTCTGCGCTGCCAGCCTGAATCACGGGCAACCCGTTTTTCGCACCAGACAGAAAAAGCAACCCCGTCTTATTATGCCACTCTCCTACCCGACGAGAATATTTATACCGAGATGACTGCCCGTTCCCGTTCGGCTATCTACCGTTTTACGTATAAGAAAGCAGGGAAGGGATATTTGATTGTCAATCCTAACAGCGACGAAGGACAAGGATACATCTCTATCGATACACTCAACAATCTGATTTACGGATATAATCCTGTTCACCGCATTTATCAGGGCTGGGGAGAACCTGCCGGATACAGTGGTCATTTTATCATCAGCTTTAAGAAGAAAATAACAGGCTATGGGACATATAAGGGGGACTCCTTATTTTCGCATACCACACAAATAGAAAATTCTAAGCAAATAGGCTTATATTTAGAATTCGATGTGAAGGAAGGGGAAGAGGTCTTGATAAAGGCCGCTTCATCTTTTGTCAGCAAAGGAGGAGCTATGCATAATCTGGAAACTGAAATTCCTCATTGGGACTTTGACCATACAAAAACAGAGCTAAACAAGATATGGGAGAAACACCTTTCCACAATACAGGTGGAAACAGAGAACCTTGTGGATAAAGAAAAGTTTTACGGCGCCTTCTACCGTGCCTCTTTCCTGCCACGTACGTTCAACGATGTGGATGGGCGTTATCCGTCTTTTGCCAAAGGCCTTCCGATACGTCAGTTATCCGAGGGGGAAACATACTATGAGGATTACAGCATGTGGGATACTTACCGTGCACTACATCCGCTGATCAACATACTCTCTCCCACCAAAGGCGGAAACATGATGCAATCACTTGTACATAAATACGAACAAGGCGGCTGGCTACCCATTTTTCCTTGCTGGAACAGCTATACTGCAGCCATGATAGGCGATCATTCTATTGCCGCTATCGGCGACGCATATAGCAAATGCATCCGCAATTTCGATATTGAAAAGGCATATGAAGGGATGAGAAAGAATGCTTTCGAGACTCCTGCGAATCCGGATGAATACAGAAATGGTATGGGACGCCGGGCGCTGACATCTTATCTCAAATATGGCTATATTCCCCTTGAGGATGCCGTACCGGATGCATTTCATACCAATGAACAGACTTCGCGGACTTTAGAATATGCCTATGATGATTTCGTACTTGCACAGATGGCTAAATCTTTAGGTAAAACGAAAGATTACCAGGAATTGATATCACGTGCGGCTAATTACCGGAACGTCATTGATCCCCGCACAGGATACGCTCAGGGACGTCATGCCAACGGTACTTTCCTGAATGAAGATAATGCTTTCGACTTTGCCCAGTTCATTACCGAAGGAGCCCCTTGTCACTATACATGGTACGCTCCTCACGACCCATATGGCCTGATGGAGTGTATGGGTGGTAAAGCAAACTATATAGTGAAGCTGGACTCCATGTTCAGCGAACAGCGCTATTGGCACGGAAACGAACCATGCCATCAGATTGCCTTTATGTTTAACTATGCAGGAGAACCGTGGAAAGCCCAACGTACCGTACGCCATATTATGGCAACAGAGTATATGAATACACCGGGGGGACTTTCGGGTAATGATGATGCGGGACAGATGTCAGCATGGTACATGTTTGCAGCTATGGGATTTTATCCTGTCTGCCCGGGTACGCCATATTACATGCTTGCCAGCCCGTCATTCCCCAATCTTACCCTGCATCTGGAAAATGGAAAGGCCTTTACAGTAAAGGCTCCGAATACATCCGGAGAGAATATCTACATACAATCGGCAACGCTAAACGGAAAACCTTATACGCGTAATTACATTACACATCAGGATATAATGAATGGTGGAACAATCGAATTTGTTATGGGTAACAAGCCTAACCGGGAATGGGGAACCAAACCGGAGGATTGCCCGCCTGATATGATGAAGTAAAGATATAAAGAAAGGATATACATGATAACATCTCTAAGAATTACTATACTGTTTCTGCTTGCCCTTTGCAGTTCTGCGGCATGGTCTCAATCAGTTTATAACATCGTAGACTATGGGGCTGTTCCTGATACTACACAACTCTCTACAAAGGCCATACAAAAAGCAGTGGATGATTGTGCGGCTCATGGAGGAGGTATAGTATTAGTCCCGCCCGGCAATTATCTCAGTGGTACAATTCAGCTCAAAAGCTTTGTAAACCTGCATCTCGAAGCAGGTGCTACACTTTATGCCAGCAGAAGAAGCGAAGACTTCAGTAATTTCACCAGAGAGATCGGTGCGGCCGATAATGCCGAGGCCGAGATGCTGGTCGGCGCAGTCAATGCCCAGGATATTTCCATCACCGGACAAGGTACATTACATTGCCAGGCAGAGCGTGTTGGATACCGTAGAGAGCCAAAGACTGAAGTTACAGACTCTATAACCGCGCGGGAGATCGTCAATGCCGGATTATATGGTATAGACTATCAGAGCAAGTTCAAGAAAGTACCGCCTTGTCCGGGAGCGATCAACTTCACTGGATGTACTAATATTCGTATCCGGGACATACAGGTTGTTGAATCTTCTTTCTGGTCGGTACACCTGCAATGGTGCAACAGAGTATCTGTTGACGGTATATATATCATATCCGATCCTCACAATGGCGTTAACGCGGATGGTCTGGATATTGACGGTTGCAGCAATGTGACGGTCAGTAATTGCCGGATTGATACCGGAGATGATGCCCTGTGCCTGAAAACAACCCGCCAGAACGGGAAAACTCAACCCTGCCAATATATTACCATCAGTAATTGCATTCTGACTTCCTCTTCAGCAGCCTTGAAGATAGGGACAGAATCACACAGTGATTTCGAATATATAACCGTATCCAACTGTGTAATCAACCGGGCCAACCGGGGGCTAAACATCATCGTCCGCGACGGAGGCACTGTGCGCAATGTGATCTTCTCTAATATGACTATCAATACTGTACGCAAAGAAACATTCTGGTGGGGAAATGGCGATCCTGTCTGGTTCACGATACAGAAGCGCGGGAACATTCCCTCAGCCGGAAACATAGAGAACATTACGCTTAGTAACATCATTGCCTACGGACAGAGCGGTATCCGGATGGAAAGCTTCAGTAACCGGATGAAAAATATCCGCCTCCGCGACATACAGCTATTTATGGAACCGGAAGACGCTATTGATAAAAGATCACGTAACGGATTCCTGTTTCATGGCGTAGATGAACTATCCCTTGTCGATTGTCTTGTACGCTGGAACAAAGACAAACCGGAGAAGCTCTGGGAAAGCGCTTACCTTTTCAGGGAAATCAACGATTTGACCCTGATAAGGGTGAAAGGAGAGAAAGCGCCGGATAGTCAATATGAGGCCTTCAGATATGAAGGCTGTGAAAAGCTAACTATAGACAAGTAATCAATCAGAAAAGCTATATTTATGAAAATTAAAGCACTTTTGTTTATCTTATGCGCCATCTCCCTGTTAGGTGCCTGCAATAGTCCGAAAACAGGCGAGAGCACCTATAACATTATAGATTATGGTGCTAAGGGAGACGGAAAGACCGATGATGCCACAGCAATACAGGCAGCTATTAACGCATGTTCTCAATCGGGTGGCGGCACAGTACTTATCCCCGCAGGACATACTTTTATGTGCAGTCCCTTTGAGCTGGCTTCATATGTCGAACTCCGGTTGGAATCCAATTCCCGCCTGCTCGCCAATCCTGATGAGACGGTATATACACAAAGTGCTTTCCGCGACAACCGGGGCGAAGGCATGATGTGGATACACGGGAAAGATCTGAAAGAAGTCTCCATTACCGGAACGGGTACGATTGACGGGAACGGCATCGCATTCATGGGAAAAGAGTTGGAAGACTCTTATGAACTGAAGCCTGTGACCGACTTCGATCCCCGCCCGCATGTATTGACTCTCATCAATGTGGAGAAAACCGTGATAAGAGATATTACCATCCGCAACAGTGCCTATTGGACTGTTCACCTTATCGGCTGCAACGATGCTTCCATCGATGGCATTACCATACTAAACGACCTGAAGATACGCAACGGCGACGGCATCGATATAGACCATTCCAAGAACGTACGCATTGCCAACTGCCATATCGAGTCCGGTGATGATTGTATATGCCTGAAAAACCGGCGGGAGTTTGAAGAATACGGTTCTTGCGAGGACATTGTTGTAACAAACTGCACTATGATCTCCCGTTCGTGCGCCATCAAGATAGGGTCGGAGAATATGGATAAAATCAATAATGTACTGTTCAATAACTGCATTATCAAGAACAGCAACCGTGGCATAGGCATCCAGAACCGCGACGAAGGAACTGTCACCAACGTAATATTCTCAAATATGATCGTGGACTGCATGTTCTTCTCCGATGTATGGTGGGGAAAAGCCGAACCGATTTACATCACCTCTTACCCACGTGCCATAGGCAATCACAAAGATGCAGGCTGGCGTTTCCCGAAAGGAGCTACCGAAGGCCGATGCGGAGAAGTAAGCCGTATCTATTTCTCGAATATCAAGTGTACCAGTGAGAACGGTATCTTTATAGGCGGAGATACTCCCGACAAAGTCAATCATATCTATTTCAAGGATGTAGACCTGCTATTACAGAAACGTACTGCATACGAAGGCGGCATCTATGATAAGCGTCCCTGCGACGGTGAAGGCTTTATCCACGACAAGACTTATAGTTTCTATCTGGATACAGCATCTGATATCCGGCTCGATGACTGCACTGTTACCTGGGGCGATATCCGGCCCGATCATGCGGCTGAAGGCATTAAACAGAAAAATGTCCGTAATCTGAAGACTAATAATTAAAAAATAATGCATATGAGGCAATGTATCATACTCATATTATATTTGCTGTGTACCCTTTCAGTCCGCTCTCAACCGACTCTAGAACAAACCGGAAGTATTTATTACGCTTATCCCGCTCCTCCTGAGATTTATACTCCTGCACCGGAAGGATACGAACCGTTCTACATCAGTCACTATGGCCGTCATGGTTCCCGCTGGATGACATCGGACGAACGTTATATAGAAGTCCTGCACGTTTTCGATTCGCTTTATCAGCGTTCCGAATTGACTCCGCTGGGCATAGATGTCCGTAAACGCCTGCAACAAGTATGGGAAGACGCCCGGGGCAAGAGCGGCAATATAACCCCTCTGGGTGAACGGCAGCAACGTGAAATAGCCGGGCGGATGTACCATAATTTTCCTCAGGTATTCCGCGGAGATGCATATATTGACGCCCGTTCGTCCACCTCGCTACGCTGTGCCATGAGTATGAGTTATTTCACAGAACGTCTGAAAGAACTGAACCCTGCATTGCACGTAGATCGGAGGCCTTACCAGCGATATATGGATTATATCGCCTACACCTCACCGGAAGGAGAAAAGTTTTCTTCTGAAAAAAGACCAGCTCCATGGAGACGCAGTTTCCGTGATTTTGAGAAGAAAAACGTTCGCCCGGAACGCCTGATGGCTTCACTATTTGTAAATCCCGATGCAATAACAAATCAGGATGCCCTTATGCGTGGAATCTACTGGATTGCAGCCGATATGCAGAATGTAGACATAGATGTTACTTTCTATGACATCTTCCAATACGAAGAACTAGTCGGCATTTGGAAAACGGTAAATGCACGCATGTATGTCTGCAATGCCAATGCTCCGCTTAATGGTGGTTTGATGCCCCGTTGCGCCATACCTTTACTACGCAATATAGTGGAAAGTGCGGAAATCGCTATAAAAGAAGGAACTCCCGCGGCCGATCTCCGTTTCGGACATGATACGCACCTTATCCGATTGCTTGCACTGATGCAGGTCGAAGGATGTAGTAATAAGGAGACCGATATGGAAAAATTCCATCTCGCCTGGCAGGATTATCGTATTTCTCCTATGGGAGCTAATCTGCAACTTATCTTCTTCCGCAATAAGAAGAATGAGATACTGGTAAAACTTCTTTTAAATGAAAATGAAGTAAATTTACCGTTAAAGAGCCATACCGCCCCCTACTATTCATGGGAGACAGTTAAGGCATTCTTTAAAGAGCAATTAAAACAGGACCAAACCGAAGTACACCCGGCTACCCATAGCCCGCTCTCTGAAGATACGGACTATTAAAGCGACGAGTGTGAGATTATCACTCTTAATCAACTTTTATCCGCCTGCTTTTGAACCTCGAAACCAACAATAATTTACATTAATTAACTATATATAGTTAAAAGGTAACAAAAGTAACGGAAACAATTAAAAATTAAGAATGAATAATTAAGAATTGTGTTTTTGTTACTTTTTCAAAAACCTGACAAAGTTGACACTTTTGCAATGTTTTTCATTGTTACCTTTCCAATTTAAAAAAGTAACAAAGGTAACACTATTTTCAGTTAACAGTTAGCAGTCATCAGTTAACAACTGGTAAGATATAAAAACTTTGCGCCTTTGCGTCTTTGCGTGAAACAAAACAGGGCGCCAGCCAACCAGTAACTTGTAACTGTCCAAAGGGCCAAGTAACTCGTAACTGTTAAAAGGTTACAAAGGTTACACATGTATCAGTCATCAGTTAACAGTTAGAAGCCCTTTATACTTATTACTCAATACTTACTACTTTGAAAAGGTAACAAAGGTAACACTTTTTCTACCTATTACTTTTTAGCCTCTCTGTAGCCTCCCTTTGGAGAGAAACAACGTTCGACGGAACGAAGTGTAGTCAATGGAGGGGCCATTCCAATCTGTCAAAGAACTATCAGCCGGCGGCTAAAGGCTATCAGCTAAATACATAGATAAAGTTTTTAATATCTGATTCGCTTTGGCAATATTTTTCAGACAAGCGCCCTCTCCAGATCGCTAATTAAGTCTTCGGCATCTTCCAGACCTACAGATAATCTAAAAAGTCCATCTCCTGCAAAATCATTCCATGATTCCAGTTGCTGAGGAGTTGAGAATTTAAACGAAGTTTTTAATAATTCATTGCTATCCAGATAGAAGATCAAAGAACGATGATGACCGAGCGAAACTGCATAATGAATTATTTGTAATCTCTCCACAAATTTGCGGGCCTGTGACCTTCCGTTATCTATCTGGAACGTAATAATTCCCGAGAAATTTTTCATTTGCCGCTTTGCCAGTTCATACTGAGGATGTGACGGCAAACCCGGATAAAATACACGCTTAACTTTCGGATGTTTCTCCAGATATGCTGCAATTTTGAGAGCATTCTCCTGATGAACCCGCATACGAAGAGGAAATGTAGCTAAACCTCTTAATATCAGCCATGCGTTAAACGGGCTCAATACTCCGCCAAAACGGATGGCTGTCTTTTTCCTTAAAGGAACCAGATTTTCTTTACTACCCAGAATGACTCCGCCCAAAGCATCACCATGTCCGCCTAAATACTTGGTAAGTGAATGTACCACAAAACCGGCACCCAGTGCCAAAGGTTTCGTAGCGGCAGGTGTTGCGAATGTTGAATCTACAGCCAACTTCGCACCTGCTTCCCGTGCAATTTCCGCCACGGCGGCGATATCTGTAAGGCGCAGCAGGGGATTACAAGGGGTCTCTATATATATCAGGCGGGTGTTTGATCTGACAGCCTCTTTCAGAGACTTCAGGTCGGAGGTATTCACTTTTGTGATTTCAATGTCCAACCCGGGAATCATTTCATTCGTCAATTCAGCAAGGGCTGCATAGGCTACATCACTTACAATCGCATGGTCTCCGCCCTTCAGTAAATGGAAAAGTAATGCGACGATGGCGCCCATCCCGCTTGCAAAGGCAACAGCCGTTTCGGCCCCCTCGCAAATAGCCAGTTTTTCCTCCAGTTGATGAACGGTAGGATTACCCCAACGGGAATAAAGCCATGAATCATTTTCGTCAAGACCTTCAACGGAAAATCCGGCGTCGGCATCTGTAATAAAAGTTGTGGACATTATTAGATTCGGGGAAGAAGCTTTAGTCACAGGATCGGGAAATTCCCCTCCATGAATTGCTTTGGTTTGCTCTCCCGCATTCAGTAAAAAATCAGATTCTTTGGACATATTCTTCTCTTTTATGTTACTCCGTACTCTATTTTCCGGATGACTTTAATACCAGCGAAGTTATATCCTTTATAAAAAAAGAAAAATACCACTAACATGGTATTTTCCAAATGAGAACAAAAATCTCCGTCTATAAATATTTCTGAAACCACCGGGTAATTTCATCCAGGCGTTTGATCCGGTTTGTAGGTTTCCCTGACCGGGATAATTCATGGTTTTCATTGTTGAATATTATCAGGCGGGTCGGGACTTCAAAATATTGAAGGGCGTAATACATCTGCACACCTTCAACCAACCAGCATCTGTAATCCTGATCGCTATGGAGGAACAACGTTGGTGTATTTACCTGATCTGCATATTTCAGGGGAGACTGGTCCCACAGTAGCTCACTGTTTGTCCATAGATTATGACCGATATACGATTCGGTAAAAGTATGTCCGATATCACTCGTGTTGCTGAAGGAAATCCATGAAGAGATGCTCCGTTGCGAAGCCGCCGCTTTAAATCGATTGGTATGTCCGATTATCCAGTTGGTCATATATCCGCCGTAAGATCCGCCGGTAACCCCCAAACGTTCTCTGTCGATAAACGGAACCTCTTCTATCGCTGCATCCACAAAAGCCATGAGATCGTTATAATCTACAGAGCCGAATTTACCCCGCAGATCAGTAAATGCGTTTCCCCTCCCATTACTGCCTGTGGGATTGGTATATAGAACGGCATAACCCTGATTTGCCCAATACTGCATCTCGTGAAAGAATACTGTCCCATAAGTTGCTTTCGGGCCTCCATGTATATTTAATATAGCCGGGTATTTTTCGTTCTTCTTATAATTGGCCGGAGGCAGGATATAGCCGTTTAGTTCCCGTCCATCTTCATTTCTGAATTTTATTTCTATAGGTTTCACAACATTATGGTTCTCAAACAGGGCCGTATTAATGGAACTCAAAAGGGAAATCTCTCCTTTACTGTTGAGAAAATACACTTCTTCACCCTGTTGCTCTGCCATGGCTACAATCAGAAAGCCATCCTTATAGGGTACATAATCGTTTATAGAGATATTTTCCGGCGAACGAAAGGATATAGAGGTGTCCTTGTAATTTATGTGGATAAGTGGAGCCTGATCTATCACCGTTGAAACAAAATTAAGCCCGTCTTTATCAAATGTGATTTTGCTACGGCCCCCCGACTTGATATCAGAGCCTATGCTATTGCCTATCGCATACAAATCTCCGTCATATATTTCATTAATATTCCCCGAAGTCAAATTCAGACGATAAAATTCAGGATTCTCCTGTTTGTTACGTTCTAAACTGCGATTGACCAGAACGACAAATTCATTATTGTCCGCAAATTGGATTTGGGAGCAAACGGCTTTATTGAACAAATTCCATTCTTTTTTCTCCAATGTTCCGGTATTCAATGATACCAGACTGTTATCTTGTGAAGCCTTCCTCCGGTATGTTTTACGGATATAAGCCAGATGCTTCTTATCGGGACTAAGTTCTATGTCGGAAACCGTTTCCAGAGAATCTGACAAGCCGGTAATTTTTCCTTTATCATAATAATAAAGATGGGTACGGGTTCCACTGATATCACCCTGACCATTCGACCAAAAGGGTAATTCATCGAAGATACGATACTTTCCATTTTCTTTTTTGTCTTTGAGTATCTCCGTCCGGGATTCTTCTTCCGGAGCCAACCGATAAGAAGCTGTAAAAAAGAAACGGTTTCCGTCTATCAGCCGGATATCTTTTACAGCATAAGGCAACCGCAACCATTCTGTTGTTTCCTGATAACCTTTGGTCAATTTCTGAAATATTGTGAGCCGCTCTCCTTTCTTTAGTCTTTCTTTGTCCTTTTCATCGCGTACACTTTTGAAAATAATAGTATCGTTAAGAAAAAAGTAGTCGGAGACATTTTCTGAAGATGTCAGTCTTAACTCCCTTCCACCCACCAGCTGATATAAGTCACTCCGGTATGTGTCTCTCTCTAAATCCGGCTGTCGAAGGATAAAGAATATATCCCCTTTATTTTCTTTCAGATTAGAAATGCTCCTAACTTTCGTAAAAAAGTCGATACCGACCGGTTCTTTGCCATAGGCCGAATATCCGTAACCTGCATAAATGGGAAAAAGAAAGACAGTCAGCAATATAATGGTATAAATTCTCTTCATATTTTTCGAATTAATTATAAAAATTGGAAGTGCCTGCAAGAAGCACTTCCAACAAATCCACGATCTGGATTTACCTAATCACCTATTTTAACTATACGGCCTTCTATTGTTTGTTCATCCTTCAATAAGTTATATATCGGACAAACTGCTTCTACGGCATCCCGCAACACTTTTATTTGTTCGTATGTTGCCGGAGATTTCACATGCACAGTATAATGAATCCCATACGGATAGCCGGGGACATTCTCAAAACCACTGCGCCCGGCACGAATATCGGAAGTGGCTTTTACATTCACTTCCAGCGAATCGAGCGGAATCTGGCGGGCAGCAGCCTGAATCAGGAAAATATGAGTAAGGCAGCTTGTCAACACGCCTAACTGATGTTCCTGAGAGGTAGGTCCGAGATCGCTTCCTCCCAGATATGCAGGATTGTCGTGCAATATACGGAACTGGCGGATCTGAAGCTGGCGGACACCGTTATTGTTTACTGTAACCACCAGAGGATTACGGTTCTCATTATTCGCCAGCGATGGATTCTTCTTTCTCTCTTCTTCCCGTTTCTTACCTTCTTCCTGAAGATGTAAGTACGCGGCACGCTTATATTTCAGATATTCACGGAGTCCGGGCTGCCCTCCTTCCGGTATCACCAGCTTATCGGGAGTCCGGGTATAATCAATTTCCCCGGTCACTACCTGCGGTTTAAGGATAAAATTGAATATCGGAGAATTTGCTTCCGCGGCTTTCCGTAATTCTTCCAGTTGCTTATCATCCGCTGATGATTTTATGTATGCAGTGTAGAGGAAGTTACGAGGATAGTTTACTTTATTTGTAGGGGCGGCATCGGGGCGATTTATAATTTCGATTCTTAATGAATCGACAGGTATATTTCTCAGAGCTGCCTGACTAAGGTAACTATCCGCTAAATCGCTGGCTATGATCGCAACCTGCGATTCAGGTGAACCCGGCCCTACATTGTAACCCGCAAAGTCCGTCCCGCTATCGCTTATGATCTGGAAGCCGCGGATACGCATTCTCCGTAAGCCCGACCTCTGCTCTGCTGTGGTACGGGCTTCTAATGTCACAGCCTGTAATTCCTCACTTGGCAGGCTTTGCAATTTAATGAGAGCTTCCCGCCTGCTGAAAAGATAGTTGCGCAATGGACTGGCATTCTGTTCAAATACCTTTTTAACCGCATCTTTTACAAATACAGAACCGGGGCCTGTATTAGCATTATCGGTCTGTGCATCAACTGACGTTGTTCCAAATACGGAAAGTATAATAATAGCCAATATACTTATCCGTTTTTTTGTATCCTGTGAATAGATTTTCATATTGCTCTTTTTAATGGGTTTATATTATATAATTTATTTATTCGAATCCGGCATAAGGATTTGCACCAGTCTTCGATTCGTTATAACCGTCATATCCCCAGTTCTGCCATAAACCTTCAGGATTTATATTCCGTTGGGATTGAGGTATAGGAAAACGGTAGTTTTTGAGGCTTACGGAACTTTTCTTGTAACTCTCGTCTAATCCCGATTCCTTTAAGGTCTTGACGTAAATTCTCCATCTTACCAGATCGAGCCAGTGGCTTTGCTCATAGGTAAGTTCAAACATCCTTTCCTGCTGAACCGCTTTTCTGAAGCCGTTGTAATCAAGTCCTGCCGGCAAATCGTCCGGAGATGTCTGATTTAGAGGAAAATGTTCGAAAGCTCTTCTCCGCACCTGGTTTATTGCGTCATAAGCATCTGTTGTCGGTCCGTTATTCAGTTCATTGATTGCTTCGGCTTTTACCAGCAAAATATCGGCATAGCGTATGATAGACCTGTTGATATTGCGGTTACTGGCCGATCCCAACGGGTCGCTGGCATCGATATATTTACGATAGCGGGGACGGGTGAATGTAAAGACCGAATTTGTAGAAGGATTGTATAACTCTTTGGCATATGTCCCGCTCTTCCGTTGATCACGGTCGTCGAAAGCGTCATAGTATTTATTATCCGAAATAAGTACGTGAGGAGTAGAATTGCTGAAACCGCTGGAAAAGGCACAATGGGCCAAATGGTTTCCTCCGCTACCGTCGGTAGCAGTACCGGAAGCATGCTGAGTTGAGAAAATACTTTCTTTCCCGTTCTTATTATTTACATTCCAGTTGTCCAGAAAATCTTCTTCCAGTTCGTATCCTGTTACACTATTGGCTGCGTCTACAGATTTCCGGAATCTGTCTTTGCGGGCTGTGTCGCCCCCGCTTTCAGATGTTTGCGCCCATACCAGATATACTTTTGACAATAATGCATAAGCAGCGCCTTTGCTCGCCCTGCCTTTATCGCTGTCTGCATAACTGCTTACATCCGGCAAATTATCCGCGGCATTTTTCAGGTCGTCTTCAATCTGTGCATACACCTCATCTATCGACGCACGGGTCGTATTTTTTCCATCAACATTATGTAAGACAAGCGGCACTTCTCCCCAAAACTGCACTGCATAATAATAGTAGTATGCCCTCAGGAACCGGGCTTCGCCGATAGAGCGTTTCTTAACGGATTCTGAAACGGTTTTGGATTCCGACAATTTATCTATGGCATCGTTTGCGCTTGTAATGCCTACATAAAAAGCAGTCCATACCGATGTCACATAACTATTGGTCGGCTCCCACTGTATCAAACCCAATAATCCTCCTCCACTATTCGGATTCTCCCCCGAAACAGTGGTTTCGGTGGTCAGATCTATCATGTACGCCAGCGAGGTACTTATGCCGACATTCGGCGTATAAATCCCGTTGGTGAGGGCTATGGCGTCCTCATCCGTTACGGGAAAGTTTCCGCCCATCAGTTTGCCTATGGGCGTCACATCAAGACTATCGCTGCATGAAAGAATTGTCACCGATAATATTAAGGTATATAATAACTTCTTCATCTCTTTCTGATTTAATTATTTTATAGTAAGCTGTTTAATAAGATATATTCACGCCAAAAGATATTGTCTTCGCTGTGGGGTATGCTCCGGAATCTATACCGCTGGACACTTCAGGGTCGTATCCTTTATATTTGGTAAAGGTCAATAAGTTTTGCCCCGTTGCAAAAATTCTGAATTTTGTCTGAGGAGCCTTTGTTATTTTCACAGGAAGGACATAACTCAGAGTTATATTTTTCAGACGTAGAAAAGAGGCATCTTCGATATAGCGGCTATCGAGCCATGTGGCCGATGTGACAGAGGCTTTAGCAATTGTGTTTGACGGATTCTGCGGCGTCCATCTGTCACGGAGTGTGGCTAATACATTGTAGCTGGTGGATGGTGATTCCAGTTCCTGCCGGAGCTGATTGTATAGCTGATTGCCTTTACTACCCTGAAAGGCTGCAAATAAGCTCAATGATTTATATCTCAGTGTGGTCGAAAATCCGTATGTGAAATCAGGCTGAATAGAACCTAAAACAACTCTGTCCTCATCCTGAGTAACTTTGCCATCGTTGTTTTGATCGACATATTTTACATCACCGGGTTCAACATTCGTTTTCCAGCTCGGCGCAGGCACTTTCGAAATATCTGTTCCTGTTTGTACTATTCCATCGAAGGCAACACCATAGAAAGAGCCCAAAGATTCCCCTTTCTTTATGATCGTATTACCGGACAGGAAATAATCCAGATTACCGATATTGGTGACTTCATTCACATTTTTAGCGATATTGGCAGACAGATTCCATTGCAGGTCTTTCTGGTCTATAATGCTGCCTGTCAATGCGAATTCCACTCCTTTATTTGTAACATTGCCCACATTCATAAGCATGGTACTGAATCCTGTTGTTATTTCCACAGGCACATCCAGCAGCAGGTCGCTTGTCTTTTTATAATAAACATCGGCTGTAATGCCTAGTCTGCGGTTAAGCAGATTCAGATCAAAACCCAGATTATATTGCGATGTTTCTTCCCATTTCAGGTCGGGGTTTTCAGCATTAGCCCTGCCATAAGCCGTAACGAGCTGATTATTGAAAGAATATACCTTTGTAGCGTATGTCGCTTCATACCGGTAGTCACCTATCTCCTGATTGCCGACAACCCCGAAACTTCCCCTCAGTTTCAGATCATTGATGACCTTATTATTTTTCAGGAAAGGTTCCTCGCTGACGTTCCATGACAAACCGATGGACGGGAAATAACCCCATTTATGATTTTTTGCAAACCGGGAGGAACCATCCGCCCTGAATGTTCCGGTAAGATTGTACCTGCCGAGGAAAGAATAGTTGACCCTTCCCAGTACCGAATTGAGGATAGATTCCGAACCGCCCGAACTTGGAGACAAGAGAGTGGCGCCTCCCTGCAGGTTATGGTAAGACAATTGTTCGTTAGCGAAATTACTGGCCGATGCTATCGAGTATTCTATATCAGTGGTCTGGGTCGTATAACCGGCCAATATATCCACATAATGGTCTTTATTCAGCTTCTTTGTGTAATTGAGCGTATATTCATATTGCCACGAATCGAACCGCTTGTTTCCGATACTTCCGTATCCTTTAGCCAGAAAACCTGCCGCAGCGCTGGAAGGCGCGAAAAAATTAAGGGTCGTATTACTCAGATTGGTTCCTGCGCTGACCTTAGCCACCAACGAGGGGATGATGGTATATTTAGCGAAAAAGTTTCCGATGAGAGTATTATTTTTTGTCTGCGATGTAGTATTAACCAGATCCGATATGGCATTTACGGTACGGTCGCCAAATCGCAAATCCCCTTTTTCGAAAAGGTTATTGTAATTATAGCTTCCATCCTGATTGTATATAGAAACTACCTGCGGTATCCTCAATACATAATCGAGCGAGTTTGAAACACCATTTACATACAGTCCGTTATAGCTGCTCAATCCGCTTTGATCCATTTTACTGGCTGTAACGTTCAAACCTACGGTCAGATTCGAGAATAAATCCCTTTCAAAGTTGAACCGTCCGCTATAACGCTTAAAGCCCGTGTTCAGCAAGATTCCATCCTGATCGCTGTAATTACCAGATAAGAGAAACCTTGTCTTATCATCTCCGCCGCTTATCGAAAGCTGATGGTTCTGGGTTGTCGCTGTGCGCAGGGCCGCATCTTGCCAGTTTGTACCTTCACCCAATTGTGCTACTTTTTCAGCGGTAAGTCCGGTTTCGCTGATATTCTCAGCCGATGCGATTTCCAGATAAAGTTCGCCCCATTCCCGAGCGTTCATCAGATCGAGCTTTTTACGGGCTTGCTGCCAGCCGATAGAATATTGATATTCAATATTCGTCTTCCCTTTTCTCCCACTTTTGGTAGTAATAATAATTACACCGTTTGCTCCACGCGAACCATAGATGGCCGAAGCGGACACATCTTTCAGCACCTCTATGGATTCAATATCACCGGGATTCAATGCAGCTAACGGATTCAATGCCCCGGCAGCACGGCTTATCCCGATATTGGCCGACGAATTGTCGTTATATATTATAACCCCGTCTATCACATACAAAGGCTCATTCCCTCCGTTTATAGAGTTTCCTCCACGTATGCGAATGTTGGAAGTAGTTCCGGGCTGACCGGAGTTTTGGGATACATTCAAGCCGGAAACGGCTCCCCCCAGTAATCCATCGAATGAAGTGGATAATTGCGATAACGCATCTTTTGAAACCGAAGAAATAGCCCCGGTAAGTTCTTTACGCTTTTGGGTACCATATCCGACCACGATTACTTCGTTCAGATAATTTAAATCTTCCGTCAAGGGAATAATGATCGGCCCGTTATTTTCATATACATCCAGTTCCTGCGATTTGAAACCCACAAGAGCCACCCTGATAGTAACAGGTAGCTGACCCGAAACAGGGAGAGAAAATGACCCGTCTATATCAGTGAGACTACCCTGTGTGGTAGAAACCAATGCGACCGATGCCCCGACCAGAGGCTCCCCGGTTTTTTCATCTACAACTGTACCTTTTATTACTGTTTGCCCTATCATATTACCGGACAACAATAGAAAGAATATGAAAATGTAATAATACTTATTTACACGATACCTGTCTCTTTTATCGCTAAAAGAGCTAATTGTTTTTGCCATAATTTTTTAATGAATATCTATTATAGCCATGCATAGAAGGCTACAAGAAGTGTTTGTTTATAGATTGCTTAATTGAAGGATAATATCTTGCACATTTATTAGTTCAGGGGTTCAGAACCTTTATAGTACAGTTCGGACTACTCCGGAATATATGCAGATATCAATCAGGGGAAATAAACCGACGGGTTTATTTTCGGAATAGTAAAATATAGGTTAACAACACATTCGCATGTGAAAACAAGAAGTTGGGCATTGATCGATGGATGATGATATGTGTAGAGAATAAAACCGGGACAAATTCCTTTGTTCCTCATGTTCTCCTCCGGATATGGAGGAGGCCTTAATGGTAATAAAATTTTTCATAGAGTCTTTTTATATTAGTTAATACTTGAATAACCTCATTTTCGTATATAAGTGCTTATTGCGGCAAATCTGCACTAAGATTCTTTTTATCGGTGTAAGTTGATAAGGCAAGAGTAAGAGCTCCGTCGCTGGTTATATTATGAGTAGTCCCGAAACTATCGAGAAGAGCAAAAATCGTTATCATCAGAGCTGCTCCGGCATCATCTATTCCTAAGACAGCATGTATCAAGCCTAAAGAAGTGATAAGTGTTCCTCCGGGCAACCCCGGAGCAGCTATCGCGAAAATGCCAAGTAGCGGAATAAAAATGAGTATCTGAGTTATATCCGGCATAGTTCCGTATAATAATTGAGAAACAGCAAGGGACAGGAATACAACATCCAGTATAGAACCCGGAAAGTGGATATTACCAAACAGGGGTATGGCAAAATCCCTTATCTCCGGCTTCAACTCAGGACATTTCTTTGTTTGCTCTATGGCGACTCCCAGACTGGCGGCCGATGACTGTGTTCCCAATGCAGTCAATGCCACCGGTCCGTAGTATTTGAGTACTTTCCAGGGATTTACACGGGCATACAAACCCGAAGAAATATAAAGAAAACTTATCCATATAAGGTGACAAAGCACAGTTATCACCAATATAGCTAGAAATACAGGCAGTCTGGATGCCAATGCACCTTCGTATGCCAGAATACTGAAATTAGCGGCAATAAAGAAAGGAAGTATCGGAATCAGGATTTTCTTTACCATCGCAAAGATCAGATCCTGAAATTCATATAAGGCCGCTTCTATTTTCACAGCTTTGGTCCATATGACAGACAACCCCAATAAAAAAGCAAATACCAAAGCGCTTAATACGGGCATCAAAGGAGGTATATCCAGACGAAAAAGCATCTCGGGAAGGCTATTTGTCGCTTCTTTGACCGGAACTATATCAAGTAGCGGAATTATCTTATAGCCCACAAAGGCAGCCAGTGAAGCACTTCCGATACACGACACATAGGCCAGTAATAAAGAACTCCCGAGTAACCTCGATGCGTTCTTCTTGAGACGAGTTATAGATGGAGTAATAAATCCGAAAATGATAAGAGGTATAAGGAAAAAGATAACTTGCCCAAGAATATGTTTGATTGGTAATACAACCGCGATTAAAGATTCAGAAGCAAAAAGTCCGAGTACCACACCTCCCAGAACACCCAGCAAAAGTCTCAGGGTGGTGTTTGATAATAATTTTCTCATGCAGATACAGTTTGAATAATTTATTCTTTTAAAATATTACAGATCACAATTATTTCTTCACTCTGTAATCGAGTGCCGGCTTCCGGTCTCCAAGTAGTGGTACATACTTGAAGCCAGCTCCCCTGCGGGTATCGAATTCGTCTTTTATCTCCTTTACCAATTCCGGATTTGTGTATAATTCTATAGCTGAAAGGCTGAATACTTTAGCTGTATTTATCAGCGATTTTGTTCCTATAGTAGAACCTCCCGCCGCTACATTTTGCCAGCTATGCCCGGCACTTCCCGGTACAAAGGTCGCCGTATTGAAACTTACGGTAGGAACTACCCAGCTAACGTCACCCACATCCGACGAGCCACCTCCCAGCGAAGGTTTTTCTTCTTCCAGAGGCTTCACCGATCCGGCATCTTTCAGTATGCTGATATCTTTATTCAGTCCCTTTACTATTTCCTCGGCGAAGGCCTTTTCACGTGCGTCATAATGCACGCCACCCACTATTTCGAGTTTACGCTGTACCAGTTCCGACAGTTTGCGGTTATTCAGACGCTCATAAAAACCGGATACAATCTCAGACTTAACTTTTGTCTGTGTCCCTAAGGCTGCACCTTCGGCTGCCTGCCCTATCCATTCCACAAGGTCTTTGAGAATCTCTCTTTTCGGACTCCGTATGTAATAGGAAACCCTGGCATAATCGGGTACTACATTGGGCGCTTCGCCTCCATCGGCTATAACGTAATGTATCCGAGATGACATCGGTACATGCTCGCGTAAAAGATTGACCATATAATTGAGTGCTTCTACGCCATCTAAGGCAGACCGCCCCTTATCAGGACTTGCCGCAGCATGAGCCGCCACTCCAAAGAAGCTATAGTCTATCATTTGTATGGCTGTTCCCGTATCGGTTGTAACTCCATTCCCGGTAGAAGGATGCCAGTCAAGGACGACATCTACGTCGTTAAACAACCCGTCCCGTACCATGTAAACTTTACCGCCGCCGCCTTCTTCGGCAGGTGTACCAAATACTTTGATTGTACCTGTGTGTTTTTCCGTATCGAGCCATTGTTTTATAGAGACAGCCCCTGCGACTGCTCCCACTCCGAATGTATTGTGACCGCAACCGTGGCCGCTCCCTCCTTCAACCAAAGGTTTACGATAGGGGACTGTATCCTGCGATAATCCGGGTAAAGCATCGAATTCGGCCAGCACAGCTATCACAGGATGCCCTGATCCGTAAGTGGCGACAAATGCGGTAGGCATGCCGGCAACTCCGGCCTCAACTGTAAATTCATTTTCTTTGAGATGGTTTTGGAGCAAAGCAGAACTTTCCGTTTCAAGAAAACCCAGTTCAGGATTACGCCATATCGTTTTCTGTAATTTATCATATACAGAGAAAGACTTGTCCAAATAGTTGATGGACACATTGTTTAATGGGGTATTCTTTTTATTTCTCTGTGCAAATACAGTGACAGCTAATGTTGTCAGAGCGATTGCCAACAATACTTTTTTCATTTTATTCCTTTCGTTTTATATCAATATAGGTCTGATCTGTTTTATCTGAAGCTATTGTACGCGTTTATATTATTTCCGAAAACAACAGCATTAACAAAGGTGCGGGCAGTAGCATCCCAAATACCTCTGAAAAGCGGGTCTTCAGCGAATAATACAATATTTCCGGAGCCTTGTCTTTCCGCTATTATCGAAGCCGATCCTTTCAGGTTGCTTAACTGTGAAGCGGAGATATATCCATTCAGGAGCGGGGTATCTGAATAAACTGATACCGTAGCCAGCGGATTCTTCGACGGAGCCAGAAAGAGGCTGCTCTCGCGGGTAACAGGCAAAGACTCATTCGTTAACCCAAACGCTAAAGGATGCTTCAGGTTTATCTTTGTTTCGAATACCGATGTCGGAATTCTGTCTCTCTCCTGTGAGAATTGTTGTTCTGATTGTTTTTGCTGGAGAGAATCGGTCTTCAGTTTCTGTAACTGTGTTGCACTTATTCCATTATTTAGAGCCCATCTCGAAGCAGAGTTGATTGTAATCAATGTTCCTCCGTTGCGCACCCAGTTTTGCAAATCCTGAATTCCCTGTTTCCCGAGAAATGAATAATCGCCACCTGCCAATACAATCCGGTTAAAGCTGTTCAATGGAATTCTGGGAAATACGTTGTAATCAGCACGGGTTAACTGATAATTCAGTTTCTGGTCGAAGAGATGCCATACTTCTCCGGCTTCGGTAGAAGATATATTGCCTCCGGTGATAACCAGTACCTTCGGTTGTTCCACTGTGCGGAAAGCACTACTACCCAGATCCACTCCTTTTACACTATAGCCGGTAGAGACGGGTATTATCTCCACGTCCGAGGCGACCGCCAATTTCTGTAATGTGGCATATAATTCATCCGGACTTATAGTCTGGTTGCTGACAGGAATAAGAAGACTTCCATAGGAGAAATCTTTAGTTCCATTCCCGGTTTGGACCGAAAAAGAGCTGAATGATGTCTTTACGAGAATGTTTTTTGCTAATAATTGGAAAAGCAGATGCTGGCTATGCGAATCCCTGTAATCTACAATGTAAGCATACTGTGATGTAGAAAATGATGTATTTGCTGATTTCTCCAGTTTCTCAACCCTGGCTCCGCGAACAGCTTTTGTTATGGAAGCATGCGACAGGCCGGATGAGTAAGCGACCGAAAATCCCGCGCCATAACCCAGTTTGGACGGATCGGTATAATCTTTGGTTTCGTCAAATATGATATTGACCAACGCACTGTTGGGTTGTCCGAGTGGAACAATGTATGATTTCCCTTTTTCGTATTTTACCTTATCCACCGTTATGTCCTCCTGATTTTCATATACTTCGATACGATGGTCAAGTAACAACTGAACAAACTTACGCAAACGCGAAATATCATAACTGTCTCCTACTATAAATGATTTGGAACTGTCTTTTCCTGTACGTGATGCATTGAAGAATTCTTTCTGCAAGTCGAATAAGCCGTTTTTGTTAGCATTAGCAGCATCCACTGTAGCAATACTCGATACCAGCTGGTTGCGTACAGTAAAAGCAAATGTAACGATCCCATTTTCAGATTCCTGATGTATACCCCTCGAAGAACCTTGTTCGAATAAAATGCCCACAGCCCCGTTGTAATCAGGGTATGTAGACCCGAAGGTTGGGTTCTTATTATCGTAAGACTCTTTCGTATAGTAAAACGAACCGATTTTATCCAAAGCTTTTGAATAATAATCCGCAAATAAACGGTTCAACTTATAAGTGGTCTGCGGAACAAAGCGGCTCTCATTTCCATCCGGATCGGTGGGTTCGAAAAAGAATGTACTGTTTGTACCCATCTCATGATGATCGGCCTGTACATGCGGTAACCAATCCTGATAATGTGCAACCCGGGCTTTACTCTCGGGATGGACAATATTAACCCAGTCGCGGTTCAGGTCGAACCAATAGTGGTTCCCTCTTCCGCGCGGCCATCCTTCAGTATGTTCCCTGTCGTACTGCGATGTATTATAGTTGGTTATACTTGTATTCGAATTTACCCATGATACAAAACGCTCCTGTCCGTCAGGATTACGCACCGGATCAATAAAGTAAATTCCATTTTCGAGTTGTTCTTTTACAAAATCGTTTTGAGCAGCCACATAGTAATATGCAGACAACAAAGCTGCCTCCGAACCCGAAGCCTCATTCCCATGAACGGTACTTCCCAGAAAAACAATTAGCGGAGTATCCGGCTTCTCCCCTTTTCGGGCTTGCTGGCGCGTCTCTTTGTATTTGTCTATATTCCGGATATTCTCAGGGGAAGAAACAATCAGCACATACAGCTTACGGTTTTCGTATGTCCGGCCTATCTCCACCAACGAAACGCGGTCAGAGAGGGAAGCGAGTTTCTCAAAATAAGCATTTATCTTATAATGCTCTGTTATACGACTACCTATTTCATACCCGAGAAATTCTTCAGGAGAAGGTATTTTGCTATCGAACTGGATGGACGGATCGAAAAAATATGTGATTTTTTCAGCTTTGATACCTGTTGCCACCAATAAAAATAAAGAAAAAAAACTGATTATAATGGTCTTCATAACGCCCTTTTATTCTGATTAGTTCAGTAAATCCTTCAGTGTCTTACCCAATTCTTCACCTCTTATATTTTTAGCGACTATCACCCCATCCTTATCTACAAGCAGATTGGATGGGATTGCCCTTACCCCGTACAACTTAGCTGGCTCACTATCCCAATACAGAAGGTCTGAAACATGTGTCCATGTCAGGTTATCTTTTTTTATAGCTGCCACCCAGGCTTCTTTACTTTTATCCAGCGAGACCGCAAAAACATCAAAGCCTTTTCCTTTATATTCATTATACACTTTCACAACATTTGGATTTTCTCTGCGGCAAGGGCCACACCACGATGCCCAAAAATCGATAAGAAGATATCCTTTTCCCAAATGATCGGATAGTTTTACCGGATTCCCGCCAGGATCTTTAGCTGTAAAGTCCGGAGCTTGTTTTCCGACAGAAACTGTCTCCAATGTTTTTGTCAATTCTTCGAGTACCTGCACATACGGAGTTTTCCACAATGAAGAATCGAGCAACTGGATATTTGCCTTGATTTCATCAGGAGATAATCTATACGAAAAATCCCTATACAGAGCATATGCTGAAACCAGCGATTTAGGATTCGCTTTAATAAATTCATCTATCTTGACTCCTCTCTCTTTTTTATAAGCGACAAACAAGTCCTGAAGTGCAGAACCTGTGACTACACTATTACGGTAATAGGATGATGAATCCAATTTTACAACCACAGGATTTTTATCGAGAAACAGGAGTAATGAGCCTTTAGTCGTATCTAATGTCAATCCATATATTTCCGGTAATTGTACATTTTTAGAAAAGCTGAATTGTCCATTTATAACTTTAGCAGAATCTATTACGCGATACATTTTATTTTCAAACTTCTGCAAATATACTTTTCCCTCCGAAATCCCTTCTACACTACCGTTCAAGGATAGTCCCTCTAGCTCTCGGGTTCCACAGGAGAATGTGGCCAGAGATATTAATATTAATAGGATATACTTCTTCATTTTCAATTATTTAAGTTGGGATTATTGTTTATTTCATTTACGGGAACAGGAAACAGATAATACAGACTATTCGGAACCAATGCCGTCTTATCAGGGAATGTCCACACGTAGTGTCCCTTTATGGTTATTGTTTGTCCTGACGGCAACGTGTATGTTTCTGTTGATTCTTTTCTATCGGGGGCTATCTGCAAGCGTAGAATATCGGGTAGACGAAATCCTTCGCCCCAAAGTTCGCGGCGACGTTCGACCAGAATCTCGTCTATCAATTGACTCTCCGTATAATCCGAAGCCAAAACCTCTTCCAGATTTCTTTTTACACGTAATTCATTCAATGCTTTTGCGGCTCCGGTAAGATCATGGTTACGGGCTTTTCCTTCAGCTTCTATAAGTACCATTTCTGATGAACGCATTAATGGAATATGACCGGACTGATCTGATTTATTGACAAATTTCTTGTACTTATACCAGCGATACATCGGGTCGGACTCTTTCGTAACAAGCTCAAACAATGAGAATCGTACGTCTTGGGGGTTAAATAATTTCCTGAAATTCGGATCAGGCATAATACTCCGGTAGCCGGTAGCCGGCGTTACATCGAGATACGCGAAATACGAGGCTCCTCCCAAATTCTGATCGGCTGTTTGAGGATGTCCCCATATCCATTCCACATTACTTACGTCATTGAAGCCTAGTGTATATTGGCTCGCTTCCATTACCGGATAGCCGCTTCGGGCTTCAGCCGCATATTCTGCAGCCAGTTCCCATTGCCCTGTTGTCAGATAAGTTCTTGCAAAAAGACCTCTTACTACATTAATATCGGGACGGTTTTTTACCGAACGCTTGAATCCGGTGAGTAATTTCTCTGCTTCTGTGAGATCGGAAATTACACGTTCATAAACCTCTTCAACCGTAGCTTTCGGATTAGGAACGGAGCTTGGCACAGTCGGCTCTGTATATATAGGGACTGCTTTAGCGTTCTTATCCTTTAAGTATGTGAACTGATACTGGCGAACGAGGTTGAGGTAAACAAAAGCACGCAGCGCATAAGCTTGTCCCTTCAAATACTTCTTTTCTTCATCCGTACCTTGTGCTGCATCTACTTTTGCAATAATATTATTTGCATTATCAATTATTTTATATTGCAATGTCCAGAAGAAAAGAGCGCGGCGTGTTGTATTATCATACGGGTCACGATAAGGATAAGAGTCCCTGTATCCATAAACTCCGTCACGGGCTATAGCATCTTCCCCCATCACTTCCTGTGTGAGTAGTATTGCGCCATACCCCGGATTATCCTGCGATGTGGCATTCTCCATCAGATAACGCAAAGTCCCGTTGACTACTGCATTTATATTAGATGTCGTAGAATATGTTTCACTTCCTGTCAGGTCTCCCGATGGCGACGTTTCAAAAAAGCTGTCGCTGCAGGAAACAAATAGTACCGATGAAACAGATAGTATATATATAATCAATTTTGATTTCATAATTGTCCTTTATTTTACTGATTAAGGTCTCAGACCTATTTGTTACTTTGGTAAGTATAACAACTCATGTAAGTTACCGTTCGAAAATCTATCTTTAAATATCTTCTGTTACTTATTATTGTTATGCATTAAAACGTTATATCTATCCCTAACGAAAATGACTTTTGAGCAGGATAACGGTAAAATGTAACACCATCTACGGCCTGTTCCGGATCCATTCCTTTATGTCCGAAAAATGTCAGAAGATTCTCTGCATTAGCTCTCAGTTTCACCTGTTTCAACTTTGCATGTGACAATACGGATGCAGGAAGACTGTAAGTAAGATTCAGATTCTTCAGACGTGCATATGTGGCATCATATAAGAAACGTGAGGAAATCGAGTTCCAGTTTGTAGTTGTAGTCGTAAGACGGGGGTAATTGGTATTTCGGTTCTCAGGCGTCCATCTGGTCAAAGCTTCCTGTGTCCATGTCCGGCCCTGATTGTTCCCGGTATGGGCAATCATCACTTCGTCGAGATCGAGGACTTTACCTCCAATGCTGTATGAAAGAAGGAAAGACAACTCAAATTGTTTGTATGTAAATGTATTTGTTATACCTCCATATACATCAGGTAATGAACTTCCCTGAAAATATTGATCGGCATCTGCATACACATTCGTTGTAGTACGTCCCGATATCACCTTATTTCCATTTGCATCCGTCGTATATTCATTTTTATACCACAGGGCATCGCCATTTTCGGGATTTACACCTGCCCATTCGCGGATAAAGAAATCATAGACAGACCCTCCAACAACCATCTTTTTTGTAGACCCCAGTTGTCCGACAGTCCCTGCGATAATCTCTTTTTGCGGAAGTTCTGTTATTTTATTCTTATAATGTCCAAAATTAAGGCTCACATCCCATCTGAGATCTTTGTTTCGTACAGGTACAACCTGTATTTGCCCTTCGATTCCCCTGTTGCGTAATGCTCCTATATTTGCATCTATTTGCCCGAATCCCTGCGATGGTGCAAGCGGACGGCTAAATAAAAGATCCTTTGATTTGCGTTCATATATATCTACCGATGCCACCAGCCTGTTATCAAACGCTGCAAAATCAACACCAAAATTGAGGTTAAGGTTTGTTTCCCATTTCAAATCCGGGGTTGGAAGTCTCGAGCTGATCAACCCCGCTTGGCCTAAACTATTGTAAATAGAGTATAGATCCTGATAGGCGTAATAAGTACCGAGATTATCATTTCCCTGCGCACCATAACTTGTACGGACGGTCAGATTGTCTATCCATTTTACAGGAGCCAGAAAATCTTCTGATTTTGCATTCCACGAAGCACCTACCGACCAGAAGTTACCCCAGCGCGAATCTTTGCTGAACCGGGATGAACCATCGCGGCGAAAGCTAGCCGATAAATAGTAACGATGCAGATAATCATAATCTATTTTACCTAAATAACTTGCTAATTTATAGTTATCCGCTGCTCCCGTAAAGCTGTTCAATAATGAAGCGGCTGCCGGTTCTTCCTTATCGAGAAAACCGAAGTTACTACGGCTTCCCGACAAAGAGGATACGTTATAAACATATACTTCGGGGCCCGCAAGTATATTTATAAAATGCCTGTCCTTGACATTGAAAGTATAATCCAGAAAACTATTCACTGTATAGCCGATAGCCCTGCTGGAACCTTTGCTTACAGAACCTCCGTTACTGATGCCGGAGCCATAAGCGGGATTGGTATATGAATGATTGGTACGTGCATTGTAATCAGCATTAACACTATTTTTCCACTTCAAACCTTCCAGAAATGTAATAGTTGCGTTTGCCCTGACTGAAACTATATCCTGTTTGTTGTCATATTTATTATATTTGGAGCTGCCTAAAAGATTGTTCCCTGTCGCAGCGGAACTTGGACGGTAATTACCATAATCGTAGATTTTGTCGCCATTCGCATCAAGGACATACGACCCATCTGCATTGCGTTCATAGATCGGATATATATCTGCTACTAAGCGTTGAAAATTGGCAAAGTTACCCTGACTGCTGTCTGTTTGCGGTGGAGCGCTCTGTTTACTGGTAGAAGCAGAGATTCCGAAGCCGGTTTCCAACCATTTGTTCACTGTAGAAGTTACATTCGCACGGGTGTTGAACCGCTCGAAATCGGAGCCTATTATAAAACCTTTTTCATTCAGATAGCCTCCTGAAACGAAGTATTTGGAATTATCGCTTCCACCGTTCACACTCAAATCATATTGCTGACGTATACCTGTACGGGACAAAGCGTCAGCCCAGCTATCGTTCCACAATGATTCAGCCCCGGCCACTATTTTCCCATCAGTACCTACCGGTTGCGGATATTGTGAGCCGAAGGGGTTTATCTTTAATGAACCCACCAGTTCGGCCGATGCGTACAAAGCAGCGTTTTCCGCCGACTTGCCCTGATCCAACTGGTTATTGCGAATAGCCTCCCATTGCAGTTCATAGTATTCTTTAGTTGTAAGCGTTTTGTAATCCTTAATCGCCCTTGAGGTAAAACCGATAGAGGATGAGAATGCAACCGTCGGCTTCTGGTTAGATGCACCTTGTTTGGTACTAATGATAATGACACCATTTGCCCCACGGGAACCATATAACGCACTCGCTGTAGCATCTTTCAGTACGGATATCGACTGTATATCATTTGCATTAATGGCACTTATGCTACCTGCAAATGGCGCCCCGTCCACTACATACAAAGGAGTACTGGAAGCATTTACTGATCCCACTCCCCGCAAAAAGATGGCTGCATCGCTTCCGGGCTGTCCGGCCGACGATACGGATTGAAGCCCGGGAATAGACCCTTGCAATGCTTTGCTGATATTCGTTATTTGTAATTTCCCTATATCTTTATTACCTATAACAGCAATAGCCCCGGTGTAGCTGGATTTTTTAGCTGTTCCGTAACCGACAACTACAACTTCATCCAGCACATTCCTATTTTCCGAAAGCGAGATTGTAATTTCTTCTCCAGATTCATAGACATCTATTTCCTGCGTTTTAAAGCCCAGAAATGAAACAAGAAGTGTAATCGGGAACGGCTTATTCTCCGACAGCTGGAATTTACCATCATAATCTGCCTGAACGGCATTATTGGTCGACTTTACTTTTACCAGAGCTCCCGATACGGGAATTCCGCTGCGCTCATCCAATACTTTTCCTCTAATTACTGTTTGCCCCTTTGCCGGGAAAGAAAAGAAAAGCAGAAAAAGTAAAATATAAACAGAAAAATTCTTCATCTTTTTATTTGAACTTATTGATTGAATAAATTGGCTAATGTTTTCTCTAATTCCTCGCCTTTTAAATTTTTGGCAACAATATTTCCTTCTTTGTCTATTAGGAAATTTGCAGGAATAAGCCTTACCCCGTAATTCTTCACTCCTTCTCCGGCCCACGCATTCTCATCTATCAGTTGAGGCCAGGTAAGTCCGTCAGCCGCTATGGCTTTTTTCCACGGATCGGTCGCGTTATCTAAAGAAACACCTATTATTTCAAGATCTTTAGCCCCGTATTTTTCATATACTTTTACCAGATTAGGATTTTCTTTGCGGCAAGGCGCACACCATGAAGCCCAGAAATCAATCAAGACATAGCGTGTTCCCAGATAATCCGAAAGTTTCACGCTTTTTCCCTCCGAATCAGTAGCGCTAAAGTCCGGAGCTTTATGACCAATGGAAACTTTGCTTAACGTATTTGCAAGCTCTGTAAGCACTTTCACATAATCGCTGTTTTTAAGAGAGGGGTCCAACAATTCTATATTCGCATTGATTTCTTCCGGTGACAACCTGTAAGAATAGTACCTGTATAGTATGTACAAGGCTGCAATAGACGATGGATGCTCTTTTATTATATCATTGATATTCGCTTTTTTCTGAGCCCTGAGTTCCAGATATAAGTCATGTTCTTTCGAACCGGTCACTATCGTTTTTTCAAACTCGTTGATGGTGTCGAATTCTACTTTGATCGGATTATTATCCAGAAACAAAATATATGAATCGAATGGATTCTCGCCGGAACCATATAGGGATAAACCGTATATCTCCGGCAGCTTGGTCTCTGTATTGAATTTGAATCTTCCACTTATAATATTAGTGGAATCGATGGTGACGAATGATTTATTTATATACTGTTGCAGATATATTTTACCCGTAGCCACATTATTTACTGTTCCGGATAAATCCAGTTTATTCGGATTCTTGCCGCAAGCTGTAATAATAGTAATCAGGAAGATAGCCGCAAGAGTATATTTGTAAAACTTATTTGTTCTCATTGTATTTCTGTTTTTTAATCGTTTATAGCCTTATTCGTTAAGATTTCAGTATTGGGTATTGGAAATATATACCCATCGTCAGTAGGTTTCACTTCACGCGGAGTCAAACTACTCAGCGAAAGTTTAGTCGGGAATGTCAACAGATCACGCAAAATGTCCGTAGCTCTGAATCCCTCGCCCAATAACTCAATACGTCTTTCTGTCCTAATTGTATTCAGTATCTCTCCCTGAGCTAAAGATGCCGGAGGAAAAGTATAAGAAGGGTCGGAACGTTTTCTCACAGTTTCCAGCAATGCAACAGCTTTGCTAAGACTTCCAGCTCTGGCCTCTGCCTCTGCATAATTCAGCAATACTTCTGCATAGCGAATTACAGGTATATAATCTATAGCAGGGTTTGTCTTTGCATACTTCGACAGTAAATACAGACCAAGTGTTCCATTATATGTCACAAAAGACCGGCGTGCATCTGTACTTTTCCACTCTGTATCTGCAATTATCCCTTTGGTATCGGAATTAAGGACAAAGTCGGGGGCTGTATAATAGATATTAGCCAAAGCTGTACCCGAAGGCGGGTTGGCTGCGGTCATCGGCATTGAAAAGATCGACTCTACAGATGTATAATCGGATGAGAATATATTGACAATATTCGATTGCAATTCATTTTTAACTCCCGATGTAGCGGCAAAAGGAGCCTGTGCCTGAGGGGCAATCTTTTTAGCTTCTTCTATAACTTTTCCAAATTCCCCTTTGCTCAGATATACTCTTGTTTTCAGCGCAATGGCTGTATTTTTATGGGCTCTCGTTGTATTCAGCAAATTTGTAGAATAGCTATCGGGGAGATTCTGCTCTGCAAAATCCAGATCTGAAATAATTTGCCCGTATACAGAAAAGACCGAACTTCGTGCCAAGTCATTATTGGCTGATGACGATTCGGCTTGCAGTCTCAAAGGAACGGCTTTGGCCTCCCCGTTTTTTTCAATATATGGCCTTCCGTAATAAGTAACCAGATTGAAATAAGCAAGGGCTCTTAGGAAACGGGCTTCGCCCAGATAATTATTTTTGAGTTCATCACTGATTACTCCCTGCGACTTGCTCAAGCCTGCAATCAGTACATTAGCATTATTTATCACAATATATAATTGCCCCCAAACCTCATTGACATCACCTGTTATATTGGAGAAGTTATTAGCCCATACATATCCTCCTGTCAGGGCATTCTCGGTGCGGCATACAAAATCTTCGCCTCTGACATCTCCATACAGAAGGATACGACCACTATATAAATTAGCACTTTTAAGAGAATTATAATTTCCATTGACAAGTCCTTCAATTCTTTTAGGCGTATCGAAGATTGTGGCAGAGCTGACAGAAGTTTCTGAAGTTTTGTCCAACAGGTCGTCGCATGCACTCAGAGTGCTCAAAGCCACCAGTCCTAACACTATTGTAATCTTCTGCCGGATATGTTTATAAATTGGAATATTCATATTTGTAGAGATTTTTATTTAAAATGTGACATTTACGCCGAAAGTAAAGGTCCGCCCAAGTCCTGTTGTATTGTACTCAACCCCGGGTGCCGTATTTGAGTTTCCGTTGGCTGAAACCTCAGGGTCGATACCCGAATAATTAGTGAACAGTAAAGCATTCGTTATCTGACCATAAACCCTCACTGCATTTAATCTACTAAATGCTAATGCCTTTTTAGGAATATTGTATGCAAGGGATACGTTTTGCAGACGAAGAAAATCTCCCTTTTCCACATGTTCGGATATGGGAGTGGAACCACCGAAAGAAATTCTATCGCCATTTACTACCCTTGGCATATCTGTAATCTGTCCCGGTTCTGTCCACCTTCTCAGAATATCCGTAGAATTGTTGAAAAATATCTGATCGGTTAAAGTAGACTTTGTTCTGTTCATTATATAGTTACCACCTGCATAGGTAAAGTTCAGATTAAGGTCGAACTGTTTGTATCTTAAATTACTGGTCAGGCCGCCATACCATTTGGGAAGCGTATTCCCCAATACATAAAAATCATCACCGGATAACGCCTGAGCTGTTCTACCATCTAAATATGTCCATTTACCAAGACCATTGTACTGTACTTCCTCACCTTCTCCGTTAAGAAACACGCGCTGGCCGTTTTCAGGATTCACATATAATGTTTTAAGCCCGTATAAACTTCCTATCGACTCGCCCACCCGTGTAATATTCGTATTTCCTGAACCGGTAGCACCGATAATGTCCTGATTATTATTGGCTAGGGCAGTCACTTTGTTTCGTATAGCGGAATAATTAAGCGTTACATTCCATGACAGGTCTTTCCGGCTAATAATCTCATAACCGGCACTAACTTCAATACCACGATTGTACATTGAACCCACATTGGCGAGAATAGAGTTACCGGGAATGCCCTTAGACGGTGACTGAGCCACGCTCAGAATCAGCCCGTCCACATCATTGTTGAAGTATGCAAATTCGAAATGAAGCCTGTTTTTCAAAGCGTTCAGTTCAAGCCCTACATTCGTTTGCTCACTGGTTTCCCATGTCAAATCAGGGTTTCCCTGTTGAGTAATGGCCCATGTGGCTGCACCTCCGTACAAAGAGGCCGAGTACAAGTCATAGGAACTATAATCGTTGGACAGATTACCATTACCCACCCGTCCCCAACTGGCATTGAGTTTTGCATCACTGAATACCTTTGACAGTGACGATGATTTAAAGAAATTTTCTTCCGACAACAACCAACCGGCAGACACACCGCCAAAATTACCGTATTTACGTCCCACTGCAAGTGCAGAGTTACCATCCCTCCTGAAATTCCCGGTAATGAAATATCTGTTTTTCAGTTCATAGCTAAGACGGGAGAAGAAAGAGGCAAAAACCCTCTCGCCTTTCTGATTGCCGGCAGCTACCACATTAGCCCATCCACCCTGATAATATTCGAAAAAATCGTCGGAGGCTTTAGTCGCATTTGCTCCCCATGCCGAGACCTTATAGTTCTGTATATCCGTTCCTATCAGCAGGGAAACATGGTGGTCCTTAAAAAAAGTTTCATCGAAACCGAGCGTGTTCGTCCAGGCTTCTGTTTGCCGTGTTGTCGAGATATTGGACACGGACCCACCACTTGTGTAGGCGCTCGATCCTAGTTCCGGGCTTTGATATGCTACATCTTCACTTCTTATTCTGTCGATTGCATATCGCACCGTGAGTTCCAGTTGTTTAACAGGTTTGATGACAGCATTTACATTCCCTACCAGATGGTCGTTCTCTGATGTATATCTCGACAACTCGAACAATGCCGCCGGATTATATAATGGTATAGTTGCTTTGTTGTTTCCTGAACCAAGTGTCCCGCTACTTGGGTTGAGATTGAAACTTCCGTCGGCATTATAAGCTCCCACATTTGGAGGCAACACGAGAGCAAGCCGGGTAGCCCCTGTTGTTGTCATAGATGCACCGGGTAAACTTCCCGAATCGAAAGATTCATTGTTACTTATATTATAGACCGCACCTCCCGACACTTTGAGCCAACTTGTAACCTCATTGTCAAGATTGAAGCGTATACCTTTCCTCTTAAAATTATTACCTATGAGAAAGCCTTGCTGATCGGAATAGTTAAGAGACAGGTAATAATTTACTTTTTCGGTTCCTCCCGAAATATTCAGTGAATGATTATGTGAAACCGCAGTTCTATATACATAGTCTTTCCAATTGGTATCAACTACCGAGCCATCAGGGTTATAAGACAAGGCGTAGGCCGCATCACGGGCTACGCCATCTATAGATGTTGCATTAGATATTGCTTCATTCTTAATATCTGTATATTGCTGAGCATTCAGCACGTCGGGTAAGCGGGTAGCGTTTGTGATTCCAAGCCACCCTTCGTAAGTAGTGGTAATACGCCCTGTTTTACCACGCTTAGTGGTAATAAGAATAACCCCACCGGCAGCTCTCGATCCATAGATCGCTGTTGATGCTGCATCTTTCAGTATATCGATTGAAGCTATATCAGCCGGATTGATATCACCTAAAGGATTGTTTGACGCACGATTCGATGAAATATTCCCTGTACTTACAGGGATACCGTCCACGACAACTAAGGGATAGGAACTTAAGGATATTGAGTTTACACCTCTGATTCTGATGACTGGCTGCGAATTGAGCTGTCCGTTAGGTAAAGCAATGCTTACTCCGGCAGCCTTACCTTGCAGGGCCTGTTCAAAACTCTGAACCGGAACATCTTTTATCAAATCTCCGTTGAGTGAGGATATAGCTCCCGTAAACTCCCGTTTTGTCTTTGTGCCGTAACCCACAACTACAACTTCATCAAGTACATTCAGATTTTCCGAAAGTGAAATTGTAATTTCTTCGCCGGATTCATAAACATCTATTTCCTGCGTTTTAAAACCAAGAAATGAAACAAGAAGAGTGATTGGGAAGGGTTTGTTCTCCGACAACTGGAATTTACCATCATAATCTGCCTGAACAGCGTTGTTTGTAGACTTCACTTTTATCAGAGCTCCAGATACAGGTATTCCACTGCGCTCATCCAATACTTTTCCTCTGATCACTGTTTGTCCTTTTGCCGAAAAAACAAAGAAAAATAGAAAAAGCAAGGATAGAAAGAGATATTTTTTCTCCTGTAAGAGTATTTTTTTACCCTTATTAAATTGTATATTTGTCATGTTCTAATACCTATTTTAGAATATTAAGTGCTTCTTTATCCGGCTGCAATTGGAAGGAGAAGCACTTTCTCTTACATTTAACTATTATTTCAGATTCATTGTATAAAGTACTTTTTCCAGTTCTTTTATCTGGTATGTAAGTACTTTTTCATCCGGGTTTAGAATACCATAACTATGGTTGAATGTCTTGCCTTCAGTCAGAACCCATACAAGAAACTCCTTCACCGCCTTATTTCCGGGAGAATATGCAAACCCGATATTATCTACAGGGATTAAATCGACAGGCTCCGACTCCAATAGCTCAATCACGTTGTCTATATTGACCGATTCCGTAAAATAATTGCGGTATTCTTTCTTTACATCCAACGGAAGAATGGTGATATTGTCTTTCAACCCCCGGGTATTAATATCGAATATATTACCCAAAGCGTTGAATGTGACACCCGTTTTATCTTTCTGTATGGCATTTATGAGAAATGCATCATCACCCGAGATCTTTTTACCCTTCAGGCTTGAGGAAGTATATCCGAAATACGAAGCAAAGCTATGTGCTACTGATTCGTTGTTATTTCCGGAATATACGGTTACATCATAATCCTGTTTTGATGAATTTGTATCTTCGCTAAGTATATCCTTCTCAAAGAAGAGCTCTTTAAATCTTTTATCATTTAACTTTTTCTTAGAAAACTCAGCTAGTAAAGGATTATCTTTACCAATGACAGGCAAGATTGCGTATCGACCGAAGATCAGGATTTGTTCGCCAATCTGCAATCCGTTTTTACTATTGTCCGATACCACTACTTTCAGGGCAATATTTTCTGCCTTTACACTATTATCAGCCAGCCTGAGCTGTGCCTGGGGATTCACTTTGGTATATTCATTTATCCATTTTTCAATCAGGGGAGATGCAAAGCGTGAACTTTTGATATATATGGTTTCGTTTACATTATTTTGAGCAAATATTGGAGATGAAATAAGAAGAGTGACCAATATTGATTTGAAAAGCTTTATTGTTTTCATATTTATTATATATTATTGTTTTATATGCTTTTATATCAGAATATATAAAATTCCAGACCTTAATCAAGGTTATATTATTATCGGGTTACCTATGGGGAAATAGGAAGATTTTATTTTTGAGAATAAAGAAAAAGCGAAAGATATAGCGGAAGCTATAATAAGGAATTAGAAGCAACACATCGACATTCGCATGCCAGAGATTGTAGAAGGAGTAAGATAAGTGGAAGCAGAAGTGATATTCAGAAGGCCATGTACCCCGGAAGGATCATATCGCCGTTCTTTCTGTCGTTTAGTAAATCTTTTCATTTTGCTATTTTTTAGAAATTTAAAATCTTTTTGTTATTTGATTTTCATGAAACAAAATTATGATTCGCTAGCATTATATAAAATACCATGATCATGGTATTTTTATACCATGCATTAGGTATATGCTATAAAATAGAAAATGAAAAGATCATATTTTTTATATTATATGAATTATATATTGAGAAAATTAGTATAATTATATTGCTACTCTAAAAATAATCAATAACCATTAATTATTATATACTTCATAGATATTCGTATTCCGGTTCAACAACGCCATATGAAATAATTTCTTCATAGCCGCTTGGTATGGAATTTACAATCACTCCATCTTTACGACGTAAGGTGAAGTTCTCTCCATCGGGATCAACAACTTGAAATATTATACTAAAGCCGCTTTCATACCGGGCTGAATACCAGTGATCTTTTGTAAAATGTTTTGGGGTCATTATGCTATAAACTTACAACACACAAAAGTAAGACTATTGTAATTGTTTATCAAATTGTAGCCAATAGAGTTATGAACATTTGAGATAAAACAATACAACTAACTAATAATCAAAAAAAATAAAACATACTCAAAAAAGGTAATCCATTTACAACGTCTAAACCTTGTTTATCTATATTATCCGGAAAAGCACTTAAAGAATTGAAGTATTTCAGAAATAAGGTCCCCAATATAAACGAATATCAGGAAGTAAATAAACAAACTTATTTACCTCCTAATACCCTTTATATACTATTATTTCTTATCAAAATAACCCGAAACTCTCTCCGGACTGAGCATCTGCCAAAGAGAAGCGACAGTCCAGCCGGGAGCAAAAATGTCATTATAGAAACCTTTGCCATTTTTCCCGTAATCCCAATGAGTATGCTGTACTACTTCGGGATAGTACCCAACCTTACCTATATCGAACATATGTCCCTCCACAGGCATCAATTGAAGCATCGAGCTTTTTATTACAGACGAAAACTCAGAGAATCGAGGCTCTTTCCTTTCCACTGCCAGCCAATCGAGAATAGTGGCAAATTCAAAGATAAATACATCGATATGATTATTTTCAACCGATACATTACCCCAGCCTCTCGACTTAAAGCCTACATCACCCAGCATTTGTCCCTGGGCAAACGGTACGTCCCACATATAATACCAC
This sequence comes from Dysgonomonas sp. GY75, assembly GCF_015234155.1. Taxonomy (NCBI): domain Bacteria; kingdom Pseudomonadati; phylum Bacteroidota; class Bacteroidia; order Bacteroidales; family Dysgonomonadaceae; genus Dysgonomonas; species Dysgonomonas sp. GY75. Next base: position 460,997 of record NZ_JADCLQ010000036.1, read on the forward strand.
GAAAGACAGAAGTAAGCCGACTCCTTACACAGGTCGATATAGTGTTCGCGTTCTTTCCCCTTGGTTACAAAAGATAGGTAATACATAGCTGTAGACGCATAAAGCGAGGCTTCTTTATCTTCGCAGTTAGCATCGAGTGTGGATGAAAAATAATCCGATTTGGATATTAACTCTTTTTCGAGATAAACAGCGGTTTTCCGTGCACTCTCCAGATAGTTTTTATCCTTAAAATAGCTATAAGCCATAGTCAGTGGCAGTGTTGCCGATGGAGTACTGCCCCCTGATGCATCTGTAATATTAAAATTATCATTGAACTTGCGCGGAAAACTTCCGTCTGCCTCTTGCAGTTTAAGGAAATTCCCCAGTATATTTTTAATCCGGCTCTCCCATTCCGGATGCGAGCGTCCTTTTTTCTTCTCATATTGAAGATAGTTCAGGATGGAGAATACCCCTTCCGACTGGCGGCGAATACTGTAAACATCAGGCTCGGCATTATGAGAATAGTCAACAAATTCGCGGAAGAAGCCGTTGGTAGTAAAACCGTTTGTCAAATAACTATCAAGTACTGCATTGGCCTTCCGGACTAAATCGGGGCGATTATTTTGTTCTCCATATTCCAATGCATTGAATGCATTTATCAAAACACGTCCCACAAATCCGACTTCGGCTGATCCTGTGCTTTTGCAATCATCGGTACGTAGATGTACACCGGAAAAATACTTCAGGTCATACTTATCCACGTAACTTTCTGTAAAGAAATTGGTCATTACCTTTTTAGCCGACTCCGCATTATAACCTGTCTCAACAGTCTGAGGCTTAAATCTGTCGTATGAATACGTCCATACATCAGAGACGAAAGCAGAATAGTCTTTTACATTTCCTTTTCTTACCTCCCATACAAGATCGCGTGTTTCACCTTTTTCTAACTTTTCGAAAGCCTGTACAGGTGGGATCAATGTGAGTTTGCGGACATATGCTTTTGGAGCTTCGTGGTAAGGAAAGCCAAATACCAAAGTCGAATTCTCGTCAATATTCCGGAAACCAGTATAACCAATTGAAGTTTTCCCTGACAAGATGACCTCACCCGAAGCATGTTGAGCAATAGTCTCGTCCGCAAACTCATCGATCCTTAATATAGTATAGTAATCGCCTGATTTTTCATTATATATTCCTGTAAGAGGTGTGCTCAACCGGTCCTCTCTTACCTGCCAGCTATCGCTCGTATGGAAAGACGGAGCTTCCTTAGGGGAACGCATATTGCGGTGATACCAGAATCCCGGCATATAGAACTGGCAATCGCTATGTTTCATTTCAGGGAGCAGATATGCCTGGCTAAAATTGTAATAAGCCTTTTCTTTTGCTTTAATACTAACTGTGATACGGACTATATCGCCATCTGATGTTAGCTTTCTGCTTATCTGCAAAGGCAAATCCGACTCTGACTCCAAATTACCATCTTTATCGGCTGTCAGCTTGTATGTTACTGATTTATTGCCGGGAACCTTTATCGAAATATTACTTGATAGCTGTTTGTCTATGGAGTTTGCATTTACGCAAAGAACAGATGCTATAACAGTAATAAACAATAATACTTTCTTCTTCATATTTTAGTAAAATTTATTTGTAATGTGAATCTGGAGTTAAAGCAGTTAGCAGTTTTCAGCTAATAATAAAACCTCGTTTAGTTGTAACTTTTTCAAAAAAGGTAACAAAAGTAACAGTTATCTCAGCTTTCAACCCACTGGCGCGAACTTGTAGTCAGTGCTTTGCTCAATAGAGCTAAAAGCCTTACTACGCACCACACAGGTTGAAAGTCTGCGCCAGCTTGAGTATGTAAATGTAACAGTTATTTCAGTTAGCAATTAGCAATTATTGGTCAACAGCTAGCAGTTATTAGTCAACAACGAAATTTCATAACCTTATTACCGCCTGTTTTGGACCGTCAAGTAAAAAAGGTAACAAAAGTAACACGGAAAACAATTAATAATTAAGAATGAAAAATTAATAATTAACTTGTCATACAGAGCAGAGCGAAATATCCCGCCAATGAATAGTCGTCAGTTAACAACTTGTATCTCGTACCTCGTCTACTTGTACCTCTTTACTTATTACTTAAAACTTACTACTTGTTAAAAAGTAACAAAGGTAACACCTTTTGCATGTTGTCTTCGTTGTTACCTTTTCATCCGACAACACGCTTGTTATCTGCCCTATATAGATAAAATCAGATAAAAAAGTTACAGTTATTCTCAACTATTGATTCACATTAAATACTTCTCAACTTTTAACTTCTTATTCCAGTTCTTTTATTTTTATATTCTTAAAGAATACCTCATCACCATGATCCTGCAATAAGATATTGCCTTCGGTAAGATTTCCGAAATTCGGCCAGTTCTTATATTTGCTATAAGCAATAAGGGCATTAAACATTTGGTTATTACGCTCATATTCCACAACCTTCACCCCGTTTAACCAATGTTCGACTTTATTACCTTTAACAATTACTGTTGCAGTATTAAAATCATTTATATCAAACTTAAATGAAGCGCCTCTTTGCGATGGTATAAGGTCATACAAAGACCCCAGTGTTCTGTTACCTTTTACTCCTAATTTGGCATCCGGATGGTTTTCATCATCCAATATCTGGAATTCACAGCCAATAGCAGACCCTTCACCTTTATTCAGGTCAGAATCAACAAAATATTTTACGCCGCTGTTTGCCCCTTTGGTAATCTTGAAATCAACTTTCAGAATAAAATTCTTATATTTTCTTACAGTAACAATATCCCCACCGTTAGCAGCCTCAGCACCGCCACTCTTATGAACCCGGAGTACGCCGTCTTTTATACTCCATCCTTTTTGAGGAAAAGCATCGAGTTTAGCTCCTCTCCAGCCATCGGTGGTTTTTCCGTCCCATAGCAATTTCCATCCTTCGCGTATTTCTGTTTCGGTCAGTACATTCGGTTTTTCATTCTGAGCCAACAGGCTGATAGTAAATAAAGAGACTGATATCAGTAATAATAATTTTTTCATGTCTTTAATATTTTAAATAATAGATAGAATTTAATGATGTATTCGTATTATAATTAATTCTTGTTGTTTTGCTTACTTAACTAGGGCGAACGTTTCAAATTTTCATAGTGTGTTTCTGGCACTTGTAGGGGCGAATTATCATTCGCCCACTGATCTTTTTATTTCGGGCGAATGATAATTCGCCCCTACAGCAACCCTAATAGAGGGTAAGTCTTTGATACGTTTGTCCTATACTTAAGTAATAAACAAGTCTGAAACCCTGATTATACTTTATAAAAGTCCTCCCAACCCTTACGAGGCGGCACTCCGGCCAGCATATCATTTGCGAACGCATTATTGGTTACAACTTTTGTATTCCGGTCAAATTTGATCGGAACATTCAGCCTCTGAGCCATCACCCCTAATGAGAATACCTGGCTAAGCGGACCGAATACTTCGAATGGTGAGCGTGTTTTCTCTTTACCCTGACAGGCCAAAAGGAAATTAGCAAAGTGGTTCGATGTACTCTCAGGTACTTCGGGTAATCTCGAAGCCATTTCTTTAGCCTTCTCTTCGGGTATGATAGATAATGTACTACCGTGCGATCCTCCTTTGAAAATCAAATCTTTCGAATAGATTATTTTTCCGGGATTCAGTTTTTTTGCTTCCATTTTACCACCGGCTACTGTCGGTATATTAGGGTCTAATTCAGAGGTCCCATATCCATTCGGCAATTTTGGTTGATTATTCACGCCATCGTACCAGGTAATATCCAACGGCGGCATATCGCCACGCCGAGGGAAACGGAACTGTATGGTAGAAGACATCGGGAAGAAATAATCGTTATGTCCTTCCAGCATCACCGGATTGATTTCATAAGGTAATCCGAGGTCAAGAAATTCATGTACTGTATCTAAGATATGTGCACCCCAATCCCCTAAAGCTCCCATACCGAAATCGTACCAGCAACGCCAGTTCCCATAATGGTACTTATCGCTGTAGTCGTGATAAGGGATGGCCATCAGCCATGTATTCCAGTCCATACCTTGCGGTATCGGCTGCCCTTCGGGTAATTTATAAATATTGGTATCCCAGCCATGCCATCTGCGGGGAGAATTCATATGAGCCACCACTTCTGTCACATCCTTTATGATACCGGCTTCTTTCCATGCCTTAAACTGAAAATAGTTTGCTTCGGAATGCCCCTGATTACCTACCTGCGTAACTACATTCGGATATTTCTTGGCGGCCTGCATCATCAATTCAGCTTCGTAGAAAGTACGTCCCATGGGTTTCTCTACATATACATGCTTCCCGTAGGCCATAGCCATCATACAAATAGGGAAATGAGAATGGTCCGGAGTACCTACCGATACAGCCTCTATCTCATTACCCATCTTGTCGAACATTTCCCGGAAATCTTTGAACCGTTTCGCTTTAGGAAACTTACCCATGATTTCCTGAGTATGTTTAGCCCCCATATCCACATCACACAGAGCGACAACATTTGCCAAACCTGTTTTCTCAAATTCCTTGATAATATCGCTGCCACGATATCCGATACCAACGCAGGCAAGGTTGATTTTCCCGTTCGCACCATTCACCCGTTTCAGGCTCTCCTCGCTTAAAGCGCTCACAGAACCGATACTGCTTATAGCAAGTCCTGCGGTTGCAATTCCTGCCTTCTTTAGAAAATTTCTTCGTGTTACCATTTTTATCTTATTTTCTTATATTTTTCTGAATAATATTATCAGAAAGTATATATTGTTGCTTCAAAATGTTTCAAAATATCATGTCTTTTCCCGGATTATGCAGCAAAGTATATCTAACCTCCGAGGATACAGAGAGCCGGGGACTGGATACGAACAAAGCTGCTGCTCCTGCCAATACCGTCTTTTTTAAGAAATATCGCCTGTCTAAAGAAATATCTTCCATAAGATTTATTTTAAGCAGCAATAGACAGGCAATATTCTGATGCCTGCCTATTACTGTTAACAATTTTATATCAACAATTCATGCCGGTAGTTGAACATGATGTATCTAAACTACAGACCTCCAATTTAACTAAATCATTTTCTTTTTACATCATCACTGGCTAAGCCATATGCACACCACATAAGTGCGGCTTGTCCATGCATATCTCCGATCAGGCGTTTGCGATTGATATAATGGTTATAGTCATTTTTCGTACCGGTACCTTCACATACATTCCTCAGATTATAATCTTCATTCAGGTATGTAAGTAATGCAAGCCAGCCTTTACGCGCGGCGGCCCCATATGTTTTCTTATCCAGCCAGCCATTCTTTACTCCAACAATCATTGCGTATGTAAACATTGCCGTACCGGATGTTTCTCTCCACGAGTTAGGATCGTCGATAAGTTGTCCCCACATACCATCATATCCCTGATATCGCAGTAGGGTTTTCATCATCTTTTTATAGGCTTCTTTTATTTTCTCATTATGAGGATTATCCTTGGGAAGTATTCTTAACAGTTCGGCCATTCCCACAGCCATCCAGCCATTTCCCCGTCCCCAGAAGAAAGGAGCTTCCGGTGCATGATAAAACAATCCGTTTTCGCGTTGTATACGGTCAAGGTAAAGAGCCATCTCATTGGCCGACCTATCTATATATTTCTTATCTCCTGTAACCAGATACGCCTGATCCTGAACTGCTGTTATCATAAACATGTCATCGATCCAGAGACGGGTTTGCCAAGAGTAACCTTTATCATGCCATTCTTTTTCATAATCTTTAGGATTCTCCGGCAATATCCATTGACCGTCTGCATATTTCATCCCAAGATCGAGGTATTTTTGTTCTTTTTTCTTCTTATATATCTCTAGCGGTACAGCCCCAAATACATACCAGTCTACAACATTATGTGCAGTAGGACGCAGAGTGGGTAAAAAATCCTTTTCGGTGGTGAACAACGGATCGAATCTGTCGACCAGTTTGTTGTACAGATTCTCATCTTTTACAGATTGGGTAAACCATAAAGCACCCAGCCACGCGCACACATCAGGATAGGTAACAAACGTTACTTTATGTTCAGAGTTGATATTACCCCAGTGTGAATGCGGAGTCTGTAGATATCTTTCTGTAAGTTTTTTGCCGATAAATTCAGGTTCACATCCTTCAGGAAAATTTTTCAGATCATAACTCTGGGCAAATGATAATTGAGTAGAGAAAACAAATAATAATATAAATATTTTTTTATACATAAAGTTCTTTTTTGTTCATTAAATAAACTAACACTATTAACCGGCTAAATTGTAGTTTCACCGGTTAATAGCATTTAGGTACACAGACTCTAATTTACTCTGTTTTATATTCGTCTGCTACAGCATCCTCCCAGTTATCCCATACCGGGGTATTAGGATTATAGCCATCATAACCGTAATTTTGACCTAAGTCACCTTTGTTGTTCGCTCTGATCTCCTTGTTAGGAATCGGCCAATAAATATTCTTTTTATCCATCATATAGTTAATGGAGCCTTTGGTCGCATTAACGCTTATAGGACCTTTATTATACATACCTTTTTTGGTAACACGCTGATACCAGTAGCTTCCGCCGGCAGCATCCGTACCACTCTGTTTGTCGAAGGTATCCAGTTTATAAGTATTTCCCCATTCGTCAGGTTTACCGCTACGGGCTAGACACAACGATACACGGGTCAACTCTACATTACGCCATTCTTCCCAATACAATTCACGGGCACGCTCATCCATAATATCCCCGATGGTTACGGTAGAATAAAGTTCGGTACATTTCGCCCTCTTTCTCACTTCATTCACATCATCCTTTGCTGTGGCATCACCCAGGTAAAATTTCGCCTCTGCCCTTATCAGATATGCTTCTGCCAGACGATAAAGATACCAGTCGGCTATACCTCCATTTGTAGCACCCCTGTTTCCGTCAGAACCGCTTATATTAGCTTCATTGACAGGATCGTCCAGATAGAATTTGTAATGAGGAACATCGAACCAGCGACGGATAGTATCACTGCATAACAGCTTTCCTTTGTCATCGAAAAGTGTTACAGGATTTCCGAATTCTGAAGACGCCTTATTATTTACGCGGTAATCTTCCATCCGTATCCAGTTACCGGTGGCTGAACTGTGACGCAAGTCGGTGGCATCCATTTTCCCGTTTACTTCCCATACTTTATGAGTCTGGAAGTAAGACGGACGGAATGTAGCGATACCACGTCCGAATGCACGCATATAATCATACTTGGAATTGTAATCAGCGCTATTGCGTTTTATGTTCATCAGTGCCTGTTTGCTGTCTTTTGTCTGTACCTTTCCGTCAAAGACAAAAGGATATAAGATACGCATTGTTAACATCTTAACAAAAGATTCAGCTTCTGCCCCACGATTTGGCATCCCCATAATAACCTCTTTGTTTGCAGAAATAAGTTTATTTTCAGCACGGTGCATATCCCAGATTACATTACGTGTAATAGGCCAGGTAGCAGGTTCGCCGCCGTCGTTGAATGTTCCGAAATTTTCAGTCATTAGCGAGTAGCCCGATTGGTCGATCACTATATCCATCAGGTCTTTAGCTTTAGTATACTCGCCTAATGCCAGATAACATTTTGCCAGCAACATGCGGCAGGCTCCTTTATTTATCATACCTATCACGGACATATCTTTCTGGTCAGGCACCCATTGCACAGCAAATTCCAAATCTTTGACAAGCATTTGCAAAATGGCATCGCGTTTGGTCCTGCGGTAGTTTTGTTTAGGCACTTCTACCACTTTGGCTGTAAGCGGCACATCTCCATATTGAAAAACCAAAGCATAATAACGGAATGCACGATGGAAGTATGCTCTGCCTTTGAAGGCGTTTTTGGAGGCTTCATTCATTCCTTCAACTCCATCCACATATTGGATAATGGTATTGGCGTACATAACTCCTTTATAAGTTTCCTCATAGAAATACCACATGCTGTTTGTCCTGTCCAGATTGTTTTGAGACGATTGATCGCTTGTCGGCGTTAGCATACTTGCTATATTGTCGAGCATTCCACTCTTGTCAGTGGCTGAGCCAACCATCAGGTCGGAGAAGATATATTCCGTCCCCAGCGTAAGCATCTCGTTATGGTCGGTCGAGTAATATCCTCTGAGATGACGGTCGCATATAGCCATTGCCGCCATCAGGCCCGATTCGGTAGTGAACGTAGCCCCTGGTTCGTAAATGGATAACGGTTTGGGGCTCAGAAAATCCTCCGAACATCCGCTAAATAAAATTGTGCCTCCCATCAGCAAGCTGAGGCATATATAGTTTATTTTCTTTATTATCTTTTTCATATCTGTTACTATTAGAGGTTAAAAGGTTAAATTCAATCCCAGCGTATAGACACGTGTAGCTAATCCACCATATTTCCCATTACCTGAATCGAAAGCCGGATCTACTTCAGGATCACCATATTCCCAGTCTTTTGCCCATGTGGCAACATTGCGAACAGAAGCATAAACTTTAACATTCTGTATATCGAATTTTGAAACCCATTTTTTTGGTAATGTATATCCTACAGAAATATTCTCAAGACGAATAAATGAACGATCGTATAATCTACCCGGACTGGCAGGCCCCCCTATCTTACTAGGTCCCTGGGCATTGATCCGTCCATACTTATCTGAAGGGTTATCGATACTCCAGTATTCTTTTTCCGGCACATTCTGCAAAGCATAAGTCATGCGTCCTCCATCGTCATCAAAGTTCAGATAGTAACCTGCCAGACTCTTATGTCCCATATAAGAATAGATATTAAACGAGAAAGTCAGGTCTTTCCACAATGTAAACTCATTACGCACAGACCAATGGATAGGAGGCGATGTTTGTCCAAGAAATTGTCTGTCCTTGTCGTTATACACAGGCGTAATAGAACCATCTGCATTTACGATATCATCAGCAGTGTAGCTGTTTTCTACTTTAGGGTCGCCCGGAACTTGTCCGTGTCTTGCAGCTTCTTCCACTTCATCTTTCTGCCATATTCCGGTAACACGATAGTTCCATATCTGGCTAACAGGTTTTCCGATAAACCAACCGTTTGTCAGGTCATCCATCTCTTTGCTACCCGTTACATTGCCATTGGCGTCCAGCACGTCTTCATACTGGTAATACAAGTGCTTTATTTCGTTCTTGTTGTATGAAAACCCGAATCTGGTAGTCCATTTAAAATCCTTGGTATCGATATTCTGCGTATTTAATGAAATTTCAACTCCACGGTTATCCACCTGTCCCAAATTGGTAGTAATATTATTAAATCCGGTAAAGGTCAGCAGGCTTTGTCTCATAATCATATCATGGGTTTTCATGTTATAATATTCGATAGTACCTGATATCCGGTCGTTGAGGAATCCAAAGTCAAGTCCAAAGTTCCACGATGCGGTTTTTTCCCACTGAAGATTTGGATTTGCCATCCGTTCCGCCATTAAGTAACGGTATAGGTTCAACTCCCCCTTCGAATCGATATAGCCATGCATTTTACCGGCTCCCGCATAAAGATTGGAGAGATACTGGTAAGGATCTGATAATCCTCTGTTTCCATTCTTTCCGTATGATACACGCAGCTTACCGTTATTCATTATATTGCCCCATTTGAAGAATTCTTCGTTTGCAAATGTCCATGCAGTTCCTACCGAAGGGAAAGTCGCATATTTATTGTTTGACCCGAATCCGGAATATCCGTCCCGGCGGATAGACCCGGTTATCATATAGCGGTCGTCGTAGGAATAAAATAAACGGGCTAACAATGCGTCTGCCGTTTGGTATGTATCATAAGATTCGAACGTACTGTTTTCTTTCGTGCCATTCTTGGTATTGTGGAATCCTAATGCATCTGATGGCTGGATATTACGGGCTTCGATGCGGTCCTTCCATGATTGCAGTATCTCGGCTTCCTGCACAAGTGTCAACATTGCGTGATGCTTTTGATTGAAAGTGTAATCCCAGGCAAGGGTATTGTTATGTGACCAATCGAAACGCTTTGTCTGCTCGCGGTTTACTCCACGTGATGCAGGATCGGAACCCGGCAATTCGGCCGACATAAAATAACGGTCGTAGAAAAACTGGTAGCGTGGCGAAGCATTGAATGTATAAGTAACATTGTATGGCAGTGTTATTTTGGCATTGAGTATAGTATTCAATGTTGTATAACCTTTTTCCAGTTCCAGATATTGTTTCTGGAAATCATAGTTATAGCCTCGTTGGCTATAGCTTCCGTCGAGAGGATATTGTACCGGGTTGCCGTTCTCATCCGCATAATCGGCATAAGGGCTGTTGCGCATCTGATAATCCAAATCTATACCGACTTCACCATCCGAACGGTTCTGAAAGTTTACGTTGGCGCCTATCTGTAGCCATTTGGTAACATTAGCATCCAGTTTCATATTGGCGCGTATAGCTTCATATTCATCACTTTTTGCAGCTCCTTGATTTTTCAGATAGCCTAGCGAGAAATAATAATTTACATTTTCTCCCGCACCACTTATACTTGCATTATAGTCCTGATTGAATCCTGTGCGATAAGTCTTATCTGCCCAATCGACAGTCCTTCCCGCAAGAAGGTTATCGAGAGCATTCCCTTGAAATTCCAAACGCCTGGCCCAGACGCTCAAATCAGAATCATCAGTTCCGTTAACAGTGTAGCCACGCCATGTATCCTGAGATACGCCATAACGGTCAAGACCGTCTACCCTTGCAAAATATCCGGTCGGAAATTGCAGGCTGCCATCTGTTTTTCTTGCCTGATATGCTTCATAAGCGCCGGTTTCCGGATTCACGCCATAAGTTCTCTGTTCGAACCAATCCTGACGGTGTTGCAAATAGTCTTCCGGGCCGAACCTTTCACGATAGTTGCTCCGTTGTGTAAGTCCGATGCTGGTAGTAACATTTATAACGGGTTTACCCTGCTTTCCTTTCTTTGTAGTAATGATAATAACACCACTTGCTGCTTTCGCCCCATAAACAGCTGCTGCTGAAGCATCCTTAAGAACGTCTATCTGGGCGATATCATCCGGATTAATTTCCGATAGTTCTCCATAAAACTGCATTCCGTCAAGAATGAGCAGAGGGTTATTATGGCCACCGTCGGTATATACCGAACGTTGTCCGCGTATTTCCATGTTACCACCACCTTTAGCAGTTGCACTGTAACCCACCTGCAAACCGGGTGTACCCCTCAGGATATCCTGAACAGTTTTCGGATTTTCATTTGCGAGGTCGTCGGGACGGATTTGAATAACGGAACCAGTCAGATCTTTTTTCCTCATAGTACCATATCCTACGACTACAACTTCTTCAAGATTAAGAGCGCCTTCACTCATTACTATTTCATAATTGGATTTCTCGGTTATTTCCAGTTCCTGAGTAGTATATCCAATATAAGAAACGACAAGCGTGCCTTTCGATGGAACACTCAGCTTAAACTTACCATCCACATCCGTCATAGTCCCCAGAGTAGTGCCTTTTACCGCAACTGTGGCTCCAATTACAGGCTCTCGCTGGGTATCCAAGACCGTTCCTGTAATATTTTTATTACTTGTTTGCGCATTCAGGTGAATGCATAAAAACATGCTGTATAGAATCAGCATACAAAATCTAATTTTTGAAATCATACAATACAGATTTATGGTTTAACTATTTACAATTGATATATTTCATAGGTATAAATAATTGGGTTTCGTTAGGTATAATAGATTTATCTCTAATTATTAATCCTCAAATTATCAGTAAGATTAATTGAACGAATTCATTAATCCCCTGTCACTTCATTGTTTTTCCATAGGCATAAACTTTGGGGTTATCTAATTAATTTTTAAGTATATAAATAGATGATCTTCATCTTTATTTCAGGATGCTATGATTACCGGTAAACACAAAAACCTTCTTCCGCGAACAGATTCGTTCCACGGAAGAAGGTTTTCTTAAAACAGAAATAACTGGCCGGATTGTATTTACGACATCCAGACTGTTGTTTTTTCGCCCTTTTTTTAGTAAGATTATTCTCTCTCTCTCTCTCTCTCTCTCTCTCTCTCTCTCTCTCTCTCTCTCTCTCTCTCTCTCTCTAACAAAATACAGTTAACCGACAAATTTTCAAGCAAAAAAATGTCATTCATAATCGTTGTATTTTGTATTATATGGAGCATATATTATAAGTATAAAGGTTCTTCTTTCTGGTATTCTTTAAATGAAGTTTCAAAGGAAAATAATTATGAATGAAACAGGTAAAACAACCTGTGCATTAAAAGAAAAATTCCGGTCAACACGACCTCGTTGGCTAAAAAACACCATTTTTTATTCTATTTTTTACATTCCCGTACAGATAAATATCATTCAATGGTTACTACTACAGGCTTCAAAATATCACCGTGTACCTGCATAACCGGCACTTCTTCATTCGTAAACCGAACAGAAGAAATATACATATGTCTCGGATGGATCTTTTCCTGATTGTTATGAGCATGGAATACAATTCTCAACTGCCCTTCTTTATCTTTAAACATAGCACTATGTCCTACACCAACAAGAGTGTCCGGCTTTTGGAGAATCGGGTTTTTGTCATATTTTGTCCAAGGGCCCACAGGAGAAGTAGCTGTAGCATAACCTACTCCATAAAAAGGACTTTCGTAGCTGTTTCCTGAATAAGTCATATAATATATACCATCATGTTTAGTAACAAAAGCGCCTTCGTTGACACGTGGATGTACCTCTTCCCATGACTGGGATACATTGATACATTTTGCTAAAGTTGGGAGCTTGATAGTTTTAAGATCCTCCTCCAGTTCGGCCACCCATATATTAAGTCCGTCGTTAAAACGGTCGAAGTACAAATACGGTTTTCCATCATCGTCGATAAACAATGAATTATCTATACATTTTTCATCTGCAATCATTGGTTGTTTCTCATCCTGTACAAAAGGGCCCAAAGGAGAATCGGAGACAGCCACACAAATATGTTCATCTGCCGAATAATACATGAAAAATTTATTTTTTTCTTTTATATAATATACTTCGGGAGCCCAAAACCAGCGCTCACCCCATGAATCATTCTGATGTAAGGCCAGCGACTCAGCTTTTTTCCAATGTACCAAATCGGCAGACGTATATACTTCTATACCTTCTTTGGCATGTGTACCATATACATAGTAAACATTTTCATAAAGCATAATAAAGGGGTCTCCAAGAGAGATAGCCTCGACCTTTTCTTGTTTGATTGTTCCATTATTCTGACAGGATGCAAAGCCAAAACTAAACAATACGGCTATCAGGACGTTGAGTATTTTCATTTTATCAGATCTTTTTTCGTTTTTCAATATTGTTTGATAATTTTCTCTTTTTCTGATCTCTTTATATACTGGATACAATTAAAATTCAGGGAGAAAAAAACTATGCACAAATTTAGCAGGAGCAAAATATGCCTGAGAACACTTTTAAAATAAAAAGAGTAAAAATCGGTCAACAAAGCCCGTTTGACCAAAAATTATCATACATTGGTTATTTTTTATCACAAATATGCTCGGCTGCTTACATTACCGATTCATATATAAAGTAATTTTACCTTATCAAAAAATGTTTGTATAGATATGAGCGTCCTTAAATATATCATCCTATTACTATTTCTCGCAATTAATTTGTCTCTGTTCTCCCAAATTGAATCAGATTTTCATTTCAAAAAAATACAAGTTGATGAAGGTTTGTCCGAGAATGCAGTTTATTGTATACTACAAGATTCGAAAGGATTCATGTGGTTCGGGACAAAAGACGGGCTAAACCGGTTTGATGGAAATAACTTTCGTGTTTTCCGGCATAGTGTAGAAAAAACGAATTCAATAGGAAATAATTTTATACGATGCCTCATAGAAGGAAATGACCGGAATCTTTATATCGGCACCGATGCAGGATTATACATAATGGATCCGGTGGAAGAAACATTTAAAAAAGTTTCCGGAGCGTCAAATAATGAAAAGAATTATTTGACGTCTGCTGTCAATGCCCTTTACCAGGACCAGGCCGGTGATATCTGGATAGCATCTATGAATCAGGGTATATTCAAATATAATCCTAAACAAAAAAAACTTTCGAGAGTAGAGCTTTCGAGACACAATTTGGATAACAACGCCAGTTGGGTGATATATGGAGACTTATCCGGAAACATTTGGGTGGGGACTCGGCTCGGCTTACTTAGATACAACAAGGAAACGAACAAACTAGACCCTATAGAGTCTATGTTTGGTTTCTCTGAGAATTTTTCTTACGAAACTTTATCCATCCTGGAAGACAACAAAGGCAATTTGTGGCTGGGCACCTGGTCCAATGGGCTCTGCCTGTACGACAAACAATCGAATAGTCATATATCGTACCTTGGGCGCAACGATATATTTCAGTATGTAACACATATCAGAGCTATTTTTCAATATGATGACAGATCCTTATATATTGGTTCGGATGACGGATTGTATCTATTCGATTTGGAGACAAAAAAAGCCAAGAGAATAGATATGCCTCAATTACAGCATAGCCTTAGCGACCAAAATGTATATTCTATCTATAAGGATAAGGAAAACGGGATATGGATAGGAACTTATTTTGGAGGAGTTAACTATCTGAACCCATCTCAATTAAATATTGAGACTTATTATCCGGACCGCCGCCCCGGAACATTGTCGGGAAAAGCGATCAGTCAGTTTTGTGAAGATCAGTTCGGCAATTTATGGATTGCAACCGAAGACGGAGGGATAAATTATTTCAACTCTGTAACCAAAAGTATCAGTCAGCCAATAACAACATCTTATCACAACACGCATGCGTTGCTATTAGATGGAGATAATTTATGGATCGGGACATTTTCGAGAGGTATAGATGTATATAATACCAAAACCAGGTCTTTGACTAACTATAATAGTATAAGTGGAAACAAAAATACATTAAATGATAATTGTGTTTTTTCATTATATAAAACCAGTAACGGAGATATTTATGCCGGCACTCCGGTAGGATTAAATAAATATAACAAGGCCACCAATAGTTTTACCCCCATAGAATCCATTGACGGTTTTATCTACGATATAAAAGAAGATCATTACGGAAACCTGTGGCTGGCAACATATGGCGGTGGTGTTATAAAACTGGATATTAAAACGAATAAATGGATATATTATGATGCTATTCTAGATAGTGAGAATCCCATCGTAAAAAGTAAACTAACCAGTGTGTATATAGATAGTCAGAGAAGAATTCTTTTCTCTAGCGAAGGAAAGGGTATTTTTATTTATGATGCAAAAAGAGATAATTTCTCAAATATATCCGAATCGGATGGTTTGCCTAACAATGTCGTTTATGGCATCCTCGATGACCCTTTTGGAAATCTATGGATCAGTTGTAATAAAGGGTTAGCATGTTTTAACTTGTCAGCACCTCAGAATTCCATATTGTACAATAAAGAAGATGGACTACAAAGCAATCAGTTTAATTACAAGTCAAGTTATAAGACCAAGAACGGAAAATTTTATTTTGGTGGTATAAACGGCTTTAATTCCTTTTATCCTCAAGATCTCAATGCAAACAAGAATATAGTAGTGCCTCCTGTAGAGATTACCGGAATAAGTCTATTCAGCAATTCTGATTCTGAAATGGAAGACGAAATACAAATTAAATTAAACAAGGGACAAAAAATAACACTGCCATACAATAAATCATCCTTTACAATATCATACGTCAGCCTTAGCTATGTTACTCAGACAAAAAATCAATATGCCTATAAACTGGAAGGAGCTGATACAGATTGGAATTACACAGGGAATAATAAAAGCGTGACATATGTCAATCTGCCTTATGGAAAATATTGCTTCTGGATAAAAGCAACAAATAATGATGGTTTATGGAACGAGACCGGAGCCAAAATAGAAATAGAAATACTTCCTCCATTCTGGCTTTCTCTACCGGCAAAGGCATTATACTTCATAATACTTATATCTTTAGTGTATATTGTCATGTCTTATTATTGGGCTAAGGATAGGAAGAAACGGCTACAACAACTGGAAGCATACAAAACCGAACAGGAAACCTTGGCATTCAAGTCGAAAATAGATTTCTTTACAACCATAGCTCACGAAGTAAGAACCCCGTTAAGCCTTATTACAGCACCATTGGAAGAGGTTATTAATACAAACGAAGATAATAGTGAGACTAAACAAAACCTTCTCATAATAGAAAAAAACTGTAATCGCTTAACCGTACTGATCAATCAATTACTCGATTTCAGAAAGATGGATTCCACTGTATATGTTGTAAATCCCGGGGACATTAACCTGAAAGAATTTATTTATGAGCTATATGAGCGTTTCAAAAAAACTGCTCAACGAAAACAAATAGACTTTATATTAAATTTACCTCAGGATAAAGAAATCAGGATAAATGCCGATGCCGATGCTTTGACAAAAATAATCGGCAATTTATTGACAAATGCGTTGAAATACACTAAAAACCAAATTATATTATCTTTAGCCTGTAACAGTGATAAATCATACACCATAACTGTCGAAGATAATGGAAGAGGGATATCCGACGACCATAAATCGCTGATATTCGATCCGTTTTTTCAGGTCCAGACTGAGGATCGTAATATCGGAACAGGCTTGGGATTGGCACTAGTAAAAAATCTGACCGATATCCTGGGAGGAACTATCGATGTAGCGGACAGGAAGGATGGAGGAACGGTATTCATTTTCCAATTTTCCGATATAGAACCATCATTTGAGAAGACACCATCTGTATTACCTGATCAATCTATAGCTCTTACAACCGAAAATGCACCCCACACAGAAGCAGGATACCAATTTTCAATCCTGATTATTGAAGATAATTCCGAGATGGCTCTATTTATAAAAAAGACTTTACTTAGCGATTATATAGTTGATTCTGCTCCAGATGCCACAATAGCATTATCTCTACTTGAAGAAAAGAGTTACGATGTCATTATATCGGACATAATGATGCCGGGTATAGATGGCATTTCTTTTACAAAGAAACTAAAGTCAGATATTAATTATAGCCATATTCCTCTGATATTATTATCTGCCAAAACAGAGAATGCTGTCAAAATAGAAGGATTGCTTTCCGGAGCCGACGTATTTATAGAGAAACCCTTCTCCACCTCTTTTCTCAAGGCCCAAATCCTAAGCCTGCTCGAGAATCGCAAAGCAATGCTGGAAGCGTTCAACCGTTCTCCATTAACATCCTATTCAGTTCTTGTCTCCAACAAAAATGACGAAATATTCCTCAACAAACTAAATGAAGAGATAGAAAAACACATATCGGAAGAAAACTTTTCCGTGGAATCGCTGACCGGTATACTCAATATCAGCCGTTCCAACCTGCAACGAAAACTGAAAACAATAAGCGGAGTAACCCCGGGTGATTATCTGCGAAACTACCGTCTAAGGAAGGCTTGCAAGTTACTGATAGAAACTGATATGCGAATCAATGAGGTTGCTTACAGTATAGGATTCAATTCTCCATCTTATTTTACGAAAGTCTTTCAGAAAAATTACAACATGTTACCTAAAGAATTCGTAAACAAGCATTTAAACGAAGGAAAGGATAAAATGTAACCAACTTTATCACAAAGACATAATCTCTATAATTTAATATCACCTAAAACAGAAAAGATAACAGATACCAGAAGTATGCCAGATTCTTACCGTATGAAGGCCTTAACCAATAATTTAACAAAATAATAGTTAGTATACATATTATTACGGAAATCTATCATTGTGTAATTATTGACTTATCAAAATTAATACTATTTTTGCAACTGTATATTGTAAATAAGACGACCCATTAAATAATTTACCTTTTGGCATTTGCACTAAGAACAAATGCAGCAATACTGTTTCCGTAGCATTTACAATTTAATGTTATATTAATTTAGATTGTCATAATACTGCACGTATGAGCAATAAGGCAAGAGAGAATGTAGCTGACTCTGCAAAGAAAAGGTACCGTAGGACTAAAAAAGACATTGAACAATCCCTGTTCGATGCTGCTATTACATTAATCGAAAATATCGGATTTAACAATCTCACGGTCAAAGCACTTAGCCAGGAAGCCAAAATAGATCCGCCTGTATTCTATAACAGGTATAAAGATATGAACGATTTTCTGGAAAAATTTGTTCGTAATTATGATTATTGGCTAAATGATAATATAAAATTCAATCAGGACAATCTTCATCCGGTAGTAAACGCCTATACTACCATAAATGCTATTGCAGAATCGCTATTGAATGATATTTGTATGCAAAGGCTAATAGCATGGGAGATAAATGAAAAAAATTATATTACCCAACGAACTGCACAAAACAGAGATATTAGTTCTAAGTATATAATGAACTTTTTTGACGAAAAGTTCAAGAATTGCGATATCAATTTTTCACATGCATCCTCACTTATAATAGGTGGGATAATATTCCTGATTTTACATCGGGGAGCAGGCACATTTAACTCCATAGATTATACTGAACAAAAAAATATTACAGAGCTAAAATCCAGTATAGAAAAAATAATACTCAAAATATTTGATGATTATGAAGAAGAGGCACCCTCTGCTGATGTTCCTCCATCAAAACAACAAGCTGTAAGCATTGCAAAAAAACTAATAAAAAATAATGTTGAATATGATATTATAAAAATATCGACAGGATTAGGTGATAATATATTAGAAAAACTATATAAGAATTATTAGACTACCTTTCCCCATATAGAAACTACATATCACAAAAACTATATATCAGATCAGTTTCGTCGACTGTATAAAATTCAAGAATAAACTTTCCACAATAGGTGCTATATTCACTTCCATAGAGCTATTAACACTAATGGCTAAAGATTATATATTTTAGAAAAGGATCTATTTAACTAGATTCATCTATTTATTCCGGAATAATAAAACAAATTATATATAATATACAATATATTAAACAAGCTTACAAAACCAATATCTATTTGTAAAATAAATATTTTATATAAAAAAACAAATATCTGTTATATAACATATTATATTAACAAAATAGTCCCACAGATATCTGTAGATAATATCACATATACGCAATTATAGTTATTCATAATATGAATCATAAAAAACTACTATTTTTTATATATTCATGAATAAACAAATTAAATACAATTGATGTTAATAGCTAATAAAAAGTATAAGATATTCACGACCTAAAAACTTGTACGATGAGAGTAACCATATGCTTGCTATTTTCTATTTCACTCCTTGCTTCATGTGTCAGAGAATCCCTACCAGAATGCCCTTATCAGTATAACATACAGCTAGTTGTAAAAGACAAGAACTACCTCAATAATTCGGGAACAGAAGGAAATATTGTTGACGAAAATCTGCCTTTCAACCAATATATCTCTAATATATACTATACATTAGAGAATATCAAAACAGGTAATACAAATATAAAGTCACCTATAAATAAAATATTGGGAGAAGAGAAAAACACAAATATAATTCTGGACCATATGCCCGACGGACAATACCTGCTGACTGTATGGGGAAATGTAAATGAGTCTGTGATAGAAACTCTTGCTTTACATACTGATAATACAGAAAGTACTGATATATACCTTGGCTCTGCCACATTGAATATCATAAACGGATTAGCACAAGATACTATTTTAGGAATGGACCGGACAAAGGGCAAGCTATCAGTAAAGATGAATAATCTTCCTGAGTCTATTGTTAAAATAGATCAAAACATATCAAATATCTACAAATATGTAAATGCACAGCGATTGTATAGGGATATGGCAAATGTAAAAACCACATTCCGAAAAAGCACACAAGTATTAGACAAAACATCTACATATCTGGCTCCTACACTCAACAACGAAATATCTAAATTAACCATCTCTTTTTATACAACAGACAATTCTTCCCCAACACTGACTCTGCCTTCTATAGATTTGGAAATCAACAGGAACAACATAACAGAAGTCACAGTCAATTATAATTCCACACAGGATGAAATCGAAATATGGGTCTACATTGATAGTGAATGGACTCTTGTAAAAAAACTGAATATAAGTGAAATCGAAATATAAGATTACAAACAATTAGTTATTTATCAGGTTTAATTTTAATTTTTTATTGTTATGAAAAAGACTTTTTTTCTGCTTTTTGCAAGTGTCGCCTTTTTTGCTTGCTCTAGTGACGAACAAACTATAGACAATGGGCAAGACCCCGAAGGCTTAGTATTTGAAATTGCTGCAAAAACACAGCTTTCTACAACCAAAGCCGGAACCCCTGTATATAGCCAGGATGCATCACAAAGTGTTACACGTGTATCTGTTCACGCCTTCAAAAGTAATGGTACGGACTATCTCTATGTAAAAACATATGATATTTCAGACTGGACTGCAGGCTCTACATTCAAACGCTATGCTGTACCAATTGGAGACAAATTAGACGCCGGCGATTACAAATTCCTTGCAATAGGACGTGATGCATCAGATTTATACCAGTTACCAACATTGGGCTCCACCACCAAAATAGAAGATGTAACAGCAACTATCACAGCATCAGGCGACGAATCCGAAATATTTGCAGGAACAGTTCAGGCACAAGTATTATCGCAAGGTACACGCGTCAGCCTCACTATGACCCGCAAAATAGCGGGTATTCTGGGATACTTCAAAAATGTACCACAGATGCTGGATGGTAAAACAGTAAGATACCTCCGTCTGTCTGCCAGTGCAGGCAATAAAGTCGTAAACCTGGGATCTGGAATCGGTTCTACATCTGCAACTACCTACAATATAATCAACATTGACCTAAGCACACAAAGCGTTGCAAATGAGATGTATTCCGGCAATGACTTATCTTCTGCAGGAATTGTAAAATTGCCAAATTCTCAATTAAGCGGAGCATATATGATACCGGTAAGCGGAATTACACTAACCCTTGGTTTGTACGATGCTGCCAATGCCGTGATCAAAACATGGTCGGTAAGAGATGGTGCTTCCAGTACATTTAATATTACAGCTAATCACTTCTATTCATTAGGAGTAAAACATAAACCGGGAACAACAACAGGATCAGACCCTGGCGATCCGGGAGATGACGACGATGCTATTGACTTATTACAAGACCAAGCTATAACAATCACTATAGACCCGGCCTGGAATACAATACATCCGTTAACAATACAATAAACAATAAATAAATGAGGCTGCCTGAAAGGAACATCTGCTTTTGGGCAGCCCCATAAAACGACAAAGCCGTTATGAATAATAATATCTGTTTCAAATACGCAAAATGGCAGTGCTTACTATGGAGCATTGCAATTTTAATGCTCTCAGGATGCTCTCAGAATGAAATTGCTGAAGAACCAGACCGACAGATAATATCTGTACCTGTCGAAATAACCGGCTTGCAAACTAATAAGGAAAAATCGATAGAAACACAGCCATATACAGTCAATAGAGTATTACTGCTCCCTTTCAAAAAAATAGATGAAGGTATCTCTGCCAACAACGAAAGCAATTTTGCTCCTGACTATACAGCAGCCAGACAGGTAAATGTAAACGCACTGACTTCATATATGACAATGTTGAATCTTTCAGCCAACTCTACTTATAAAATACTGGTAATAGGATACAATCAGAACGATTATAACTTTAACGACCAGAGCAACGTAAACAATAAATTCAGTCTAGGTTCAGTAAGTAACCCTACCCTATTGAACAATATACAATTACTTACAAAATCAGCAGCATCTGTACCTGAATTTTTCATTGCGACATGCCAATCCTACAACAACACAAATGTTATCGGAGAATATTTTAAACCCTCACAAATAAAAACATTAAAGGGCAACTTAACTCGTCTTGTTAGTGGCCTTAACATAGAAATAACAAATATTCCTACCTATGTTACTTCTATCACTCTAATTGCAGAAAAACTTGTAAAAGGCATACAACCAGTCAGCACTATCGCAACCGTTGTCCAATCGGCTAGCGATGCTGACAATCTTAAAACATTTTCGACACAAATTCCGGCATCGGCAAAAGTGAGTTTCAATCATTATCTTCTGCCGACACTGGATATAAATAAAACTAAACTTTACCTGGATATAAAATATGGTATTTTCACAGAGAGATATATCATTAAAGTACCCGATACGAACGGAGTATCGTCCGGAAACAGCATAACCTTTTCGCCTAATCATGTTGTAAAAATATCCGGAAATTATTCGAACATAAATATCGGGTTTGTCCTAAGCTATAGTATAAACCTGGACGACGACAACTGGGACGGCATACAATAATTCGGATAAAACAAAGTAGCATATGAAAACAAAGATATTACTATTCAGCATATTAACATCGCTTTTCTTGACTAGCTGCGACAACCGGGAAACGGATGACTTAATCGATATAGATGAAAAAGAAACCCCAACTTCGAACAGTCAGGTTCCTGAGGGACATTTTGTAGTCAACTTCGCGACTTCAACTTTTGATATACAGACAAAAGCAGCCGTAACCGGTCCCGACACAAGGGTACAACATATCCGTTATGTAATCTACAAATCGACCGGAGAATATGTAAAAGAAAAAACAGTACTATTACCGGCTCAGGGTACTCCTACGTGGCCTCTTGCTGTAGTAAGAGATACTTTGCCCAAAGGCAGTTACAAAGTGATATTCCTCGGAAATGTGGAAAAGACTTTGTTTCCTTATGCAACAAGCGGCTCATCTCAAAATTATGCGGATATTTTGTTAAATTATAAAACAACATATGCAGATGCCCGCATTGCACTTCCTCCGGTTGAATTCTCCAATAATGCAGAATACTATTGGGCCAGAGCATCTTTCTCCGATGCAGCACCCAACCCTAATATTTTATTACAACGGATAATAGGGATGTTGAGACTGCACCGGAATTTCGTTGACACGAATGATGCCGTAAACAAACTGGTTCAGAATATACTTACACAAGTAGGTTACAGAAATATAATAAAAACAGCTTTAACCGGGTCGTTAGCGAATCATTCAGATGGTATCTTGTATCCTTTGCTACGCCCCATACTGGTAAACCAACTGACCGGACTGCTGACTGCAGTCATCGACCCGCTGCTAAATCAACTTATTTTGGATTTAGCCGACCCTATAGCGAATGCTTTATACGATCAATTAGCACAGTCGCTTATCAATCAGATAGAACTAGCACTGGCTGCGAACGCCACAGGAAACGAAACAGGGCTTGCCTATCTGGGCCGGATATTGAATCCCTGGGCATATGGAGCCGAAGCTATTGTTACTATAGATAATTTCCCCAAGACAACAGACTTTGATCTTAACGTCAAAGACTATTACCCTGTAGGGCAAAGATTCAAATACGGACTAAAGACCGATACAGGTGGTACTGTAAATGACAGATTCGTAGCCATCAAAGGTCTTAATGGAAATTACGATGTTAAGAAGATAGACATACTGGCACAAGGATTAGTAGCCGGACTGGTAATAGATCAGGTTATTGACAGTAATCTGCTTCTGCCGGGAGCATTCATGGATATATCGGATCCGGTTTCGGCAACAGGTTCTAAAACCAATCTGAGATATAGAGCTGATTATTCATTCTTGGATTTACGCCTCAAATCATACACTCAGCAAACAGACGGCAATCACAGACTTACATTAACTGTAAAAATCGGTGATATCGCAAATATCGACGGAATCCTGGCAAATACAATCAGCACTGTTAAAAGTTTACCGGTACTTGGAGCTATAATAGGCCTTCTAACCAATGGCATCGTTAATTTAATTTTAGGTGATATCAAGGCCTTAACTGTTTCTGTGCCGGTCAATCTACCATTACTTGGCGTTGACAATCTAACTATAAGCGGAAGCTGGAGTACAGTCAATTCATACTAAATTAAAACAGAGAATATGAGAAAGATAATATTTATATCCCTTTTCATCTTGATTTTACCCCCATTACACGGACAAAACTTTGGCTTAAAAACAAATGTGCTGTATGATGTTACAACTACATTTAGTCTGGGCGCTGAGATCGGATTAAGCAAAAAAACATCTCTCGATATATCCGGAGCATATAATCCATGGGAATTTTCGGATGTGAAAAGAATGAAGCTGTGGTTGGTCCAACCCGAATTCCGGTATTGGTTTTGTGAAAGACTAAATGGGCACTTTCTTGGGCTGCATGCACACGCCGGGCAGTATAACTTCAGTGGTATAAATTTCTCGGAAAAGATGAAAAACGGGAACTATCAGGGTAACTTTTATGGAGGAGGAATAAGCTATGGTTACCAATGGATATTAAATAACCGGTGGGGGCTCGAAACTGCCATTGGCCTTGGATATACACATTTCAAATACGACAAATACCCGTGTGCCGAATGTGGTACGATAATCAAAAGTGATACTAAAGATTATTGGGGTCCGACAAAGGCTAGCATCAGCTTTATTTATTTCATATTTTAATTATATATTGTCTATGAAAAAGAAAAATATTTTCCTCTACATGCTGGCGATATTATTTTTCACCAATAATATTATTATAGCCCAACAAATTCACAATAATATACATGTGAGTGATGCTAAAGCCCGGCAAACCGGAAGCAGATTGGCTATAGAAATGACTGTAGATGCAAGCAAGGCCAAGTTACAATCAAACGAAGCAATCATACTGACTCCTGCGATCAAAGATGATAATAATATAATGGAATTGCCCAAGATTATAATCAAAGGAAATACCAGATATAAGGCCGACAACAGGGTCCGATTCTTTCATAAAAAAAATACAGACAATAATACAATCTTACTAAAGAAATCAGAGTCATCTAAAGTTAGCTATACCCAAAACGTCTCTTTTGAAGAATGGATGAGAACAGCGTCATTAACTATCAAACAAGAGGTTACTGGCTGTGCAGAGTGTAAGAAAAATGAAGATTGGGATAATATCGGTGATGGAATTATAGTGGAGAAAGTAAACATAAGCAAGCCTGAAATCAGATTTACTATTTCTTACATAACACCCAAAACCGAAGCAGTAAAGAACCGTGATTATGAGGGTTCTGCTTTTCTCGATTTTCAAGTTGGAAAATCGGTGGTAATTCCGGATTTTCGAAATAACTTTAAAGAACTAAGTAAAATTGAAGACATTCTAGGTCAATTGAAAAATGATAAAAATGCCACTATAACATCCATTAATTTATGCGGATATGCTTCTCCGGAAGGAGGCTATGAACTAAACAGCCGTCTGTCGGCCTCAAGAACCCAAGCCTTGAAAAATTATCTTCAAAACAGATATAGCTTTGACAATAGTTTATTTAATACCAACTCGGTAGCTGAAGACTGGGTTGGCCTGAAGAAAATTGTTGAAGAATTATATCTTCCGGATAAGGACAAACTAATGGAAATAATTAATTCATCCTTAGCTGAAGATGCTAAAGAGCAAAAATTAAAAGTTCAGGCTTCTTACAGAACACTTCTCAACGAACATTTCCCCACATTACGCAGAGTAGATTACAAACTTAACTATATAGTGCGGGCATTCAGTCTTGAAGAAGGTAAGGATATTGTGAAAACGAAACCCGGACAAATGAGTCTCAATGAAATGTTTCTTGTAGCAAACAGTTATGAAAAAGGGAGTGACGAATTTAAAGAAATATTCGATATAGCCGTCCGGGTGTTCCCTAAAGATATTATTGCCAACATAAACGCTGCGGCTATTGAACTGGAAAAAGGAGACACGGCTGCCGCTCACCGTTACCTTGATAAATATCAGGACATTCCTGATTCGTGGAATAATTTGGGTATCCTATATGCGCTTGAAGGAAATATGGATAAAGCCAAAGAACTTTTTCTAAAAGCTCAGATCAACGGTTCATCTGAAGCCTCTGGAAATTTAGAGAAAGTAAAGTTGTTAGAAAATTATGAGAAGGATATAAAAAATCAGAAATAAATTTAATTCAGCGAGTTGTTCTAATTCTTTGATCACAGCTTTTATATATCACATCGGCTTTACATTTTATTGACATCGCCTATATACCTGTTTTAAACAGATATATAGGCGATTTATTTCAAAATTGAGAAAAAAATAACCTTCACAAACACCGTTTATACGGATTATTTTTATTCCAGTTTTAATAAAACTAATTATTTAAATAAAGAGTACAAGGTAAAACAACTTTGTATTGTCCTTTTTCTCCCGATTGCTCATTCTTTTCCCGAATCTCTCCAAGTAAAATATCTATAGCGTTCTTGCCTATATCGGAAACCGGCATTCTTGCTATATTTATTTTTGGAGCTAATATTTTAAACAAAGATACTCCATGTATACATGCCAGTTGAAATTGCCTGTTAAAATCTATTCCTCTATTATTAAAATAAAGGAAAGCCTCCAAAGCAAGTATATGCGTGGTGAAAAAGAAACCATCTACATCCGGCACCTTTTCAAATATATTATCCAATATCTTCACTATTTTGGTCTCGTAATCTTCATATTCTACATTTCCTACCAGCGTGGGATTAAACTTGATTCCCGAATCTAATAACGCTTGTTTGTATCCCTCATTTCTCTCACCCATTGTCGTCAGATATGAGTTAGTTGTAATAAGTGCTATATTTTTACAGCCTCTACTCACAAGATGTTTTGTTAATTTGTAACTGCTTTCTTTATTATCAATAATAATATAGCTCGTCTCTAATTCAGGAAAATAACGGTCAAAGGTAACCAAGGGAAATTTCTCCAGCATAAGCCGCTCTATCTCTACTTTAGACCGCTTTGTCGGAGCTATAATAATCCCATCCACCCCTTTAGATTTAAACATCTGTATGACAAGCTCTTCTTTATTAAAATCAGATTCCGAACTTGCTATCATAAGAGAATAACCATGCAGATTGGCTTGATTTTCTATTTCTCTGGCTATGGAAGAATAGAAGAAATCGGATATGGAAGGCAAAATAAGGCCGATAGTCTTAGTCTGGCCTATATTAAGGCTCCGGGCTATTAAGTT
The DNA here is from genome assembly GCF_015234155.1 of Dysgonomonas sp. GY75. Taxonomy (NCBI): domain Bacteria; kingdom Pseudomonadati; phylum Bacteroidota; class Bacteroidia; order Bacteroidales; family Dysgonomonadaceae; genus Dysgonomonas; species Dysgonomonas sp. GY75. Next base: position 488,074 of record NZ_JADCLQ010000036.1, read on the forward strand.
AGGCTGATAATGTAACTCCTTAGCACAGTTCAGTACAATCTCCTGCGTATTCTTACTGATACCTTTTTTTTCTGCTTGTCCATTCAGCACCCATGATACTGTAGTTTTTGACAAGTTCAGTTTTTCTGCAATATCCTTGAGTGATGTTCTTTTTTTCATTTTCAATACGCAAATAAGATTGTTTATTCTATTGAACGGTTAAATATCGAATAATAACAAAACATATACAAGAAGATTAGATATTTAAATTAATAATTAATTTATCATTATTGTTCGTTACATTTCTCTTATCTGAATCCTGTTCATAGTATTCATATAGGAGCAGGTCCAATTTGTTTTATCAAAGATTCATCTTGTATATGATTACCGATATCATCCTGTGCATTAAAAGCCTAGAAGTGATTATCAATATTATTCCGCTATACAAATATAACATTCAATTTAGATTTCTACAAAAATAGACTATTTTACTTTCACGGTAAAATTAAAATTCCTTTTTTATTTATAAGAGATAAACCATATTTAAAAATGTAATCTGACAATATGATTCATATATTATTTACATATAACTTAAATATCTATATATCATAAGATTAAATACAATATTATTTTTTTAATATATGTTTCTTCATTTTTAACAAATGTTAATCACGAAAGAAATTCGATCTTATTGTTGGAATTATTAAAATAAGCATTAAATTTGCATTACTTAACCGATTAAGTTAATTGTAAGTTTATCAAAATAAGCCATTAGAGGTACCATGACCTATTTATGCAGGAGATTTTATTTACTTGAGATTAGGAAAAGTACTTTTGTGTGTATCACACAGTATATATAAGAAGTTATGAATGCCTATATTAAAAGCCATCATAATATATGAAAAATACAATAAAACCATAATTTAATAACTTTGAAACAATTTATTAGCGAAGAATCCTCACTTTTGCGGACAAGTATAAAATGAGATTTTATTTTTTTGAATATCATACTAAACCGTTAAAGTTAATTCACCATATAATAATAAGATTATGCCTAAATCTAAATCAATCCTAGCTGTTTTATTGTCGGCAAGCCTTCTTTTAGTTCTTGTAGTGCAATCATGTCGGACCAAAAGCGTCAAAATAGACAATTTAAGGTGTGAATATATGCATAACCCCATGGGGATCGATGTGTCCAGCCCACGTTTTACATGGAATTACGAAACAGCTTCCGGTCACGATTTCAAGCAGGAAAGTATCCAACTCCTTGTATCTAAAAGCCCGGACGCTCTTTCCGGCAAAGTTTCCGATAATGTATGGCGTTCTGAAATAATGAGCACAGAAGAATCTTTCATCACCACAGGCTCCGGCTATAAACTCGAACCAAACACCACTTATTACTGGCAAATCATAGCATGGGACAAAGAAAACAAACAGGAAATAACATCATCCATAGCTCAGTTTGAAACAGCCTTTATGCAGTCTTCAGACTGGCAGGCAAAATGGATATCGGACAGTGAAGCTATAGATAACCCGAGATCACCTATGTTGCGGAAACCTTTCGAAACAAGCGGTAATAAGCAAATAGAAAAGGCCAGATTATATATCAGTGCAGCAGGATATTACGATGTATCAATTAACGGAAACCCTGTCGATACATCCGTATTTTTGGCACCGGGATACACTCATTACGACAAACGCAACCTGTACAACACTTATGATGTAACCTCACATTTACAATCCGGTAAGAATGTCATAACATCCGTTCTCGGAAATGGATTCTACAATGCATTTGCTCCGGTTGCAACATGGAGTTTCGAACAGGCACGCTGGCGCAATCGCGCGTTGATGATCTGCGAATTACATATTACTTATACAGATAATACAAAAGATGTCATAGTATCTGACTCTACATGGAAAGTTTCCCCATCAGGGCCTTATACGCAAAACAATATTTATAGCGGAGACACGTACGACGCAAATAAAGAGATCGAAGGATGGGACAAACCTGCATTCGACGACTCTGCATGGCCACAGGCAAAAATAATGAAGGCTCCGTCAGAGCACCTGGTTGCTGAGACAGAACCCGTAATAAGAAAAGTAAAGAATATACAACCAGTAGCGGTAAAGTCTTTTGGCGACACTGTGTTTGTGTATGATTTTGGAGTGAATATGACAGGTACGTGCCAGCTGAAAGTAAAGGGCGAGAAAAACACAAGAATTGAAATGCAATATGGTGAACTCCTGAGACCTGACGGACTTATAGAAATGCGGAATCTCGATATCTATTACAAACCGCTTCCGGGACTGGCTTTCCAGACAGATGTCCTCATTCTTAACAGCAAAGAGCATGTTTTCACTCCTAAATTCTCATACAAAGGATTTCAGTATGTGGAGGTACGTTCAGACCGTCCGGTAAAACTCGATAAAACAAATATAACAGCGCTTAACTTCCATTCCGATCTGAAAAAAAACGGGCATTTCAGCTGTTCCAACGACTTGCTGAACCGGATATGGGAAGCCGCAAACAGGTCATATTTATCAAATATAATGAGTATCCCGACAGATTGCCCTCAACGTGAGAAAAACGGATGGACAGCAGATGCCCATATCACAATGGATCTCGGATTATTGAATTTCGACGGTATTCGTTTTTACGAAAAATGGATCGAAGATTTAATCGATAATCAAACTCCGGAAGGACGCATCTCCGGCATTATCCCAAGCTCCGGTTGGGGATATGACGATTGGATCGGCCCGGTGTGGGACGCAGCCATGTTTATTGTCCCAATGGCTCTATACGACTATTACGGAGACAAACAAAGCATAAGCAGAGTATATGATACTTGCCAGAAGTATCTGGCATATCTGGCAGCACGTGAAGACAAAGACGGCTGTGTCACCTATGGAATCGGAGATTGGGTACCATACAAGACCCAAACGCCGACTGAATATACGACATCGTGTTACTATTATCTGGATAATCTTTATATGTCCAAATTTGCTGATATACTGGGACGTGACGGGGCAGCCTATAAAGAAAAAGCTGACAGGCTGAAACAATTGATAAACAATAAATATTTCGATTCGCAGAAAAACACCTATGCCAATGGATCGCAGACTTCACAAGCATTAGCCCTTTATCTGGGAATAGTACCCGATGGACAGGAACAAGACGTAGCAGACAATTTGTACAGGATAGTAAAAGAAAACAACGGATATCTCGATTTTGGCGTATTAGGAAGCAAAACCGTACTGAGAATGCTATCAAAATACGGCTATGCGGATATGGCTTACCAGATGGCTTCTAAAGAAGATGAACCATCATGGGGAGCCTGGATAAAAAAAGGATTCAATACAATGCCCGAAACATGGACGCTATCCCCCGAATTCAGGGACGCGTCTATCAACCATATGTTTTTGGGAGATATCAATGCCTGGATGTACAATGTGTTGGCAGGCATAAACTATGACCCCGAGATTCCCGGATTTAAACACATACTTATCCGGCCTCACTTTGTAGAAGGTCTGGATTGGGTGAAAGGAGAATATAATTCAATCAAAGGACTTATCCGGTCCGAATGGAAACGCGAGGGGAGTAAAATCCGTCTGGAAGTAGAGATTCCCATCAATACTACCGCCACAATCGAAGTCATGGACAAGAAGATTCCTGTTGAAGGAGGTAAACATACATTCAAATTTTAAGAAATAAACAAATGAAAGGAGGTAAGGATATGAAAGTATAAGTAACCTGAATGCAAAAATATTAAAGGCAATTTACATCAGTAAAAAATAAATTAAATAATCTTCATCAATGAAAAACAAGCTTAATTGTTATCGAAAGGTATTTTTGGTAATGTTTATGTCCCTTTTGTTTATAAACATTGTACATGCTCAAAATATATCGACAAATGGCAATATAAAAGGATCCGTTTTTGACAAAAAAGGGGAACCTATTATTGGTGCAACAATAATAAACAGTATAACAAAGGCAGGGACCGTTACAGACCTTGATGGACTGTTTACTATTGCCGCACAACCGGGTGAAACGCTCACTATATCTTATATAGGTTTCAATTCCAAGACAGTACGGATTGGAACTGAAAAAGAATATCAAATAGTTTTAGAAGAAAATACCTCGCTACTGGATGAAGTCGTTGTTATCGGATATGCGACTCAAAAGAAGAAACTGGTAACAGGTGCGACATTACAGGTAGACGGGAACAGAATAAAAGAATTGCATACGCCTAATCCACTGACAGCCTTACAAAGTATGTCTCCGGGTATGCAGATAACCAAGACGTCCGGAGAACCCGGATCTTCATACAAAGTTTATATCCGGGGGATGGGAACTATCGGAAATGCCGATCCGCTCTACATCGTGGATGGTGTACCCGGAAATATATCGAATATAAATCCTGCGGATATCAAATCTATAGATGTATTGAAAGATGCGGCATCCGCTGCAATCTATGGAGCACGTGCAGCCAATGGCGTGGTACTGATAACCACACACCGCGGAGAAGGCGAAGACAAGGTGCGTATCGCTTACGATACATATCTGGGTTTTTCGAATGCTCCCGACTATAAATGGTACAGTGATGCTACCACACAGGCAATGCTGGATGATGAGTATTCGAAAAACACTTACGGGTACGGAATCAATTTTTCCCAGATGGTCCCTCACTGGGATAAAATACTATCGGGGGAATGGAAAGGTACCAACTGGTACAAAGAAATAAAGAACAAAAATGCGTTCTCGCAAAACCACTCTATAACAATATCGGGAGGAAGTAAAAAATCGTCCTATTTTACCAGCTTCTCATATTCATCACAGGAAGGTACTCTTGGCAAGCCTGTACAAACAAAACAGGATAGATATACTTTTCGTCTGAATGCAGACCAGACTCTTTTTTCCGCAAACGGACGGGATATCATACGCATGGGAGAAACAATCAATTTTGTGTACGCCAACAAAGACGGGTCGTTGAGCGGAAGATCTACCGAAGGCTTGGGCGCGCTAGGTATGATAATGGGAGGAAGCCCCTTTATGCCTATATATGACGACAATGGAAATTATCATGGACCTATTGCATATGCCCCATATGCTCCTAACCCGATTGCATATCTGGTGTATAACAGTAACAATACCAAAAAGAATTACCAGTTAAATACAAATGCATTTATAACAATCGAACCAATTAAGAATCTAGTATTCCGCTCAAATTTCGGTTTAACGATGGATGGTGAAGAAAGCCGGTCTTATATACCTAAATATAATCTGGCACCCGAATACACAAGCCAGGAAACAAAAGTAAGTCAGGATATATCACTGGGTTTTAGCCGCATGACGTTCGAGAATACCCTCAACTATAAATTCTCACTGGATGAAAACAAACATAACTTTGATGTATTAGCTGGTACGAGTGCCGAAAAAGGAGGCTTGGGAACAAGTGTTTCCGGATTTAATACCAACTCCATTTTCGAAGGGTTCAAATATGCCTATCTTATAAACACACCTAAAGTAAGCGAAACCTCGACACGCCTGGGTGGTTCGCCTTGGAGCAGGTCGGCATTGCTTTCATATTTCGGACGTATCAATTACGACTTCAAGGAAACCTATATGCTATCCCTTATTGCACGTTCCGATGGCTCTTCAAACTTCGCTCCGGGAAAACGCTGGGGATTCTTCCCTTCAGTTTCAGCCGGTTGGGTTATAAGCAACGAGAAGTTCATGGAGCCATTCAAAAAGCATCTTAATATGTTCAAGCTCAGAGCAAGTTGGGGGCAGAACGGAAATCAAGCAATCTCCCCATTCCAATATGTAGCAAAAATGCGGGTAGGCGGACAAAACACAGGTGATTATTCAAGTGTAGAGTACAGCTATTATTATCCGGGAGTGGATAAAAACAGTTATACGATTGCTTCATATCCGATCAACCTGCCCAATCCTAACATTACGTGGGAAACCTCGGAACAGCTAAATCTCGGCTTTGATGCCTTATTGCTGAAAAACAGATTATCATTCAATTTCGATTGGTATCGCAAGACAACAAAAGACTGGTTGGTAGCTGCGCCTGTACTTGGTTCATACGGAGCTAATGCACCCGATATAAACGGAGGGGATATAAGAAATACAGGTGTAGAATTAGCTGTAGTATGGAGAGACCAGATCAGTGATTTCAGCTATGATATAAACGTCAACTGGGCGTATAACAAAAACCGGGTAACCCGCATCGCTAACGAGGAAGGAATCATTCACGGCAGCGCGCGGACTGTCGGCACATGGAGCCCCGAATTCTATCGCGCGCAGGTAGGCTATCCTATCGGCTACTTCTGGGGTCTGAAAACCGATGGTATATTCCAGAATCAGGATGAGATCGACGCTTATCGCAATTCGAAAGGAGAGCTGGTTATGCCGAATGCGGTACCGGGCGACGTCAGATATGTGAATCAGAATGACGATGGCGAAATCAATGAAGAAGACCGTGTATTGATCGGTGACCCTAACCCCGACGGGATATTTTCTTTCTCATTCGGAGGAGCATGGAGAGGATTCGATTTCCGGGCATCATTCTCGGGTGTGTACGGCAACCAGATATACGGAGGCCAGCATGACCCGCTAGATCGCTGGCATGGAGAAGGCACTTCCAACAAGTGGCCAAGGCTGGGACAATCGGCATATACCAATATCGTTTCCGACCTTCATTTATACGATGGGGATTATATCCGGTTGAATGACCTTACCATCGGTTATGATTTCGCAACCTTACTAAAGAAACAAAATATCTTTTCTCAAGTACGGCTTTATCTTACAGGGCAAAACCTGTTTACATGGACAAAATATACAGGACTCGACCCGGAAATAGGCGCCGGCCCTACAGGATGGATGAGCGGTATAGATCATGGATTCTACCCGAACTCCCGTACATTCTTATTTGGTCTTAATCTCAAATTTTAAAATCTAAGGCAAAATGAAAAAGATAATCATAATATTAATTTCTGTCTTTATAGTTAGCTGTTCCGATTTCCTGGACACAGATCAATTAACACAAAAAGACTCATCCAACTATCCCCAGACTCCGGACGAAGCATATACCGCGCTGATGGGCGTCTACAATGCTTTCGGGTCCCGTGTGGGGGGTGGTGAAACCGAACATTCCTTCATCGTTCTAAACCTCATGGCTGACGATATGCTGGGTGGAGGAGGAAAAGACGACCTTACGGCTCATGCTATCGACCTTTTCAAATTGACATCGAGAACAATGTATACCGACCTCTGGGAATGCACATGGCGTTCGGTTTACAGGGCAAATTTACTGCTCGGTTCTCTGGACAATATAGAATGGCCAACCCCCGAATCCAGGAACAAGATAGAGGGTCAGGTACTCTTCTTACGCGCTTTCACCTACTTCCGTCTGTGTTCCATGTTCGGGCCGGTACAATTAGTAACAAGCCCCGAGCCGGTAAACTTTCCACGGGCATCGGCCGAAGATATATATGCGCAGATGGGAGCTGATTTGAAACGTGCAATCGAAATATTACCTGCCACTAAATTTCAGGATATACCCAAAACCGAAAATGGATTAGCCACACGCTGGGCCGCTCAGGCTCTGATGGCCCGTGTCTTCTTGTTCTATACCAACTACTATAAACAACCCCGGATGGGAGATATTACAAAAGATCAGGTAATAGGCTGGGTGGATGATTGTATTGCCAACAGTGGGCATGACCTGCTTCCCGACTTTAGAAACTTATGGCCATATTCGATAGTAATGTCCGGCAAAACAAGATCCGATTACAAATATGCGGCGGACAATAACCTGAAATGGATAGGCGAGAACGGAGACAATTATGAAACTATTTTTGCTATCAAATGCTCAACCGCAGCTCAGGGCAATAATTACGACCGCCGGAACACTGTAAACCTGCACTTCGGGTTCAGGGGAAACCAAGACTTGTTGCCTTTTGGCTCAGGTTGGGGTAAAGGGCCTGTCAACAGCAAATTCTACAATGAATGGCCTAATGGCGATGTGCGGAAAAGAGGCTCGGTACTAGATGTTTCGGACGCAACACACGAAGGCGAAGGCTCCACCACCAAGTACAAATGGGGGCAAGCCTATCAATGGAATGAAACGGGCTATTGGTCAAAAAAATATATGCCGGTCAATGTATACGACGATAAAGGAAATATCGTATCCTACAGTTCTATCCTGTGGAATATGCCAAACGACCCGCAGTTCAACAGCACTCAGGATATTGTACTGATCCGTTTTGCCGACCTCCTGTTAATGGGCGCGGAACTTGGTGGTCCCAAAGCGCAGAGATATATGGACCGTGTGCGTGGGCGTGTAGACCTGCCAACTGTTCCGGCAACATTGGAAAATATCAAAAACGAACGTAAATACGAACTTGCATTCGAAGGCATACGCTGGCTCGATATATTACGATGGGGAGACGCGGAAACCATTGTTAACGATATGAATGGTATAACCTTGAAAAATAATAGCCAGAATGCCACATATAAAATAAAATTCCGTCCGGAAACAGGAGGATTCCTGCCTATTCCGGAAGCCGAAATAACATTGTCGAATGGAGTCTTGACTCAAACACCGGGGTGGAACAGCAACGATGCCATGCTACAGCCGGGTGAATAAGAAAAAGAATAATTATGACTATAATTAAATACATATTATTAACCCTATTAACCGCAATCCTATATATGGGGAATATGGCAGCCTCACCAGGCAATATTCCTTTGAATGGAAGATGGCAGCTTTCGTACTGGAAACAGCCGGCTGAAGCAATTGTTACCCCGCAAGCTATCAATGATATGCAGGTGGAAACAATAGAAGCGACTGTTCCGGGAAATGTAGAGCTGGACCTGATGGTTGCCGGATTAATTCCCGACCCGATGACAGGAAGTAATGTGAACGCCCTGCGAAAATATGAAAATTATCAGTGGTGTTACACAAAAACATTCGAGGCGCCATCGATACAAAATGGTCAACGGCTCGAACTGTTCTTCGGAGGAATAGACTGCCTGGCCGATATATGGCTGAACGGGGAGAAAGTGGGAGAAGCCGCAAATATGCTGATCGAACACAAATTCGATATAACCGACCATCTGAAAAGCGGAGAAAACACCCTGCAGGTTATAATCAGGTCGGCGGTTATGGAAGCCCAGAAACATACACTAGGCACATTCAGCATCGGCAATTTTCCTGCCGAGGAGGCTGTTTATATCCGGAAGGCTCCGCACATGTACGGATGGGATATTATGCCCCGTCTGGTCAGTGCCGGATTGTGGCGCGATGTTGAGCTTCGGGTACTGAATCCTACCCGCCTGAAAGATGTGAACTGGATGACCATCAGCATAGATACGACAGCGCACACTGCACGTATTTTCACTGATGTGCAACTAATCATGCCTTTCGACAAATTCGACAAAGTCAAAGTTCAATTCACTCTCCGCCGTAAAGGGAAAGTCGTATATCAAAATTCGCAGCCAGTAAGTACTCCGGCTTTCCGCCATATATTCGAACTGGATAATGTCGATTTCTGGTGGCCGAGAGGTTATGGCGAAGCAGCCCTCTACGATGCCAGTGTACAGTTAATAGATTCGGATGGTAAAGAGTTGGATACTAATAATTGCAAAATCGGAATCCGCACCGTAAAACTGGACATGGATGACATCAATCTTCCCGGTAAACCCGGACAATTCCGTTTCATAGTGAATAATGAACCGATATTCATTCACGGAACCAACTGGGTACCGATGGACGCGTTGCATAGCAGGGACAAATCACATTTGAATACCATGATCAATATGGCTGTGGATATCAATTGCAATATGATCCGCTGTTGGGGAGGCAATGTTTACGAAGATACCGCCTTCTTTAACCTTTGCGATGAAAACGGAATTCTCGTGTGGCAGGATTTTGGGATGGGTTGTACATTCTATCCGCAACGGGACGATTTCGCTAAAATGATCGAGCAGGAAGTTACTTCTGTCGTACTCAAATTCCGCAATCACGCATCTCTGATTCTTTGGTCAGGCAACAACGAAAATGACCTTGCGATGCGCTGGACACTGCAACCACTGAATATCAATCCGAATAAGGATGTCATAACCCGTAAAGTTATCGCCCGCGTTCTCTACGAATTTGACCCGACACGCCCCTACCTGCCAAGTTCTCCCTATTATAGCGAAGCTGTATGGGAACACGGAGGAGGTGACGAACTCTTGCCGGAAAACCATCTATGGGGGCCACGAGGTTATTATAAAGAGCCGTATTACACGAAGGCCAACTGTCGCTTCGTCAGCGAAATAGGGTATCATGGATGTCCTAACGTAGAAAGCCTGAATAAAATGATGACCAAAGATGCTGTGTATCCCTGGACTAAAGATAAAGAATGGAATGACGAATGGGTTACAAAATCGACACGCCGCTTTCCATCCCAGGGAAAAACTTTCGACCGTAACAATTTAATGCTCAACCAGGTGAACCTGCTTTTTGGCGAAGTACCGACCAGGCTCGAAGATTTCGCTTTCGCATCACAGGCCGTACAGGCCGAAGTCATGAAATTTTTTGTAGAGCTGTGGCGCGGGCAAAAGTTCAGCCCCAAAACCGGGATAATCTGGTGGAATCTGCGTGACGGATGGCCAATAATTTCGGATGCCATTGTAGATTACTACAATTCGAAAAAAATGGCGTACTATTTCATCAAAAACGCACAGACAGACCTTTGTGTACTCATAAACGACCCTGTCGATAACGCTTATCCCCTGATTGTTACCAATGATACCCGCAACGCTCAAAAAGGGCAGGTAGTAGTAATTGACGTCGCATCGAACAAAGAAGTATATAAGGGAGACTTCGAGGTATCGGCAAATAGTATGAACAAAATAGCTTCATTGCCTCAGCAAAAAGGACAAGGAATACTTCTCATCAAATATAAAGTGGGGCAGAAAGAATTCAGCAATCATTATTTATACGGAGAAGCTCCTTTCAATTTGCAAGAATATAAAAAGTTATTAAAAAAGACAGGATTGTACCCTAGCATTAAGTAGTTATATGGAAGATAATTTATTAGGAATTGATATAGGAGGCACTAAATGTGCTATCGTCTACGGAAAAAGAATAGGTTCTGATTTACAGATAGTAGATAAAATAAGAATAGAAACTACTGTAGTTACAGAGACTATCAGCAATATAATAAGCGAAGCAAAAAAAATGATGGCACGCTATAATCTCACCGCCGATACAGTCCGCGCCATAGGTATTAGCTGCGGCGGACCACTCGACAGCAAATCCGGGATGGTTATGTCTCCGCCCAACCTGCCGGGATGGGATAACATACCTATCGTGAAAATCATAGAAGATCAGCTTGGCATAAAAGCCGGATTACAAAACGACGCCAATGCATGTGCATTAGCCGAATGGAAGTTTGGAGCCGGCAAAGGAACAGAAAACATGATCTTTCTTACATGCGGGACAGGACTTGGAGCGGGAATCATTCTTAATGGCTCTTTATATTCGGGGACAAACGACAACGCAGGAGAAGTAGGGCATATCCGTTTGACGGAAAACGGGCCTATAGGATATGGCAAAGAAGGCTCGCTTGAAGGATATGCCAGCGGAGGAGGAATTGCTCAATTGGCCCGTAGCATAGCGGAAGATGAAATGAACCGGGGAGGCCATGTTTCATGGTGCCCGTCCCGTGAAGATTTAGATATGATAACTGCCAAGCTGGTTGCCGAAGCCGCCGACGCAGGCGACAAACTCGCCCTGAAAGTGTATGGAACATCTGCGTCTTATTTGGGAAAAGGGCTGGCCATTTTAATAGACATTCTAAATCCCGAGCTTATTGCCATCGGCAGCATATATGCCCGCAACAAGGATATGATGGAGCCTTACGCATTGGAACAAATATCAAAGGAAGCGCTGGAAGGTGCAAGAGTAGTTTGTAAGATAGTTCCGTCTGCCCTTGGGGAAAATATCGGAGATTATGCAGCCCTTTCCATAGCTGCCAATTTAATCGATTAAAAACAATTTTATGAAAGATTTGATAATAGAAAGCTCTGAAGCTATACTGAAAGAAGCTGATATATTCTGGAACAATCCCGGAACAATAGATACAATCGAACGGGCTGCCGCACTATTGTCCGAAGCGTTGGCGAACGGAAATAAGATAATCAGTTGCGGAAACGGAGGGTCGCTATGCGATGCCATGCATTTCGCAGAAGAACTGACCGGACGCTACCGCAAAAACAGAACATCCCTGCCTGCCATTGCAATAAATGATCCTGCATACATAACATGTGTAGGGAATGATTTTTCGTTTGATGAAATATATTCCCGCTATGTGGAAGGAGTCGGGAACGAAGGAGATGTGTTATTGGCCATCAGTACCAGTGGTAACTCGGGTAATATCGTAAAAGCCGCAGAAAGCGCCCGGTTGAAAAAGATGAAAGTTTTGGTTCTGACCTCTACCGGCAATAATCGTCTTTCTTCTTTGGGAGATGTTGTGGTGGCTGCGCCGAAGGCCGATTATTCCGACCGGGTACAGGAGATACATATTCAGGTAATACATATTTTGATTCAAGCGATAGAAAAACAACTGGGTTTTGAATAACTGAATTTATAAAAAGATAATCAATGAAAACACTGAAATATTTTAAACAGACCTTCCTTATAGGTTTGACTTTAAGCATGGTAACCATTTCAAGTGCCTGCTCGAATATAGATGAAGGTTATAATAGTATTCCATCCAATTTTTATCCGGTGGAAGTGAAAGAATCGACAGGAGTAAAACTGGTAGGAATGGGAGTCGAACTGGATCCGCATTTCTTCTCTCAGAACTTAACCCGTCCACAGGACGGATCAAAAGCTGAGGATTGGAATATAGTGAAAGAACGAGTAAAGAAAATGGGTATCCAGAACTTCCGCGTAATGGTACAGCCTCATTGGTGGGAGCCGCTGAACGACAACGATGATCCCAATGTTGCGGATATGAGTAAATTCACATTCGACTCTCAGGAGATGCAGTCATTGTATAAAGTACTGGAACTGGCACAGGAGAACGATGGAGAAGTAACACTTGTCTTATGGGGTTGCCCTGTGAACATGGACCTGATAGCAGGGACACCGACCGGAAAGCATTTTCTTTGCGACAGCAGGCCGAATGCGCCTTGGGTCTGCGGAACCGACAAATATGAAGAATTTGCAGAAAACTTTTCGGTATTGGTCAAATACCTGATCGAAACGAAAGGTTTTACATGTGTGAAAGCGATAACTCCCTTCAACGAACCGGACAGCCATACAGCCAATTACGGGAGAACAATGTGGCAAGGAGAGCCGGACAGCCATCCTGACCAATACGCTCCTATGGCAAAGGCTTTGGATGCAAAATTTAAGGCTATGGGTGTTCGGGACAAAGTCCGGTTCAATCTGTCGGATAATACGGACGGCAGTCCGAATTATCTAAAATCATGTGGTGAAACTCTACAGGCAGAAGCAGATTTGTTTAATACCCATACTTATATATTCGGATACACAACGCCGAATGCAGACATCGTTAACTGGGAAAAAAACAATGTAGCCATGTCGAACGGAAAAAAACACTTTATCGGCGAGTTCGGCTCCAATCAGACTTCGGGCTCTTCCCGTCAATTGGATATTGATAAATACGAACGGGGAGTATTGTTGACCCGTATTGCGGTCAACCTGCTTAACGGAAGCGCAGCAGGCGTAAGCTACTGGTCGCTGATAGATCAATATTACAGCAGAAATGGCAGTTACTCGGAAATGCAGCAGCTCGGCCTGTGGAAATATGTAAAAAAAGCTTATGAACCCGACCCGGAAATTTATAACGCTATAAAAGAAGACTATGAGGTCAGACCGCATTATTATGCATATGGCATGTTGACCCGCTTTATCAAAAAGAACGCGGAAGTGTTCCCGTTGGATCTGAATGAAGACCTTGTTGCCGGAACGGCCATTCTGAACGAGAATAATAAATGGGTGTATATTTTTGCCAATGGTTCGGAACACAATAAGCCGGTAGAAATTATAAACAGTAAATCTCAGGCAAATGGAGAATACGCTGCATACAAATACATTGAAGGAAGTCTTCCTGCCGGGGATGATCTCATCCAATCTTCGGAAACTATCAATATTAAAGACAGGGCTTCATTCAGCATTCCGCGCTCCAGTGTATTAATATTAGTTCAAAAATAAACAATAATTAAAACCGAATAAGATGCATAAGTTTAGATTATTAATATTATTGGTTTCGCTAACTTGTTTTTGGAGTTGCGATGATGTAACCGAATATGATTTATCGTTCGGTATATCCGGCGTTGTTATTCCCGAATATGAAGATGGTATTCAAGGCACGGAAGTGACAATCGAAGGACGTGGTTTTCAGTCCGGTGACCGCCTGCATTTGCGTCCGTTACTCAAACCGCTTGATAATTCTTTCGACATAGATGTGGAAATAAAAGAAGTGACATCTTCCCATCTGAAGTTCTTATTCCCTCTCAATGCACAGGAAAGCGGATATTCATTAGTGCTCATCAGAGGAGATAAAGAGATATCGCTGGGTAGCATGCAGCAATGGTTGCCTAAAGGATGGGTAGCGGATGTAAATCTGCGAAATTCTTTGAAAGTAATAGGGCCGCAGCTTTTCGACGCTCAGGACAGTCTAAAACTTTCCGTAGCGGCTGACTTCGAATTCGAAGGTGGAACACTGAATGTTTCGGGTAAAGGAATTACCAACTTAAGCGGTTTGGAAAACTTCCCTAAACTGAAAACACTCTGGGCTACCGACAATAACCTTGGTAATATCGAATTAATTGGAATGAATGGTATTGTCAGCATCTTTGCATGGAGCAGCAATATTACCAGCATGAATATACAGTCTAAAACATTACAGACATTATACATGGGTAACAATCCCCTTACGGAGCTTGACCTGAGTAAATGCCCGGCATTGCTTAGTATTGTATTGGACAATATCAAGTTCCGCAAATTGGATATCAGCAACTGTATGTGCTTTGGCTCGTTCGACAATTTCAAGTTTGACTTCGATACCAGTCAGGAATGTCAATTACTGGTGAGCAACATCTGGTTCTGGCACATGGATATGTTCAACAGGTCTACATCTGTAAGAACTGCCGGCTTGTCGGGAGTGAAGGTAACAACAGTAGGCCTTGACCGGGAAGTTGTATTCGACAAAATCAATTGGGGGAATACAGGTACGGCAGCAATGCCTGACGCCAATCTGCGTACTATAATGAAAGGTTATTGTCCTCAGGCTTTCAGTGGGAATGATATTATAATCAGTGAAGCCAGAAATGCCAAATTGCCTACAAATCTGGCTAACAAGCTGGATATATCGAACAAAAATATAGCATCGCTGGACGGTTTGAAATATTTTGACGACGTATGGCACCTGGTATGTGACAACAACAATATAAGCGAGATAGACATGGCCGGATGGTTCAACCTGACAACCATATCGGCGAAAAATGCAGGACTGACTTCGTTTGTAACGAAAGACCAGCCGTGGCTGAGAGATATAGACCTAAGCAACAATACTGCATTGACACATATAGATATGCGTGGTATTTCATTGCTTAGCAACTATGATATCCGGTTCATAGCCACAGGATGCCCGATAGAGTATCTCGATATACGCAATGGATATGCCTGGTCTACATGGGCACAGAGTGGCGATAAACTGGCTTTCGATTTTACAACGAATACGTCCAAATCGCGCATACTGAAAGTAGAAACCGCCGACAACGGAGGTTGGAGCAGTACATGGAACTCAGGAGTAAACCCTGTACAGAAAGCAATCGAAGCCGGCGTGCGTGTCGAATACTATAACTGGACAAATGCAGCTACGGGCAACTATGGAGAGCTTTTAAAAACGGTCAACTAAAAGTATAATCAAAACATTCCAAGCTATCCCGGAATTAGTCCGGGATAGCTTTAATCAAACGAATTTGTAAAGGATGAAAAATAATACTTCCGCCATAAGAATTCTATCCGTGATGTTCGGTTTTTTCATTATGGGATTTGTAGATATCATCGGGATTTCTACAAATTACGTAAAGAATGACTTCAGTCATCTCACCGATTCCATGGTGAACCTTATATCACTATCCTGTTTTTTCTGGTTTCTGATCTTATCTATCCCTACCGGGATGCTGATGAACAAGATAGGCCGAAAAAAAACAGTGCTGATAAGTTTTGCATTTCATGTACTGGCTATGTGCCTGCCACTGGCCGCTTACGATTTTACTACTGTACTTATTATGTTCGGGCTGATCGGAATCGGCAACACATTGCTACAGGTATCGCTCAACCCTCTTGTAGCCGATGTTGTAAACTCCGATAAGCTGACCGGCACCCTTACTCTGGGGCAGTTTGTGAAAGCGGTAAGTTCCTTTATCGGCCCTATTCTGGCAGCATCGGTAGTAGGTTCCACTCTGGGATGGAGAATGATATTCCCTATATACGCCGGGCTATCTCTCGTTGCTTTCATATGGCTGTGCTTCACCCCGATAGAAGACAAGCGAAGTGAAAAATCAAATATTTCGATAAAAAACACACTCGAGTTGTTCAAGGACAAATATATCGTAGCCTTTTTTATCGGGATACTCGTACTGGTCGGTGTCGATGTAGGAATGAATATGACTTTCCCTAAGCTGTTGATGGAAAAAGCCGGGCTTTCGGTCGAAGACGCAGGTATGGGCAATAGCGTATATTTTCTTTCCCGTACAGTGGGCGCTTTCTTAGGCGGGATATTGCTGATGAAAAGTTCCGAATCGAAGTTCTTTATCTACAGTGTGTGGATAGCATTAGCAGGATTAATCCTTCTATGCATCAACGCCAACCTGTGGGTAACGCTGGCCTGTGTCGCGGTTTTCGGTCTGGGCTACGCCAACCTGTTCTCGATCATATTCTCGCTGGCATTGAAGCGCATTCCCGAAAAGGCAAATGAAATATCGGCCCTGCTGATTGTAGGAGTCTCGGGGGGAGCTATCCTGCCTCCTGTACTAGGCGTTGTCACAGACGCGTTCAAAACTCAGGTATCGGCGATCATTCTCATAGCTGCCATATGGTGCTATATGTTGTGGCTGATCAGCATCGTCAGAAAAACCAGTAAATAGAAAAATTGGAATCAATAAAAAACATTACAAATCTGTTGTACAAAATAAACGTTTCATGATAAAAAATATTTGCAGTAAAACAATCATTATATTCCTCATTTTTATCTGCGCAACAATCAGTTCGAGAGGACAAACTACGGCTAAGATAACAAAAGCTCCCGTCAATGTGGAGAATCTGGTATCAGCTCTGTTTGCCAAAGGGAAGACTCCTCCTTTCTCCTTCGTATACGGCGGAATCTCATCGAAAGAGTTTATCCGCAAATGGAAGCACTCCATAGAGAAACAACCCGGCAATGAACCGGGGGTTGTCCGGTATCTGGCGACTTATACAGAATCGGAAACCGGATTGAAGATTGAATGTGAGATTAAAGGATATCCGGCCTTCAAGGCGCTGGAATGGACAATCCATTTCACAAATATGGGTGCCGCCAATTCAAAAAACCTCAAACAGGTGAAAGCCATAGATATGGAGATGGAATATCCCGCCGGAGGGGATTTCAACCTGCATTACGCAGATGGAAACCATATATCCAAATATGACTTCCATCCCCGTACGCTGACGCTAAAACCCGGTGATAGCAAATCGATGGAGCCGATCAACGGCCGTTCATCCGAAGGAGATTATCTGCCTATATTCAATATAGAGTCGGCCTCCTCGCAGGGCGTATTTGTGGGTATAGGATGGAGCGGTAGCTGGTATGCAGATATCCGCTGCGAAAAAGAAAAAAGAATATCCATAGAATCGGGGATGAAAACAATGGACCTCTATTTGTATGGAAAAGAAAGCATACGCACACCAAGCATTACACTCATGTATTGGAACAGCGACGACAGGATGGACGGGCACAATCAGTTTCGCCGTTTTGTGTTGAGTCACAAGACACACAAGATAGATGGAAAGAATGCCCCCTACCCTCTGGCTACAGGATTCAACTACAAAGACCCTGCCCCTTATACCGAATATTCAGGTCTGACCGAAGAATACGCGACAGCCATGATGAAGCGTTATAAACAATTCAATATAATGCCCGAAGTATTCTGGCTCGACGCCGGATGGAATACCGGAGCCGCGGATTGGGAACACGGAAAAAGCTGGGCTAACACAGTAGGTAACTGGACAGTAGATAGCACACGCTTTCCTAAAGGCTTAAAGCCTATTTCGGAAGAAGCTCATAAGTTAGGCGCAAAATTCATGGTATGGTTCGAACCTGAACGTGTGATTAGGGGTACGCAATGGGCAGTGGAGCATCCCGAATGGATGCTGGATATCCCCGGACACAATGATGATACTTACCTGATGTTTGACTTAGGCAACGCCGAAGCCTGCGACTGGCTATGCAGATATATCGGCGATATGATAGAAGAGAACGGGGTGGATCATTACCGTCAGGATTTTAATATGCATCCCGATATTTATTGGGCGGCAAATGAGGAAGAAGGGCGAACCGGGATGAAAGAAATACGTCATATTGAAAATCTGTATAAATTCTGGGACTATCTGCTCAAGCGTTTCCCGAACCTGTTTATAGATAATTGTGCCAGTGGAGGAAAACGTATCGACATGGAGACTATTCCAAGAAGCGCGCCTCTGTGGCGAAGCGATTATTACCATTACGACGACCCCGATGGTTATCAATGTCATACTTACGGACTGAACTTTTTCCTTCCCCTACATGGAACGGGTATTTTACAAACCGACCCCTATGCATTCCGTTCGAGTATGAGCACCTGTCTGACCTGCAACTGGAAAATAACGGATAAGAGCTTTTCGATATATGAGATGCAAGCCCGCTTAAATGAGTTTCGGGATATCCGCCCCTATTATTACGAAGACTATTATCCGTTAACGGGAATAGAAGACACCACCCTCGATAATATCTGGCTGGCATATCAACTGAACCGTCCGTCAGATAACAGCGGCGTCATAGTCGCTTTTCGCCGCAAAGCCTCGGAAAGAAACAATATCACGGTGAAACTTTCCGGTATTAATCCAGATAAGAAGTATGAATTGACAGATTTGGATAAAAACGAATCAGTCATCATAGACGGGCATAAGCTTGCCAACGAATTTGTTTTGACATTGGATAAACCCAACCAATCGCTGTTGATAAAATATAAGTGTATAGAATAGGGAACTGCTAGAAAAGCGTGTAAGAAAGAGCAGAATACTTTATCTATATATAAAAGCGATCCTTGAAAAGATTATTTGTTGGCTGATAGCTAAAAAGCCGGAAAAAGTAACAAGAGGAAAGGTGTTACCTTTGTTACCTTTTTATTTTTAACCACGGAGTATAAGAAGTAACACGGAGTTTTTAAGTTGCGACATATAAGAAAGGGTTAACGGCTAAAAGCTGTTAGCTAATAGCAAAACAACTGTTACTTTTTAACTATATACAGTTAATGAATATAAAAATTACAAGATAGAAATAATGGAAAAACTGTCAGATGTGTCAGATTTTAACACTATCTAGTTAATAAACACAAATACGGTAATAAGTTATGAATTATGAGTCGGACTTTGTGGTTTTGCATCTTTACGTGAAAATATTGTCAACTGTTTACTGATATATTGAGTTGTAAATTGAAAAATAAAATATATAATGAAAAAAAACATAGTTTATCTGATTTTATTATTATTTGTCTCGTCTTTTGTCACAGGACAATCGACAACACAAATAACAGATAATAAGAATGATATAAATAAATGGATTTCCTCCAATTTCAGGAAAGGAGCCGCTCCGCCTTTCTCGTTTGTTTACGGAGGAAAACATTCCGGTACTTTCATAAAACATTGGAGTTACAGCGTAAAAACTATCAAGGAGAATGATCCGTCCATCATCAGACGTATTTATTCATACAGGGACCCTGCATCGGGACTCACGGTAGAATGCGAAGTAAAAGGCTTCACAGATTACAATGCGGTGGAATGGGTGCTTCGTTTTATAAACACAGGCAATAAAAACACCGCCGAAATATCATCGGTCAACGCCTCCGACGTCACATTTGCATACAAAGAGAACGGAGATTTCAAACTGCATTATGCCGACGGTAGCCATGTATCGAAAGAAGACTTTCATCAAAGGATCAAAGTCATGCAACCGAACGACAGTGTCTGCATGCAGCCATACGGAGGACGTTCCTCCCAGAACGCGTTCCCATTCTTCAACATACAGGCTCCCAAAGGACAGGGAGGCGTCTTAGCTGCTATCGGCTGGACAGGCACATGGTTTGCCAAAGTAAAGGCTGAGGCAGACAACAGGACAAACCTAAAAACGGGTATGGTAAACTTAAAAACATACCTTTATCCGAAAGAGGAAATCCGTACCCCGAAGGTATGCCTGTTATTCTGGTCCGGTAACAATCGTTTTGTAGGGCACAATGCCTTCCGGCGGCTTGTTCTCGAACATTATACATGGAAGCAGGATGGCAAGCCGACGGTTTATCCGGTATCGACCAGTTTCAATTACGGCGACCCCGCCCCGTGCAACGAATACACATGTATGACCGAAGATTATGCTATCGCCCTGATTAAACGCTATGCGCAATATAAACTGATCCCTGACATCTTTTGGCTGGATGCGGGATGGTATATCAAAGCTGCCGATGTTGCAGGTAAGAAAAACTGGGCTAATACTGTCGGGAACTGGACTATCGACCCCGAACGATTCCCGCGCGGATTCCGTCCCATCGCAGATGAAGTGCACAAACAAGGAGCAAAATTCATGGTGTGGTTCGAACCCGAACGTGTGATGAAAAATTCGGACTGGGCAAATCAACATCCTCTGTGGATGCTGGATGCGAAAGGCTCAGTAAAGCAGGAAGAATGGCAAAAGGATGGAGAGCATGACGCCGTTCTGTTCAATCTGGGAAATCCGGAGGCTTGTAAATGGCTGGGGAAATTTATAGGCGACTTTATGGAAACGAACGGAATCGATTATTACCGTCAGGACTTTAACATAGAACCGGCCGGTTTCTGGTACAACAATGATGAAGAAGGACGCCGTGGAATTTGCGAGATACGTTATATCGAAGGCCTTTACAAATTCTGGGAATACCTATTAAACAGATTTCCGAATACGATAATTGATAATTGTGCCAGCGGCGGGCGGCGGATCGACCTGGAAAGTATATCCAGAAGCGCCGCCCTATGGCGGACTGATTATAACTACGGTGAACCGACCGGATCGCAATGCCATACTTACGGACTCGAACTTTATTTGCCGTTGCATGGCACAGGCGTACAACAAGCCGACTCATATACCTTCCGCTCCAGTTTAGGCACATCTGTTATCTACAACTGGAAAGTGACAGAAGGAAGCTACAATGTAGTGGATATGCGCAACAAACAGGCCGAATTCAATGAAATACGTCCTTACTTTTATGAAGATTATTATCCGTTGAGCGGATCAGGCGACGTCGATATCACTGCCGGCACTATCTGGATGGTATACCAGTTGCACCGCCCATCGGACGACAGCGGATATATTGTAGGTTTTCGCAGACCAGACTCTCCTGACAAAACCTATATGATAAAGTTACAGGGGCTAAACGCAGATAAAAGCTATCAGCTGACGAATAAAGATACCGGTGCTGTCCTCATAAAAAAGGGCAGTGAACTATCCGAAGGGTTGGAGCTTTCTTTGGATCAACCGCGTTCGAGCCTTTTAATCAAGTTTGAAATTAAGCCTTAATATTTATTGCAAAAGATAGTATCAGGAATGGCTGTTTTTGATAATAACCGGGAATGGTACTATCTTTTTTTACTATTAAAAACAGCACAACCATGTCCAGAATATTTTCTCTAATATATAAGATAGTATTGACATTTTCTCTACTTATCCTCTTCTTATCCAATACTTACTGTTCAAAAACATCTAAGCCGGATCCAGATACAGATGATAAGGAAAACGTGACAGAACTCACCGTCTTGCAACTTAATATTTGGGTCGAGTGTACTAAAGTACCCAATGCTGTTCAGGCATTGACAGATCAAATCATAGGTTTGAAGCCTGATGTAGCCACATTTTGCGAACTATACAAAGGAGATGCCGACGACCCTGTAATGCCCAAACTGATATCTGAATTAAAAAAAAACAATATTCATTATTATAGTGCACGCATCGACGGACGGGCTATTATAAGCAAATATCCTATCATCGAGCAGCAACGGGTCAACAAGTGGCAATTCAAGGCTGTACTCAATGTGGATGGAAGGCGCGTCGCGGTTTATCCGGCACATTCCGAATACAGATACTACACGTGTTATTATCCGAGAGGTTATAACGACGGCAGTAAGAACTGGAACAAGCTGAAAGCGCCGATCACGGATGTGGATACAATACTGGAGGTCTGTAATCTATCGGGACGTATCGAGTCGGCTCAGGATTTTATAAATGATGCCAGGACTGAAATCTCGAAAGGGGCTCTGGTTATTTATGCCGGAGATTTCAATGAACCGTCCCATCTCGACTGGCAGGCCGGAACAGCGAATATGTTCGGTCACAACGGCTGCATCGTAAACTGGGGTGTCTCTTCTTTGTTGTACAGGAGCGGATTTAAGGACGCTTACCGGGAGATACATCCGGATGTAGTAAATTATCCGGGCTTCACATTCCCGGCCAACAATAAAGATGTTGAACCTGACGCGATAACATGGGTTCCCGATGCGGATGAACGGGAACGTATCGACTTCGTATATTATTATCCCGATAAGCATTTGGTAGTAAAGAAGGCGGAATTATTCGGCCCAAAAGGTTGTATTGTAAAAGGAAAAAGGGATAAAGAAGTGGCTAAAGATCCGATTATTTTACCGTTCAATAATCATTGGCCGAGCGATCATAAAGGTGTTCTTATTACTTTCGAAGTTAAAAAGTAAAGCTTTGGTAATCCGGCAAGAACAGGGGTCATTATCCCCTAAAATAAGAAAAGACTGTCATCCCGACAGCCAATCTTCATTGTTAACCTTAAATCTAATACCATGAAAAACACAGTACAAAGATAGAACAAAAATATGTTATAAAACATATTTATAGAAAGAATCAATGAAGAAAAGATAAAAACTATTGGAGATGCATACAAGAGCGTTATTCTTTATCCTGTTTTTATTATAACCTTCTGTTCGGGCATATAAGGAAGGTAGGACCTATTGAAAAGGACTAGTTATCCATTTATGGGGTGTAACGGGTAATGAATACATGCTTGCATAGCAGTTAACTATTTATAACAAAACACCTTACTCTTGATATATTAATTCCATGATATACTTATTTCCCTTAATACTTATTGGATTTTGTGATTAAGAGCCAGGATCAATGTTTATAACATAGAGCATTTCTACTGAATAGATTAGCGAAGAGCTTCATAAGACTTTAAGGCGGTTTATATAATACAAACAAAATATTTACATTCTTTAACTATATATTTTCTGTTAAGATTCTCCTTTGATTTAATTTTGATAAAACTTAAAATTTGCAGTTATGAATCACTATGCTATTCTGATTCAATATCATCCATAATATGATGGAGCCAGGATTTAATGATTTCGAAAAAAGACTAAGGAAAATTTATCTAATACTATATAAAAATCAAGAATCGGATGGGTGTGGGCAATAGCGCACTCTTGATAAATATTGACTTTTCTTTAAATAATTAACTCTGAAAATGGTATTCAAACAGCAAGAAAGAATATATTTGTTAAGTATTTAGACACCTTATATATAATATAGTGAAGTTTCCTTTAAGAAAAATCATCTTACTATACTGCCTGATACTACATATTATACCCTGTGTAATTGCACAGGATGTGGAATACGGGTTAAAATTCAGATCATACGAAGTAGAAAAAGAAAAACGTACAGGCCTGAATCTTACGCCTGACACACCACTATCCCTGCCAGAAAACTATCATTTTTCGTTTGATCTGAAAATAGATTCTGCTGCGCTATATCCATTTGGCTATGTATTCCGGATGATCAATAAAAACGGGCAACATATAGATTTCTTACTCAACGAAAAAAAGAATACAGGAGAACCTAAATTCTTAATGGCTCATTCATCCGGTGAGATTTTCAGTGAAGTATTTAAAGAGGCACGAATAAACTATAGCAAATGGATATTTGTTGATATTCACATAGATACTAAAACTAATACACTGACTGCCAGAATAGGAGATAAATCATACACACAACAGATAGAATCATTACATGAGTTTCGCCATGTTTCTATAGTATTTGGAAAGAATAACTATCAGGGATTTCAGGTGACCGACATCCCCGCTATCTCTCTGAAAAATATAAAGATCACAACTGAAAATAAGAAAACATTATATCAGTGGGTATTAAACAAATACACATCAAACGGAGTTTACGATGAAATAAAACATCATAAAGCTGTATGTGAGAACCCTGACTGGATCATAAATCAGCATATATTCTGGCAAATGCAGACTTCCTTTACTACCAAGCTGAGACCTATGATCAATTATAATCCTGATAATAATGAAATAGCTGTATATGACCAGACATATTTCTATAAGTATAATCTAAAATCCAATACGATAGACCGGAAAAAGGTAAATAATTCCGTACCGTATATCGTACAATCCAACAACCTTATATACAACCCCGTCATAAGAAAATATGTCAGCTATACTTTCGAATTGGAACAAGAAAAAGACGTCTTGCTATACGATACCCTTAAGAACCAATGGGACATAATACCGGATATAAAGTTGCCACCCGACTTTTGGCATCACAATCGTTTTATCTCCAACAAGGATAACTCCCTCTATCTTTTCGGCGGATACGGGCATCACAAATACAAGAATGACTTGCGAATATATGACTTCGAAACCCATACGTGGAAAAAAAATCAATTGGAAGGAGATAATCCTCAGCCCCGCTATCTGAGTGGCTTGGGTAAACTTGATGATGATCATTTCTTAATTTTCGGAGGATATGGTAACCAAACAGGGAATCAGGAATTATCACCTCAGTATTTTTACGACCTGTATGAAGTGGATGCACAAACTCTGCAATCGAAAAAACTATGGACGCTACAGCCTCCGGCGAATAACTTTGTAGTAGCAAATTCTATTGTAGTAGATATCGCCAACAGATCATTCTATGCATTAAGCCATCCGTTGCAGCAGTTTCATACAAAAATGACACTATTAAGATTTTCGATAGACAAACCCGAATATGAAGTACTTGGAGACAGCATTCCCGTTAATTTCGAAGATAATAAATCATATGCAGATTTGTATCTGGACAAACAAAAAAACAGACTGGTGGCAGTAACCTCGGGTCCTGGTAGCATCGGGGACACCCTCAATACCGTATCTATCTACACACTATCATTCCCACCTGAATCCAGAGAGGAGTTATATCAGGAAGATCGCGCCGAATCCGGTTACCGGCCGTTTATCATAGGTGCATTCCTGTTTGCTATTCTACTAATATGTATTGTAATATTTATCTATACTCATTATAACAGGGAAAAACAGGTATATGCAGAAAATAATGACCAACTGCAAGATTACAGCAATATTGCAGTAAAACCTATCAGTCCCCAGAAACGGAACAAGTCGATATCCCTATTCGGCGAATTTTGTGTTATCGACAAAGATGGAAATGATATCACAAAAGAGTTTTCTCCTATGCTCAAACAGCTGTTCACCCTTATTTTGCTGCATACATTCAAAGGTGGAAAGGGAATATCGTCTGTAAAACTAAAAGACACATTATGGTTTGACAAAACCGAAGAGAGTGCGAAAAATAATAGAGGTGTATCTCTTAACAAGCTGAGAATGATATTTGATCTGGTAGGACAAATAAACATAAAAAGTAATAACTCATACTGGACTGTCGAATTCGGAGACGATGTTTATTGTGATTATTCACAGGCACTCTATCTCATAGATAAACTATCTAAAAATAAAGAAACAGATACCAATGATATAGTAAAACTCTTGTCGATAGTCTCAGGTGAACTATTACCCAGCCTCCAAGTAGAGTGGGTAGACCCGTTCAAAGCTGATTTTTCGAATACACTTGTCGATCTTTTACTTGATATATCAAAAAAGACTGAAATAAGATTAAACCCCCAAATAGCTATCACTCTGGCTGATACCATTTTCATCCATGATTCACTAAATGAAGACGCACTTCGGCTAAAGTGTTCTCTTTTAGTAAAAATGGGAAGAAATAGGCTTGCCCAAAAAGCATATGCAGCATTTACCAAAGAATATAATATACTGTTTGGAACAGAGTTTGAATATTCTTTTGATCAGATTATCAACGGTAATAGTTAAAATCACACTACTTTACCTGCGAAACAATTCCCGCCTGTAACCAGCTCTGTAAAAGTTTTAGGGAATTTAAGCATTTCTTTCCCAATCCGGGTAGAGAGAAAGAGCTATATCCCACTCTTGTTTCTTAGAGGCCTGGAATATAAAATAAGAATAACAGATTTACGGTAGAACCCGGCATATTCCAGGGAAAACGCACGAAAATCGGGAATTTTAGCCATCGCCTTATTTATATTTATTAACCATATATCGTTAAAACCTGACACATCTGACAAAATTTTCAGTAAACAGTAATCAGTATTCTCATATAAAGACTAACCCATCACTATCTTTACGTTTATTAACTGTATTCAGTTAAAATCTGACACATCTGACAGTTTTTTTATGGTTTTTGTAGGGGCGAAAGATCTTTCGCCCGTTGGTCATCGCGGGCGGAATATCTTCCGCCCCTACAGCTTTCCAAAAGGTAACAAAAGTAACAGTCTTTTCAGTCATCAGTTAGCAGTCATCAGTTAACAGAAATATAGTTCTTCAACTTATTGCTTATTACTTAAAACTCATTACTCATTACTTGTTAAAAGGTAACACATATTTCAGCTTTTAGCTGATAGCTATCAGCCGTTAGCTTAGGCTATCGCACAAGAGACTTTAGGGTAAACATAAATACAGTTCTTTCAACTTTGTACTCATTACTTAAAACTCATTACTTGTTAAAAAGTAACAAACGTAACACCTTTTCATTCATTTGCTAATATGCTAATTTACAAATCGGCTAATCAATCTTTCAAAGATCTACAAGCCAACAGCTACCGGCTATCAGCTAAAAAAATGTATAGATAAACTTTCGGCATAAAAATACATATCTCATTTATTCTTGGCGTGTTCTTCTATAATCGGAAGTGCTTTCGAAAACATCTGTCTGACTGTTATATTTAAGATCAAACATCCCGATTGACTAAAAACTAAAGGAAAGTCAAAATTTCGCAATCTATTAACCAAATCATTAACCGTCTCATTAGGCCTAAACATGCACTTTTGCAATAAATAACTCTGCCCGGTTATATTTTATTAATCTTTAAATTCATGCCTATGAAAAATTATTTTTTAAAGAAAGGGAAGGAATACATCCCCTTTTATCAAAGAAAAGTTCACTTAAGGATGTTTGCGGTTTTACTGATATTTATCAGTTCTATCCATTTAGGATATACGCAAAATATCAAAACTATTACAGGTACGATAACAGATGAATCCAGCGAACCTATTATCGGCGCCAGTATAACCGTAGAAAACACTTCTGTGGGAACTGTTACCAATAGTGACGGAAACTTCAGCCTTAATGTCCCTGCCAACACACAAAGATTGAAAATATCGTATGTCGGATTCATTTCACAAACTATAGATATTACAAACAGAGTGAGTTTCAATATCGTGTTAAAAGAAGATCAGAAGATGCTGGACGAAATTGTAGTAGTAGGATACGGTACCCAGAAAAAGGCGACTCTGACAGGATCAGTAGCAGCTATCAACAGCGAGGAACTGATGGCAACAAAAAACTCGAATGTACAGAACATGTTAACAGGAAAAATAGCCGGGGTACGTGTGATTCAGAAAACATCGGAACCGGGAGAATTCAATAACCAGTTCGACATTCGTGGTTTCGGTAATCCGTTGGTAGTTGTGGATGGTGTACCCCGTGGAGATTTTTCCCGTATGGATCCGAATGATATAGAAAGTATCTCTGTCCTCAAAGATGCATCTGCGGCCGTATATGGCGTACGTGCGGCAAATGGTGTGGTTTTGATAACGACAAAGAAAGGGGAAAAAGGAACAGCCAAGATCGAATATTCGATGTATTATGGCATTCAAAACCCGATAGAAAAACTAAAGCCTGTAGGAGCCGTAAACCGTATGACACTGTTTAATGAGAGAAGCATGCGCAGCACTACCGACCCAAAACTTACATTCAGTCAGGACCAGATTAATGAATACCTTACCGGCCAAAAAGTAAGTACCGACTGGTATGACGAGGTAATGAAAAGCACAGCGACCCAACAGCAGCACAATGTATCTGTAAGTGGTGGTGGCGACAAGGTCGATTACTATGTAAACTTCGGTTATACCGAACAAGGCGGATTCTTCAAGAGTAATTCCCTGAACTATGACCGCTACAACCTGCGTTCGAACCTGAACGCCCAGATTATCAAAAACCTGAAAGCCTCTTTGAGACTAAACGGGATCATAGATCAAAGAGATCGCCCGCGTGCTTCTACATGGGAAATATACAAAACTCTATGGCGTTCGATCCCTTCAGAATCTGTATATGCCAACAATCGTGCCGGATATTATGACAAACCGAACGGAGATATACAGAATGTGGTAGCTATGGCAGATGCAGATGTATCGGGTTATGTGAACAATAAGAAAAGGCTCTTTCAGTCAACAATGGATCTGACTTATGATATCCCGTTCATTACAGGGTTGTCTGCCAAAGGCTTGTTCAGTTATGATACGACTATAGACGACAACACAGAATATACGAAAGAATATAATGAATATAATTATGACGAAGCCACAGGCATATACACAGCTGTGCCTAAAAATGTACCATCCAGATTATACCGTAGATACAACACCTCGTATAGCAGACTATGGCAGCTGTCATTAAACTATAACAGGTTGTTTGCACAAGCGCATAACGTTAGCGGATTGCTCTTATGGGAAGAGTCATACAATCAGGGCGACAATATATGGGCGCAGCGCGATCTTGAGATACCTATCCCATATCTGTTTGCAGGTAACTCTACAAACCAGATCGGAAATGGCGACGGCATAAGCGAATATGCTTCTACCGGTCTGGTCGGAAAATTCAACTATGATTATAAAGGTAAGTACCTCGCCGAATTTAGCTTTCGCTACGACGGTTCATCCAAGTTCCCAAAAGATTCCCGCTGGGGATTTTTCCCCAGTGCGTCAGTAGGCTGGCGCTTATCGGAAGAGGAGTTCATAAAAAGTGCTATTCCTTTTGCCGACAATCTGAAGGTCAGGGCTTCATACGGGAAAATGGGAGATGACAGCGCCGCCAAATATCAGTTCCTGAGCGGTTACAACTATCCGAATACAGATGGCAACACTCAGGATAATTATCCTAAAGGATATGTTTTTGGCGGAGACTTTATCAATGGATTAGGATTCCGCTCCGTAGCCAATCCATATATTACATGGTACACTGTAAAAACCCTGAATATCGGATTTGATGCAGATTTCCGGAAAGGTTTGTTCGGCTTTTCCATCGACTTGTTTCAGCGCAATCGTGACGGCTTGCTTGCCGACCGTCTGATATCTCTTCCCGGAACATTCGGTTCTACTATGCCCCAGGAAAATATCAACAGTGACAGGACAAAAGGATTTGAACTGGAACTCAGACACCGTAACAAGATAGGACAGGTAAACTACAATGTTACCGGCATAGCCTCTATAACAAGATCTATGAATCGCTATGTGGAATCGGCAACACGTGGCAACTCATACGATTACTGGAGGAATAACCTGGCTTATCGCTACAATGACATTTGGTTCGGAAAAGGTGACAACGGACGTTACACTTCTTATGATCAGATAGCAAACTCACCTATATTCACAGGCAATGGAACCCTTCCGGGCGACTATATATATGAAGACTGGAATGGTGACGGTATTATCGACGGTATGGACGAATATCCTATAGCCACTACCACCGATGCAAGTAAAGCAGACCTTCAGGACAAGCGCAATTACCCTCTGATGAACTTCAGTATGAATATTTCTGCAGACTACAAAGGCTTCGATCTGAATCTCATGTTCCAGGGGTCGGCCATGTCCTATGTCGCCTATGGTGAACAATTATCTATGCCTCTACTGTGGGAAGGCAATGCATTAGACATGATGATGGATCGTTGGCATCCGTCAGACCCGAATAAAGATCCATTCGACCCGAGTAACCAATGGGTAAGCGGCTACTACGCATATGGTGCTATCGGTTATGACACAAACTCAAGGTTTGCAATCCAGAACGGAGCTTATCTGCGTCTGAAAAGTGCCGAGATCGGCTATACCCTGCCTGCATCTCTGATCTCAAAAGTGGGAATCAAACGTATGCGTATATATACAAACGCATATAACCTGTTCACCATAACATCGGTAAAAGGTGTCGATCCTGAAAGACCTACAGAGCTATTCGGATATATGTATCCACTTAATAGAACTATTAATTTTGGAGCAAGCATTACTTTCTAGTTATTATAATAAGAAAACAATATGAAAAATTATAAATATATATTACTGGTCTTCTCCTTCCTGTTTATGGGAGCATGTCAAGACTTGGATATTCCTCCGACAAACATACTCACCGACGAGGATATATACAATGAAGCTGGGATAAAAGCATATATGGTGGGTTTATACAACCATTTGCCAATGGATGATTTTAATGTAAGCCAGGAAGGAGATAAAGGCGGTTATTATAACTGGAACAATATCGTATGGCCTATGCTCAGTACCGGAGAAACAGGCAATAGAAACAATACGGGTATATACATCCCCGAAAAAGGATATTGGAGCCAGGGATATCAGATTATCCGTCAGGCAAATACCCTCATCCAGAATCTGCCAGCCTACATCGGTCAACTGGATGGAGCCGAATCATGGATAGCAGAAGCTCGTTTTATACGTGCTTATGTGTACTTTCAGTTAACCAAACGTTATGGAGGTATACCTCTGATTGATAAACCTCAGCCATTACCTCAGGGCGAAAACAGCGAAAGTTCTCTGTGGGTGGCACGTAACAGCCATGAAGAAAGTTATGATTTTATCTTAGCCGATCTGGACTATGCTATCGAAAATATGACAGCAAAAAGTGCGGCAGGAAGAGCCAACAAATATGTAGCTGCCGCCCTGAAAAGCCGCGTTGCGAACTTTGCCGGTTCGATAGCCCGCTATGGACAAAAATACAATTATTCTGTAGAGGGTGTAATGTTATGCGGAATACCCGAAGCAAGAGCTAACGATTACTTCCAGCAAGCATGGGATGCATCTGTTATTGTAGAAAAAGGTGGATATAAACTGCTACAAGCAGAGGGTGGCCCTACCGAAGACAATTTTGCTAATATATGGCAAAAGGCTGACGATAGCCCCGAATCGATATTTATAAGACAATACGATTATATAAATTATCGTCACAGCTTCGACGCCGTATATTGTCCACCACGCATGACCACTACATATGGCGACCGCTACAATGTTACTTTAGACTGGGTGGAATTATTCGATGGATTACCTATAAATCCTGCTACAGGCAAAATAAGGACAACAGATGACGATAACAATTACATTGTATTCAATACTTCACGCGAACTATTCCAAAATGCCGAACCTCGCCTGAGGGCATCTATCCTTTTACCGGGAAATACATACAAAGGCATAGAGCTGGATATACGCAGGGGCATCATCAAAGAAACAGTAGACCCATCCGAAAAGATCCAGAAAATGAGTATAGATGATGGACAAAATACCCAATCGTACTCTACTACTGGCGGAAGTTTCTGGAAAGATAATATTCTGGAAACCACAGAGAATATTACACAACAAAAACCATACGAACTGGCAAATGGGGTAAAACTGAATAAAAATGGCATGGATGGCCCTGCAAACGGAGGCTCAAATAATACCATTACCGGTTTTCACGGAAGAAAATGGCTGAGTATGGATTTGACTGTAGGCGCCACCAAACTGCACGAATCACATCAGACCTGGATAGATATCCGCTATGCGGAAGTTTTGCTGAACCGGGCGGAAGCTGCCATAGAATTGTCACAGAACGGAGTAGCTACTTACGGAGGTAAAAATATGATAGATGATGCCTACGAATCTATAAATAAAATAAGGACAAGAGCCGGAGCAGACCTGCTGAGCAGTAGTGGTGAACTTTCTACTGCCCCTGCCTATGAAAAAGGCGCCGGTAAAGGGGGATTCGTTCAGGCTCCTAACCGTGCGTTACAGATACTCCGCGTGGAACGTTACAAAGAGCTTGCATTCGAACACAAGATATATTGGGATTTACGCCGCTGGTTCACATTCGATACTCAGATATATAACTATCGCAGGAGAATGCTGAATCCGTTCTTGTTCGCCAAAGGGGCAACTGTAAACGAAAACGGTAATCCGGAAGGTAAATATATATATGATGCACGTGTATCTGAAAGGGCCAATAATAATCTCACATTTGCTACCAAGTATTATTATGAAAAAATACCTGATGGGCAGATCAAAACGAATCCGCTATTGAAACAAAACAACCAATATTAATTGTAAAAATCAGACAGATATGAAAAAGTCAATTACTTATATAATTCCCCTGATATTTGCATTGTGCATTTTCGTTTCATGCGAAAAAGACAACTATGACGCACCCGAAGCGACGATACAGGGTAAAATATTAGATCATAACGGAAACCTGTTACAAACAGAACAGGGTAATGGAAATATGAGGATCAAGATGGAAGAACTGAGTTGGGCCGGCGATAATGAAAGCATAGCCATTACTCCTCAGTATCTGAACATGAGACAGGACGGTACTTATATTAATACGAAATGGTTTGCCGGAGAGTATCGCATGACTCCCGTAGAAGGAGCTTTCTACCCATACAAAACAGAAGGCGAGAATGTACAGGTCAAAGGAATCTCTACCCAAGATTTCACTGTGATACCTTACCTCGACATAGAATGGGTAAAAGAGCCGGTACTGACATCGGATAATTTTATAGAGGCCTCTGTCCGTTTCAAACGTAACGCCAAAGAAGGTGTAAATATGCCTAATCTCAACAATGCCATACTATGTGTTGCTACAACCCAATATTGCGGCAACAATAACAAAGACGGGCAATTGTTCAACGGCACAAAGAAAATCACTAACGATCAGGAAGGAACCGTTATAGATTTCAAAACCTCGATGGCTGTAAAATATACAAACACTACTTATTGGGTGAGAATAGGTATTTGCTGTGACGACACGTACAAGAAATATAATTATACGGATATCAAGACCGTAAAGGTTCCATAATTATCAATTACTTATTATTAAACAAGGGGTCTGTTACGACCCCTTGTAATTCAATTTATCAAACCTGGTAGAATAATGAGAAACAGAAAACTAACGAGTATTTTATGCCTGCTTACAATTATCTGCAATCTGGGAATGGAAGCTCAGACAAAAGAAACATTCAGTGATCCACAGTCGAAACTGACGATAATTGGCAGAGGGAATTGCCGTATAGAGAACGGTGTATTCCTGTCTAAAGACGCATATGCCTGCTTTGGAGATCAAGAGATGAAAAACTATACGTTTACATTCAGGGCACGTGCGCCGAAAGATGCCGAACAGGTCCAGATATGGGCCGGATTCAGGGCATATAACCGCTTCGATCGTTATATATTGGGCGTAAAAGGTGGGCTGCAAGACGACATATACCTGAGCCGAATGGGCTATATGGGTACAGATGAATTACTTGACATACGGCCATTGGACTTCCACCCGGTTGTAGGTCAATGGTACGATTTCAAAATAGAAGTATGCGGAAACCGTATGCGTGTATTCATCAACAATGAAACCCTTCCGCGAATAGACGTAACAGACAAGAACGGAAATCTGGCTCCGGCAGGGCCTGTTACACTAGGTGGCGGATGGATCGAGACCGAATTTGACGATTTATCAATATCTGAACTTCCTGCCAATAGCCTGGACAAGATACCGTCCACAATATATGAAGTAAAAGCTAATATTCAGGATAAGGAAACTGAAAGAAAAAATTTACGGGCTACTTATCAGTCTGTCAAAATAGATAAGATCAATACAACACGCACAGAAATAGCACTAAACGGCAATTGGCTTTTTCTACCCGGATATGAATCAAAAAATGCAGAAAAAGAAGCTGATCCGAATATCTCGGACAATCAATGGCACACGATGAATGTACCTGATTTCTGGAATCCTATCCGCATATGGCTACATGGCGAAACTATGGGTAAATTTCCGAAAGGTGTATCAGATACATATTATCAACAGGAAACAGCACGTTGCGAAAACTATACTTTCGATTACAGGAAGACCAAAGCCGCATGGTATCGTAAATGGATAGAATTGCCGGCCGATGTGAATGGTAAGAATATGGAACTGGTATTCGATGCCATTTCTAAAATGGCCGATGTATATGTAAACGGAACTAAGGTCACATCAAATGTAGGTATGTTCGGAGAAATCAAAGCCGATGTTTCTTCGTTGCTAAAACCCGGGAAAAATCTCGTAGCGGTATATGTTACACGCGACTATATAAAAGATATAGAGGATGCCGATAAGATAGTGGATGTTGCGGTTACAGTCCCTGTTACCAACAAGATGCTGAAAGACATCGCTCACGGCTTTTACGGAGATGATCCGGCCGGAATATGGCAACCTGTTTCGCTCGTTATTTCCAATCCGGTGAGGATAGAAGATGTATTCATCAAGCCCAACCTCA
This sequence comes from Dysgonomonas sp. GY75, assembly GCF_015234155.1. NCBI lineage: Bacteria > Pseudomonadati > Bacteroidota > Bacteroidia > Bacteroidales > Dysgonomonadaceae > Dysgonomonas > Dysgonomonas sp. GY75. Next base: position 523,091 of record NZ_JADCLQ010000036.1, read on the forward strand.
ATGGAGCAACGTTCGAGATTACATTAAAAAACTACTCGGGTAAGAAAGCAATATTTAGTTTATCAACAGATATTACAGATCATAATACAGCAAATCTCTTCTATGGTCAGGAATCTTTAAATAAGATAGAACTCAATTCGGGTGAAGAAAGAGTAGTCAGCTATTCTATCAGTAACCTGAAGCCACGGTTATGGACACCACAGTCTCCGAATCTTTACGATTTCACATTCAGACTGACGGCTAATAACCAGACAATAGACAATACCACTGTCTTGTCAGGATTCCGCACATTCGAGTCCAAGAACGGATTATTGTACCTCAACGACAAACCGTACTGGCTGCGGGGAGGCAATCACACGCCGTTTGCACTGGCCCCTAACGACCTGAAGTTGGCAAACAGCTTTTATCAGATAATGAAAGCCGGAAATATAGACGTAACTCGTACTCATACTACTCCCTATAATAAACTCTGGATAGAGGCAGCGGATATAAACGGCAGCGGCATTAGCCACGAAGGCACATGGCCATGGCTGATGATACAGCAGTCTATGCCCGACAGAGTACTCATAGACATGTGGGCTAAAGAATATCTCGGCTTGATCAAGAAATACAGGAATCATCCTTCCATCCTGTTTTGGACAGTAAATAACGAAATGAAGTTTTATGACAATGAACCTGATCTCACAATACGAAAAGAAAAAATGAAGATCATTTCAGATGTTGTAAAACAAATGAGGAAAATAGACCCTACACGCCCGATCTGTTTCGACTCCAATTACCGAAGAAACATAACCAAACAAGGTAACGCTTTTTATGAAGGGATAGACGACGGGGACATAGACGACATACACTCATACATCAACTGGTATGATCACACGATATTCAAAGAATTTAATGGCGAGTTTCAAAAGAGGAACCGGAATGAAGGCCGCCCGCTAATCAGTCAGGAAATGTCTACCGGATATCCGAACAACGAAACAGGGCACCCTACTCGTTTCTATACACTTGTACATCAAAATCCACAAACATTAGTAGGATATCAGGCTTATGCCTATGGTAATCCGGAGGCATTTCTCGAAGTACAATCGTTTATTACAGGCGAACTGGCAGAAGCGCTGCGCCGCTCTAATGATAAAGCGGCAGGCATACTGCATTTTGCCCTGCTCACATGGTTCCGCAATGTATACAACGCAGAAACAATAGAGCCTTACCCTACTTATTATGCAATGAAAAGAGCCTTGCAGCCGGTATTGGTAAGTGCCGAATTATGGGGACGCAACTTTTATGCAGGAGAAAAGATTCCTTCCCAGATATATATTGTGAATGACAGAGAAAACGGCAAAGATCTGGAACCATCCTTATTATACTGGTCATTAGAGTCTGAAACCGGGAAAGTGTTGGCAAAAGGACAGGAAAAGGTAGTTGGGGTAGCACACTACGGACGGCAGATAATTACTCCTTCCATAAAAATACCGGACATCTTGCCTGCGCAAAAAATAAAAGCCAGACTAAAGCTAAGATTAACTGAGAAAGGCGTACAGGTTTCTGAAAACGAATATAAAATATTGCTCGCCGAGAAAAAGTGGAATACAATACAAACGGGTGATAAAAAGATTATACTGGTAGATTTTAGTGATATAAAACCGGCATTAGATCTTGCGGAAATAAATTATAACACAGTTATGTCTGTAGACGCTGCCTTGAAAACCAAAGCCGACCTGTACATATTTTCGGGGATAGATAATAAATGCAGTATGAATGAGATCAGACAGATCAGGGAGTATGTAGCCAAAGGCGGTAAAATATTTATCTCAAATTCACCCGAAACCGCACAACAGATATATCCGGAATACATATCAGGTAATATGAAACCTACCGAAGGAGATATTGCAAATATGGAGATACCCGAATCACCTGTATTCGATGACATTGACCTACTCGAACTGAGATATTTCAACAACAATAAACGCGAGATTCCTACCATCTGCAATACCGTACTGAAAGTAAACAGAAACGCGAATATAGAGGAATTAGCCAATCAGACCAAGATACACGGATATATAAACGGTGACATGGCACAGCGCTCCGAGTATGTAAAAACCATAAAAGGGTATCCATTGCTGAAAATACATGACAACAAAGGTGTGGCAACCATATCAACCATGTCTCTGGAAAAAGCCGTAACCGATCCTGTTGCGGGCAAACTACTTACTAATATAATATACGATCTTCTCAAATAGACTAAATAGAGAGTATCTTATTCGTACCCTCATATATGGTTCTTAGTGCTATTCTAAGAACCATATATAGCGGGTAAGTTTATTTATATCCCTTTTTATATTCCTTATACAATAAAAACAGATGTGCCGCCGACCAGCTGAAATGCGAAGCTTTTAGCCGTTCTCCTGTATACACGTCATAGTTTTCATGTATCGGCGCATCGTCTTCCAAACCTTGCAAACGGTCAAAAACCTGCTGTGTATACATATCCGCCTCTTTTGCATATCCATACTTCCGTATGCCGGATATGGCAAAATAAACCTGATCGATCCAGATAGGTCCCCGCCAGTATCCCCTCGGCGCAAATTCAGGATTGTCTGCGGCAGCAGTAGGAAAAGGAATGTATGTGGAGAACTTTTTCGCATCGAACATGATTTTAACGGCTTCATCCGCCTGCTCTTTAGTTGCCAGTCCTGTCCATAGCGGAGTCCACCCTTCGGGACCGAATACTTTTATGAACGGTTTATTCAGTTTCTTATCAAAAAAGTACCCTGTTTCTTTATCGAAGAAATAATCCTGAATAAGGCTTTTACTGTCCGGCTCGTTAAAAGGAATATTCAAGATTGCGGCGAACTCTTTCAACAGCGAATATTCGTATTGCAGATAAGCATTCAGGTCGATGGATTCCTGATCCATACTCCATGCTTTCTCTCCGTTTTTCACCATTTTTGCATCATCGAAACGTATGGCGTTATCCATGCCGCTCTCCCACTTGGCAGCTTCTAAGGTTCCGTCGGTTGCTCCATATTCACAGATACCGTTCCGGTCGTGATCCCTGAATTTATACCACCATTGATGATACCTGAGTAGTTTCGGGTACATTTCAGCCACAAAAGAAGTGTCCTTATCGGCTTGGAATATTGCATTTACAGCCCAGGCAGCCAAAGGAGGTTTCGTATCACGGTAATTATTCTCCGCAGGATCAGTATAGATACAATCTGCAATCATCCCGGCATCGTCCTGATAATCGAACATCGCCCGTATCTGGTCTTTTGCCAGAGCCGGATCGAGATACGACAGGGCAACAGCATGCTTCCATGAATCCCATGCCCAGAATCCGACAAAGTAGTTCATCGCATGCGAGGGTACAATACCCGTATGCAGCAATGCCCCTTTGGGACTGCGCCAGTTACTCATAAGCGTCATGATGCTTTTTACCATTATCCGGTTATTCTTATCCGGCATATCCTGACGGAGATTCTGCCCGATATAATGATTCCAGCATATATTGCGTTCTTCAGCTCTAGTATCGGAATTAGCTAAAATATCAACTATTTCCCCGTTCTTTTTTAAGAAATCCTCTTTTGTATTGAAATATGAAATCACAATATCGAATTGCTTACCCATATCTTTCGATGTAGCAATATAACGGCCAGCCGATAGTTCCAACAGAATATCTTCAGGAAAACTAATCATTATTATTTCTCCGTTTTTTAAAGACGCCGTAATCCCGTGCGATTCTTTATTCCATATCAGACTGTCATTCAGGTATCCCTCTGTCACGAAATAAACTTCATTATCCGATTTACACCTCAGGAGAGCATGATTAGCTGTTATGAAAACCAGCTCCTGCCGGATGCTTTGCTTATCGCCTGACAGGTTCAGAGTCAATTTGCCCGGATAATAGATTGCCGTATCTTGCCTTAATGCAATAGATGTGCTTTTTTCATCCAGAACCGAAACTTCACAAATAGAATTACTGATCCACTTGCGATGGTCTAAATCGACAGGGCCGCAAAATCCACAGCTACCAGCTTCTTTATCAGGTATAGAGAAACCCATCCATGAGCCTTGGTCAGTAAAATAGCCCTGTCCCTGCCGGACTTTTCCCTGTGGGGTATGAACCACATTAAGTAGATTGGGAAAGTTGAGGGTTAAATCTTCTTTCTGAAGTTCCGCATTGTCTCCGGCCTTACAGGAATGCAAAAGCATTCCTGTAACAACAGCCAGAAGCATAAATATTTTTGATCTGTTCATTTCGCTCTTTTAATATTGTTTACCGGTCTCTACAAGGTTTGTGTCTTTATCTACCGGAATAATAGTGAATCCGTACGACATGTTTTCCGGGGTAATCGTATATTCAGGGTGAGTCTGGGCTCCCCAAGTATTATCCCCGCCTACGCCCATCTGCATATAGTCTATATTCACCCATACCATATCCTGCTTTCTTACACTGCCGCCATGCTTGCGCTCTACATCGAAAGGTATATACATCAGGTCTTTCATCGGAAAATTCCATGCACTTATACTCAGAGGCTGTTTACCTTTTATCAATAGCCCGTCTCCGGTTGCATTTTGCAGGCTAAACCACCGGACATCGGATTTATTTGCAGTTTCCTGCGGACGTATATACGGGTGGAACTGGCTCCAAACATCACTTTTATACAAATCGACCATAGCTGATGTTTTCCTGTCCCAATAATTTTCATGAGGTCCGCGGCCGAACCATGTCATCTGGTCATATTCACCCTGCAGCACCATATATAAGCCTACTTTCGGTATTTCGGGCAAAGCGATATCTCCTGTCGTCAGCTTATAATCCGTTTCGATAGTACCATCCGGGTAAATTATATAACTGATACCAATTTTACAATTTTGTTTTCCCAGATTATAGGCAACCTTTATGAGTGTGTTATTACCGGACTTCTCGCTTGTCAGATTTTCTAATGTCATTTCCCCGGTCGCTTCCTTCCATGTCAGGCTACGTGTACCCAATCCGTTAGCAACGTCATTATCGGTCAGCGGTCGCCAGAAATTCGGAGTAATGCCCGTTTGCAGTAGCTCTTTACCATTTCTCCTGAGTGAATACAATTGTCCGTTTTCCTTTGAGAATGAGACCTCGAAAGCATTACCCGACACAACAATATGGTCGGCATATTCAGTTGATTGGGTATTACCCTGTACCCTATTCTTTACAATATCTTTATTACCCACAGACAGAGGAAACTGTTCATATGCCTGTAAGTGTCCTTTAGGTATAAATGGATGGCTACCCCTATAGTAAGCATTAAGATGCAGAAAATATTCAGTGTTATCCCTGACGGAAAAATCGGGAATATCGAGTGTAATATTTCTCGATTGATGCGCATTTAATCCTTGTACATCAAAATTTTTCCGGGCTATAATTTCTCCGTCTGCTTTCACCTGCCATTCGAAATCAAGGTCATCCAGATTTATAAAATCGAATTTATTGGTAATACGGACTACATTATTTGTAAACGGAACAGATTCGAAATGTACAGGTTGATATACTTTTTTCACTTCCCATATATGCGGGCGAAGCTTCCTATCCGCCAAGACCAATCCATTGGCACAGAAGTTGGAGTCGTTGGGGATGCCGACGAATCCCATATCTCCTCCATATCCCCAGATATCATTACCGGCCTTATCTTTGATAGGGAAAGTCTGGTCTACTCAGTCCCATATAAATCCGCCTTGCAACTGGTCGTGCTCATCTATAAGATCCCAGTAATCCTTCAGATTACCGACACTGTTTCCCATTGCATGTGCATATTCGCAGAGAATTAACGGGCGGCTCTGGCGTTGATTGACATGCTCTCTCAATTGCCAGATGCGTGCATACATAGGACAATAAATATCTGAAAGACCTGTCTTACGCGCACCTTCATATTGTACAGGACGCGAAGCATCGAACTTTTTCAGCCAGTGATATACCGTTTCGAAATGTTCTCCGTATCCGGATTCATTCCCCAGCGACCATGTAACGATACTGGTATAATTACGGTCGCGAAGCGCCATTCGTTCCACCCGTTCCTGAAACGGTACAATCCAGTCCGGAAAGTTTGCCAGTGTACGGGCTTCCGTTGACTCCATACCATGAGACTCTATATTAGCCTCATCTACAAGATATAAGCCATATTCGTCGCATAGTTCGTACCAGCGCTCTATATTCGGATAATGGCTACAACGCACGGCATTGATATTGAATTGCTTCATTAACCTGATATCTTCTATCATGCTGCTCTCCGTGATGGTACGACCTGTTTTCGGCTCAAACTCATGGCGATTTACTCCCTTAATAGTAACAGGTACGCCATTTACCATAAAGAGTCCGTTCTTCATTTCCACTGTACGGAAGCCGAAACGATGGGAAAAAGCTTCTGAGACTTTCCCTCCTTTATCCAATGTGGAAACAATCAGGGTATAGAGGTCAGGCGCCTCCGCACTCCATGGTTTCACTGCCGCAAATGTATTTTCCATGCTGATCGTGCTGCCCGTTTTATCCGATAATTTTTTAGTTGAAGAATAAATGATTTTTCCGTTTTCAGCAATTTCTATTTGCAGCGAAGAATTGGCAAAAGAAGTATTCTTATCCATCTCTATATTGAGTCTGAACAGGCCGTCTTTATAGCCATTGACCAAATCGGCCTTCAATTCAAAGTCCTGAATCCTTACTTTAGGACGGGCAAGAAGAGACACGCTGCGTTCTATACCGCTATACCGCCAGTAATCCTGCCCTTCGAGATAAGACCCGTCGCTGTATCTGTACACTTCTACCGCGATGTCGTTAGTTCCGGCCTGCAAGTAATCGTTGACAAGGAATTCGGCCGGGAGCCTGCTATCTTCACTGTACCCGACATAATGCCCGTTTATCCAGCAATAAAAAGCGGATTCAACCCCTCCAAAGTGCAGGATTATATCCATTCCTTTCCAATGCGCAGGGAGTGTAAATGTGTGTTTGTACGAACCTACCGGATTGTAATCGTGCGGAACATAAGGAGGATTTGCGGGGAACGGATAAGCCACATCCGTATAGATGGGCGAATCGAAGCCCTGTAGTTCCCAACTTCCGGGCACCGTAATTTTACTCCATTCCCTTACATCAAAATCCTTTTGATAGAAAGCGGCCGGACGCGAAGCCGGATTTTTTGCATAATGGAAATCCCATGTGCCATCGAGGGATAATTCTCTGTCGCTTACCTGTTGTTTTATTGCAGCTTCTTTAGTCGAATGTGGCCTGAAAAAAGCATGCATAGGCAAACGGTTGACCTGATTGACCAATGGATTTTCCCACTCTTTGGGTTGTTGTTGAGCCAGACTGTATTGTAAAAATAGAAACAGCCCGATTAAAAGATTTATTTTTTTCATAATGATTTAGGTCGCAGACCTATTTATTACGTTGTTAAATTCAAATACAACAAGAAGTTAAACTGAAACAGCATATCATTAAATCCCTATTATACTTATTTACAAATAGCAAAAGAAAGTAACAAGGAACGGGACGGTAAGATCGAGTGTAATTCCATGAAATATGGCGATTATTACAAATTCCGGCCCGGAATATTTAGTAATGATGGGAAGTGTAGTATCCATTGTCGTCGCTCCGCCGGATGAGATAGGCGCCAATTTTCCGAAATAAGTAACAAGCAACGGCGCCGCGAGCAGCGTAAACAATTCCCTAATAATATTTGAGACTAAAGCGATTGTTCCTAATTCAGCCCCCTTATATTGAGTAATAAAAATACTGGATAACGAGTAATACCCGAATCCCGAACCTACTGCCATACATTCGAAAATGCTCCAGCGGGGAATGAAAAGGCCGACAATAGCACATCCCGCCAAAGTGCCGACCAGTGTAGCCGCTGGTACGAGTATCACCTTATGCTTATTATTTTTGAGAGCGGATAATGCTTTCTTATCATATCCTATATTAATCCCAACCAGAAACATAAGGCCATAAAGGATATACACGCTTAAATCGTTATCAAGAACGACCTGAGGCAATATGCCCATATATGAAGCAAGGGCTCCGGCTATAAAAAACGCAAGGATTATCAGACTGCCTTTCATATTTATTCTTTCTCTTTTACAAAGAATTTCTTATAGACAAACCATGCCAGCAATATGCTGCCTGCAATAGCTCCCATCGTGATAATGAGAGCCTGCAAGCCAATTGTTGTCAGATTGTTTACTATCTTTTCATTATGTCCTACCGATATCCCCAGAAAGAAAAGGAGCAGGAATATGAAACAGGTTATCAGTTTCCCGATTATTTTTATATCCGGGATGCGGCGCAGAAAGTATCCGGCACCTATTCCTAAAAGCATAATGGCAAAGACTGTAAGCATAATTAAGTAATGAATTGAAAAGAGTTTTTTAATTTATTTGGTCGTTCGATTTTATTTCCAACAAAGGTATAGGGTAAAAATTATTTTTGTCGGAAGAAAAACCCGTCCGGCCAACAGCGGTCAAAGCTTCCTTAGCCTTACCCCAACGGCGCATATCATAGAAACGTGTGTTTTCGAGAGCAAATTCCAGTATCCGTTCATGCTCGATCTGTTTCTTCACAAAGTCCTGATTCGAGTCAGCAGGAATCTCCGGCATATCCGCCCTGTCCCTTACCTGATTGATAAGCGGTATGGCTTCCGGCGTTTTTCCCTGTTCGTTCAGGCTTTCGGCAAGCAGCAGCAATACATCCGCATAACGCATCAGAGGCAGATTGACCGCTGTCCTCGATTTATTCAGGTCTTCCAGAGTCGCAGGAAGATATTTTCTAAAACAGGCTTTTTGTGAAGTAGCCCCGAATAATTCATTATAGGTATAACCGTACACTTTCTTGTCTGTCACATCATTGAAATATGAATCGTTAAAAAAGACGGTTTGGTATAGCCGGGAGTCGTACAGGCCTGTAGTGGCTGTCTTTCCTTCTTTTTTATATTCATCGATAAGTATCTGGTTAGGAAATATTTCGTCCCATCCTCCCAGTTCCCCGGTCGATATCCATTTGTGCAATGCAGTCCTGTATGCCGCACCATTAGCAGTATTTTCTGTAAACTGTAATTCAAAAATTGATTCTTTGGAATTTTTATTTGTCCCATTAAACATAGACAGGAAATTCTTTTCCAATTCATAGCCTTTCACCTTTTTAAAGGCAGCTTCGGCCTTAGCCAGATATTCAACTTTCTTACCTGTGTCTTCATAAGCCCGGGTAAGGAGCGAATATCCCATGTACGCATAGGCTGCTCCCTGTGTGGCACGTCCGGTACGTTCAGGTGTTTGTTTCTGAGGCAAACCCGTAGCCGCTTCGAATTCAGCGATTATAAAATCCCATGCAGCGCCCCTGTCTGACAATGGCTTGCTGATCTGCCCTTCACTCGTAATATATTCGTTACGGATAATTATTCTCTCCCAGTTAAGCAAAAGTTTCATGTGGTAATATCCTCTTAAGAAGTGAGCTTCGGCCAGGATTTGTTTTTTATACGTTTCATCCATATTGATAGAAGGAACTTTTTCCAGCACCTGATTAGCATAAGATATCCCCTGATAGTGAATTTCCCAATATTTGTAAAACTGGCTGTTGCCATTCGTATAAGTGAAATTGAATAACTCTACCCAGGTAGGATAATTGAGTGCATCACTTCCGATATTGCACACGTCCTCCCTGTAAGCCTCTACGGGAAATTTTACTTCAGCAAATTCCCAAGTTTCAGTCGCACATTCCAGTTTTGAATAAACTGCCGCAAGCCCTGCTTCCGCATCAGTTTGGCTGCGCCAGAAGTTACCTGAAGTAAGTTCATCCGGAGAGACCACATCGAGCCTGTCATCACAAGACGATACAAAAAGTCCTGTAAGTACCAGACAAAGTATAATATATAGATTTTTTTTCATGTCGATAAAATTTATAAATTCAACAAGCCTCATTTAAAATGTATATTGGATACCCAGTACATATGAACGTGTGAAAGGGAATATATAACGGTCTACCCCTGTATTTAATACACCTGAAGGTGCGAATTCAGGATCAATCCCTTTATACTTAGTCCATGTAAGCAGGTTTTCGCCACTGATATATATCCTCAGATTTTCGGATTTCATCTTCGCAAGTAATGACTTAGGCAATGAGTATCCGATCTGTATCTGACGCAAGCGGATAAAATCGCCGGACTCAAGAAAACGATCCGATTCACGGGTATTTCCGTTAGGGTCCTGTAAGACTGCGCGAGGTACGCTGGTATTCGTATTTTCCGGTGTCCATGAATCCAGAGTGGATGCAAGGAAATTTGATCCTGAGTTCATGCCCTCGTAAAAATATCTGTTGGCATTGTATAACTTGTGTCCCCAACCGCTACCGATAAGAGCACTGAAATCAAAACCTTTGAACGATGCTCCTAAAGTCAGGTTTATTTCTGCTTTCGGAAGACCTGTTCCGGAATATACCTTGTCGTTATCGTCAATTACACCGTCGCCGTTTGTATCTGCAAAGCGGATATCGCCGGGTTTTGCATTTTCCTGCAACAATTCTCCCTTATCGTTTCTGTGAGCATTAACTTCAGCTTCCGTCTGGAAAATACCGTCTGTCTTGTAGAGGAAGAATGCCCCAATAGGATATCCCACCCTCGTCTGATTCGGGAAATGCTCCGTATCAAATTTCAGTCCGGTTCCCAATAGTATCTGGTCTTCATCGGCCAGTGCAACCATTTTGTTTTTCAGCAGGGAAACATTAAATCCTACATTATATTTAAAATCTCCTGAATTTTCCGCATAGGTAAATTCAAATTCCAGTCCGGTATTACGCATTTTTCCTACATTGAGTGTCGGATTCTCCAATCCGGCAGAAGGTGCAAGTCTTTTAGTTATCAGCAAATCCTCTGTAGTATTGTTGAAATAATTTATCGTACCCGTAATTTTATTGTTCAGAAATCCGTAATCCAGTCCGATATTTTTGGATACTGTGGTTTCCCATTGCAGTTTTTTGTTCTCCAGTCCCATTGCTATACTTCCGGGCCAAGGGTTATTGCCATCACCCTGTACATATCCCATATAGAGACTGTTATAAGTGCTTATCAATGCCTGATGGGCATAATATCCCAGAGCTACTTCATTTCCCAGTTTACCCCAACTTGCTCTCAGTTTCAGGTTCGAAACCGGAGTATTTTCAGGGAAGAATGCTTCCTCGGTGATTCGCCATCCTAAAGCCAGTGACGGGAAATTGCCGAAACGACTGTCTTCTCCGAACTTGGATGAACCATCACGACGGAATGTAAACTGCAACAGATAGCGGTTATCGAATGAATAGTTTACACGTCCGAAATAAGACATGCGGTTATATTTATATTTGGAGCCATCGGCACTGTATGTACCACCTTTTCCAGCTCCTATAGTCATAAAGAATGGATCAAGGAAACCCTCTGGTAACTCACTGGTTATAATAGACCCGTTATCTATAGAGTAAATTGTCTTTTTACCTTCGACACCGACGCTGTTCCAGTTGTACGACTGCAAATCGAGAGATGTTCCCAGCATTGCATTAACCGAATGCTTATTGAAGGTGGCATTATAGTTCAACAGGTTATCAAACACCTGTTCGTCCCAATAGCTTCTGTTCTCCTCATAATATGCATATTCGTACGGATTTTTGATATCAGAAGTGAAAGGCGGGTTATGATAATATGACTGAGTATTGTTACCCCTGTATGAGTAGCTGGTTTTGAAGGTCAAACCTTTCATTATGTCCACTCCTACCGCAATATTTCCGGCAACCTCCTGACTCTTTGTCCAGCTTGTGATATAGTGATTGTTTGCCATCACATTCACATTATTTGGAATATCACCCCAGTTTGTAAGAGCAAAACCGTCTTTTTCATTCTCATCATATACAGCCACCAAAGGGGAAATCATGTACACTTCCTTCAAGCTGAAATTCGGGGTTTTCTGCTTCTTTCCGGTAAAAGCCAGATTGCCATCAATGGTGAATATATTTTTCTTGGTGCTGATTTTCATTCTGGCATTCTGCTGCATAAGATTATTGGATAGAACGATTCCTTTTTCCTCTGTGAGATTACCTGATAATGCGTAACGTGTGTCTCCCTGTCCACCGCGCACAGCGATACTCTGAGTAGAGGAAAGACCAGTTCTGAAAACCTCATCCTGCCAATTGGTATTGTTTGCACCCGGATTTGTAAGATAAGCCGGAAGGTCAACAGGTGCTGAAGCATGTTTGTTATATTCATCATACATTCGCTTGTGCACAGTAAGGTAGCCGTTTGCATCAAGCATTTTTAGTCTCTTGGCTGTTTCCGTAATACTTACATAAGAATTTATATCCACCTGAATTTTTCCCTGCTTACCGTTTTTGGTCGTCACTATGACTACCCCATTGGCTGCTACGGAGCCATAGATAGCAGCTGCTGCCGCATCTTTCAGTATTTCCATCGACGCTATATCGTTTGGATTAACTGTAGATATGTCTCCCGGAAATCCGTCGATAACATAAAGAGGCTCATTGCTCCCGAATGTATTGACTCCTCTGATTTTTACAGCGGCTCCGGAACCGGCTAGACCGCTGTTCCTTTGAATATTTACACCGGCAACCACACCTTGCAATGCTTCTACCGGATTACTTGTTGCCTTGGTAGTTATATCTTTTGTATCGACAGAGGCCAGCGAGCCTGTCAAATCGCTCTTCTTCAATGTACCATAACCGATAACGACAACTTCATCGAGAATTTTATTGTCTTCTTTCAGCCGGATATCAAATGAAGTCTGGTTTCCGATTCTGATTTCTTGTTTTTCGAAGCCTACATATGATATGAGCAATGTTTCGCCGGATGATGCGTCGATATCGAAATTACCGTCCACATCGGTGGTAGTACCTCTGGTTGTGCCTTTGATAACAACGCTTACTCCGATTACAGGTTCATTAAGGTCATCGACAATATTTCCCCTTATCTTTTTCTGAGGTTGCGTTTGTTGAGGTGCTATACCTCCGGCTTTAGTAAGAATTATTTTATTTGACGATATTTCGTAACTGATAGCCTGATTTTTGAGGGCGCTGACGAGCAGCGAATTTATGTCTGCATTTTTTTCGTCTACAGATATACGTTTGCTGTCATCTATATCGACATTACTATACATAAATGAATACCCCAGTTTTTTCTCTATCGTAGAAAAAAACTCCTTTAAGGTTACATTGTTCAGGGTAAGGTCTATTTTTTCTTTGCTCTGAGGAAAAACCGCCAGTGAAAAGCAAACAAAGAACAGAACGCAAAGTGAAAGTGTTTTTCTTTGCATAGCAAAACTTATTTATATTGTTAATAATTAATATATTAAGAAATAGAGTTCATGTCTATTCCGGAATCATAAAGAAAGGTTAATTAATCTGTTTCAATAGTATTGATATCTAAGGTCACTTATTGATAATGGTCACCTCCTTTCCATTTATTTTATAATCGATTGGGGTTAACTTATTAAATAATTCGAGCAATTCGCGCAAAGATTCGGTTTTTACCGAGAATGTATATTTCTGTTTTTCATTAGGGTTTACCAGTTTAATATTAATACCATACCAGCGTTCCAGTTTCTTGGCCACTTCATATATATCCTCATTATAGAATATCAGTTGATCCTCTGTCCATGAGCGATAAGTATTCGCATCATCCTTAAACAGGGTGTACTTCAGATTTTGTCGCGAAATGATAGCCAGTTCGTCGGGATTAAGGTCTGTCATATATTTTCCCGTTTTATCGGTAATGACCACCTTTCCTTCCAGGAGGGACACGCTTATTTCTCGGTCGTCGTTATAAGCCGATACATCAAAGGAAGTCCCCTTTACCACTATATCGACACCCGATGTTCTTACCTTGAATTTTTTACTTTGATTTTTTGTCACATTAAAAAAAGCTTCTCCTTCAAGGTTTACAATACGTTCGGAACGATTGAAGTCTCCTGCATATGTCAGCTTCGAGCCGGAATTGAGCCATACTTTTGTACCATCGGGAAGAGTCATTTGCATTTTCTGTCCCTGCCTGGTTTCTATCGTTGTGACCGATTGGGATAGAAAAGCCGAATCTATGGTAGATTTCACAAAAACAGTAGCTGCAACACCAACGATAATCGCAAGCATAGCTGCAATACCCGCAACTTTGATAAGAATCTTCCTTGTATATGATTTTACCGGAAGCGATGTCCTTATGTGTGAAGATATGCCCGACCATATTTTGTCCTTGTCTGCGCGAACCGACTGTTCCGGACTGTCGTAGATATTTTCCCACTCATTTAATAATTGCTCGAATAGTTTACGGTTTTCGGCAGAACTATTAATCCACATATCTACTTTATGCCTTTCCTGTTCAGATAATTCCTGACGGATATATCCGGCTATTTCATCATATGGAATATGTGCATGATTCATATTTCTGCTTTGTTTTATTATTAGACACGTAAGCTATCCAAATACCCCTAAACTATTTTCATTTTTTTTGAACGAAATTGAAAGGATCACCATATTTCTATCATTATCAATCAAATAAAGACAGAAATTGTATAGCCAGGGTTATTATTATTGTAGGTAGAATATTCTTTCCATTGTAATAATTAAGAATATACTCTCTCACCTTTTTTATTGCAATAGACATTTGAGCCTCCACTGTTTTTACAGATAAGTCTTTCTCTCCGGCAATTTCCCTGTATGTTTTGTTTTGCTCTCTGCTCAGAGTGAATATTTCTCTGCATTTTTCAGGTAAACTATTAATAGCCTGCTGATATACAGAGCTAAACTCTTCCATATTTATACAATCCCGGGCCTTTTGCTTTTCCAGTTCCCGGCTGGCCCACCTTTCGAGCAAAAGAGATCTGTTTTGTTCGTCGCGCAGGGAATTTAATACTTTGTTGCGGGCGGCATTGTAGAGGTATGTTTTTATGTAAAAGATATTTATTGTATCCCGTTCTTCCCAAAGACTGATAAAGACATCCTGTATGATATCTTCTATCAACTGTTTATCATGGGTGTAATAGTTGAGGAAAGTACACAAGCTATCGGAATATACATTAAAAAGTTCTTTCAATGTAGATTCATCTATAATAATTCCTTTGTGTTCAGGATCTTTTCGCATCCAATAAGTCTATAAAGATCAAATTGTACGAAACTATAAATTTTATTGAGATCTTTCTCTTTTTTTAAGGTTAATTTTGTTTGGAACCTGTTTAAATTTTCCACAAATTATAATCCAGCATTCTTTAATTTGAAAAAAAATTAATGAATACAGACTGTAAAATACCCCAAAATCCCATTCTGTTAGAAGAATATAACCAGGGCAAGCCCAAATTTTTTTAAAGAAGTTTATCTATACAGTAAGCTGAGAGCCTTTAACTGTTAGCTGAGAGTTCTTTGAAAGATTGGAATAAGTAGAAAGTAGTGAGTTCTAAGTAATAAGTGATATTTGTGTAACCTTTGTTACCTTTTTTAAGAGTTACGAGTTACTGCGCCCTGCGGGCAGTTACAAGTTACGAGGGGGAAATTATTAATTATTAATTATTAATTGTTTTCTGTGTTACCTTTTTGGTGAAACTGTAGGGGCGAAAGATGTTTCGCCTGTTGGTCATCGTGGGCGAAAGATGTTTCGCCCCTACAAAAACCATAAAAAAACTGTTACGTTTGTTACCTTTTCAAAGTAGTAAGTACTGAGTAATAAGTATAAAGGGCTTCTAATTGTTAACTGATGACTGCTTACTGATATATCTGTTACCTTTGTTACCTTTTTGCATCTTAGCGTCTCTGTGTGAGAATATTATTAACTGAAATATTGCCGACTTTCGTACCTTTAGCCTAAGAATATAATGTTTATGAATTTAGTATATGACCAGATTCAGTAAACTTTCCCAAAGACAAATACTTCCCGTACAACTCTTTATATTGCTCAAAATTCTCCCAATCAGGTTTGTACTCATAAATATAACCTTGTCCCATTTTCAACTGTGCTTCCTGTACTGTATTATACTTTCCCGCAACGACAGCCGCAAACATCGCAGCCCCTAATGCACAGGTCTGCTGCGAACGGGCGACTTTTATCGGTAAACCTATTACATCTGATAACATCTGCATTACAAAAGGAGCTTTCAGCGAAATACCTCCAATGCCGATTACTTCTTTTATTTCGATGCCGGATTCTACAAAACGTTCTATAATCGCCTTAGACCCAAATGCCGTAGCCTCAACCAATGCCCTGAAAATCAATGGGGCAGAACTTCCGAGAGTCAAGCCTGCAATTGTTCCTGTAAGCAGCTGATTTGCATCCGGTGTACGGCGTCCATGCATCCAATCGGTAGCTACAATTGTACTTTTTTCCACGGGAACTTTCATCGCCTCTTCCGAAAGGAGGGGAATAATAGTATCACTCACTTCTTCTACCAGTTTAGATTTCAATTCGTCGTTGAGTAATTCTGATCTGGATAGAATATTGGTTAGCGGCCATTCCAATAATTTCCGGAACCAGGCATACAAATCTCCAAAAGCCGACTGTCCCGCCTCAAGGCCTATATATCCGGGAAAAACCGAACCATCTACCTGTCCGCAAATACCGGGAATAAGCTTACCCTTCATCTCATCATAGGGCACAACCATTATATCGCAGGTAGATGTTCCCATAACACGAACAAATGCTCCGGGTGTAATACCCGCACCGACCGCTCCCATATGGCAATCTATTGCCCCTATGCCAACTTTAACCTTTGTTGTCAGTCCCAGCCGTGAAGCCCATTCGGCTGTAAGAGTCCCGGCACAGGTATCCGAAGGATATGTTTTCTCAAACAGATGAGATCGGAATCCTGACAATAATGGAGAAAGTTCTGTGAGAAACTCTTCGGATGGAAGGCCATTCCATTGCTCATGCCACATCGCTTTATGGCCTGCAGCACAACGGCTGCGGAGAACACTCTCCGGTCTTGTATTACCGGTCAGTAATGCCGGCATCCAATCGGTATGTTCTATCCATGAATAGGCCTTTTCGCGGACTTTTTCATCTACACGAAGTACATGTAATACTTTAGACCATACCCATTCGGCGGAGTAAATACCTCCTTCATAAGCAGTGAAATCGACAACCCACTCTTTCGCCAGTTCATTAATCTCGATGGACTCCTTTATGGCCGTATGATCTTTCCATAAAACAAACATAGCGTTAGGATTATCCTTATACTCATCCAGTAAAGCTAAAGGTGTTCCGTGTTTATCCACAAGTACCGGCGTACTTGCGGTCATATCGAATGAGAGACCTATTATATCTTCGGCAATATTCCCCGGTGCGTTCGATAAAGAATCCTTGACTGCAGCTTCGAGCGTATCAATGTAATCTTGCGGATGTTGCCTATATTGGTTTACTTGCGGATCGCAGTATAATCCTTTCTTCCAGCGAGGATAGTACTTTACTGACGAAGCCATTTCTTCTCCATTCTCTACATCGATTATCACGGCACGGCACGAATCTGTCCCGAAGTCTACTCCTATTACATATTTTCTATTCATCATATATCTTTTTATTATTAAATAAGTTCTTTTATATTTCGGGATGTTAGTCGAAACTGCCCATATCTGCCAATTCCGCTTTCATCAGGAATACATTGTATGGCAACCACATCGACATCAAAAAATACAGGTTGTCGCCATCAACCGACAACGGATGAAAATAAGAACCGTACAACTGCGCATATTCCACTCCCGAGGCCAATTCATAAGGTTCACTCCAAGGTCCGGTTATTTCTGTTGCCGTACGCATGGTTATGTTATATCTATCGGCATTAAAATAGGATATGATCCATTTATTATGCTTCTGGTTATATATAAATGACAGTTCTCCCACTTTATCGTTAAATATGTTCGTAGCCTGTTCTTCATCACCCTTGAGCCATTGTTTGGTTAAGCTATTCCAGAATTCATAATTAGCCTGATCCTCTATATGCTGTTCTTTGAACCGGGCCAGGCGAGCATTACTGTCACGTCCTGTTTGAGTTCCAATCATATACACATATCCATCTTTCTTAAAATATCCTCCCTGGCCAAAATTACTATTGGACGAAAAACGTACGTTTTCACATTTTGCCCATGTTTGACCGTTATCGATAGATTTATACATACCTGAATAATTGGTAATCCATCCTGTCCAGTTTTTCATATTAAAATAATGTACATAATCTATATTATTTGCGCGGATAGCTGCTGTCGGAATAGAAGTCCAGTCTCCATTACCCGACGCGTCTTTTCCTCCATATATAATTTCACGGGCATTACCCGACGCGTCTACAGCCATACTATTGAATGTCAATCCATCTTCCAGATCATTATCATCCGAGAAGGCGAGAACATTACTGCGCCAGCTACCTCCGTTAGGACCGGGAGCGGCGAAGTTAGGCGAAAAGTCGCGTCCGAATGTATCCCCAAAGAAAATTCCATATTTTCCCGGATTCATTTCCCAGATAATACCCAGATCGGTTCCTCCCACATTCCATTTCTGTGCTGTATTATTCGGGGTAGGGAATTGTTCGCCAGACATAGGGTTTCCAGTTATACGTGCCGTACGGGAAACCTTACGAATAAAAAATCCCCAACGATTATCTATAGTCAGAACTTCTTCTTTCGATTTATTTCCGTCCTTGTAATAAGCAGTCAATAACAGCCGAAAGGATTCCGGATCTGTTTTTTTTACCATATATCTGAATGGATAAGAGGCAGACAATTCCGGTTTTTCTATCTTCGCAGAATAACTCTCACCTCCGCTTTTTGTAATCAACAGATAATCTATCTCTCCTATATTTTTAAAAGTAAGTGTCGTAGAAACTGCTTTTGTTTCCTTATCGGGTACCAGTTCCGCTATTGAGACCGTAATTTCGTCAATAGGGATATAGGGTTCATCCTCACCATCTTTACTACATGAATAGAATCCTGTAAAAAAGGCTAACGCCCATATATTAACTATATATTTAAATAATCGAGTCTTCATATCAATATTTATTATTCCAATTCTGCCCTCATCAGGAACACATTATACGGCCTCCACATCGACATTAAAAAATACAGGTCATCACCATCCAGCGACACAGGGTGTATATATGAACCATATAACTGAGGGTATTCTTCCCCTGTAGCCAATATCTGAGGTTTACTCCACTGACCCGTCAATTCTTCTGCATAGCGTATCGATATATTATACCTGGCTGCACAGAAATATGTTATAATCCAACATTTATACTTGTTGTGATATGCAATAGACAGTTCACCCACTGTGTCTTCAAACAGGTTAGTAGCTTGAGATTCATCACCTCTGATCCACTCATTGTGATCCTTATTCCAGTATTCATACAAGGATTGATTTTCTATATCTTTTTCGTTGAACCTTGCCAGGCGGGGATTGCTATGCCGGCCAGTTTCCGTTCCTACCATATACACATAGCCATCCTTCTTATAATATCCGGCTTGTCCAAAATTACTATCTGAAGTAAAATGGACTGTTGTACATTTTCCCCATGTTTTCCCATCGTCTTCCGATTTGTAAAGGCCTGAATAGTTGGTTATCCATCCCGTCCAATTCCTCATATTGAAATAGTGTACATAATCCTTATTGTTTGCCCGGATAGCTGCTGTCGGGATAGATGTCCAGTCTCCATTACCCGACTTATCTTTTCCTCCGGGAATAAGTTCTCTGGCGTTGCCATTTTCATCTGAGGCCATGCTGTCAATGCTCAATCCGTCTTCAAGATTACAGTCATTAGAAAAGGCTAAAACGTTGCATCGCCAATTATCACCGAAGTCTGCCGGGTCATTTTGGTCGGGGATGAATCCTTTACCAAAAGTATCGCCAAGAAAAATCCCATATTTTCCCTGATTCATTTCCCAAACAATACCGAGGTCCGTACCTCCCACATCATACATGGTAGTTGTGTTGTTAGAAGAGAGCAGATTTTCACCATCTACCGGAGTTCCCGTTATACGGGCAACCCGCTCTACTTTTTTTACCTTTAGATGCTTTCTGTTTTTTGAAGTGCCGGAATCTTCTTTCACATCGTCGCTCATTACGACTAAAGGTGAAAGAAATCCACCTAAGAGAAATATATGTTTAATTGCGCGTGATAATTTCATATCAATATCATTCGTAAATTCTTCTGATGAAAGACAATACCCCCTCTCTGACTTTAGGAAGGGGTATTATGGCTTATTTACAATTATTGTTTAGGCATTTCATTACCCCAAAGTTTAGAATCTTCTCCCCTGTTTTTTCTCCACTCATGACGCCAGCGATGCATATCCGGCACATTGATAAACGGCTTCAATTTACGCACTTCTTTCGATGGAGCAGGAGGTAAAGGGCAGGCTTCCGACTGATACCAGTATGCGACGGTAGCCAAATCCAATGTAAGATTATTTGCATGTCCGTGTTCTATACTTGCTTTCAGGCTTTTTTGGAAGAAAACAGGATCTTCTATAAAGAAGCGATATATATGTGTACGTCCCAGCCAGCCAACATCATTGTTTACACGAG
Source organism: Dysgonomonas sp. GY75 (assembly GCF_015234155.1). Lineage (NCBI taxonomy): Bacteria > Pseudomonadati > Bacteroidota > Bacteroidia > Bacteroidales > Dysgonomonadaceae > Dysgonomonas > Dysgonomonas sp. GY75. The sequence continues at coordinate 543,637 of NZ_JADCLQ010000036.1, forward strand.
GATATCCGAAGTATGGATGCGAATAAGCCTCCTTTGGACACCATGATGTATTGAAAAGGTCTTCCGTACCCGTCCCCAACAATGAAGCTTCTTCTTCACCATCAATAAACCAAAAGTCGTCCCCTTCACCATACCAGATTGGAGAAGGACAATGGACATAATAATTAAGCCCTACAAAATGTCCTTTACCTTTGATATCAGCAAATACATAATTGCGGTCGCCTGTTGTATTGTTGTCTTGTTTTCCGATTACAGCCCATTCTGTTTCCCCTTCCGGCGCAGCCTCTGTCAGCTCCTGATTGTACCAAGCATGGAATCGTCCCAAATCGGCCGGTAATTTTTTAGTCTCATAATAATCTACATAGAAATAAAATTTTTCAAGATTTACATCCGACTGGTTTTCAATTTCGATCCTGGCCCCCTGAGCAAAAGGCATGGAGAAATACGATACCATCGAGGTACCATTTGCAGGACCTGCAGTAATAGGCAACGCCGAGTAATTGTACCGTTCATTCCATCCCTGACCAAAGAACGGCCCGATAGGAGATTCAACAGAAGGATAAGCATTGCCATCCCAGTACATACGGATTATAACATCGCTACGGTTCAAAACATGAGGCTCGGGAGCCATTGTTATCCATATATGGTTTATAATACCGGAGCCGGGTATATCGGCGATTATACGTTTTTCCCCCGGACGTATATCTGAAAGATGATCCAGAACTCCTCCTGCGGGATCATTACTGCTAATGCGCCGGTTTCGCATACCGTTTTTCATTTGCGATAGCTCATACATAGTTCCGGGAACGGGATTCTGCGCTACTAGATCCGGTATACAAAATAACGTAAGTAATAAACAAATCAAGACCAGTTTTAATGGTTTCTTTTTCATAATAATAAATTATTTATCTAAAACTTCTCAAGATCTGCCCCCCAAAAAGAGGCAGACCAAGATATTAATACTCACAATACACGATCATTCAAATTTCAGAGGAAAAGCAAGTTCATCGTACTCTGAAATAATGATCATTGCATTAATGTTATAGAATCTTGCCCATTGAGTATTATTAGGTCCGGCTTGTAAGGTTATATGTATTTTGCCATCATCATCCGGAATAATATTCTTAACGGTTGCTACTCCCGATTGATTATGAGCCGTACTAAGCGTTGCCGAACTGCGGTTCAAACCTTCAACTATATATTCATTTTCAGTATTATTATCGTCGATCGCCGAATAAAATATGAATGAATACTTAAAGTCTTTATTCAAGGCCGATAGAGTAAAACCAGCAGAAGATACATTTATTCCATCATTGAAAAACATGTCATTGGAAGCCTCTGATGGAAATCCCAAAGTATTAGGGATATTGCGAATTATTTCAAAATCGTTGAAAGAGCCTGCAATTTCAATTGAATACCCGGTATCCTCTCCATATTTATTTATTAAATTCTCAAGTTTTTTATCGGATGGCTTTTGAAAATTATTAAATGGCGAAGGAGATATTATAGGACCAAAATCTATAAATATAGGCTCAAAATCAGGCGATTTCATCACATTCACGGTTGAATAATATTGTAATTTCCCATCTTCAGATTCTAGCTTGAGGGTTGTTTGCCCAGGAACAAGACCTTTGATTGTGAGAGAATTATCCGAATGAGTATGAAGAGAGACAAGGCTCTCATCAGATACACTCCACACAAATTTCTCTTTCGCCGTTTCTTCACTGTCAAAAATCGGATGTATCGTTACATTATATCTTTCTGCAGTTTTTACAGTTATCGTTTTTTGAATAATTCTTGCATATTTAGTTGGAAATTCAGGCATATCATTATCACTCTTGCAAGAACTGATTCCCAAAACTATTAAAAGAATATAGAAAATATATTTAAAAGATTTCATAAGATAATATTTTATATTCACTATTACTTGTATCAGTAAGGAGAACAGGAGTCAGTCGTTTCCGTTCCTGTTCTCCTGTTTGAAATTAATAACCGGGAGCCTGAATCAGTTTAGGATTAATATCAATTTGGGCTTGCGGCACAGGCCATAGATACATCTTCTTGTAAAATTTACGATTTTTGTAAAAAGTACGTTTATAAAATGCATCCGGATTATTGATATCATCACTTTTCGCAGATCCTTTAAAGTTCATCCCGTAATACGGGCGATTAAGCTCGGTTTCTGCAACTTTCCATCGGCGTACATCGTGGAAGCGGATACCTTCACAGTTAAACTCAACCCGCCTTTCTTTTTGAATCAGCTTACGGATTTCATCCTGAGAACCAGATGTTACATCCGGAATTCCGGCTCTCTGCCTCACATAATTAATGTATTTTAAAATATCCGCATTACCCGGGTCGGATTCATTCAGGGCTTCGGCATAACCCAGGTATGCTTCTGCCAAACGGTAAAGAATACCAGGCTGATACGGATGGGTCGGAGTCCTGGGGAAAACTTCGAGACTAATCCTCTTCCTTACATTATAACCATTTTGCGGAGCATCGAAGGTATTTCCTGTATCCCGTCCTCCATTCTGGTAAAACTCAACGCGTCTGTTATCTACTCCAAGCCACGCCTCATTATATATAACCGATACATAGAAACGCGCTTCTCTATTACAATACATGTTAAATGTACCTGGGAGTGTCACCTGTCCGTGTACATTGTCCGGACCTGATGCTCCTATCCAATTTGTATTTCTTATTTCTCCTACCGTAGAAAATCCATTTTCGGAATATCCGGATGCAGTATTAATAATTGGCATATTATTTGCGTCGTATCCCAGTATAGGGCTCGTGCCGTTTTTCATATAAAAAGCATCTACCAGTTCCTGAGTAACACCCATCCCTGCATTTCCGTTTATTCCTTTTGGCAGATGATGTGCCTGCCAACTGCCCAAACCTTCATAATAATCTCGGCCCGGATCCCATGTCCTACCAAATATAATCTCTTTGTTACCTTCCGAAAACTTTTTCAGAGACATATTATAATATGACATAAAAGGATCTATCGTACCATCGTTATTATATTCCTTATATAACTGATAGGCGTTTGCATGCGCCAGGTCGATCAACTCTTTATGGGCTGTTGCAGCACGTGCCCACTTACCAGTCTCTGCTGTAGGTTTAAATAAATTGACACCATCATTATTCTTCCAGTCTTTAAGATCCGGATTTCCGTTAAATAAAGGGCTTGCTGCAAAAAGAAGCATACGTGCTCTCACTGCATGGCACATTACGGAAGTTGCTCTACCCCAATCAGTTTCTTGAGGATAAACTGCAGGCAGATGTTTGGCCACCTCTATCAATTCATTATCTATCCAGTTTACAATATCATCATATGGAGTCTGAGTGATCATCAGTTCCGACTCAGGTGCATCCACTGATTCTATAACTCCGGGCTTGAACGGGATCGGACCGTATATCTCCAACATTAACGCATAGTAATACGCAATCAGAAAGCGGGCTTCATATTTCATTCTAGTAACATATTCTTCGCTCATACCCTGCGCCTGATTTGGCCGAGCATTTTCTATAAATATCAATGCACTGCGTATTTTCTGAGGAAAAGTTACCCAATAATAGGGATTCCAGGCCGATTCCGGATTCCAATCCCCGACAGTATATGCATATACATTCTTCCATCCAAAAGGCTGCCACTCTGAAGGAATAGTCATATCATCTGACATTATATTCCACCCCTGCTCTTTAAAGTATCCCCACATTGGATTAGGAACACCTGAATATACACCCGCCAACCAGTCTTCAGTTCTGATCTTATCAGAAAAAATCATCTCCATCGTCAGATAGTCATCAGGTTTCTTATCCAGAAAATCGGAGCATCCTGTTGTACCAATTATTAGTAATGAAGAAATAAGGACCAGTATTAAATATTTTATATTTTTCATATTCATCATTATTTATTGGAAATTAACACTTAATCCAAATGATATTGACTGAGTCATAGGATACTTAAGCCCATCGGTTGTGGCCAGTTCCGGATCCCATAGTTTAAATTTAGAGAAAGTAAGGATATTAGACCCTCTCGCAAAAAAACGCAAATTTTCTACACCTACCGATCTCGTCCATACCTGAGGCAGTGTATAACCAACCTCCAAAGTCCTCAAACGCAAGAAGCTCATATCTCTTAACCACCAAGTAGATGCCTGTTCATTATTAGTATTCGCACCATAAGTCAATCTTGGCCAGAATACGTTCTGATTCGGATTCTCCTTTGTCCAGCGATCATCGATATTAGTGAAGATATTCCCTGTTGCACCTAAAGCGGTTCCGGGTAACCAGTTCTCTCCGCCAAGCATTTGGTATGTATTAGCTGTACCCTGGAAAAAAAAGCCAAAATCTATAGCCTTATATTTTATATTGACACCAAAGCCGTATACAATTTCCGGATTAAAGGTTCCCCCAATGGCTGTCCGGTCTCTTGCATCGATCGAATTATCACCGTTTACATCTTTATACTTGATATCACCCGGGCGGACTGTACCAAACGTATGAGCAGGTATTTCCGGCTTTAAATTGCCATTGGTGTCAAAATCATCTTCAGTAAAAAGCCCCTCTGAGACAAGTCCGAATATCTGGTTGATAGGATGTCCCGTTTCAGCCCTGTTAGTTCCTATTACAGCAGCAGGTTCATCTTTCTCAATAATTTTGTTTCTGGCAAAAGTATAATTTGCCATTGCCGAAATATGCCAGTCGTCAGACAATTTTTTATTTGCATTCAGAGACAGTTCAAACCCTTTATTTTCTACTTTGCCAAAATTGGCATAAGGAGTTTGCATAAATCCGGCCGAACCCGGAACTGTCCGCCTTTGCATAAAGATATCCCTGCGCTTATCCATGAAAACATCCGCAGTCAGGTTTACTGAATTGCCCCATAAGCCCACCTCTAAGCCTAAGTTCGTCTTGGTCGATGTTTCCCATGTTAGCGCAGTATTTTCGGCATTCCCTTCTGCTTTTCCGACACGATGGAAATTACTATCTGTGCCAAAAGTATACCATCCGTAACTTTCGTTGATTGTTGAAAGATACGCAAACCTGTTATCCCAGATATTTACACCAAGTATGCTATTACCTACTTCACCCCAAGACCCTCTAAGTTTCAGATTGGAAATAGTGTTTACCAGACCTTCCATAAAGCTCTCCTGAGAAATGATCCAGCCTAAAGAAACCGATGGAAAAAATCCGAAACGATTACCTTTGGCAAAGTTTTCCGAGCCATTGTATCCAAAGTTGAACTCCGCAACATAGCGTGTATCGTATGTATATGAGAATCTTCCGGCAAATCCCTGAGTACGGTAAGGCAAACGGTCCCAATATTCAGTTCCTCTTTCGAGTTCCCTCTGATTATATAGAAGCATGGAATTCACCGCATGTTTTTTGTCAAAAGTTCTTTCATAGTTGATTGCACCTTCCATATAGATACTTTGTTCACCCCATTCGGAACCGACATCATAACCCAGAAATTGCTGGCCATAAGTATATATAGACAACGCTAAATTTCCATTAGCATCTCTTTCCGTAGCAGGTGTATAATAATCAGGATTTTTCCCCCTAACCTTATAAGAACCCGAATATCTGTCGAAAGAAAAGCTCAATTTTGCGCTTAAGCCGGGAGTGATAAATTTCAGATCTTGCTCAACGGATGCCAAAGATTCAATTTTATGGCGGTTCAAAGTTTCATATCCTCGTTGTGTAGCCCAAGCCCACGGATTTTCCCTTGCGTATACCCGAGGTATTTCCCCGGTTGAATAAACGGGTGGGTGAACATATGGAGGAATCCTCGAAGCCTGGTAGAAAATACCCACATCTGTTTCATTCCATCCCGGAGGAGAGTTACGGGCGATCAGATGCCCTCCCAGATTGAAACGAAATAATGTTGTTTTAGTCAGGTTAACATCTACATTTGAACGGACATTATAGCGTCGAACCTTCAGAGAAGAGTCCCATGCCTGATTTTTATCTCTCTCTATAATTCCACTCTCATCATAAAGTCCTAATGTTAGAGCATAACGTAATATATCACTCCCCCCGTTGATATCTAAATTGGCAGTAGTACTACTTGCAAAGTCCTTTGCTACAACATCCCACCAGTTGATATCGGGATATAGCTCGGGATCTGTTTGATTCCTGTAATTCTCGATTGTTGCGTTGTTGAAGAGCGGAGACTGATTAGGATATGCGTCCAGATAGACATCGTTCATCAATTCCAGATACTTCACAGAACCTATATATTTCGGAAGTTTCGTTGGTTTAGTATATGCCTGTTCTATGCGGGCGCTTACTTTCGGGGCCCCTATTTTACCTCGTTTTGTGGTAATCATTATCACACCATTAGCACCTCTTACTCCATATACGGCACTGGCCGCAGCATCTTTTAATACAGAAAATGATTCGATTTCATTCGGATCCATATCATGTAAGGAGCGCTCAATTCCATCTATCAATACTAAAGGCTTAGAATTTCCAAAGGAACTCATACCTCTAATCCAAAAATCAGAATCGTTAAACCAAGGATTGCCACTTCTTTGTACAGCAATTACCCCGGCTAGCTTCCCTGCAAGATTATTACTGACCGAACGAACAGGAGCTGTAAGTAACGACTGAGGCTCAACAGTACTAATAGCTCCAACAACTGACGCTTTCTTCTGAGAACCGAATCCTACTACTACTACTTCATCCAAGAAAGCGACATCTTCATCTAAGGCAACATCAATAACCTTTCTGTTCCCTATTTCTTCTACTTTCTCTTTAAAACCAATACATGTAAATCTCAGTACAGCACTGCTTGATTTTGTACCAATGGAATAAGTTCCATTCTCATCTGTGATCACTCCATTTGTAGTGCCAACTTCCGTAACTACTACTCCGGCCAACAACTCTCCTTTAGAATCGCTCACACGTCCTGTTATTACTCTCCCTGACTGAGCAAAAGCAAAAACTAGGTTTAGGAAACAACACATCGACAGCAGGAAATATTTTCCATTTTTTTTTCGTTTTATGTGTCTCATAATAATGTTAATTTTAGCATAAGTGTCTCATATATAATATTTAATAAGATCATTTTTTATCGTACCGGATATTGGTAAATTTCGTTTCTTAGATTTTGCTTTTCAGGTCTCAGACTAGAATTCATATTCTATAAGCAAGTCTTACACAGAAAAAGACCAATACCCGATAGAATCATCAAATCCTCAGGTATTCCTATACACTCATTCAATATGAATAACCTGCCCTTCCGAATAAACCCTGTCTGTTTTACCCTCTTCTTTTGCTTCGTTGGTCAGATAACCCAGTAGTTTCACAACAAACCGATATTTTTTGCTTGTATCGATTGTTATATCACGAGATGTTCCTTCATTTTCGACTATAACTATTTCTCTGTAAATATTATTCTCTACTACCTGGATACTGACTTCCAATGGCCGTCTGAAATCATCCGATATATTTGCAGGAATCTGCCATGATAATTTGACAAGATTATTCTGCTTTGTATAACTCAAATTTTCAATCTCAGGTAAAGAATGATCGAATTCTTTATAATCAATGACATCTCTATCATAACAACTTGTAAATGAAACAATGGTAAGTGCTATGATCAGCATTCTAGCTATATTTTTCATAATTATATCTTTATATTCAATATTAATACCCCGGATTCTGTGTATAATTACCTTTCGCCCATTTCATTTGAGGTAATGGAATTGGGAAATACTCATCTCTACCCGCTGTAAAGCGCGCATTATCCATCCAGGAAAATCTATTTTTCTCAACAGCAAAATAATCATTCATCGTTTTTTCTAAAATCCCCCACCGCTGCAAATCGAAGAACCGGCGCCCTTCACAAGCCATTTCCAAACGGTTCTCCCATTGTAATGCTTTCATCGCAAAATCTTTTGTCCAAGTACAATTGGTTCCGGGCTTATATGTTTCACATTTGTAATTCAATATGGGTGAGCCATCTGCTTTCCTCAAACGGATAGTACTTTTTGCCGCACGCTCCCGAATTTTGTTGATTAATGGCAAGGCTTCATCCCATCTATCCAACTGTATGAGAGCTTCGGCTTTCCATAGCAATACTTCATCGTAACGAATCATCCGTTTATTCATCGAATTGAACTGCCAGCCATCATACAACAAGCAATTACAATTAGGATGTACCAGTTCCTTTATTGATTTCAGATATCCATATTCAGCCGGGTTACGAATCGCTTTTTGTTCGAAGATCAAAAATGGGTCATATTTATAGGGTTGTCCGGGAACAGCCGCTGTATGACTAAAACGAGGGTCGAATGTATTTTTACCGAAAAATTCGCTATCCCCATCAGCATAGCTACCGACATTGTAAGTATCGAACATTGGCAATCCGTCTGCTCCGGTTTTGAAAGCATTTCCCATTGTATAACTCACATGGTGAAAACCACAGCACTGAAATCCGGCCCATTGCCATGGATGATTCAATCCTTCGCTTCTGTTTATTTTGCCTCCGGTAGAGCTACCGTCATCGATCGAATATTGTATTTCCCATATAGATTCTTTCGTATTATTATCAAAAGCGATATCAAAATTATCGCCAAAATCATTGCACAATCCAACGGCTTTACCTTCCTGCTCGGTCAACTTATTGAGATACACCAGAGCTTCTGTTAATCTGTCTTTATTGATGGTTGTTACACGGTGTCTTTCATCCTGCTCATAAGCCATAGAAAGCAATACCCGGGCAACCATTGCCGTTGCTGCATTCTTTGTTATGCGCCCTTTATCCATCTGGCTTTCGGGCAAAAGGTTTTCCGCGTCTTTAAAATCGTTCAACAGTTTTTCCCACAAGTACAGATCGTTTGGCATATCTTTTTCCCTGTTCGGTACCGATTCAAAAGCAGAGGAAGTTCCAACAACCGTTTCATCAATATAAGGCACATATTTCCAAAACAGCTTAATACGATAAAGCGTAAAAGTCCGTATAAACTTCATTTCTCCCATTCTGGCGTTCTTGGCGGGAAATTCATCTTCTGTGATTGTTTCCAGTCTTTGCAAAGCAGTATTACATCTCTGTATTACCTGATATGATACATACCATGGATAATCGAGAGGCCATCCATTTGGAGTTAGGCCGACAAAGGTTTCCATAAAATGCCAGCCATCTCCATCCCATGTACCTCCTCCACCTTTATAAGAATCGTCGGAACGTAATGAACCCGACCACCAGGGGGCAAAAGGTGAATCCCACGACGGTATATCTGTCATTCTTGCATATGCTGCCGTTACAAAGCCTTCCATATCTTCAGGTTTCGTAAGCAACGATTCATCTAATACTTGTTTAGGAGCGACATCTAAGAAATCGGAACAACTATTTGCCGTAAAAAAGAAGGCCAAAACGAATATTATTAATTTAAACTTTTTCATAGATACTAAGATTTAGAATGTAACATTAAGTCCAAATGTTAATGAGAATGGAGTCAAATAACCATAACCAGGCATCTCCGGATCGAAACTTGTATATTTATCTTTACCCCACCCTTTCTTAAGGGTTAAGACATTTCGTGCCGAAGTATATATTCTTAGGTTCTGCATCAACATCTTACCTGATATTTTCTTTGGGAGCGTATACCCTAGTTCTATATTCCTTAGTTTGAGGTAAGACCCATCCTCTACAAAATAGCTCGAGAAACGGTGTTCTGCATTTTGTGTCGAATTAGATATAGCAGGGATATCTGAATTAGGGTTATCGAAAGACCAGGCACCTAAGATTCTCTCAGGATGATTTTTATGAGCCGGTACAGTTATATTCCATAAGTCGGATTCTTGTTTCCAGATATTATTTACTTTATTGCCATAAACGCCCTGGAAGAATATATTCATATCAAAATTGCGGTACTTAAGGTCAAATGTAATCCCTCCGAAGAAATCGGGATCTGTAACTCCGATATATGTTCTGTCATATACTTCGTCTACTACTCCATTTCCATCGAGATCTTTGTAGCGAATACGACCTACAGCCTTTCCTTTCTGTTCGGCATGGTTATCGACTTCCTCCTGTGTCTTAAATATACCATCAGCAACTAAGCCGTAAAGGATATTAGGTGTTCTTCCGGTAACAAGGTCAAGAACTCCATCGCCAGGATATTTATTAATTACATCTTGCGGAAGATCTATGATCTTTGTTTTATAGGTTCCTATATTGGCCGAGATAGTGTACTGAAATGCAGATTTAGGATCATTGCTGTAACTAATGGAAAATTCTATCCCTTTATTATTCATATCAGCACCATTAATCCAAGGTTCGCCACCTTCACCCATGGCTGCAATGTAAGGTGTTTGAACTAATATATCTGATGTCCTCTTATAATAATATCCTAACGAGCCGTTTATCCGTTGATCAAGGAATCCGAAATCCACAGCCAAATCGGTTTGTGTTGTCGTTTCCCATTTAAGATTGGGATTACCCAACCAGGTTCTCCTATAACCCGAATATAAAGGTCCGGTCTCGTTTCCTTCTATAGGATAAGATGTCCCGAAATAATCGGTTGTGAACGGAGTGGATGTATAACCTCTGGGTAAACCTTGTACACTACCGTTTGCACCCCAGCTGGCACGCAACTTAAGATCAGATATAAAGTTAAAGTCCGCCATAAAAGGTTCGTTATTGATTCGCCATCCTGCCGAGAATGCCGGGAATGTAGCATATCGATTATTTGCACCGAAAAGTGAAGAACCATCCCGACGCAATGTGGCTGAAAACAGATACTTTGTGTCATAAACGTAATTGGCTTTTCCAAATACAGAGAAATATGTATACTCATCGGCAGAACTTCCAAGAGAATATTTTGAGCCGGTAGTTATTCCTAAGTGAGCGAAGTCACGGTCTTCAAGATAAACCCCTTCTCTTCTCGCCGAAAACCCTTCTTGTACAAACCTTGTCAACTCTACTCCAAATACGGCATCAAGACTATGTTTCCCTTTATTCATATTATATGACATAGTATTAGTCCAAACATAACTAAGCGGATGAGACTGGCTGCTTCCTACATAGTTTTCGCCGTCACTATTCCGGCCTCCGTTTTCGGACCAGGCACGATCCAGAGTCCTGTTATATGCATTCCCGTAATCGACACCAAACTGTGTGCGGGCAGATATCCCCTTCCAAATATCAAGGTCCAGAAAAACATTCCCTATCACTTTTACATAATTATTAGTATTGTCTTTATTATTTGTCAATACACGTACAGGGTTTGTAAAGTCATCAAAACCAGCTGCTCCTGCCCATCCTCCATTGACGTCATAAACAGGGACCGCCGGAGGCATAATCATAGCCCAGCGCATCTCGTTGCCATCTCTGTACTGCAAATAGGATACAGCAAGATTTTCTCCCAGCTTCAACCGGTTATTTATCAGGTTATATTCAGTATTGACACGTATCGAGTATTGCCTGAAATATGTATGAATTTGTGTTCCCTGATTATCATAATAACCTAACGAGAATAAACTCCTCGATTTATCCGATCCACTGGAAACCGTTAATTGATGATTAGTCATTATTGCTGTCCTGAGAACCTCATCCATCCAATTCGTATCAGAGCCTCTTACCGTTTTGTCGGCGTTAAGCCATTCAGCCGGTCGTGCCGCATCCAGTATAGCTCTTCCGTTAGCATCTCTATGCCACGTGAAATCGTAGGTAGATGGTAATGACATCGCCATCCCATATATCTCTTCGTCATATGCCTGTGCTCTGAAAGTCGCAATCCCGTATTGTTCAGCATTCATCAGTTTCGGCTTATTCAATACGGTATTAAAAGAAACACTTCCATTATATTCAACCTTGGTTGTTCCGGCTACTCCCTTTTTAGTCTGAACCAACACGACTCCTCCCGAAGCCCTGGCTCCGTATATACTTGCAGAAGCCGCATCCTTCAGGACTTGAATAGACTCAATGTCCCCTGAATTTATATCACGAAGATTCAGGTTTTCGGTAGGCATTCCATCTAATACTATCAACGGTTTAATCCCTCCCGACAAAGACGAAAGCCCCCTGATTTGTATATTAACTCCCTCTGCCGGGTCACCTCCGTTAGTAGTAATATATACTCCTGAAAGCTTCCCTTGCAGTGATTTCATTGCATTTGCTGACGGATTTTTTGCTAAATCGGCAGCATTGGCAATAGATAGTGATCCCGTCAGATCGGCCTTCTTCTGGGTCATATAACCGGTATAAATCACTTCTTGTAACATGGTAGCATCGTTTTCCATATTTACATTAATCGTGCTCTGATTCCCGACTACAACTTCAATCGTTTTTTTTCCAATAAAGTTAAAAACAAGAATAGCACTTTCTGAATCTACTTCCAATGTATACTTTCCATTAGTATCAGTCATTGTACCTTTTTGTGTGTTCTTAATAAAGACACTCACTCCGGGGAGAGTCTCTCCGGTTTCAATTTCAAATACTGTACCTGTAACTATTCTTTTTGGGGATGTTTCATCAGTACCATTTACCGCAAACAGGCCAACTGATGCGAAAATCATAAGCATTAGAATAAGTGTCTTTCGATACATGTTTTTCCATAGTTTTAGAAACAATATAATTCTGAGATTACATAGCAGTTCCTTTTTCATAATTTTTAGTTTAAGGTGAAACAGTGTAAAAAATCTTATTATTGATTTTAAAGATTATAAACAGGAAGAGTTTAGGAGAAAACTCTTCCTGTTTTTATATCAACCTTCTATTTATAGATCGGGCCATATGTATTACATGCCCTATAATCAGAACCCTCGGGATCAGAACCAAAGGCACTCCATGCCGATGGACGGAATATCTTATCCTCATCCACATTATGCATACAGACAGGGATAGAACACATGGAAGCAAGTGAAATCAGATCTGCTCCGATATGCCCGTAACTGATAGCTCCATGATTGGCTCCCCAATAATTCATAACAGAGTACACATCTTTAAAATGGCCTTGTCCGGTAAGTCTGGGCACAAAGAATGTAGACGGCCAGGTTTTATCTGTACGCTGATCAATAACATTAAATATTTCTTCCGGGAATGTAGCTGTCCATCCTTCTGCTATCTGAATAACAGGCCCTTGTCCTTTCACCAGATTAATGCGGCACATTGTAACAGGCATTCCGGCTTTTGACAAAAGCTTGGAAGAATAACCACCTCCACGGAAATATTCTAAGGAAGAAGGCCCCCACTTTGTCGCTTTAAGCATAGCGTTTACTTCCTCTTCGTCTATTTCCCAGAAAGGTTTCATTACAGGTTTACCATATTTGGTTTGCTCTCCTGTAGCATCCAAAGTACATGCTCCGGAATTGATGAGGTGGATAGCCCCATTCTCCAACAGGCCGTCCGGTTTCCAGCCTGTAACCCTTTCCAGAGCTGCAGGACTCCAATATGTTCTTACATCTGCAAATATCTGAGCCGTATTTGTTAATAATTTACCAAATAACATTGATATCCCGTTCAGATGATCATCCTCTGTCGCAAATGTAAAAGGTTCCCGTATGCCATTCCAGTCAAAAGATGTATTAAGAATTGCTTCAGAAAAATCACCGTTCGGAAGAAAATCTGTCCACTGGCGCTGTCCCTGGAATCCTCCGGCAATAGCGTTGTGCCCCATTGCTTCTTCTCCAAATCCCATATCCCATAACTTATCATTGCCTATCATCAGATCGCGCATGATTAAAGTCATCTTCACTACAAATTCCCAGTCTTGGTCTTTCTGCTCACGTGAACGCCGGATTGTTTCAGGATTATGATCCGGTAATTCATTCACAACACAGTTTTTCTTGGTCCAGGCCAGTGCTTTTTCAAATTCATCCTTATCATATATCTCCTGCTGAATCCTCCGAAGCACTTCGGAACAATCTACATATTCGGTACGCATACCCAGATATTCCTGAAGAAAATCAGGGTTTACGATAGATCCACCTATCCCCATCGAGACAGATCCGATAGCCAAATAAGATTTCCCCCGCATGATGGCTACTGCAAGGCCTGCTTTGGCAAAACGTAACAATTTTTCCTGAACATCTTCAGGTATTACAGGATCACCCATATCCTGAACATCGCGTCCGTAAATTCCGAAAGTAGGGAGGCCTTTTTGCGTATGTGCGGCAAGAGCAGCAGCCAGATATACGGCACCCGGACGCTCAGTGCCGTTAAAGCCCCATATTGCTTTTGGTATCAAAGGGTTCATATCTATTGTTTCTGATCCATAACACCAGCATGCTGTTACGGAGAGCGAAACTCCAACATTTTCCCTTTCAAATTTCTCTGCACAGTCAGCCGCTTCTTTAACACCGCCGATACATGTATCCGCGATAATGCATTGCACAGGTGATCCATCCGGATAGCGAAGATTCGTGCTATAAAATTCAGCAACCCTTTTTGCCATATTCATCACTGTATCTTCTAAAGACTCACGGATACCTCTCCTTCGCCCATCAATAATAGGGCGAATCCCAATTTTTGGATAGTTCGTTTTTTTCATTTTTTACTTTTTTAATATTACTTTTTCTTTATTGTTTCTCAAGGGTCAGAATATCGAAGTGAAATTTTGATCCCTTCTCTGTTTTTTTCACTTTAATTGAAATAGAATTTGTATGTCTGGTGAGGGTGAATATCCCTAACTCTGCATTCTCCATTTTTTCTTCAGCCTTACTGTACACATCTTCCCACGATTTTATCTGCTTTTGCCTGTTCCAGACTTCAAAAGCCCCTCCATCGGGAGTTTTATAATAGGTCAACTTAATTTTATAGACACCTTCTGGCACTTCATCGAGCATAATGCGCACCATACCTTCATTTTCTGTATCGGCAATCAAACGATCTTTGTTTTCAACTTTCAGTCCATGACCAATCGACAGATTCATTAACTGTGGATAAAAAATATGTGTAGAAGGCTCATAGACTGTACGCAGTTCTTCGGTCGGTAACATACTACACTCAACAGGTTTTGATCCGTAATAGAATGCCAGAGATGTATAATCGACAGGAAATCTGTTTTGCTCAGGTCCATGTTCGATCGTAACCAGAAGGTTCTTATCGAATGTAACCTTATCCGTTATAAAAAAGCGATATCCTCCGGTGCGTGACATTGGCAAGGAATAATCGAGAGAGCCATGTATAGGCAAACTCACACCCCGATCCCATCTATCGAGTAAAGCATACCACCCTCCATTGTAGTAATCTTCCGACCCTGTACCATGCATCCTCAATTTACTATCGACCACAGTAGAATCATCTCCTTCGAAAAACAGAGTCATACCGGGACGTAAGGCCTGCGCAATATGAATGATCCCTATATAATGCCCTCTATCTTTGATGTCTGCGAATAAATAGGGCTCGAATTCCTTTGGGTCGATCTCCCGGCGCCAGATACTATATAGGCGGCCTTCTTTTTCGGGGTTCTGCACTTCTTTTGTATAAAATACCCTGGCTTTTACTTCTACCTTCGATTGATTCATATCCTGCCTTTTTTCATATACAAGGTTCAACCTCGCTTTTTTACTGTACGGCATAGGGATATATGAATAGTTTATTGACTGAAAAGAGCCCAGTAAAAGACTTTGCATGGCTGGTTTTCCATATGCGTAGCCAAAGAAATCGGCGGCGGGACTGTAAATGGCAGGGGACTCATCATCATCCCACTGCGCCTTCAATATAATATCTTTATATTTACCTTCCAGAGCCGGGCCAAAATCCAATTCAATACCAAATATACGTCCTCCTTCATTGGCTGAGAAAAAAGGAAAAGTTTCTCCCGGAGCAATAAAAAATTCCTTTGTCTCTACCAACTGCTCTGCTTTGTCCAAGTTAGTTAAAGGTTTAACTTGACGGAGCCAAAAATTACAAGCCGTGTTCAGAGCCTCTTTTTGCTCTGTATTCCATACCATATTGAAAGACTCTGTTTGCGTATTCTCCGGATAAGGACGGTATTGTATCTGATGAAACATGATCTTCTCACCGCAAAATACTATTTTACATGATTTTGTAAATTGAATAGGTACATAACAATAGTACCCTCCTATTTCATTTCCGCAAACAGGATTAACAAAAGGAAAGATCTTTCCTGAAAATAAGTCTATAAAAGGAATACTGATACGTGGCGTTTTTTCGCCATCAATATAGAATTGTATTGTATCTGTAGTCGGTGTGGGCGTCCAAATACGATTTATAACGCCGGGTCCCTTGTAATCGGCTAAAACCAGATTCCCGTTTTCCTTGCGTAGATAGGAATATTTTCCCGAAAAACCATCATCATTATTCCCCGTACGGTCATAACTTGATTCTTGTTCAATTATACCGGTCCGGTATTGTGGCAATAATGCAAGATTGTATAACTGCTCCAATTCACTGATCAAGGTAATGCCACCTGCATTTTTCTTATTTTGCGAATAAGCAGAAAAAACAAGTAAAAATCCGAAAATAATAAAAATTAATTTTTTCATATTTAGTATATATTATCTGAATATCTCAATGCCAAATTTATCACGAATGCGATTATATGCCTCAGCAGCAGCCCCATTACCCCAATCATAAATAGTGAATTCTCCTATGCCTATTCCATCCTTACTTGTCCGGCCGTCATGCCCATAATTCTCCATCGTAAAGCCATAGTCTTTTTCATTGAAGAATGGCCAGACTCTTTCCCACTGCTCTTTGGCTAAAGGATTCTCAGGACAATACATCATTGAGAATGAAGCCCGGATTGCGGATAAACCCCGCTCATTGTATTCTTTTTTATTCAGCAGTTTTCCATATTGAAGAATCGTTTCGGCAAAAAGGCTTTGACGAGAATCATTCCATTCCCCGTCAGCATTCATTACACCAAATCCACCTACTGTATTTACATAAATATAGGGAGGTTGCCATACGGTTTGTGTCATAAGCATTTCATCGAGTGTACGCTGACCCAGTTTGAGATATTCCTTATTCTTAGTTATTCTATAGCTATCGAGAAGAGCTTCCGCTGTCCAGAAGATAGAAAAGTTACATTGTTTGTACATATTGTTCCTCTCTATTTTCTTTCCTATCCACTCCGGTGTTCCCAGACGGCAACATGACCAGTAAGTCTCAAAATCCTCCCAACGTCCGACAGGCACAATTTCCTTACATACAGCATCTATCGCTCTTAATGCAGATGAACGGTATTTTTCATTTTTAGTTAACTCGTACAGCTTGAGCAAGAAAGTAACGCTCATCGATGTCTCTGGCGAATCGTTAAGATATTCCATCGGTTCCAAAGTATCCAGATCGAGCCATCCCGGGAAGAAGCCTTTTGCATCCTGTTTTTGTAATAAGGCGTCTGCGTATTTCCGGGCATATTCCAGTAACCGTTCATCTTTTTCTAATTCTTCATACCAACGCAGCATCAGGATAGCAGTCCAACTCATATCCAGAATATGAAAAGGAGATTTCCGGGCATCCCAGGTGTATGGATTTCTATTGGAGTTTCCCCAATAATAAGTATCCCAGCCCTTCGAACGGTTATATTGTTTCCCTTCAGTTTCTACTGTTTCCATCTCTGTACCGATCAGACCATAGAAAAAACCTTCCTTCATAGGAGCGGCCAAAGCTAATTCTTTTGAGAGTAGCGCCTTATTCAATAATCCCTTATTGCCTTTGCGACGGGCATAACGGTACAATCCACTTGCCGAACGCAAAGAACTAAACCATGCCTGATTCCATATCGACAGAAACTCCCTTTCGTTTACCTTGCCGGGGTAATTAGGACTTTGAGTTGTATTTACGATAAACACCGGAGCACCCACTTTCTTGTCACCTAACATAAATTCTTGCCAAACGGCATCTTTCCATGTATTAAATGCCCAGTTATAAGTGTAATCAACATAAGGCTCCAAATCTCCTTTTATAGGATTTCCTTCTTCATTCAGCTTCTCTCCCCAATTTGTCCAGAAAAACTTTAACGGTCTGCGAAAAGGATTTTCCAGATCTTCTTTATCCGCATATTTCATCAGATAAAAGCCGAATTCAACCCTCCCTTTAGGATATACAGCTCCTTCTTTGCGCTCATAGATAACATGTCCTGATACAAGTGTTTCACTCATACCTAATACAAGCTTATTTTCCGGAGCGATCATATCCATATACCATCGTGTAGGAGTGCCATTTTTCATAATATTGATATCCGGTATTACAGCCAATCCTTGCTTGTTATCGGTCACTATCATAGCAGGACTACGAAAAACATGCTGATCGATAATATTCATATCTCCGGGAGTAATATGAGGGGCCCAATTAAAGTCTGGGATAAACGCAGGCTGTATCGTTAGTTGCCAGTCATCTTGCTTGATTTCGGCAGGCAAATCAAATATAAGCCTGACATGAACCAAGCCTTTGTCTATGTTCTTTATTTCCTGCTGCGGTTTAATCGAACCTAAACGATCAAACCTGATACTGTGAATTACGGCCTGAAATTCTTTTGGTAGTTTTCTTATCTCTAACAGCTCTTCACCTAATACCCTAACCGGAAAAAGAAGACTTGAAAAGAGAGACAGGAAACTAATTACTAACAAATAATATATTCGTTTATTCATACCTAATATATTGTGCCCCTTTTATAATTATTTCATTGAAAATGCACTGGTAATATCATCTATAGAAACTCCAAGCAGCTTTTCTGCAATTTCTGTTAAAAGAGCAGGATCTCCCACAAAATGGAATACATTATGATTATGTGTCTGAGACTGATTTGGCTTGAGGAAAGCGGCCGGAGAGCAACTCTCCACTTCCAGGAAAGGCCCCATGATACTGCCATCTTCAAGAGGCCCATCGTTATATGCATTCATAGCATCCCCAACAAGCGGATCTTTCGAAGGATTCCATTCCTGATTAAGATAAGCAGCACCTTTTTCCACATCGAAAGTAGTGATAGTCAACCTATTCAATTCAGGATCATAATTCCCGGCAATACCTTTCGTCCTGAATGAATTCAAGCCCAATTTTCCCCGCTGAGCGCCATCTGTCTTCAGGTAGATAGTCTCTTCTTTTACAGCTAATCTGTCGGCGGGAATTTCTCCGAAATAATCACTGGTTACGATTTTACCCATCGTTTTTTCATCACCCTTATTAAATGGTATAATAGTTACAGCTTTCGGTGCCGGAATAAACATATCCAATATCCATGTAGAGATTGTTCCTGTAGCTTTAGTCCATTCAAAATCATTCTTATTCGTAATAATATTCCGGGTACTATATGCAACATACTTTACTCCATCTGCTAACCGGATACCCAACAGAGACTTTATTTGCTCTCCATCTAATAATTCGACAGTACGGTCTACATCTAGTTTGAATTGTGTATCAAGAAAGTTCTTTACCTCCATCCCTTTCTTCATTACAACTTTCTTTTCTGTAGCCGAAATCAATTCCCATGGTTCTGTATCAATAGGCTTAGGTGAATGCCAGTTATCATAGATCTGCTCCTTTCCCTTTTCGAAATAGACAGAGTATTTTCCACCTTCAGGCCCAAGCCAAAAACGATTTTCGCCTCCATAGCCATTCATATGTTCATCAGGAACAGCCAGTTCGAAAGCTTTATAACCAATAAAACCCATACTCCTGCCATTTGGCCCATCAACAGTACTGGTAAATACTTTTGCCTGATATTTGGGAGAGATGATTACCTGAGCATCATTATCCCCTTTCAGTATTACCAAACTGTCTTTTTCAGACAGATAATTCAGATCATATCCGAATGTTCCTTTTTCATAATTTTCCATAACGGTTTCTTTTCCCTTCTTGTTAGAATTAGCACAACTGAACAATAGGCCTAAAGCCAAAATCAGGGCTATAAATTGACTGATTTTAATCATATTATTATTTTTTTATATCTATTTGGTGATGTTTTCCCGAAACCAGACACTCTTGAATATCGATTTCTCCGTATTTAACCTCTACAAATGGCTTCCCATTTTTCAATCCCACATTTGCAAATCCGTTATTAGTAGAGAGAAAAGACACAAAATCATTCCCAATGCGGGAGTCGAAATAAATTGTCTTATCTACTGCATCGTAGCGGACACCGGTCAGTCCTTCCAATAGAGCATAACTCGCCATTGCACGGGCATACCACGCTCCGCATTCATACTCATTGAAAGGATTACGTATTTTTCCATTATAACGGTCACGGCATGTACGCACTATTTCCAAACCTTTCTCTACTTCGCCCTCGAACATCAGATGTGCAGCAACCTGATATTCAATACCTGTCCATACCTCATCACTATATACAAACGGGAGTTGAAGTTTACCTCCTTTTGGCCAGGAGCAGAGAAGCAGGCCACCTTCGTTGCCCAATGCAAATGTTGGGCGTTGAGGATTGGCATGTTCGCGCAAATCATGTTTCAGGTTATATTTATGCACAGCATTCAAGTGACTCGTAACTTTCGTTTTATCTATTATCTCAGGCATTCCGCATACAAGAGACATCCATGAACCTAATATACCATCCGACAAACAGCCCTTGCCGTATTGATATTTAGGGCCTTCTGCTTCTAATATTTTAAGGGCTTCAACCGAATAGCCCGAATTAAATGCCTGTACTTTGGTCGGATCGTCCGCATTCAAACCTTTCCATTGTATATTCTGAATAAAATATTCGCCATCGAAAAGCTTTGTTTCCATATATATTTTACTCTTGTCCATCAGCGCTTCGTAACGTGAAATATCTTCTCCCAAATATTCCCCCATCAAACACATCGCCTGTAATGCTCCGGTATAGAAACTCGTAATCATACCATCAGCTCCCCAGAATTCGATATCATAGGTATTATGATGAGGCTCTTCTATCGCCCCTACTTCGCGAGGGTCCCATGTCTTGATACAGTAGTCCATGCTTGCTTTTACGAAAGGGTATATTTCTTTGAGCCAGTTATTATCGCCGGATATACGCCATTCACGATAGATCTTCATGATACCACCGAGCTGTCCGTCCGCTGCCGAATGGAAATCGTGAATAACAGGACGTATAGGCAAATTGTTGCGGAATACCTGATGGCCTTCCTTATTTTGGCCTACGTAATATTCCGTTTCCCGCAATGTACGCTCCATTGCCGGAAACAAATGTGGCACTGCCTGCGCATAATTCCAAACATGTGTACAGGAACCATGACACGAACCCCAGGTATCTCCGCACCCTTCCCAGTTCCACATACGTCCATCGTACTGACGGAAGACTGTCGGAGATTTTAATATTGTAAGATTAGCAGCGACGGCTTCAATCACTTCCGCAGGAAGCGTACTATTATAAAAAGCTTCTGTAAATAGTTTGGTCTTTGATTTTAGATCATTATAGTTTTTAAGCCAGTAGGCAGAAACTTCTTTTATGTTTTCAAATTTATTACTATACCATGGACGGTAATTCCCATCCCCTTTATTATCATAAGGATAGCATTTCGTTGTACTATCTGTGCATTCAGGGATATTTGGATAGTCCGATCCGGATTTAGGATCTCCACCTATGCGCAGATTAGAGTAAGGTACATACCAGGCCATATAGAGTCTCACTGTTTTAACTTCTCCGGGTTCTAGTTTCACGGGAACAAATAATGATGCTCCGGTAGCTCCCTCTAATTCGGGCGGATTGCTTTCTATTATTCCTGTAGCTAAATTATTCCAACAAATAGTCAGTGGGTCAAACCAGCCTCCTCTGAACCAGTTATGATTTACCTTAGTTTCAGGATTATCAGTAAATATAGCAAACTCACCCTGATGAAAAGACTCATCCCCCGTTCCGGACTGATATAGAATGAAACCATTCTCGTGTGATTTTATGCAAGAGGTACCTTTCCCGTTTATATACATAAAATTGCGTGTATTGTAGGAAAAGATCGCTTCAATGACAGTATCTCCTGTATTTTTGAATTCATATTCAAATCCCCCTACCGGCAGACTTGAGTTATCAGCATCTGTGGGGATAAACGGATTCCACGCGTTTATCTTTATATCCACAGGCATTTGATCGTCTTTCAACTCTATTTCGGCAAATGGGAAACGAGCGGTAAAAGTATTTTCCTTATAACGGGGCAGTCCCCATGTCCCACCCCCTCCTAAAGCAGAGAGTGGCATCCCGAACTTTTTCCAGTCAGGAACCTGGCCTTCTAAGATTTTGGTTGTATTGTTGACATCTTTTATATGAAGCGCCGCAAACATTGCAGGTTCATGAAAAACCTCTGGACGGTGCCGCAGCGACATATTTGATATCGCGCCACTTCCTTCGATACAGAACATCCCTGTTCCCATTCCCCCTATCGGGAAGGCAATCCGGTTTGTATAATCTCCTGTATATTTTTCATTATAGATCCGGGGTTGTTCCCTATTGCTTTTATGAGTACAGCAAATAAGAGATGTCAGCCCAATCACAGCCATACATAACAGGCTATGGTGTACTTTTTTCATAGATACAGTCTCGTTAAATTAAGGATGACGAATACACCTTTATAATAATAAGGTATCAAAAGACATTGAGAGTAGTTTATAATAAGCCTTCAGGGCTTATACGTTTTCGTTTTCTTACTTATTATCTTAAGAGAGACAAAGAAATATCTTATAAATATATTCCCGAACAGAATCTAAAGGGGGAGAATTAGACCGATATCCCCCTTTAGATAAATAACCTAAATTATTAATTAACCTCTAAATCCTGCCAACCCGGGAATTTCGGGAATTTAGCATGTGGTTCACCTTGATACCAAAAAACGACTGAAGATATATCCGATTTTTGAGGCAAATAACGTCCGCCTACTCTCCAACCCAAATCTTGAATTGTTATTTTGAGATCTTTTTCGAAACGTACAGGATCCGCTATATGCCATCTGTACATACCGAAGCGTTGTTGCGAACGGTAAGTCCCATCGGGACGAATAACCTGATGTAATCCTGCATAAGCTGTACAAAACTCTTTATACTGTCCTTCACGGTCAAAGTTGTAAGATCCACAGAAATAATCTTCTGCGCCGGTACCACAAATAGTAGGATATTTAGTATCTCCATCCATAAAGAATTTGATTTCTCCTTCACCCCACCATCCATTATTGTGTACTCCCTGGGCCATATATGTACCTACGTAATGTCCTTTTCCCTTAACCCCGTCAATCATTGTATAATCTGAGGTTTCATTATAATGTGTGCGACGGAATTGTGCGTGGAAATATCCTGCATCAGCCGGAACATCAGTCAGTGTATAGTCGACTTGATAATAAAGTACCATTGCATCTTCCGGATTGACATTTTCCATTGTGATCTTACATTTCTTACGGAAAGGCATTGTCCAGTAACAATTGAATGCACTTCCCGGATTAACGCATATAGCCAATGAATTTAGAGGAGCATAAACACCCCATCCCATGCCAAAAAAGTCTCCGACAGGACATTCTACCGATGGTTCTTTTTCATCGTCCCAATAAAAGCGCAGGATAGAAAAACGCCAGTTGCCTGTAGGTGTCATCCAAATATGCTGGATTGCTCCAGGGCCTTCAATCTCAGCTAATGTAAATGTTTCGCCGGGTGCTATATGGACATACGGATTAACTTTCCATGTTTGCCCGAGGTCTCGGGCAGCATGGTGTGCATTCGCTACATTTCGTTTATCTCCCTGCATAGCCGGATCGGCCATTCCTCCTTTACCCTTCTCTCCTGTAAAATTTTCCGGACTGATAGAACGTGTTTTTGCATTAGATAGCCGATGCAGATTACTCATATCCACACCAAGACCGTTAAACCCTTCTTGCGAGAATAAAAGCTGCGTTATAAAAAAAAGACTAATTAGAAAACAAATTTTTTTCATGGTATTTTATTTTTAGATAATAATTGAAAGTTCGGTCTAATTTTTCACCGGTTTATAGCCATGCAGACCAAAATATAAAATAAATAAGAAGCATGCGAGCGGGATAAAGAAACCGATAGCCATATTTTCTTCACCTAGCGCACCCATTATAATCGGAGAAAACGCTCCTCCTGCTACGGCCATAGTTAAGAATGACGCAGCACGTTTTGTGTACTCACCCATTTTCACAAGCCCCAATGCATAAATCGTAGGAAACATAATAGACATGAAGAAGAAATTTATATAAAGGGCATATAAAGATATTTTTCCTAAAGAAAGAATAACCAGAACCATTGATATAGTACACATTAATGCATAAAGAGACAAAATATGCTGAGGTTTGAATTTTGCCATAATAAAACTCCCCGACAGTCTGCCAATCATAAATAAAAGCATGCCTCCGAATGACAACAATTGGGTAGCCTCTATTTTTGTTATGCTATGATCCTGCTCCATCACATAATTGATAAAAAAACCAAATATTCCCGATTGCGCCATCATATATGCGACCAAGGCCGCTATCGCCAGCACAAAATGCCGATGTTGAAACAAAGGCAGAGTTTTATCATGTCCGGTTTCGGAAACTTCCTGAACAGCTTCGTCGTCGGACTCCTGTATATCCGGAAGTTTGACAAAAAAGAACAATACTGTAATAACGAGCGTACAAATACCAAGCAGAATATAAGGCTTTGTTAAAGCTAAGGTATCCCCTTCTTCTGCACCGAAAATAAGAGCACCTCCAATAAGTGGGCCAAGAATCCAGCCTAATCCATTTAGCGACTGGGACAAGTTGAGCCGCTGTGCACCTCGCTCTTTAGGACCTAAAACTGTTGAATAAGGATTTGCCGCTGTTTCAAGAAAACACAACCCGCATGCAACGACAAACAGGGCTATAAAAAATGGATTGGCTGAATGAAGATAGGCTGCCGGAAGAAAAGAAAAAGACCCCACGGCGTAAATCAACAAGCCAAATATAATCCCCTTTTTATATCCAAAACGACGCATGAACATCCCTGCGGGAACACTCATAAGACCATATGCTATATAGGTAGAAAATTGGACAAACCCCGATTGGGCCTTAGTCATAGTAAAGGCTTCCTGAAAATGCTTATTCAAAACATCAAGTAGTCCATGAGCAATTCCCCACATTAAAAACAGACTACTAACCAGAATAAAAGGGATTAAATAACTCCCTCCGCCAGGTGAGGCAAACAATGATAATTTCTTTTTTTTGTGTTTTTCCATTATAGTATTATTAATAAAAAGTGCTTATACGTTTAACTAAAAATAAAAAAAAATTATATTTTTTTTATTTTCATTAATTTTCCCCGGGGACTACGATATTTGTTTGTAGTGTCACGCTTTCAACAATCTTATATTTTGGATTCTCTATATATTTGAATAATATATCCAGAGTCCTTTCCCCCAATTCCTTCACAGGCTGCTCTATACAAGTAATATCTATATCTGCAAAAATATACTCATCAGGATTATCTATACTTACATACTTCAAATCGCGATAATTTTTAAACTCCCTCAAGGCAATTAACGACTGTACCCCTACCCTGTTCGTCGCAAAAACAACAGAATCAACCTTTTTGGCCATTAGCGCAGCTATAGCCTGCTTTACATTTTCTTCAAAATTCTCGAATGAAACAGAACGAACAAGATCATTATCGACAAGAACACCATTCATCTCTAAAGCTTTCGCATAGCCTTCATATCTCTTCTTTATATTTGGCAGGTTAATATTATAAGCCATAAAACCAATACGCTTGCAACCTTGCTCTAATAGAATATTAGTCAACTGAAAAGAAGCCCCTATATTATCAATCTGAATAGAACTTACGGGCAAACCTTCGAGACCTCTGTCCACTGAAACTACCGGCACCTTACGCTTCACAAGTTCCATCATAGCTTTTTCACTATCTTGAGGCGGCACAACAATTATACCATCGACATTTTTCTCTATAAAAAGATGGATAAGGCCCTCAAATTTCGCACTTGACTCATCAGAGCTACCAAACATAACCTGATACCCCTTTACCTCCGCAATATTTTCAATATGCCTGGCCAGTTTCGCAAAGAAAGGATTGGATATATCGGCAACTATCAGACCAAGGGTTTTTGTTTTCCCAGTCCGCAAACTTCTTGCAGCCATATTAGGCCTATAGTTCATTTCAATTGCAGTCTGTCGAACTTTCTCAGCGACTTCTTTCCCAATACGGGAGTCTTTATCTTTTTCATTCAAGACCAAAGAGACCGTAGCACTGGACACTCCTAATTTTTCTGCAATATCTTTTATAGAAACTCTAGCCATAGTATATTATCCTAATCAATTCCACCGGGTTTTACACTCTTAAATAGACTAATTACAGCAACCCATGATGCAAACGTAATATTATTAAATCGTTTTAGCAAATTTATTTATTGTTTTTTTTAACGGACTATAAATTTTAACATTTAACATAATTATAAAATAAATAAACATGTAACTTAATCCATAACTTCTATACATTAAATATTAAACAGAAGAAATAAATATCTCTCGCGATAAACACGCAAACAACTATATACAAGCAATATAACAACAAAATAAATCCCAAAAATAAGAATAACTATCACTCTAAACCTGAATTACATATAGTCTATAACGAAAATATTATACTCACCCCCGTATTTATTTTCAATTATTTTATACATTTGTTCAAGTTAATCGTTTTATTAAAACTAGAAATATTATGAAGAATATAATTAACATTGCTTTACTCTGCCTATTACCATTATTATCAAAAACACAGCCTGCAAATCTTAAATTCGAAAATCTGGCAACTCCCGATACTGGCAAAATATGGATACAACCATGTCAAGGAAGGCCGGCAATGGCAATATGGGGACACACAAATGGCCTTTCTGTCGCGATTCCCCAATTAAACATTATGCCCAGAGGACTAATTAGAATCTTCACGCCCTATTTAAACCATGACCGACACGTAGTCACAAACTTTATAGCAATGGAGCCTGTACCTTCAGGACAAGAACAACGGGGACTCTCGGAACTGGAGATGAGTAGTTGGGATCCCGACATCAGAGGTAAACGCTTTTGGAGTTCAGATAATGCAAATCAAACCTCCGGCAGTAATGAAATATTTCCGGCAAGAGGAATTATTGAAAAAGAGAATGGCATAGAAACGTTAAGCGTCTACATTTTTTCAGAGCCATTCGATAATGGGGCAAAAGTATATGTCCGGTTGCGTTTTTTTCAGAATCGCCCCTATGAATTTGAGCTGACAAGCTATACTTATGAAAACTCAATTGAGCTGAATAACTTTATTCTGACCGCCACTATGGGAAATAAGGCCCGCCTGAGGACACTGTATCTCGACAAATATGAAAAGAGTTCTGCCGACATATGGCCTTATTACACAGATGATGCTTTTACTCCACACACCTTCTTTCCATTAAAGGACATGATACAAGATGCTAAAGGATTTGCCTACTTTATAGTAGCTCCAAACGAGAAGGACCCCTCTACTGCTATTTATGCAGAAGGCACACATCAACATTGGAAATATACCGGAAAAGTAGCTACACAATATTGGATAAGTACAAATCCGAGTAAAGAAACACAAGGAATTGTCAATGGGCGCTATACGTACTGGGCAAGTAAATCACCAATTCCGGGAGGAATTTCATTTGAAAATTTTGAAATAAAGGAGCCTTTCAAAAATGGAAACCGATATATATTTGGTATTACACCTGAATCTCCTTTGGACTTTATTAAAAAAGTACGCGAGGACAATTAATCGTATTTGGAATCTTCAATACCCCATTCAGTATATCATAACCATCAGCATATTCATGTTCATAGGTATCTCAATAAAAGTCCACCATTATTGGGACAAAAAAATTAATCTCTCTCCCTGTTTCTTTCCATCGTGCGTATACGCTCTCTACGCAATAACTGGAGTTTTTTCCCCTTGCGGATAAACCGTGTGATATAAGCATTGTTTTGCATGAGTATGTTATTAACCAAGACTGTTATTGTCATTAACCAATCAGGCTTACATGATGGTTTTCTCTATGACGGCAGGTTTCCTTTCTCTTACCTGAATAAGCAGTACCCAAAAGAAATATCACGCTGCCATATGATTATTATATCAGATTTATATGTACTTTTATCCGTGACATAAGAATCTTATAACTAAATGAAAAAGACACTTCTCATCCTACTTTGTATTATATACAATACAACAGGGTACATATATTCCAAAAATGAAATAGACTCTCTTCTTAGAGTTCTGGATAAAACTATCTCCGAACGCCCTACATATATGAAGGAAAAGATACTAAGAATAGAGCGTCTTAAATTAAAATTAAACAATAGTCTTCCTCTGAATAAAACATTTAGCATAAATGAAGATATTATCGCCGAATACGAATCTTTTGCTTGTGATTCCGCTATTGCATACATTGATAAAAATATAGAAATAGCTAAAAAATTAAACAATAAAGATTTTTTATCTCAAAGCAAACTGAAGCTTTCTTTTGTACTGTCCTTGTCCGGTTCATTCACTCAGGCTCTGGAAGAATTAAACAGCATAGATTATAAAGAACTGCCT
Organism: Dysgonomonas sp. GY75; assembly: GCF_015234155.1. Taxonomy (NCBI): domain Bacteria; kingdom Pseudomonadati; phylum Bacteroidota; class Bacteroidia; order Bacteroidales; family Dysgonomonadaceae; genus Dysgonomonas; species Dysgonomonas sp. GY75. The sequence goes on from NZ_JADCLQ010000036.1 coordinate 572,126, forward strand.
ACGCATCTGAAATCCATGTATTGCTGGACATATATACGATACTACGAAAACCTTATAAAATATACCGACGATCCTCAATATGAGAAAAAGTATCAGACAGAGAAAATGCATTACAGGGATACAGTCATGTCCTATCTTGGGGTAGGGACAGATATGTATGTAAAGGAGGAAGCGTTTAAGCTTCAGGATGAAGGTCGCTACAATGAGGCTCAGCAGATACTATCCGATATATTTTCCAAACAGGAACTTCGGACACACAACTATGCAATGTCTGCAATGAGTCTGGCATTGGTTAATAAATATCTGAAAAATAGCGAACTGGAAGAAAAGTATCTTATTCTGGCTGCAATAACAGATACTCAGCTTGCCGTGAAAGAAAACGAGGCGCTTTTGGCATTGGCTATAAACCTATATAACAAAGGTGATGTAAATAGAGCATATAATTATATAAGAGCGGCTCTCGATGATGCAAACTTCTATAACTCCCGTTTCAGGAATACGATGATTGCACGCGTACAGCCTATTATAGAAGATACATACCTGAACAAAATAGAACAGCAGAAGAAAAACCTGAAAGCGTATGCTGTTATTATCAGCTTGTTTGTTATTGTACTGGCAATCGCTTTATTCTTCATATACAAGCAGATAAAAATAGTATCCCGGGCAAGGAAAAACCTGAAGGCTATGAATGAAAAGTTGGCCAGTATCAACCAGAAACTGGACGAAGCAAGCCTTATAAAAGAGAAATATATCGGTTACTTTATGAATCAATGTGCCGTATATATTGACAAACTGGATGATTACAGGAAAAATGTAAACCGTAAGATAAAAGCAGGCCAGATAGACGAATTGTACAATATGACTGCTTCCACCCGCAGTTTTGAAAAAGACGTGGAGGAACTTTACACCACCTTCGATAAAGCATTCTTTAAGATATATCCCAACTTTGTGGAAGAATTCAATGCCTTACTCAGAAAAGAAGAGCGTTACAAACTGGAGAAAGAACAATTAAATACCGAGCTCCGGATTTTTGCCCTGATAAGATTGGGCATAACGGATGTCAACCAGATAGCCGTCTTCTTACGTTATTCCATTCAGACGATCTATAATTATAAAAGTAAAATAAAAGGAAAGGCTATAGTAGAAAGCGAAAGTTTTGAAGAAGAAGTGAAGAAAATAGGAGCTTTTTCTCTCAAAGAAGGTTCTATCTGATTTACCAAAACAAATAAAAATTAAATTGATAAATTATTGACACACAATACTTTCATCATATTTTAATCTAAAAATAACTTACTTAAAGGCTTACTTCGAACAGGGGTGAGCTTTTTTTGTAAATATATTTGCATATAGCTTCACGAAGCGGTATTATGTTAACCATATAAGTATAACTTAAAAACTAAAATTTAATACGGATGAAAAATATACTTGCCATCGTAATCTTTTTCACTTCACTATGTTTTTGCACAATCTCAAGTGCACAGAACGTCACTCCTTTCAAAGATGGAGAAAGAGTAGTATTTCTGGGAAACAGCATCACCCATGCCGGGCACTATCACTCATATATATGGCTTTATTATATGACTCATTTTCCTGAAATGAGGATTAAGATAATGAATTCCGGAATCGGAGGCGACAGAGCCATTGATATGGTAAAACGGCTGGACGGTGATGTTTTCAGTAAGAACCCCACAGTCATAATAGCTACTTTCGGCATGAACGACTCGGGTTACTTCGAATACAATGGAGATCAACCCGAAAAATTTGCGGACGAAAAGGTCAAAGAATCTTATGATGCTTATAAACAGATGGAAGCCAGGTTCAAAAATCTGGAAACCGCGAAGGTTGTACTCATGGGCAGTTCTCCTTACGACGAAACTGCTGTTATAGAAGGGAACACTCCTTTCAAGAATAAGAATAAGGCAATGCTCAGGATAGTCGATTTCCAACGCGAATCGGCAAAAAATAACGGATGGGAATTCTTCGATCTCAACGGGCCTATGACTGCCATCAATCAGCAATTCCAACAAAAAGACCCTAAGTTTACCCTTTGCGGGACCGACCGCATCCATCCCGATAATGACGGGCATATGGTAATGGCCTACCTGTTCCTCAAAGAGCAGGGATTTGCAGGTAAGGATGTTGCTGACATAAATATAGATGGCTCAAAGATGAACGTCGTATCTTCTTCGAACTGCGAAATTACCAACCTGAAAAAAACATCGACAGGAATTACATTCGACTATCTCGCAAAATCATTGCCATACCCGATGGATACAATATCCCGCGGATGGGGATATAAGAAAAGCCAGGCCGAAGTGGTAAAATCAGTTCCGTTTATTGATGAAATGAACAGAGAAATGCTGTCTGTAAAAGGACTGAAAGGAAATTATAAACTAATGATAGATGAGGAAAATATAGGAACATGGTCGGCGAAAGAACTGGCAGAGGGCATCAACCTTGCCACACTTACCAATACGCCACAGTACCAACAGGCTCTCAAGGTTATGTTTCTGAATGAAGAACGCTGGGAGATAGAGTGCCGTTTTCGTGAATACGCATGGGTGCGGTTCAACTTTTTCCTGAACAAAGGCATAACCGATCCGAATACCAGGGAAGCTATCAAGGTACTGGATAAATATAAAGGTAGCGATGGCTGGCTTAACGGCAGGCGCGATCTTTATTCGAAGGCAATGTATCCCGAAGTAAGACAGGCATGGCAGGATGAAATGGATTTACTTCTTTCAGCCATTTATGAAGTAAATACGCCTGTGAAAAGAAAGATAAATCTTGTACGCGTAAACTAAGACTGTGAATTGAATATTAATTGTAAGTAAGAAAAAAAATCAGAGAGTAATTATATTAAAACCACTTCACTTACGCTTGAATGAGAACTATAATCTAAATTCAAGCGGAGGGTGAAGAACACCCGGAGTAAAGGACTTCGACAATTTCATAAACCAACGTATTCGAAAAATAAACCCCCAATTAATATATGAAGCGGATTTTTGCTTTTGTACTGATATCTGTATCTATACTCGGAAAAGTATCTTCCCAGCAGCAGGCATACTTTGTCGACGGCTACCATGGCGGTGTCTACGGGCATTACCCGATGTGGGTAACCCAGTTTATGACAGATAAACTGTCCCAATACCCCGAGTGGCGCATCGGGCTCGAAATAGAGCCTGAGACGTGGGATACAGTGAAAGTAAAAGAGCCTGTTGCATATAACAATTTCAGAAATATCGTAACGGATAAAAGAATCGAGTTTACGAATCCTAGCTATACCCAACCCTATTTATACAACATATCAGGGGAAAGTATCATACGTCAGTTCGAATATGGAATTAAGAAGATACATCAACATTTCCCGGATGTGACTTTTACGACATATTCTGTAGAGGAACCCTGTTTTACAAGCAGTTTGCCACAAATCCTGAAATCGTTCGGATTCAAATATGCCGTACTTAAATGTCCGAATACCTGCTGGGGCGGATATACGGCAGCCTATGGCGGTGAACTGATTAACTGGGTCGGGCCTGACGGGACTGCAATCCTTACTGTGCCGCGCTATGCCTGCGAAGAATTGGAAGAAAACTCCACATGGCAAACCACGGCATGGGGCAACTCTGAAGCCTATCTCAAGGCATGCTTCGACTATGGAATAGAAAATCCTGTCGGGATGTGTTATCAGGATGCAGGATGGAAGAACGGGCCGTGGATCGGTCACGGAAATAAGATAAGGAACAACTCCGTATACGTGACATGGAAAGAGTATATAGAAGGTAAGTCGGTGGGTAGTACCTCTGATAATCTACACTTTTCACAGGAAAATATGCATATTAATCTGATGTGGGGAAGTCAGGTACTTCAGAAGATTGCACAGGAAGTACGCATATCCGAAAATAAAATTGTGATGGCCGAAAAAATAGCAGCTATGGCAACTATCGAGAATAATTATACCCCGTTGGAAACGTCGTTGGATGAAGCATGGCGTACCCTGATGTTGGCGCAACATCACGACTCATGGATAGTGCCTTACAACCGTCTGCATAAAAATCGCACATGGGCGCAGGAAATCACCCTGTGGACAAACAAAACAAATAAGATTTCGGATAATATCATTAAAGAAGCTACCGGAACTTATGATTCCGAAAATGCAACACATTTTCATAATTCAAGCTTTGTAAAAATATATAATACTTTGGCAACAAAAAGGTCGGAGTTAGTAACCGTAAGCTTGCCCGCTACCCGTGTCAGGCAGGGATTAGCGGTATATGATTCGAAGAAAAAGAGAATTCCTTCGTGTCGAAGACTCGAAGGAGATTCCATCTATCTCACCTTCAGAGCTGAGGTACCTTCTTTCGGTTATGCAACATACAGATTACAGGATGAGATACCAAATAAGGAAACATATTCCTCGGTAAAAAATAATTCAGAAGGCGATTATATACTGGAAAACGATATGTATAAGATCGTCATAGCCCCCGCAAAGGGAGGAACAATAAAAGGCCTGATTGCCAAAAAAGAGAAAAATAAGGAATATATCGACGCTGCCAACCAGTATAGCTTCGGGGAGTTGAGAGGTCATTTCTATGAGGAAGGAAAATATTACTCCACTGCCGACTCTCGGGCAAAAGTAACTGTATTGGAAGACAACGGTCTCAGAACCATCGTGAAAATAGAAGGGAGTATTTCTACCCACCCTTTCACTCAGATTATTACACTGAATAGTGGGCAGAAACGTATCGATTTCGATCTGACGGTAGATTGGAAGAGCAATGTTGGCATAGGTGAATACAAACAAGGTAGTAACTGGCGCGATAACAGGAGGGCATATGTAGACGACAGGTTCAAATTGAATATAATGTTCCCTGTCGGCTTATCTTCACCCAAATTGTATAAAAACGCTCCTTTCGATGTATGTGAAAGCAATCTCAAAAATACATTCTTCAATACATGGGACAGTATAAAGCACAATATAATACTTAACTGGGTAGACCTCGTCGATAAGGACGAAACATACGGCCTTACCCTTTTATCAGACCATACAACCTCTTATGCCTTTGGCGAGAATTATCCGTTAAGCCTCACCGCACAGTACTCAGGCATCGGACTATGGGGGATGGATTATAAAATAACCGGGCCACTGAAAATGAAATATGCTATCATTCCGCATACGGGAAAATGGGAAGAATCTCATGTATCGACCGAAAGCAACAAGTGGAATGAACCGTTAGTAGTTTCGCTTCTTGATAAAACTGCTACAGAGGACAAATCCTATTTCGACATAGGTAACTCAGGCTATGAGGTAACTGCATTTAAGGCTCACGGGGACGATCTTATCATCAGGCTGTTCAATGCCGAAGGAAATACTTCCGTACAGAAACTGAAGTTCGGATTTCCCGTATCATCAGTGGAAGAAGTTGATTTAAGAGGGAATATAATCACAGAAAATGTAATTGACAAAAACAGTATATCGCTGTCAATACCCCATTTCGGGATTAAGACATTATTAATAAAAAGATAAGATAGGAAAATAATTGAAATGATTGATACTATGCTAAAGATGACAACAGCACTTATAACGGTTCTTTGCCTGACGATAACGGGATGCACCACGGAAGTCAAAACAAAAAGTTCTGCCCCTTCCGATTATGTCAATCCGTTTATCGGAGCCAGTACCAGTGTCGGTGCTGCCGGAGTTTACCACGGACTGGGAAAAACATTTCCCGGCGCGGCCACACCATATGGAATGGTTCAGGTTAACCCCAATACGATAACAGGAGGAGACAATTCGCCGGGTTACAGTTACGAACATAAAACTATCGAGGGTTTTGCGTTCACACAAATGAGTGGTGTGGGTTGGTTCGGCGATATGGGAAATTTCCTTGTAATGCCTACCACCGGTGACCTGAAGATAATTGCGGGTAAAGAAGACGGGAGCATAAGCGGATACCGTTCGCTGTACGATAAGAAGACCGAAACCGCCAAAGCGGGATACTATTCGGTAAACCTGACCGATTATAATATCCGGGTAGAAGCCACGGCTGCACCGCATAGCGGAATGTTACGATTTACATTCCCCGAACATAAACGGTCGCGCATACAGATAGACCTGGCTCGAAGAGTTGGCGGGACATCTACATATCAATATGTAGAAGTAGTCAACGACAGCACTATACAAGGATGGATGAAGTGTACGCCGGATGGCGGCGGATGGGGTGATGGAGAAGGCAATACTGATTATACAGTGTTTTTCTATGCGCAATTCAGCCGTCCGTTGAACAATTACGGCTTCTGGAGCGCCGATATACCTGATAACTGGAAACGTAAACTCAACGATGTAACAAGCATACCTTATCTGAAGAGGATATCGGAAGCTAAAATTATCAAAGACGTTAAGGAGCTGGAAGGCAAACATCTGGGATTCTTTACCGAGTTCGATACGAAAAAAGATGAGGAGGTGACTCTGAAAGTGGGAATATCTTTTGTCGATATGGATGGTGCCGGCAAGAACTTCGAAGCGGAAATAGCAGATAAGAATTTCGACCTTGTCCGCAACGAGGCAAAAGCAAGCTGGGATAGGGAATTGGGCAAAATAAATATTACGGGAGGAACCGACGATCAGAAAACAATTTTCTACACATCCCTTTATCACACAATGATAGATCCGCGCATATATACCGATGTAGACGGGCGTTACACCGGTGGTGATAACCGGATATACAGCGATTCCACATTCACAAAACGCACCATATTCAGCGGATGGGATGTATTCCGCAGCCAGTTCCCTTTGCAAACCATTATTAACCCCGAAGTGGTAAACGATCAGTTGAACTCACTTATCACCCTTGCCGAACAAAGCGGACGCGAATATTACGAGCGCTGGGAAATCATGAACGCATACTCGGGCTGTATGATCGGGAATCCTGCCTTATCGGTTCTGGCAGATGCTTATGTGAAGGGTATCCGCAATTATGATATAGACAAAGCCTACAAGTATGCAGTGAATACATCGAAAAAATATGGCAATGACACCCTCGGCTATACAGCTTCGTCACTCAGCATATCCCATACGCTCGAGTATGCTTATGCCGATTGGTGTATATCCCGTATTGCCAGCAAAATGGGTAATAGCGACGATGAAAAACTGTTTTTGGAAAAAGGTCAGGCTTACAGGAATATCTTCGATAAGGAAAAGGGTTGGTTCCGCCCGCGGAAGGCAGACGGCTCTTGGGAAGAATGGCCTGAGAATGCGCTGTTTAAAGAATGGTACGGTTGCATAGAATCTAATTCTTACCAACAGGGGTGGTTTGTGCCTCACGATATTCCGGGTATGGTAGAATTGATGGGAGGGGAGGATAAGGTCGTTACCAATCTTACCAATCTCTTTGAAAAGACTCCCGACAATTTTTTGTGGAACGATTATTATAATCACGCCAACGAACCCGTACATCATATTCCTTTCCTGTTCAACCGCCTGAGACGACCCTGGCTTACACAAAAATGGACCCGTCACATATGCGATAAAGCCTATGCCAACAAAGTGGAAGGCATAGTGGGTAATGAAGATGTGGGCCAAATGTCGGCCTGGTATGTGCTTGCCGCTTCCGGAATACATCCTGTGTGCCCGGGAGACACACGTATGGAGATAACAAGCCCCGTATTTGACAAGATAGAATATAAGCTGGATTCGAAATACTTTAAGGGAGGGAAGTTTACCATAATAGCACACAATAATTCACCTGAAAATATATACATACAAAAAGCTTTGCTGAATGGAAAAGAATACAGAAACTGTTATATAGATTTTTCAATTATTGCAGACGGAGCCACATTAGAATTATTCATGAGTAACAAACCAAACAAAGACTGGGGTATATGAAATTTGAAGAAGTTTAGAAATATAATGCGGAGTAAATCACAAATACACTTTCTTATGGAATGAAAATAGCGGCTATAAGGGGATCATAATTTGATATATCCAAACAATGTTGATTGATCGACAGCTAGAGTTTTCCGGGTATTTAAATAGAAAGTTTTTATTAACCTAATACATTAATATGTATGAAAAACATTTTATATTTATTATTAACGTTAACAGTCGTATGGGGATGTTTTTCCTCCTGTAACGACAAAGGGTTTCTCGACGAAACCGTAACGACAGACCTTAATTACAATAGGGTTTTTTCCGACAGTGCGCTTACCGAGGGCTTTCTGGCCGAAATCTATCGGGATGTGGGTTTTGACGTGAAAGGTAATCGTTTCAGTACTGTATCGGATCAATTGGGCGGTCTTCAGACCGCATGCGACGAAGCCGAATTCAGGATGTCTTCGGACGGTATAGCCGATGTGCAGTTTGCTTCAGGGACTGTCAATCCGGTAATTATAACCGATGACGCGTGGAAGATACCTTACCAGAATATCAGGAGGGTAAATATCTTCTTTAAAGGGATTGAGCAGGCTCCCCTGCTAGGTTCCCGTAAGGCTCGCCTCAAAGCCGAAGCCCGTTTTTTGAGAGCATGGTACTATCATATTATGGTCAGGCATTACGGGGGCGTGCCTTTAATCGGCGACACCATCTACGCTGACGGAGATAAACCGAAAGATACCCGCGATACATTCGAAGACTGCGTGAATTATATTGTTAAAGAATGTGAGACCGCCGCTACTGAAACCAATCTGCCCGTAAAACCTACGGGATCATACTATGGGCATGTGGGAAGAGGCGCCTGCAGGGCTTTGATCGCCCGCATAAAACTATTGGCCGCCAGTCCTCTTTATAACGGGAACAGCGATATAGTTGCCGGAACAAACGTTCCTGCCGAATTGGTCGGATATCCCGAGTATAGTAAGATGCGATGGAAAGAAGCTATGGATGCTGCAAACAACGTAATCTCTTTAGGGCAATACGGTTTGTATGTATTGCACATGGATCCTTTCAACAACAATAATCCCGATTCGGGACATGGTTTCTATGCTCTGTTCCAATCATTAAAAGACGAATATAAGCCCTCATCCCTCGTTGAATCAATACTCGATGACCGCAGCCTTGGCCGGGTAGCAAGAGAAAGCTGGTTTCAGCCTCCATCCCGTGGCGCTGCAAAGAGTGGATTTATCTATCAGAATCTGGTAGATGCGTTCCCGATGAAAAACGGAAAGCCAATCAGCGATCCGGCTTCAGGATATGATCCAAATAATCCATATGCAAACCGCGACCCGAGGTTCAATAATACCGTGGCCCACGACCAGACAATGATCGCATTAGCACCTAACAATAACCCCGACCCGATAAATGTTTATCGCAAAGCCGATGGTTCATCCAGTGGAAAAGACGCCGTGCATCAGGGTACGCCTACTGGCTATTATATCAACAAAATGGTCAGCCGTCATTTGGCAGCCAATGCTGTGCATGGTGAAAATGAGGCAACTCCTATCTTACGCTATGCCGAAATTTACATGGCCTATGCCGAAGCTATGAACGAATATGAGATGGGTGATGGCAACGGATCTCAACTAGTATCGCCAACTGATAAGACATACGAGGTACTGAAAGCGATCAGGGCACGAGCTGGAATAGAAGCCGGCGCTGACGGAATGTACGGGTTAAAACCGGATATGACACGGCTGGAAATGCGTCAGGCCATCCGTGACGAAAGACGGATCGAATTTGCTATAGAAGGCCATCGCTTTTTTGATGTAAGACGTTGGAAAATAGCTGAACAAACAGACAGCCAGATGATGACAGGTATGGAAGTCCGGCTGACAGCTGATGGAGGTAAGTCGTATACACGTTTCAATGTACGTCAACGTGTGTTCAGGAAGGCAATGTATTTCTGGCCTATCCCATATAAGGAAACCTCCAAGTCTCCCAACCTGATCCAAAATCCTAATTATTAAGATTAAACCTTTTTTCTAACTCTGTAAACAAAGATTCATTATGAGAAGATTAAATATAAAAATGATGTTTATGCTTTGTATTATGGTATGCTCTTTCCTTTCCTGTGATAAATTTAAAGATTCGAATGGGTACGACATCGAAGAACCTGCGAAAAATCTTGCCGGTTCATGGTATATTACCAAGGCGGCCAGGAATGGAATAGAAATCACCAAAGCTGTCGATTTCAGTGCCTTCAGAATTACCTTCAATGACGATAATACTTATACCATCGATAATTACCTTCCATTTCTGGTCCGTCAGGACGGGACATGGAATGTAAACGACCCCCAGTATCCCACACAACTACTGTTTAAGGAAGGAACTTCTACCGAATCCAACATTTCCCTTTTCGAATATCGGACAGTGAAAGGAGAACGCCAGATAACCCTCTCGTTCTCACCGGGATGTCAGAATAATGTATATTCCTATGTATTGGAACGCGCGTCTAATAATTAAAACAGAATGCTATGAAAACAAAATGCAAAGATAAAACATTGATATATAGAATATTGGGATGTATAATGTGTCTTATTGTATTTATCTCCTGCGGCATAGAATGGTTCACAGACCATGGGAGTAAATTCGATGATGAATATAAGGACAACAACTCGCCGGTCATTTATAAGACAAATTCCGTGAAGGCAGGCGAATACGCCGAATTTGTCATGTATATAAAATGCGGGTCGAATAAAGACGGTCAAATAAATAAATTGATCATAGCCGTTAATGTTCCAAAAGTATGGACAGACGCCAAAAACGCGATAGTAACATGGGAAGGTACCGGCAATGGTAAAAATCTGGAGGGAGAACATAAGATGTCGCCGATCCCTGATGGAACCTCCCCTGCGAGAAAGCCGGGCCTGACTTGGGATCAAGCGCTCCTCAACAAATTCGGAGGGGAAAACCCGAATGTACTGGACGATACCCAATGGGTGGCATTTGTGTCTGATGACGCGGCCACAATCGATAACGGAGGCGGTGCGTATGATGTATACGTAAAAATAAAAATAAAAATGAAAACCGGTCCGGACAACCTGAGGGCGAAAATCGGATTCTTCGCAAACTATGAAAACGACGGATTAAGTGAGTATGATCCAAATAGCAATGAAGTAGGGCCAGACCACTGGAAAGCGATGTGGAGCCCCGATTGCTTTGAAGTGACGGATGGCGAAGGCGCCGAACCGATAGACTTCTGCCAGTATCATTTCTATCAGGTGACTCCGGGCAATGCTACTCAAAATGATATTCTTACATTCAGGTATATTGGTGATTATTACAATAACCAGTTGATTAATGAAAGTAATATCTACCTGAATGCCAAAGCCCACACCGCTAATGGTAATACATATACAGTAGACGAAATATCAGACAAAACAAAGTTGCTGAAAGATTCCAGATGGGGAGTAATGTGGAGTGCGACACTGTGGCCTGAAGGCTTTTTCGGCGTACCAGCAAACGAGACTATCACTCATATCGAATATTATTTTACAAATGCGGACGGTTCCCGATATGTCGACAAATATGATGACGAACAAGCAGGAAAAGACGATCCGGCCGGAGACGACGATCATTCGACAAGAGAGAAAAAACCGTTTGTCTACAATTTCATTTGTAAATGAGATCAATGTATAATTTTTTTATAATTAAAACCGGAATTTATGTATAATTCAATATATAAAAAGATGAGTAAGAGCTGCTACTTCTTGCTTATGATCGTATGGTGGTTGTTGTCAGGGTACGGAACCGCTTATGCCCAGGAAAAGGCGGCTAACGACGCATCCGGCTTTTCGGGTGTAGTTGTCGACCAGTATGGGAGACCTGTACAGGGCGTGGAAATAGCCATAAAAACGAGCGGGTACAAGGCGGTAAGCGATGAAACAGGAACATTCGGAATCGATGCCGTCATTGGAAATACACTTATTCTCACACACCCTGATTATCTGATAAAAGAGATCAAGATTCCCAAAGACATCAAAAAGGGAACGGTATTCAAGGTAGATATAAAAGACAAGAAACTAAAAAATCCGGCCAATCTGGATGTCCCTTACGGAAAAACGATAGACAAAGAAACTTATCTGGGTGCGGCATCCACTATCTATACGGACGAAATAGCTCCTGCATTATCAGCTAATATACTGGGTGCATTATCGGGCAGGTTACCGGGCTTGTATGTTTCCCAAGGCAGAGGATACAGGAATACTTTCACCAACCAGAGTACAGTTAGCAATGCTTTTCTGGGCGGTCAGGCCGACGATTCCAGAGTAGGATATAACGACAATACGCAGTATGGTTTCTCATTGCGGGGAGCTTTTTCTCCGGTAGTGGTTGTCGATGGATTTCAGAGCGAACTCTTCAACCTCGATGTGGAAAGCATCGAATCGGTTTCGGTACAGAAAGACGCCTTGTCTTCCATGTTTCTGGGAGGAAGAAGTTCGCGTGGCGTAATGTATATTACTACTAAAAAACCGATAGCAGAAGGATTTAAAATATCATTCACCGGCAGGTATGGCATACAGGAACCAATAAAGACACCTAAGCCGCTCCCATCTTACCAATGGGCTTACCTGCTGAATGAGGCTCTGGTCAACGACGGCAAAAGTGGAGTATATACAGCCAATAACATAGAGTCGTTCCGCTACGGGAAAGATCCGATAGCATACCCTGATGTAAACTGGTACGATCAGATACTAAAAAACAACTCCGATATACAATCCTATAACTTAAACGCAACCGGAGGAAATAAAACAGCCCAATACTTCGTTAGTTTGGGATATTTCACCGAAAACGGGCTGCTACGCGAAAACGCGCAGAATACCTATAATACCAACCTCTCATACGACCGGTACATGGTAACTTCCAAGATTAACGTAAATGTGTTACCGGGGCTCAAAATGGGAGCTACCGTTATAGGGCGTATCGAGGAGGGGAATCAGCCGGGAGCAGGCACAAGCAGTATTATGAGCGATATATACACGCTTCCCGGAAGCGTATATCCGGTTTACAATCCAGATGGTTCTTATGGCGGAAGCAACAGCTACCAGAATAACCTGATGGCGAAAACTATTGGTTCGGGTTATATAAAAGATATTATGCGCGACGGATACGGTAATATTGTTATCGACCACGACATGGCATGGCTTGCCGAAGGCTTATCGGCGCGTATGGTAGGAAGCGTTGTTTCGCAAAGCCGCAGTGCCTTGGACCGCAGCAAGCAGGAACCTGTCTATCTTCGTACTCTGAATCCCGATGGGTCGTTGAGAGGCTATGAACGCTTTGGGAGTATAGTTCCGCAAAGGAATGGCTTCATCGGTGTATCAAACTTCCAGTATATGTATGGGCAGGTTGCACTGGACTATAAAAAAGTGATAAATAAATCGCATACTATAGAAGGAAATGTATTTGCTGACGTAAAAGAGGTTTTGGACAATTATCAATTGCCTGAAAAACCTGCAAATCTTAATGCAGAAGCCAAATACGACTATCAGCAGAAATATTTCGCCCAAGCGGCCGTATCCAGAAGCTACCTGAACAGGTATGCGCCGGGTAAAAGATGGGGGACGTTTTACGCTTTCGGCTTAGGATGGGATATCAGTAAGGAAGCATTTATGCAATCCATAGACTGGGTAAACAAACTAAAGCTACGTGCGGTGTTCGGACAAACGGGAAACAGTATCGGCCGCGACAATTATTACACATGGCGGCAACAATATGAAAGTAACGCTGTGAATGTTGCGGGTACAGGAGCTTATTATCCCCAGGGATCGAACTATACGGGCTTGTATGAAAATGTAGCAGTCGGACTTATCGAAACAAATCTCAGCTTGTCGAATCCGAACCTGACATGGGAAAGAGCCAATAAACTGAATATGGGACTCGATGCCAATCTGTTCGATAACAAACTTTGGATTACAGCTGATTTATACAGCGACAAACATTTCGATCTTTTAATGACCAGGGGGAAAAGCATAGAACTCATCGGGTTGAACTATCCTGCTGAAAATATTGGGAAGGTCCGGTATCAGGGTGCCGACCTCTCAGTAACTTATCAGGATAACATTGGAGATTTCAATTATTACGTGACCGGAAACTGGAGCATAAATCAATCGAAGATTTTATTCATGGACGAACAGAATGTTCCCGAAGAATACATGCGCAGGACAGGTAATCCCGCCGGAACCCGCTACGGACTTATTGCCGAAGGATTTTTCCAGACAAGGGAAGAGGTAGCAAACAGCCCGGTTATTTCCGGCTATAATATCGTCCCGGGCGACCTTAAATATAAGGATATGAATGGCGACGGAGTAATCAACGAATATGACCAGACTGCAATAGGCGGCAATAAACCTCTCTGTTTTTTTGGTCTGAACTTAGGATTTGAATACAAGGGATTTGAACTGTCAGCCTTATTTCAAGGCGCTTACAACCGTGAAATTTACTTCCCGGATGCAGGCTGGGAATATGCAACAGGGTTCATAGCATGGGGCAATACTTACAGTCAGGCATATGAACATGTGCTGAACCGCTGGACTCCCGAAACAGCTGAAACAGCTCTCTTCCCAAGACTTTCCACAAGTCCGAATTACAATGTTGCTCCTAATGGCATGAATAATTCATTCTGGTTGAAATCAGGAAATTACATACGATTAAAAAACCTGAATATAGCCTATACCCTCCCCGATTCATTTGCGCGAAATTATCTTGGCGGAGTGAAAGTAAAAGTATTTGTCGGTGGTCAGAATTTATGGACACAAGCTGCTTTCGATCTGGTTGACCCTGAAGTTGTAGATTTCAGGAACTATCCGGCGCTACGTGGCTTCAACACAGGGATCAACATCAAATTTTAGCATTCTCTAAAAAATGAAAGACATGAAAAATAAATTATATATCATACTGATAGGCCTGTTCTGCACGTTGTGGTCATGCAATGACTATGAAGATGTTCCTGTGGAAAAGCATACGCTTGAGTATGTGTTCTCAACTACAGATTCACTGGGTGTAGACGCAAAAAGGTATTTAAACAACATTTATAGTGTTTTGCGATACGGACACAATGGCATTGACGGAGACTATCTGGATGCAGCTTCGGACGATGCTGTCACATCGGTCAATTCGGAAAATCAAATCTATCAATTGCAGGTAGGCCGTTATTCACCTTTTGTACGCCTTACCGACATGGGATGGGCTAATTATTACAGGGGCATTCGCTGGTCGAATACGTTCATTAATAATATAGACGTGGTTCCATTCATGCAGACATATAACAATCACGCCGGTACAAAAATACCTCTCAACAGAGCATTAAAGGCCGAGGCTCGTTTCTTCAAAGCTCTTTATTATTTCGAACTTGTAAAGCGCTACGGCGGTGTGCCTTTGGTAGGCGATATTCCTTACGAATTGGGCGAACCGATGGAATTTCCACGTAATACGTTCGACGAATGTATAGAGTATATCGTAAATGAGCTCGACAATATCAAAGACAGCCTGCGCTCGGTTCCTATCGCCAATGTAGGAGCTGACGGCCATGTGGTGACATCAGGAGCGGCTATGGCTCTCAAAACAAGGGTATTGCTATATGCCGCAAGCCCATTATTTAACGAATCCCCTATCGAAGCCGGAAATCCGTATGTAGGCTATGATAAATACGATCCTGCCCGCTGGAAAAGGGCAGCCGATGCAGCAGAGAATTTCATCAAAGACTGGGGCCCTGGAGGAAATTATGGCGGATATGCTTTAATGAATGATTTCAGGGATGTATTCCTCTATTATTACGGGCCGTCTACAAATGAAGTCATATTCCATGTACAAGTACAGGACGGCCAGAAAAAAAGAGACGTGGAAGTAAACAACGGGCCGATAGGATTCTCCAGTGAAGCCAAAGGCAACGGACGCACCAGCCCTACACAGAATCTGGTAGATGCTTTCCCGATGAAGGACGGAAAACCGATAAGTGACATGAGTTCGAAATATACATATTCGGAACAATCGATGTACGACAACCGCGATCCCCGCCTCGATTACACAGTATTACATAACGGTTCACGCTGGCTTAGTTCGGTACTGGCCACATACATCGGCGGACGAAACAATCCGAGCGGAACTACCGAAACCACCACAAAAACGAGTTATTATCTGCGCAAGTTTATGGGTAAATACGAAGATAAGGAGAAATATGAAGAGACTCTCCGCAACTGGGTTCTATTCCGCTATGCAGAAATATTACTAAATTATGCAGAAGCCAAAAACGAATATGACCTTGCTTCTTCGAAAACAACAGCCGACGCCAAAGTGATCGAATATATCAGGGAAATAAGGAAAAGAGCCGGTATTGACGGTGACGACGGTACTTACGGCATAGCCGGTAACACAACCTGCGTAGCAATGAGGGAACTCATCCGCAACGAAAGAAGAATTGAAATGGCATTTGAGGAGCAACGCTTCTGGGATATACGGCGTTGGAAAACCGCTGAAGAGATTTTCAACAGCCCACTAAGAGGATTAGCACTGGTGATGAGGACAGGGAATATACAGATTGAACATATTGATGTTCTGAATGCAAAATTCGATCCGAAAAGATACCTATATCCTATACCATACAGCGAAGTAAACAAAAACAGTAACATGGTTCAAAACCCAGGCTGGTAACAAAGCTATGTTTATCAATTCTTTAATAATCGATTGATATGAAAAGACTAACTTTATTATTTATAAGCATACAACTCTTTGCCTTTGCTTTCGGGCAACAACAGTTCCAACTGAAAGGCAAGGTGTCATCAACTGACGGGGAACTTCTCGCCGGAGTGAGCGTCACTATTGATGGAACAACGAATGGCACAATGACAGATTCCGACGGAAACTATACATTAACAGTAAAATCCGGCGATCAGGTAACATTCTCTTTTATCAGTTTCACAAAGCAATCTGTCAAAATAACCAATCAGAAAATTCTGGACATTATACTCCGACCCGATCAGACAGCTTTAGACGAAGTTGTGGTTGTCGGTTATGGTAAAGTAAAAAAAATCACATTGACCGGAGCTGTAAGCGCTATGTCGGCCGAAGATATACGAACAGTTCCCACATCCAGTGTACAAAATGCATTGGCTGGAAAGCTGCCCGGATTCTTTTCTCAACAGCGTTCGGGACAGCCGGGTAAAGACGCTTCCGACTTCTTTATCAGGGGAGTCTCTTCCCTGAACGAGGAGGGCAATCAACCGCTGATCATTGTAGACGATGTGCAATATACATATGACCAGTTGCAACAGATCAATGTGAACGAAATCGAAAGCATTTCGATCCTGAAAGATGCTTCTACTACAGCTATCTATGGTATTAAGGGTGCTAACGGCGTTTTGGTAGTAAAAACCCGCCGTGGCGAAGAAGGCCGCCCCCGTATAAATGTACGGCTCGAAGGTGGTTTGACCATGCCTATCCGTACACCTAAGTTCCTGAATGCTTACGAAGCAGCATCACTCACAAATGAGGCTTTTGTAAATGATGGGTTGGAAAGCAGCAAGCCGTTTAACGATACTGATCTTGAACATTTCAGGCTTGGAGACGACCCTTACGGCCATCCTGATGTAAACTGGTATAAAGAGATTTTTAAAGACGTAGCGAGCCAGCAGAACGCAAATGTGGATATTTCGGGCGGTACCAAAAGGCTGAGATATTTCGTTACGGGCGGATTTTTCTCACAAAACGGTCTGACACGCAATTTCGAAGACCCATACGGCGAAGTGAACACCGATTACTTCTACCGCAGATTTAACTTCCGTTCCAATCTGGATTTCGATGTCACTTCTACCACAAAAGTCCGTCTCGATATGTCGTCCCGTTTTATGAATATCAATGAGCCAAACGGTTTAAATGCGGTAGGAGAGATCTATAATTTCAAGAATATGACTCCGTTTTCAGCTCCATTGAAAAACCCGAACGGAACCTATGCCTATCATAATTACTTCTTTCCCGACAGTAAAGACCCTACTTTGAATGCACGTCTGGCTAATGAAGGTTACAGCCGTACAAGGAGATTCGATTCCAATATACTATTCGACGTATCCCAGAATATGGACTTTGTTACTAAAGGGCTTTCCGGTATGTTACGTGTAGCGTATTCCAGTATAGATGAAAATTCCAGAAGAATGTGGCGTGCCAAGGATATGTATCCTACCTATCACTATACCCCTTCTGAGGATGGAGGTACATATACAATCAACCCTACGGTGAACTCCTATGCTTATGAAAAGTATGTATCGGGCGCCGGTATCAACAAAGCTATCAGGGATTTGAATATACAGACATTCATCAATTACGAACGTACCTTTAACGAAGACCATAATTTCAGTGGAATGTTGTTATACAACAGGCAAAGCCGTACAAGGGACTGGGAAAACGTGCCTTTTTTCAGCCAGCCCGACGTTCCTGCAAAATTTGTCGGATATACAGGCCAAATCAAATATAACTACAAGAACCGGTATCTGTTCGACCTGAACACTGCCTATAATGGTACCGACCGATTTAGCAGAAGCAAGCGTTTCGGCTGGTTCCCCTCTGCCGCAGCAGGATGGAATATTGGAGAAGAACCATTTTTTCAGGAAAAATTCGGCAGCAAGATCGATATGCTGAAAATCAGGGCCTCATATGGTTTGGTGGGATCAGATGCAGCATCGGGCGGCCGTTACCTCTACAAGCAGTATTATGAGCAAGGAGGCGGGTATAGTTTTGGCGAAAATTATAACAATACGATGTCTTCATATAAGGAAGGCTCGTTGGCCGACGAATCGGTTACATGGGAAAAAGCCCGTAAATTCGACGTCGGTATAGATGCCAGCTTGTTAAATAATAAGATATCCTTTACTTTAGACTATTTCTATGATTTCCGCTACGACCAGCTGGTAGAGAGAAGTGACGTATCCCTGGTTTTTGGCCTGGGTTCGGCCCGCAAAAACATAGGAGAAACTTCTAATCAGGGTTTCGACGGGCAAATCGGCTATACTGATAAATTCGGGGATTTTAATTTCAACACCAACCTTGTATTCTCCTATGCAAAGAATAAAGTGAAGTACAAAGCCGAGGCTCAACAAAGATACCCTTGGCTGGCCGAAACCGGCAAACCTATCGGTCAGCCATTCGGTTACACATGGCTTGGATATTACACCCAGCAGGATATAGATGAAATCAACGCAGGCAATCCGAATAAGATTCCCGTACCTTCAGTTCCTGTATCGGCAGGCGACCTGAAATATATGGACCTGAACGGAGACGGCGCCATCGATGACTTCGACAAAAGTGCTATCGGTAAACCTAACCTGCCGACCACCACGCTTGGATTTACGATAGGCGGATCGTATAAAGGTTTTTCTCTGAACCTGTTGTTCCAAGGATCATTCGATTATAGTTTCAGTGTCGTAGGAACGGGCATAGAATCTTTCAAAAGCCAGTTTCAACCTATCCACTTGAAACGCTGGACACAGGAGAGGTATGATAACGGTGAGGTAATCGACTTCCCACGCCTGACAACGAACCCTTCTACCGTAAGCAGCAGCGAAGCATACATGTCGGACTTCTGGCTGGTAAACGCATGGTATATCCGTCTGAAAACGATTGACTTGGGCTATGAGCTTCCTAAGAGTGTATTGCCTAAAGGGATATATAGCACACGCTTCTATATGAATGCTTATAACCTGTTTACTAAAACAAACTATGATAAATATCAGCAGGACCCTGAAATAAAGACAAACTCGGCAGGTGATGCATATATGAACCAGCGGGTGGTAAACTTTGGTGTGCAGATGTCATTCTAAAAAATTACTGTAGCAGGGTTATCTATTGTGTATATGAATGATAACCCTGTACATTTTTGCGATACACATTCATAACCTTAATTTATAATGCATATGAGAAGATTTTATGAGTTTATTAAAGCTTCGCACAGATTATATATATTCGCCCTGTCATTATTTGTTATCAGCTTTATACTATATAGCTGTTTCAGATTGAGATCGCTGAACCATCCCACAACGGCTGAGACTAATAGTTATTTCGACGTGACATTTGTATGCGAACATACCAATCCTACCAAAACAGAAGGAAGGGGGTATTTCGGCGCGCTTTTGCCTAAAGGATGGAGGGCGCAGGATTACACCGAATATACAGTACATTTTCCTAATCCCGATGAAAATATTTATGGGCGCCTCGCTTTCGACCAATATTATACGGACGCTTTAAATGTTGCTTTTCCCGCTCCTGCAGGTTATTATTGGTGGGGTGGCCGTTCGATCGATATACTTGAGCTTTTGCATAGCGACAATAATAAAAGCGATGATTTTACTTTTACGTTCCGCATCTTTACCGATAATCAGACTGGGGATTTTAGCCTTAGATACGTGGTAGGTACTGATGGCAACGGCGAAAACCCGGCCGGTAACGGGAAGTATATCGATGAAACGCGTACAATATCTGTTACACAAGGCAGCGAATATCCGATGCAGAAGACTCCGAACTGGGTACTTTTGCCAAACAGAGGCGAAGATGCCAATGTACAGGTCTATTCCGATAAGGATTACGACGGATTTTTCACCCGCTGGCACGGATGGACAGGCGGAGATATTGGCCGGTCTGAGCCGCTGGGCGACGGGCGGAGTATCTGGGTATGGGGCGACTCCCATACAGGTACTGTGCTTTCCGGCCGTACCAGAGTGGGAACAGGAGATAACCAATTCGAACGCAACTTCGTCATGATGCAGGACGGTGAGGACTTTAGCGCTTTCAGGCTGTTGAATGAAGGTTCGCCGGGTGGCAATCCTCCGGTAAAGGAGGTACTGATACCTACCGATGATAATGGAAATCCTTTGAACAAGAATAGTGTATGGTACTGGCCTGCGGGAAGTTCGGTTTATTATCGCAATGGAGTTCCCGAACTTCAGATGATCCTCAGCCGTGTGCAAAACGATGGCTCAGGAGGGATGTGGGGTATGAACGGCGTGTCGGCGGATGTGGCTGTATTCTCCCTGCCCGATCTAAAGTTGAAGGAGATAAAAAAATATAAGCATATGACCCGGAGCCTCGCAAAAGGTGATAGCAAATTCGGGCTGGATTTCGGAGGATACGTATTTAAAGATGATGACGGAACTGTGTATATATACGGTTATGCTGATATTGAAGGTATCTGTACACGGTACGGCCTTGTAGCCCGTGTTACTAATGGAGACCTTACGGGTAACTGGGAATTTTATAATGCCAGAACAAAAGAATGGTCTACCGACACATCATGGCAGAATGATCTTGCCAATTGGGAAGGAGCGACTATAGTGCAGGACCCTGTGTTTGTATTTAAAGATGCCGGGAAATATTATGGAATTGCCCAGCCGGGAAAATGCTTTAGCGATGAAATCATACTTTATGAAGCTGAAACTCCCTACGGGCCATTCACGAATAGGAGAACAATAGCGAAATTACCGGCCGAAATAAGCACGGAGAACTCATTTTTCTGTTCATTATTAGCCGTTCATCCGCAATATTCCAAAAACGGAGAAATATTCTTTTCTGTTTCCAAAAACTTTCAGGACGACAAGCCATGGTATGCGACCGGAAATGCTGACACATATCTGCCGTACTTCTTCCGGGTGAAAGACTGGCGCGACAACCTGAGCATTGCGAATCAGGATGCTACCGACAATAAGGGCATTCTTACTGCCCAATACGAAAACGACACGGAATATGCGACTGATAATGATGCCGCGACGATCTACTCGGTCAGCGCAGGAAAAGCATGGGTTGAATACGAATCTCCATCTCCGGTTAATTTAAGGCGCTATACGATTACTTCTGCGCCGGATTCTCCCGGCAAAGACCCTCTGCACTGGAAGCTATTGGGTTCGAATGACGGAACATCATGGACTGTACTCGACGAGCGTTATTACGCCGAGTTTGAGCACCGTTCGCAGACTGTGAACTACAATGTGCCTATCGATGGTAATTATACTCATTTCCGCCTCGATGTTCTGGCATCGAAGGAGGGAGGGGAATTACAAATAGCCGAATGGCAGCTTCTGGGGAAATTCAAATATGAGACCGGCTCTGTCGCCGAATTGGAAAGCGTGAGCGTAGATGGTAAGCCTGTGGCTGTACAGGATGTTATGACTATAGATTTGCCGGCTTCAAGCGGAAATAATTTTACGGTGAATCTGGTAACGGTTGACAAAGGGACTATAAACGGTAACGCCGGTGAATATACATTTTCTGCCGGACTGGACAGGCCTGACATCAAGAAATATAATATAAAAGTTATATCGGAAGACGGAAAAGCCGAAAAAGAATATATATTAATCTTCAACAAGCGTTTTGCCTTTAACGACCTTATTAAGGTGAAATGGAATAATACCCTTATGTTGTATCTTAACAAATTGAAAGATTACGATATAACGGGTTACCAGTGGTGCCTCGACGAAAGCCCGATTGCCGGTGCAACAGGAACCAGCTACGTGGCCGGTTCGAAGAAGAACGACCTGCTGAGCCAGACATCTGCCTATCACATTGTATTGAAAACCCCTGATGGAGATTTACGCTCCGAAGCTGAACGGATAACACTGAAAAGCATGGATATACTTACTCATCCGAACCCTGTAAAATCGGGTGAACAAGTAACTGTGGATGCGGATATTGACGAAGATTTACTCCAAAATGCAACGATTGAGGTCTACAACATTTATGGCAACAAACTCAATGCTGTTAAAGCCCAGGGGCGTTCCACTATGGTAAGTATGCCGTTCACATCGGGTATATATATGATCCGGTTCAAAGCAAAAAATGATTTTGAAAAAACACTGAAGGTTGTTGTTAAATAGAAATGCTTTAGTTAAATATATAGTAATGAAACAATTATGAGAAAAACGAAAATAAAAGTCTTTATCGCTATTTTCATTTTATTCGCTTCGGCTACTCTTGTTTCGGCTCAGCAAAAGAAGTCTGAACTTTCGGTATCTGTAGCGGGAGGATTGTCGACGTTGGATTATGAAGCCGCTTTTGGCAACCATAAGAATGGTGCCGGAGGTAACTTTGGGATAGGCTATACCTATTTCATTTCCGAAAATTTCGGCTTGAACACAGGAGCAGAATTCTCCCTATATCAGGCGGAGTTGACTAAAGATAAGTTTAATAATGTGTCCCGGTCTCTGGTGGACGCGTCGGATGGAGAATTGTATGATTTTTATTCCTCGGTGAAGGATTATAAGGAGAAACAAAATGTGGCATATCTGAATATTCCGCTCATGGTGCAGTTCCAGTCCGGGGAAAAGAATAAGCTGTATGCGCAGGCAGGGGTTAAATTGGGTATTCCCGTGAAAGGTAAATACAAATCTTCGGCTTCTGAAATGGTAAATAAAGGATTCTTTCATGATACTGAAAACTGGGGTGAAAGTCAGGAATTTATGGGATTCGGAACATTTTCAGGCTATTCGGGTAATGAAGATATCAGTCTTAAAGTAGTTTGCTTTTTCAGTGCCGATCTTGGTATGAAGTGGGCTTTGTCGGATAAGTTGTTTCTGTATACGGGCGCATATCTCGATTATGGATTGAATGATATTGTAAAAGACAGCCGCAATCAGAACTTTATCAAGTTCGGGAATACAACCGAAGGATTGGTTCCGCTAAATAACAGCGTCCTTAATTCATCGATCGGGTATAGCAGTAATACACTAACCCAAACGTTGAGTGACAGGGTAATACCTGTAAGTATCGGGTTTAAGGCCAGACTGGCTCTGGGTTTATAGTTGTTATTATCCACAAAGTCCGGGTATGAGGATGTTTTATATCCGGATTTTGCGGATTCGAAGAAGTCAAAAAAATGAATCGTAAAAAATGAATAAAAAAGTAGGTCAATAATTGCCGGAGGATAAACTTTAGTGCTGCACACATAAATAATGTATAATATAATTAGGAGAATGTGCTTATATCTTAAAATTAAGAAATTATGAAAAAGAAAATTTTATTATTAGCATTTTTTGCATGTGTGTTAATATCTGTTTCTGCTACAGCACAAACAACCTATCGGTTAGTTATTAACAATGAACTGAATATTTCCTGTCAATTTGAGGTTTATGCAAGACTTAAAATGAGTAGTAGTACCCCGGCCATCGATGCCAACACCTATGATCTAACAGGAGTCAATGAGCCGACTGTGTCTGCATGGTCTTCCGTATCAGGGCAATTAAACTGTTATTCGTTAGAAGGTATTGTAGTTCGCCTTAAACCGGCAATATTTAGTAATTGGTATGGTGATTTTACCGGAGTATCTATGGGTTCATTCGGATCTCATACCATAGACACCGGAATATGGACACAGGGGAGTTCTCAATTGAGTTTTACCTGCCGTATGTCCTATAGCAATAATACCGTTAATGTAACAATTGGGCATTGATGCAGCTTCGCTGATTTCAATGATTTACAACACGTTCTCAATATAACTTTTTTATTCGATTTATAATCATTTAAGTGTATTCTTCTAATTATATTATACATTATTTACAGGAGTTTTGCTTATAGATGTTTTCAAATCCCAATAGTATAAACTGTACTTACAGATAATAAAATGATAATAGTTTGAAATAATAATATATATAATAATGACAGTACGAATAGCCATATTTACGGCCATAGCATTATTGCTGGCAACGTTTACCCAAGCCCAGATAAAAGATTTGGTGCAATATGTAAATACGCTTCAGGGAACCGATTCCAATTTCGGGCTTAGTTACGGTAATACATATCCTACAACAGCTATGCCTTTCGGGATGCACACATGGGCAGCTCAGACAAACAGGAATGGAGAAGGGTTCAAATATATGTATGCCGATAATAAAATCCGGGGATTCCAGCAGGCTCATCAATGTAGTCCGTGGGTGAGTGACTATGCTGTTTATTCCTTCATGCCGATGATCGGAGAGTTGGTTGTAAATCAGGACAAGAGAGCTGCTAAGTTCAGCCACGATAACGAAACCGGCAAACCGCATTATTATAAAGTTACATTCGACAATGGTATTACTACCGAAATGGCACCTACAACGCGCGGAGTACATATCCGCTTCTCGTTTCCTAATAACGGGGATGCTTATCTCGTACTCGATGGATATACCAATATGAGTGAAGTAGAAATAAATCCGCAGAAAAGACAGATCAAAGGCTGGGTAAATAACCAGCGTTTTGTAAATCATCCGGAAAACTTCCGTAATTATTTTATAATACAATTCGATAAGCCTTTTGAGGCATATGGTACATGGGAGAATGAGAAAGACGGAATTTTTCCTGACGAATTGCATCGCGACGGCAAAGGCGCGGGTGCGTACATTAAATTCAAAAAAGGGTCTACGGTACAGCTAAAAGCTGCTTCATCTTATATAAGCCCCGAACAGGCATTGCTCACATTAAACAGGGAATTAGGCAACGATAAGAACCTGGAAGCGACAAAGGCCAGAGGAGCAGAAACATGGAACAAATTACTGAACAGGGTAATTGTAGAAGGAGGAACGGATGAGCAAATAAGAACTTTCTATTCGTGCCTGTTCCGTGCGAATCTTTTCTCTCGTAAGTTTTACGAACGCAACGAGAATAACGAACCCTATTATTATAGTCCTTACGACGGAAAGATTTATAGCGGTTATATGTACACCGATAACGGATTCTGGGATACATTCCGTACACAATTCCCACTAACTAACATTCTCCACCCTACTATGCAGGGACAATATATGAATGCCTTACTCGATGCGCACGACCAGTGCGGCTGGCTGCCTTCATGGTCGCAACCCGGCGAAACAGGCGGTATGATCGGCAACCATGCGATCTCGCTTCTTGCCGATGCATGGGCAAAAGGTATCCGCACATTCGATCCCGGACGGGCTTTGAAAGCCTATGCGCATGAAGCGATGAACAAAGGCCCGTGGGGCGGCGCTAACGGACGTATTTTCTGGAAAGAATATTTCCAGCTGGGTTATGTCCCATATCCGGAATCGTCCGGCTCTACTGCACAGACACTAGAATATGCTTATGATGACTGGTGTGGCTATGAACTGGCAAGAATGACAGGAAACCGTTTCTATATGGATGTTTTTGAAAGACAGGTATATAATTACCGCAATGTATTTGACCCGACCGTAGGATTCATGAGAGGAAAAGATAAAGACGGTAAATGGCAGGAACCATTCGATCCGTTTGTCTGGGGAGGTCCTTATTGTGAAGGCAACGCCTGGCATTATACTTGGTCTGTTTTCCATGATGTACAAGGCCTGATCGATATGTTTGGAGGTCCCGATAAAATGACGGCGAAGATGGACTCCGTATTCACCGTGCCTAATATTATCAAACCCGGCACTTATGGCGGTGTAATCCACGAAATGAGAGAGATGGAACTGGCCGGCATGGGACAATATGCACAGGGCAACCAGCCTATCCAACACATGATTTATATGTATTCGTATGCGGGGCAACCATGGAAAACCCAATACCGGGCACGCCGGATAATGGATGATCTGTATAATCATACCGAGAGAGGCTATCCGGGCGACGAAGATCAGGGAGGTATGGCATCTTGGTATGTACTCAGCGCTTTGGGAATTTATGCCGTTTGCCCTGGAACGAATGAATATATATTGGGTAGTCCGTTATTCAAAAAGGCGACTATTACGATGGAAGACGGTAAGAAATTTACAATCGAGGCAAGCAACAACAATAAAGACAATGTATATGTACAGTCTGCGACACTGAATGGCAGCCCGTGGAATAAGAACTATATCACTTACAAAGACATCGTAAACGGAGGAATAATCAAATATGAGATGGGTAGTCAGCCGAACAAAAGCAGGGGTACAGGTAAAGATGCAGCACCATTCTCTCTTTCAAAAAAATAAAAACAGATACGACTTGAAGTTATGAGTAAAAAGATATTGATATTGACTTGTATGCTGGCTGTTTGGGCTATTCATTATGCAAATGCCCAAAACACTAAAATTTCACTGAACAGCGATGCCGGTAATATACACTGGAAGGTCAGAGCGCAGGATGAAGTAGGCGGGAATGGCCGGCAAATAATGTCCTCCGGATATAATATGTCCGATTGGATAGCGGCAGTAGTTCCGGGTACCGTTTTCGGATCGTATGTAGAAACCGGACTTGAAGAAGACCCGAACTTTGGAGATAATGCCTATAAAGTAGATAGATCGAAATATGATAAGAATTTCTGGTATCGCGGCGAATTTAATACACCTGCTTTATCAGACGGAGAATTACTCTGG
The DNA here is from genome assembly GCF_015234155.1 of Dysgonomonas sp. GY75. Lineage (NCBI taxonomy): Bacteria > Pseudomonadati > Bacteroidota > Bacteroidia > Bacteroidales > Dysgonomonadaceae > Dysgonomonas > Dysgonomonas sp. GY75. Next base: position 599,348 of record NZ_JADCLQ010000036.1, read on the forward strand.
CTCAACTTTGAAGGAATAAACAGAAAAGGTGAAATTTACCTTAACGGAAACAGGCTGGGACTTCTCGATGGTTTTATGGATAGGGGCAAATTCGACATCACCGGACTGGTAAACAAAAACGGCAGGAATGTATTAGTGGTATTGGCGTATTGGGTAGGGCTTCCCGTCCCTAACCATGCAAGCCCGACTTACATTTCCAGCGCCAGCTGGGACTGGATGCCTTATGTCCCGGGCTTGTTGAGTGGTATAACCGATGATGTGTATCTCAGCACTTCACGGGAAGTATCTATGGTCGATCCGTGGATAAGGACAAAAGTACCAAACAAGGATAAAGGCTTAATCGAATTACAAGTAGAACTGAGAAATAACACCCCAACAGAACAAACGGGCGTACTGAAGGGAATTATCCGGCCCGGAAATATCGAATTTTCCAAAGAAATAAAAATCGGCGGAGGCATACAGAAACCTTTCAGAATAGAACCGAAAGACTTTAAACAACTGGAAATAGATAATCCAAAACTGTGGTGGCCTAATGGCTACGGCGACCCTAATCTGTATACATGCGATCTCACTTATACAGTGAATGGCAAAATATCCGATTCTAAAAAAATCACATTCGGGATAAAAGAGTACAGCTACGAAAGAGTGGATGATGTATTCCGTATCAAAGTAAACGGAGTACCTGTTTACGCCAAAGGCGGTAACTGGGGCATGAGCGAATATATGCTTCGTTGCCGCGGTGAGGAATATGACCTGAAAGTAAGGTTGCATAAAGAGATGAACTATAACATTATCCGTAACTGGATAGGTTCCACAACTGATGATGAATTTTACGACGCCTGCGATAAATACGGTATTATGGTATGGGACGACTTCTGGTTGAATTCCCATAAGAACCTGCCGGACGATGTGCAGGCATTCAATAACAATGCAATAGAAAAGATCAAGCGTTTGCGTAACCATCCCTGTATAGCTGTATGGTGCGGAGAGAACGAAGGCTATCCGCTTGCTCCGCTCAATGACTGGCTGAGGGGCAATGTGGAACATTTCGATGCCGGCGACCGTTGGTATCAGGACATTTCCAATAATGACGGCCTGTCGGGTAGCGGCCCCTGGGGAAATTTCCATCCGAACTGGTATTTTTCAAAGTATCCGATGATGTACGGTTTCAAAGGCAAGCCGGGTTGGGGATTCCGTACTGAAATAGGCACTGCCGTATTCACTACGTTTGAGAGCTTCCGAAAATTCATGCCGAAAGAATCATGGTGGCCTCGCAACGATATGTGGGATAAGCACTTCTTCGGCCCGCAGGCGGCAAACGCCTCCCCCGACAAATATGTTGGCATGATCACTGAAAATTATGGCAAACCTGAAGGAATCGAAGATTTCTGCCGTAAAGCGCAGCTTCTGAATATAGAGTCTAACAAAGCCATGTATGAAGGATGGCAGCATCATATGTGGAATGACGCCAGCGGGATAATGACGTGGATGAGTCAGTCCGCATACCCGTCATTTGTCTGGCAAACCTACGATTATTATTATGACCTGACCGGAGCATACTGGGGAGTAAAGAAGGCTTGCGAACATGTTCACATCCAGTGGAGCTATGCAGATAATTCAGTAAAAGTAATCAATACTACACTCAACGATGTTAAAGGCCTGACCGCTAAAGCGACAGTTTATAATCTCAACGGAAAAGAAATGAAGAAATATGAACAGCGCGTTGATGCAGATGCAAAGGCCAATAGCATTACTGATCTGTTTTTTATGAACTTCGTCACCGATAATATCGCCTATCAGAAAAAGGTGATGGCCTCTTCCCGATCTATCGATGCAGAAGAAGCCGGGGCAGTAACAGACGGCAGCGATGGAAGCCGTTGGGTCAGCAATTACAACGATAATGAATGGATATACGTAGATTTGGGCGAACGGCAGGAAATTGGCAATATAACCCTTAAATGGGAAGACGCGCATGCCCAGGCGTATAAGTTGCAGGTTTCCGATGATGCAGTAGAGTGGAAAGATGTGTATCAAAACAATAATTCCAAAGGCAAGAACGAAGAGATAAAGATCAAACCCGTTATGGCACGATATGTAAAGATGCTGGGACTGAAACGGGCCACAGAATGGGGCTATTCATTATATGAATTTGAGGTTTACGGACGGAATAAGGCTAAGCCCGATTTAACTCCCGTTCATTTCCTGCGCTTCGAACTGACTGATAACGACGGCAATATTGTATCCGATAATTTCTACTGGCGGTCTACTGTTTTGGGAGACTACACAGCTTTAAACAAGATGGGGAAGGCTAAACTCAGCACGACTTCGAAAATAGAAACGCGCGACAATAAGAAGTTTATAAGAGCAACGGTTAAGAACATAGGTTCATCCGTCGCATTCGCCGTGCATGTACAGTCATATAGGATATCCGACGGAGAACGTATTCTTCCGGCTATTATGAATGATAACTATTTTACCCTGATGCAGGGGGAAAGTAAAGAACTGGAAATAGAATTCGATGCGTCTGTTCTACCGGATAACAACTATAAACTGGAGGTAGTGCCTTATAATAATAAATGAGGAACAGCGTGTTGAGTATCCTAACCAGCGTTATTTTTATTTACATTCAGGACAAACCCCGAAATTTAATCTTTTAAAAAAAAGTTTATCTATATATTTGGCTGGTAACCTTTAACTGTTGGCAGATAGCTCTTTGAAAAATAATTAGCAGATTTGAAACATCGTTCAGCGGAGCGAAGTATAGTTAAAATTAGCATATTAGCAAATGAGTGATAAGTGTAACCTTTGTTACCTTTTAACAAGAATAAGTTTTAAGTAATGAGTATAAAGTTGAAAGAACTGTATTTCTTTTTACCCTAAAGTCACTTGTGCGATAGCCTGAGCCAACGGCTAAAAGCTATCAGTTAATGGCTGAAATATGTGTTACCTTTGTTACTTTTTAACCAAACATAGTTAACGAATACAAAAACAACAAATAAAATATAGTAAAAGAAGTGTCAGATATGTCAGATTTTAACACTACATAGTTAATAAATACAAATAAGTCTATTATCGCACACTATATTATAACCCTTAAAAAACAAGAAGAATTATGCAAAAGAAAAAATGTTTAATTTTCACAATCATATCTTTCCTGTTTATTGCAATCAGCTGTAGTCTGAATGCCTCTATAACAGTATATGACCTGAAGTGTGAAAACCTTACCAACCCTAATGCGATAGACAATACATCGCCGCATTTGAGTTGGAAAATAAAATATACCAAAGGAGCTATGCAACAACAGTATTACGAAATACAGGTTGCCTCCGACAGTATGTCTTTGCTCGGCAACAAGGCTGACTTATGGAACTCCGGCAAACAAAAATCAGCCGCTTCCGTAATGGTCCCGTACAAAGGTAAAGGATTGGCCTCGCGTTCGCTGTGCTACTGGCGGGTTCGTGTATGGAACAGCAAGAATGAAGTTTCGGGATGGAGCGAAATCAACAGATTCGGAGTAGGTATAATCGATAAGGAAGATGCGCAGGGCAGTTATATCGGCTTATCCCCGGCAGCGGGAAATATACAAAGCCCGATACTAAGAAAGAGTTTCAATGTAACTGGTATTAACACATCATTTTTGCATGTCAATGCATTGGGATACTGCGAAGTATATATCAATGGCCGGAAGGTAAGCGATGATGTACTCTCTCCTGCGGTATCACAGTTGAATAAAAGATCCTTGATCGTTACATACGATGTAACCCCCTACCTGAAAGAAGGCAAAAACGATCTGGTCTTGTGGCTTGCCAAAGGATGGTACCGTAAGAATACATTCGATGCCGTATATGACGGGCCTTTGGTGAAGGCTCAGTTGGACATAAAAGAAAGCAACGGATGGAATACCCTTGTTGCTACCGACAGTTCATGGAAAGGCAGGCACGGAGGATATATAGAGACAGGCATATGGCAGGCGCTCCGGTTTGCAGGTGAAAAACTGGACGGAAGAGTACTTCCTAAAGATTTGAACCCCACTACTCTCGATCAAATGAGCTGGTATCCGGTTGCGGAAATCGGTGTTCCGGAACATAAAGCCACTCCCGTAATGACGGAGCCTGACAAAATACAGGAAACCTTAATGCCTCAGAATATCACACAACTTGGCGACAGCACATGGCTCGTGGATATGGGTAAAGTGCTGAACGGCTGGTTTAAGATCCGCCTGCCTCAGCTGAACGAAGGCCAGGAGGTTTTGATGGAATATACCGATTTTATGAAGGAAGATAAATTCGATGATCAGGGACAAAGCGATATTTATGTCGGGGTAGGTAACGGCACGGATGTATTTTGCAATAAATTCCATAGTCATGCTTTCCGTTATATCCGGATATCCAATCTGGCTGCCAAACCAAATAAGGAAGATATAAAAGCATATCTCATCCATACCGATTACCATCAGGCATCGACATTCGAATGTTCTGATCCTGAACTAAATGCCATACACAACATGATTCAATATACCATGAAATGCCTGGCGTACAGCGGATATATGGTAGATTGTCCTCATCTCGAACGTGCCGGATACGGAGGCGACGGAAATTCTTCGACGGAAAGCCTCCAGACCATGTATAATGTTGCTCCCTTGTTTACCAACTGGATGCAGGCATGGGACGATTCGATGCGTGAAGGCGGCAGCCTGCCTCATGTCGCCCCCAACCCGGGAGCAGGCGGTGGTGGCCCGTACTGGTGTGGCTTCATCATTATGGCTCCATGGCAGACGTATCTGAATTATAACGATCCAAGATTGATAGAGAAGCATTACCCGGCCATGAAGGAGTGGCTCGGCTATGTGGAAAAATACACCGTGGACGGATTGCTGAAACGATGGCCCGATACTCCGTATCGTGACTGGTTTCTGGGAGACTGGCTGGCACCGATAGGCGTAGACTCGGGCAATGAGCTGTCTATAAATCTGGTTAATAATTGCTTTGTAAGCGATTGCTTTTCCAAAATGGAAAAGATCGCGGGAATACTGGGTAAGCCCGATGAAGCAAAAGAATTTGCCTCACGCAGGGATAAGCTCAACCAGTTGTTGCAGAAGACGTATTACAATAAAGATGAAAAGATGTATTCGACAGGTTCACAACTGGATATGTCTTATCCTATGCTGGTCGGGGTCACCCCTCCTACCCTATACGACGAGGTTAAGGAGCGGCTGCTCTCCCTGACAGCCGAACGGCACAACAACCATATAGCTGTGGGACTGGTCGGAGTACCTATCCTTACCAAATGGGCAATCGAGAATAAAGCCGCCGATTTTATGTACACTATGCTGAAGAAACACGATTATCCGGGTTATTTACATATGATAGACAATGGAGCGACTACAACCTGGGAATATTGGAGCGGTGAACGCAGCAGGGTGCATAACTGCTACAATGGTATAGGAATGTGGTTCTATCAGGCTGTGGGAGGTATTCGTACCGATGAAGAAAAACCCGGCTATCAGCATGTGATAATAGAACCGCAAATCCCTGAAGGGGTATCATGGGCAAAGACGACGAAAGAATCGCCTTACGGTACTATTTCGGTAGACTGGAAACTGACAGACGGTAAACTGACTATCAATGCCGTATTACCAGTAGGTAGCACAGGCTCTGTTATTCTGCCCCGGAATGCGACGAGCTGCAAACTGAACGGAAAGGCGGTTAAGGCCAAAAATAACAGTGTCGCAATTAATAACGGATCTTATTCTCTCGAAATCTTATTGGGTAATTAGTAACGAGTTGCAGGCTGGCGGGAACATAAATTTTGCAAAGTGACTGAAAGCTTGTGGCTGTCCGAAGGGCAAAGCAGCTTGCAGGAAATATTAAGGATGCCGTATAATCAACATCCTTAATCTTTATCTAACAAATTAAAGACATGATTTTCAATGGAACTGTTTTGAAAATAATTGTTTGATTTTTGGAAAATGCTTTATCTATATAGTAGCTGTTAGCCCATAGCTGTTAGCTTATAGCTCTTTGAAAGAATAATTAGCAGACTTGAAACATCGTTCAACGGAACGAAGTGTGGTTAAAATTAGCATATTAGCAAATGAGTGATAAGTGTAACCTTTGTTACCTTTTAACAAGTAATGGGGTTTAGGTAGTAAGTCATTAGTCTCCTAATTAATAAAAGCTAATTGGCTCTGCTGACCGTTAGTTCTTAATTTTTCATTCTTAATTATTAATTGCTTTCCGTGTTACCTTTGTTACCTTTTGGTGAAACTGTAGGAGCGAAAGATGTTTCGCCCCTACAAACGCCATTAAAAAAAACTGTTATTTTTGTCACCTTTTTTGAGTTGGATGTTGATAATTAAAAACAAACTTTAAATATATTTTATCCATGAAAAAAAATCAGAAAAATATTCTTATCATACTTTTTGTAGTCATTTTTACCGCCTGCGAAAAGAAAGATATTTTTGTTGAAAACCTATTATGTGACTACATGGAAGAACCTTTGTCCATAGAGAGTGTTACCCCTCTCCTCAAGTGGCAACTCTCGTCAGATAAAAGGGCTAAGAGTCAGTCAGCATACCGCATTCTGGTTTCAAGCGATATTTCTTTACTGGAAAAAGATCAGAGTGACTATTGGGATTCGGGGAAGGTAGAATCGTCCGGGTCGATCATCAGATATAAAGGAATACCTCTGAATTCGAAGGCGCAAGCGTACTGGAAGGTAATGGTATGGAACGAAACCGGTATACCTTCCGGTTGGAGCGATATAGCCACCTGGACTATGGGGCTGCTTCAGCCCTCCGATTGGAAGGCCAAATGGATAGGACAAAGAGTGGATCAGTTTGCTGACTCCACACAGATTTTTCCGGCACCTTATCTCCGGAAAGAGTTTGCCGTCGCCAAAGCCGTAAAAAAAGCAATCGCTTATATCAGTGGCCTGGGTTTTTACGAAATGTATATTAATGGAGAGAAAATAGGAGATCAGGTATTGTCCCCTGCCGTTACCAATTATGACCGACGTTCACTCAAAAACCTTTTGTATCATTACGACGACCAATCCACCCAACGTGTGTTTTATAATACATTCGATGTTACTAAAAACTTAAAAACAGAGAACAACGCCATAGGAGTAATACTGGGTAATGGCTGGTACAACCAGCGCGACCGGATTGTCGAAGGATATATGTGGTATGATGTGCCCAAAATGATACTGCAACTGGAGATAGAATATAAGGATGGAACCCGGGAAACGATCGTTTCGGACAAATCGTGGAGAGTAACAACCGGTCCATTGGTACACGATGCCATATTTACGGGGGAAGTATATGATGCCCGTCTGGATCTGGGGGCGTGGAATCGCGAAGCATATGAAGACAAGACATGGCAGCCGGCACTCGAAGTTCGCCCTCCGAGCGGCAAATTAATGGCGCAAACCGTACCTTTCACAAAGGTAATGCGCACGGTAGACGCTACGTTTAAAAATTCCGGTGACAGTATTTATACATTCACTCTCCCGGAAACTATTTCGGGATGGTGTAGCATCAATGTTAAAGGAAATAAAGGAGATACCTTGAAACTTCGGTTCATTACCGAGGAGGGTTACGATTACGGGCAAACAGATACCTATATACTGAGAGGAGGAAATAGTGAGACCTGGGAGCCGAAATTCACATGGCATACTTTCAGAAAGATAGAGATAGCAGCGAAAGACATCTCTGTATCGGAACGCAGCGTAACAGTCAAATCTATTTATACAGATGTCGACAATACAGGCAGCTTCGAGTGCTCGAATGAACTCTTCAATCGCATACACAGAGCCTGGGTCCGCACTATGCATGCAAACTTTAAAGGGATTATAAGCAGCGATCCGCACAGAGAAAGGCTGGCGTATACAGGCGACGGACAGGTAATATCGGAGAGCCTGCTATATTCGTTCGATATGACCCGTTTTCTCAGCAAATTCATTGACGATATGGATGACGCCCGAAATAAAAATACCGGCTATGTACCGCATACCGCGCCATTCAGCGGCGGTGGCGGTGGTCCCGCATGGGGATCGGCTTATGTGATAATACCATGGGCTTATTTTTGCCATTACGGGGATATTTCTATATTGCAAAAACATTATAGTGGAATGAAGCAATGGGTAGGATATCTGCAAACAAGAACGGACGAAAGAGGGCTTGTGGTAAGGGAAGAACCCATGGGATGGTGTCTGGGCGATTGGTGTACACCTTACAACAGGATAGAAATCCCCACAGAATTTGTTAATACGGCTTTCTTCTATCGTACAGCCTGTATAATGGCCAATGTAGCAAAAGTATTGGGCAAGAGTGATGATGAAGCAGCCTTTGCCTCTCTGGCGGAAACTATAAAGAGCAATTTCAATAAAGCTTTTTATGATCCGTCAACCAGTCATTATTGGAAAGGAAAGCAAGGAGCCGACGCTTATGCTCTTGCATTCGGGCTGGTGCCCGAAGATAAACAGGATAATGTTTTGGCTGCCATGCTAAAACATCTGGAAAGTATCAACTATCATTTCGACACGGGAATATTCGGCACACCTCTCACATTGAAAGCGTTAACCGAGAACGGAAGAGAGGATACCGCGTATAAGCTGATGAATCAAAAAGACTTTACAGGATATGGCTATCTGATGGACGACAAGAACAGCACTCTTTGGGAAACATGGGATGGGGGCGGTGACGACCCCAATGGAAGCGGACATTGCCATCCGATGTTTGGCAGTGTGGTCGCATGGTTTTACAACTCGCTTGCCGGAATAAAACCCGATAAATTAAATCCGGGAATGAAGCATTTTTATATAGAGCCTAAACCGGTTCAGGATTTACGGTATTGCAAAGCATCCTACAATAGTTTGTACGGAAAAATCATCTCGGATTGGAGTGTCGATAAAGAAGAGAACTTCTGCCTCAAGGTGCTTATTCCTGTGAATACGACAGCTACAATACGCTTTCCGCGATGGGGGAAAAATATTGTTTTCGAATCGGGAATTCCCCTCGAGGAAGTAAGTGGGATTACGGTAGATAAGAAGAATCCGAATCAAATAACTGTTCCATCCGGATCTTATTATTTTATTGTTTCAAAATATTGAGACGGAACTTGACTAAAGGGTGATTTATACCGGTTTGCCATATAAGAGTAAGCAGGAACCTAAAGAAAACAGTTGGCGGAGAGATTTCTTGTTTATTGATATTCAGATTCCTGCAAGCTCCCAGATTGATTATTTCCGCCAGTTTCTTGCCTGCTTACGGAGCCTGTCGAGCGAGCTTTGACTGGATTGTATTGTATCAGGCCTTACAATCTTTGGCGCTACGCCTTCGATCTTTACATGAGGTGTTTCTTTAGGCTTAGGTAAGGTTGACAAAAATTTATTATACGCCTCCAATAAGTGTGTCGCTTCTTCTGCATTCAGGTCAATATTTTGATAACCTTGAGCATAATGGACTGTGAAATTTTTTATCAGATTATTACTTAGAAAAGACAAATCTCCGCCAAAGATAACCCTTATATCTGCTGTTTTCTGAGCAACAGTATTCATCCTTCTGGCTTTGGCATATCGTACTGCCCGAAGTTCAAATTTACCTTTGTCTGTAACGCATTCCAGCTTTTCATTTTTGTAATATTCCACTGGGACTGCCTCTTCAAACACAGCATCTGTAAACATGTATTTAAGAGAAAGGTGCAGAAAACGGGCTCCTTCTTCCGAAATAAAACGAACAGAAATCATAGGCTCTTTAAACCGGGGTTTCTTTTGCAACTTACCTAGCGATATATTTTCCCACTCCGAGGTTATCGAATTTTTGGAATCCGCTTGTGAAAAAGCAGTCAAGGCTGCAACCATGAATCCGAGTGTCAATATAGTTCTGATATAATTCATATTGTCTTATATTTGTATTTTGTTAATATTTACTTAGCCGTGGCCATAAGTTGACTCTGTCTGCCAGTTCGCTAACTTCCGAATCCAATCTTATTCTATTGTACAGATCAGGATTTAATTTACAAGCATTTATAAGCCTTTTGGCAGCCTCTTTATCATCTTTTTTACGGGAAAATATAATAGCCGATAAATACTCATTTTGCGGAGATTCCGGCAATCCATCCAAAACAGTTAAGGCTTTATCGTTATATCCCAGACATACCAGGCATAAGGCCGTATTATAGTCGCCATAAGCCGCTAATATTTCAAGAGCGTCCATGTATTCTCCGTTTTTCAATAAACGGATCGCATCTGCATAATCTTCACGATAAGTAACCTTAATCGTATCTTTTTCAATATCAGTCCTGCACAGCTCGATAAAATAATCGATACGATTTAGCTTCGGATATATTTCATCCCTGATAATTCTGTAATCTTCAGGATATATTTTCTTGATAGTTTCTTCCGATTTGTCCGGATAGACGGCATTTGTTAATGTATCCAGTATGGCTGCTCTATTAGGTAAATCATTTCGCAGTTGAATTTCTTTGACTAAAGAACTCCAATCTTCCCCTTTAGGTTTAACGACTATAGGTGCCGCAATCTTATTTTTCAAAAAAGCGGAAATTGCATTTCCCCGACGCAGGGATTGTTCATAGTTAGACTCCCAATCACCTTGCAAATCGACACTGCATTGTATAATTATACTATCCACTGAATATTCAGGTTTAGCTGCATAAGTATTATACGCTTCCACCAATTTATCGAAAACACCCTGATTTAGACTCTCATCAAACTGATATGATTTGCGCGTCTTATAATCCGGTTGCGCACTTCCTTTATCAAAAAGGAATTTATGCAATTTCCTGCGGTCTGTGGAGAGATCTCCATCCGCTAATTGTGATAATGAAGCTATAAAATAGGTTAGAGTATCGGAAGTAGGAAATACAAATACAGAACGATCTATAGCCTCTGCTTTCGATTCCAGGACTATCTTCAAATTCTTCATACCCGGCCTTACTACCCACGGCTGTCGATAATGGTAAATAACATCATTCTCTGCTGTAATCGTCGTATCTATTTTCAATCCTTCCGGACCGGACCGGTAAGGGAATTCAACAGTTTCTTTAAAAATATCATCTTTCCGGTTTATATTAAGCTCATTCAATACAATCTCATCTATCAGATAATGATGCTTTGCTATCCTGGCAGAATCTTCGCGGGTAAAAGCTTTTGCCTTCATATCATTTAAGGTTAGCTTTTTTGCATGTATCTCACGATATTTGCGCGGCACATGGCTTCTCTTTAAAATACTATCTTTTTGCGTATGCAGATTAAGATCAATCGTAACACTATCGAGCCACTGTAAAGAGAACACATCTTTCAGAAAATTTACATAGTCTTTCTTATATTTCTGATCATATTTTTCATGTATACCTTCCGAGATTTTCCCACTCTCTCTACTCTTTATTACCTGATTCTCTGCTTTACGCCAATATTTGCTATACATATGTTTTTTGTGGCGCATAGCCAAGGCCTCCATGCTCAGGAATTCCATCTCGTTCATCTTTTTCCAATTCTCATAGTTCCTTACCAGCTCATATTGATTCCGATAATCTTCATAGTTGCGCCGCTGTACTTTATTGATTTCTTTATACAGACTCTTCCAGTTTACAAACAAAGAATCGTAGGCTGAAGGATCGACGATGGTAGAAAGAAAGTCTTCATAGGCCTCATAATCTCCTGTTTGCTTATCTTTGAAGCCTTCTCCGACAAGAATGACCGTATCTAGCCGACAAATAGAATCCCCGTCTATAAGCTTGGGCACAAGCACGAGCCGCCAATTTGGATCTAAAACATCAACAGGTGCAATGATATTAAAGTCAAGATTAACCTTCCCATCACGCTCTGGTGCAAAATATGATTTTACTTTTATAACTACTTCCGATAACTTATAAACTTTACTGGTATCTAGTTTGGTTGCTTGACTGGCGAAGACTTCATTCTCTTCCAGAGATTGGTCTTCGAGATTTGTAAATGATACTTCTTCCGATATTGTCCGGGGTCCGCCTTGTCCTTGTAGTCCTCCGCTATTTACAAAATCTATTTCAGGCTTTGTAGTTTGCATGAAAAGCCGTTCTATTTCTATTTGACCTCGCATCTTATTCGAGGAACAGGAAACAAGCATAACAAATATAGCTAGCAACAAGAGCAGCAATAATAATATGGATGACGATATATTTGATTTATTACTTTTTTTCATATTAATAATTTAATCCTTGATATATTTTTACTTTGGAGATATACTCAACCGCAGCCTAGGTATTTTGATACGTATTTGCTCACTTCTGGAAGTTCCCGGATAACCCAGAACCACTTCTGCCACTTTGGGTGCAGCGTCTTTATACGTATAATCGGGGTCGCATATATATTGCTCTTCGACCACCCAGTCGTATTCTATATTTCGGGGGTTGGCTGTATGTTCGGTAATATTTTTTCTATAAAGGGTATACTTTCCCTGCATTTCACCGGCTTCATTCACTTTTCCCAACGCTTCATATTTCAAGTTTCCAAGTTCGAAATTGAATGTTCCGGCCAGTGTATCATTCTTTACAGTTAACTTTAAATTATTAACGATATAAGATTCCACCGGAATTAACGATACTTTTCTACCTTTCCCTTTTACAAACTCACTCTTTCTCTGCCATTTATATTTTTCACAGTTAATGGTTACAACACCATTTAACCTATTATTAGTAAATGTTGCCGTTATGACTTCACGCCCCGACCAATTACCCTTGTCTTCTCTGGGAAGAGACCATTGCCGCTTGTATTTGCCGTGAAGTATCTTTTTTCCCTCCGGATCTGTATAGTACTCATAAGTGATCACACATCCGGTAATCCTATCCTTAAACTCTTCCTTGAGAATTTTTCTCTCAGACTCCGGCTTTTCTCTATCACGGCTTTTACCGCCATCTGCCTGTAATGAAATGGCAACTAGCAGCCCACTCATTAATGTTAAAATAATTCTGTTCTTTATCATCCTGTTCTATCTTTAATTTCTGCTTAACTGAATCTTGATTAAATGGGAAATACAGGAATTTACAAATTCCACAATCTTAAATAGTTATTCCGGTTAGAATAAAATTTACTAACTCCATTTATTGCTATTTTATTTACCCTTCTGCTAACCTTCCCAAGAGGGAGGGAAGGTTAGTTACAGGGTTGATTACATTGGCTTCCCAGCTCACATAATCACAACAGACTTTACAAAACTACATTGCGGTATCTATTCTATTTTTATTACTCACTTTCGACCATTGGTAATATACCAGTCTTGGCATCTTTAAGAATCTCATCTTCTTCCATTCTGCAATTGCCAAAAAAACTAGCCCCGGCTTCGATCTCTATGTTACGCGCTGTTATCTGTCCTTCGTAATAAGATGAAGCACGCAAAACAACAACGTCCGAGACTATCACATCTCCCAGGATTTTACCAATAACTTCAACTGATTTTCCTACTATTTTCCCCTTGACACAGCCATCAATGCCTATAACTACTTTACCGCCGCTATAGATATCTCCATGCACATTGCCATCTATTCTAAAGTCATCTTCTATTTTGATTTCACCTTTCAGTTCTGCAGAACCGGAAAGAATACTTAGTGACCGTGAATCCGGATTCTGACCATTAGAACCCTTATTTATTCTGTATTTATTAAACATATCAATATATATTAAAAAAGATAACGTAATGAGACTGAATACCCTTTGTTACAGACATAGACAATCTGATCGCCAAGCATTAAATTCCGGCCGGAGAACCCGTGTTCATATCTGGTATCCAGAATAATATGCCGAGTCAGATAAACTCCGGCGCCTATGACGATTCCATAATCGATCCGGTGTCCTGCTTTTTCATATTTTATTCTATTCCCGGAGTCGCTGTCCTTTATGTTGCCTGAGATAGCATAAGAAGTATACAAACCCGCTTGTACAAAAGGTTTTATTTTCGTCGGAAACGGCGTCCATTCGGCTATCAGCGGCAACTTCAGATTATCCTCCATAAAATGATAAGTAATTCCAATATTGTTTCCCATATCATTTTCCAGACTGAATTCCTGATTGAAATAAAGTAGCGCAGCGCGAAGACTCAGGCCAGGTAAACCGATAGGATGTTGGTAAGATAGACCTCCTTCAAAGCCCGCTTTACGGCTTATATCAACTCCGGTATATCTTACTGTAGATGTATTGAGTCTAATCCCGGCTTGTATTCCGATATTTTGAGAACTTACCGTATATGCACCTGCAAGAAGCAATATAGAAATAAAGAGTGTCTTCATAGCAGCATAAAAGTTATCAGACTAAATATAAATACCACAATAGTACCACATCCTCCAATCAGTACAGGTCTTATATCTATTACCGGATTATTGCAACGTTTCCTGAGCACAGGCAACGCTCTTTTTCTATCTCTTCGCACAATATGTATATAATCTGATAAATTTTCGGAAATCATTACCATTTTATTTTTATTGATAAATTATAATTTAAGATACCGGATTTGATACCGGCCTTTGCGTTTCTTGTTAACATAGCAACATCTCTAGATTCAAATATTGGAACATATGAGGAATATCATCTTCTGAAACCGGATGAATATTTTTCCTAAATCTCGGAATCAAACTGTCTTTCCAAAATGCAAATCCTTTACAGATCGTACGACTGACGATCAATACTTCATTCTCTGAACTGTCGAGAACCGTGAAATGCGGATTGAATAAGCAAGGCTCCCCGTCCTTTACGATGACAATCAGGATACTGTTTCCTTCTTCCCTAACGTCTTTGATCTTGAAAATCACATCTACGTTGCAGACCGAGAATAAATTGAAAGCTGAACGCTCAAAGGCGAGCCAGTACCCATCGATCCGGTATAGGCGGATATGTTTGTCGTTTGACTTTTCCTTTTCCAATATTTGCTGAATGTTGCTCATATTTTTCTATTTTTAAGGTGCTATAATTTTGCCAACTTTTATTCCTCCCTCCTTAGTATACACTTTCACAATATAGACCCCCTGGTTTAGAGGGATGAATTTTACATAAAGGCTGGTATTTATTTTCACATCAGAAAATATACGGCGCCCAAGTACATCATATATCCGGATCTGTTCTATATTCCGGTTTGCATTCACTACCAACTGTTTATTATTGTATATGATACTAATGTCGGATCCCGGTTCCGATTCTAACAGATCGGACGATATTAATTGTAAAGCAAACCTATCGGCATCGATATATTCATTTTTAGAATCTACCGTACGTTGAGTAAAAGCATATGTATTATTAAGAAACAGATTTTGCTTAACTCCTAAATATTTATCAACAAGTACCGGGTACAAATCATTGGCAGATAAAAACCGGTCTACATTCTCGAATTTAAGCGAAAGCGTATTTTTAGTATCAGAGCATTTTACTCCTATTTCTATTTCACTAATTCCTTTTTCATATGCCTGAATTAGATTATAACTTTTGTTATCAGTAGCAATAAAGAATGTTTCCGGTATAGCATGCCCTTGCGAACTAATCATTTTCTTAACATTAGATGTATTCGAATCAACTTTAGGCCCGGAAGATATAAGAACAGAACAATCACCTTCGGCCCCACTACCAGCAGTAGACTTCAGATATAAGCTTCCCGCACTTAAAACTGAAGAAGGACTGCCGGCTACAATTGGGCTTGTAAGAGCATAAGTACCTTCGAGAGGAAAAAACAGGTTTACCTCTTCATCCATAAGGGTGATTATAAACGACTGGTATGCTGGAATATAGTTGGAGTTTGAGAAAGAGTAATGTTTCCATGTACCATCCAAACTATTAAACAACTGGTATCCTGCCGTTTCATTTATTTTTTTCCTGGCAGCATCCGAATTGTTTATATCTAAAAAATGACCGGAATTTATTTGTGCCAGGAACGGATTACCAATCATGGCCTTCAATGATGTGCTACTATTCCTTTTTACCTTTTGTTCATAACCAGGGACTGTTGCAGGAGTGCCCGGGACAGTAATATTGGGAGCTGTTCCGTTTTCTTCATAAATAAATCTGTAAGCTTCGCTACCACGCTTCATCCGCCCGAGAGGGGAATACAACAGTTGTAATGTCTGCGTGTTGAAGTAGAAGAACTTACTCTCTTTCGTAAACCTGTCGTAGCTGTGTCCCGGATAATAAGGAAGTTTTTCAGCACTCTCAAAATACGGGATTTCTATTATTCCTTTTAGACCTTCTAGATTGCGATGGTCTGCATAACCGACAGAGTTCTGATATAAAGCAACTTTTACAGCAATAGCATTGTTTGTTTCATTTAACGGCACATCATTAGCTGAGAACTTTTTGCTGAAATCACCAACTTCAATCTCTCTTCCTTTTATTCCGGTTTGGGGATCTGATAAAGCAAATCCGGCCTGCCATGTCAGAGGATATCCCGCAAAAGCAAAATCTCCTGTGGCCATTCCTTTCAGTGGAGCCGATAGTGCATACCACTTATCCCGCATCATTGCTGTACCCGAGATACTACTATTACCAACCGGCTGATTTCCATAATTTACCCCGGCCATATTTCCATAATAACCCCAGTTATATTGGATATACGCTTTCTCATAGGTCAGTCTGTGCTGATATGCCAGCTCCGCTCCATATTCGAATGTTATGTTGCAGCATATAGGCATACCGTACACATCAACCGGCGTGCTATTGGCATCCAGCGATGGATAAACAGTTAAACCTCCCGGAATATATACGTTGGAACAAGAAACAGGTACCATATTCAGTGCTGTTCCCGATACATCTACCCAGTTGGACGGATCGTTCCAATTATTGTTGGCAGCACTTTTTTTCCAATATAGTGTCTGACCACCTGCTACTATACGGATAGAGAAAACATTACTGTAATAAGTTCCTCCATACTGATTGTCTGTAGTTGTCCGGCGATAATAAGCCGGAGATGCAGCCAATATAGCCGGAGTATAGTTAAGCGCATTATTCGTGCCAGGAGCATCGGTCCAAGTTGCATTGTCGGTACTTACCTGCCATTTGTAACTAAAATCACCACTACCCCCCGAGGAGGCCTCTCCTTTTATTTCGGTTGGGATCTGTCCACTACATACATACGGATTACCAGCCAATGTGCCGGCTGTCACAGCATCAGCAATTATATAGGGCCCAAAACCGCCGTATGTAAGCGGAGGATTAGTTACGTCCTGACTATGTGCATATACCACACCCGATTCTACATACCAGTGAATATAATAACCTGTCCTTTTATTTATGTTTGCTCCGTTAAAAGAGACAGTCGTTTTCTTATCCGTATTAATACCATCAGGTATATTCAGATTCGTCCAGTCATTGACGGAAGTAGTGATTGCATTATAATTCTTTTCTGTTGTTATTATATATTTGGCTTTTACATCAAGCGGGTCATAGTTAACTCCTGTACCTGTATGATTTATATTCAAGGCTAACTCTACATTTTTATTTGACGCCGACGTCAGAAATATAGACTTATTGGGTGAAGCGGTTACTTTAATATGTTCATTTATACCCGTATCATTACTTACAACTCTTTGCATACCTATCCTGCGGATATAGCCGGGTAAGGCGATACCTTTCCAGTTCCCGTTAATAAGAAGGACATCAGAATACACACCTATCTGCTTACCTGTCACTATAGGTAAAACTATATAATAAACATCGCCTTTGATTAAGGTAGTGGGCGCAGAAACTACAGTAATTCCGTCTGCCGCCAGAAATTTAATCCCTGTAAAATTACTTGCCGTCCCGGCCTGAAGTTTAAACGTAAGATTACTCATAGATTCATTGTCTTTGTATTCCATCTTTATCCTATAAGCATTGTTCCATGCTTGTTGAGCCGTATAACCAAGCTCAAGAGGAGTTGACGCATAATCAGTAAAGGCAATATCTGTTTTCAAAAGAGGTAGCTCTATGTCTCTTGTACTACCCTGATTTCCTATAACAGTGGTCACTACCGGCATATAAGGACGCCCGTTACTATTACTGGATGCATCGGTAAAGAATGTTGTAAGCTGTTCAAAATGTGCATTGAAAACAAATTTACCGTCCGCACCGGTTCTCCCAACCCTTACCTTTTTCAAATCATAGTCAATTCCCAGCTGGGTAAATATATTTGCCAGACCTGTGGTTTGCGTCAGATCGAGATAAATATTCGCATCAGGCTGATAATCTTCAGTATGCACTGTGATTTTTGTTTTGTTCGGATCGTTTATGTAAGTTATGTTTTTTGCTCCTGCCAGTGCCAGATCAGGAACTACCGTATTTGTTTCCCCTGCTCCATAACCTTCTATAGTTGCAGGTGGCAATGATATTATTGCGCTATTATCCGCATAACATCCTATAACTCCGCTTCCGGTCGGACACCCGCTTCCTATACCCGCCGCATGCCGTCTTGAACTGGCTGTCACATCACCTCCATATATCAGGATTATCCCGTTATAATATGTGTACCATCCACCGCCAATACCCGCAGCATGTCCGCCATTAGCTATCACCGTTCCACTGGAAATAATAATATTTCCTCCGGCTGTATTTCTATACGACCCACCACTACTTCCTGCGTTACAGGTAATTGTAGAAGAAGTGCCTTGTCCGTTTCCCTGCCCCTGAGTAAAATTGGGCGCGCCAATAGCCGCTCCGCCTCCTCCGCTACCGCTTGCACCGACTGTACATCCTGCAGTTAACTTCCCGGAAGAATTATCATCAGGATTATCAGCACTGATATGTATCTGCGCCCCCTGATTTACCTGAATGGCACAATAGTGATTTTGCGTATATGTAAGGGTGTTGGTTCCTTTCAGGATAAAATTGACTTTAGTAACAGGATTAAGATTAGATTGATTATTTTTTCCCAGAACAGTGATACACGAAACATCTGTACTGGTTCCTCTGGCTTCTGTTCCTCCCGTCTTTGATGATGCAATAGACACATTGTCCAATGTGACAGTACCATGGTAACCGGATTGAATTGTGATAGTATTAGCCGTGGTTGTCCCGGTAATAATATAATTACTGGAAGAATTACCCGGTATAGTCAGACTTCCTGAACTTATATTATGTGAAACCACGGTCTGCGCCTGCATAGCTGTTGTTATAAATCCTAACCACAGAATTGAAATTACCTGTACCAAACGTTTTCTTATGCCTTTCTGAAGAAAAGAACCGTTAGAAAATATTTTATGTAAAACAGTAAAATGTTGCATATTTCTTTACATTTATTACTTCACTACTAGGATGAAAATTTGTTACTTATTTTTTGTATAAATCAGTAAAATCTTAATTTTCTTCGATGTATTATAAGGATTAGAACTATTGAACTCCAGATATAACTTATCGTCGAGTACAGCCCATTCAGCGATGAACGATTGTCCGGATGAAAGGTCAAATCCCAGAAAGTTTCCATCGACTTCGTATTTCACTTCCTGATTTTTTATCTCATCTTTTTCAAGATATATTGTATTTTCTTTGATCTCTATTCCAGAGTAAAATTCACCGTAATTACTGGAGCTATCAATATATAGTGTACGTCCTGTATCATCAACACAGACATTTTCCAGTACCCATTTCCCCTGCAGTAAATTCTTATTGTTTTCTTTTGTCTGCGCAACAGAGAACAGTGAGATACTGAAGAAAATAATCAGTAAATATGCCTTTGAACATATATTTTTAGGTTCCATAGACTTGCTCTTTTAATTTATTCAAATATTATCTCCTGATCGATGGGATCAGCCCAATCCTTAACAGTTATATTTATACTCAGATTTGTTTCCGGTTCCCCCCTGAAAGTGACTATGAGTTGTATGATCCGGTTAATTTTAGGCACAAAAGATATCTCGATGGGAGTCTTCCCGAAGTAGCTCTGTCCTTTCAGCGGCATACTGGTACGCAATCGCAATTTGTGAGTTGTGGTATCTATATGCTGTGTTTCGAAAGCATCCGCCCCCCTGTGCGCCGGAACGATAAAATTTACGGTGTCGGCTTTTAATTGGGCATTAAAGTTGAAATACTCCCTGACCGGTATATTTCCCGAGTGGTCCGGATTGTCTTTACCGGGATAATATCCGCCTGTCCAATCCAGCGTTGTAGGCACATCCAGCAGATCGACAAATGCATAATCATTTCTTCCGGTATGTATCTGGTCAAAGCCGGTATAATCCTTTAATATAACCTGTATTTTTGCCACATTCCGGTTCATCGTAGCTTGCTTTTCCGTCTTCATATTTTCGGTTATAACCGTATTTGGTAACGACGCGTATCTGAGTTCTGCCGGAGTTTGTGCTAAAAACTCATTTGCTGAAGTCGTAAAGCCCGTTTTCCACATAGGATAGGTATTTGCTCCCCCATAAGGTGGAAGGGTTACTGTTCCGGCTATATCCGTATTACAAGTCAAAAGCACAAGATTAGATATACCCACAGGCATATAAGTAGAAAGCTTATTGTCATTTCTGACTACATTCAATTTCTTTTCTACAAACTTATCAGTGTTGGTAAACACATATATTAAAGCGTTATTCAGGAATACAGGGTCGGTACCTGACTTTAAAGTCATCGTAATATTTGTTTCAAGAGGTTCTTCTTCCCCCACGATTTTATCTCCGTCGCATCCGGACAAAAGCGCTATTAAGGCAAATGTGACAAATAACCCGAACGCTTTCGCAAATAAATCCATGCAATTAAAGGATAAGCTTATAATGATATTCTTATTCATAATCAGTTCTTTTTACTTGTATACATCCCCTGTCCAAGGAAAGAGATTCCGTCCCACTGTTTCTGTTATTTCAACTTCCGAATCCGTTGCCAGCCCATTCTTCAAGGCTGCAGGATTTCCGTACATACTTCCCAATCCTTTTATAGTAGCTGCGATCTGGTATTGATAATTACGCTTAACATAGTCATGATCTGCTGATTTTCCTGCTTTAGGCTGATTTACTATTACCGGATAGTAGCACTTGAGAGTATTGAGACTATTGTCTTTAGAACTTTTAAAATTGTATCTGACACCTATTACCAGATAAGTGGGATAGCTGCCGCTTTCATTCTCAAATGCATAGAACCATAGAGGCGTCGCATTTGTACTAATATCATAACTAGTTGCCGTAATGGCTTCTAGAAGATAAGATGCCGGCTCACTATCCTGATTCAGATTGTAAATCCGGGCTGAATTATTCAAAAAAGAATAACCTGTTTGACATCCATGACCAAACTTTTCGGCAAATCCAATCTGAGAATCAACTGCAAATTTTGAAGTTGTCTTTGTATTCAGCATGAACACAGAATCTATCTGAAAGGTGTAATCATTTGAAGGATAACTAACCCCTTCAAAAGGCAGACTGGCAGGTAGGTCAAATTCAATTTTTCGTATGGCAATTCTTGCTGCCAAGCGCTCTATGTAAAAAGGGTTAGAGCCATCCAGCAACCAACCCTGACCTGGGTCGACACCATCGGGACGGCCATTATTTGTTGTATATCCCAGATACTGGTGATCATATAAATTGTTAAGGGATACATTTTTTTTATAATTACACATGGTAAGATTCATTTTCAGATTGGAAGGATTTATACCTCCAATAGGTATATCTTCATCCGCATTCGGGGTTGTAGTACCCGGGTAAGGATAACGTCCCTGTGTTGATAAATCTTCGTATTTCTTCAGGAAATCCTGGCTATTGGTTACTGAGCTGAAATATTTATCGGGAGCATTTGCAATCACATAAATATCCCGTTTCCCCGCTGTAACGATTATATCTTTTATTTCATTTATCTCTATATATTCTTTATCGTAAATTTGTCCGGTTACATTTTTTGTCTGACGGGCAACATATCCATATCCATCCAGTTTTCCTTCTTCCGACTCGCCTTCCGATTTGAACACAAGCACTTCGAGACTGTATATCTTACTTTCAGCGCTTAGATCCGGATTACCGGAAGATTTCTCTTTCCCTTGCTGAGGGGCATTAAGTAAAATAGAAAGAGAGGTTTCCTGTTTGAGGCCTTCAAGAGTTGGTGATTCATCTCCGGAACATGAATACATAAGTGCCCCTGCCAGTATGCACATTAGCAGATAAGTATGTTTCTTTATATTCATTTTTTCCATTATCAATTTTCTTCTTTGCATTTGAGTCAGCATCTTAATTATTGAAAAACATAGTGGATGTTGCACCAGGCTATTTTTCTCTTTTCGTTTTTCAGTAAGGATAAGGTGGACAGGCCTGCATAGTTGAATGCACTCCAGCATGTCTCGTTGTAGTTCAATGAGCGTTTCTTTTCCACACCGCGGATATCCACTATGCCTGTCAGCCCCAGTCTTATTGTCAGCTTATCCCTGTTCCCATAGGCGAATGGTATCCATTTATCTTTTCCGGAAACCAGAATTTCCACAACTCCGTTTCTCATCCTATATCTGTAGAAATAGCCGTAAGGCATGATTTTTAGCCGGGAATCATCTATAAAAATTACTCTCATCTCTTTATATAGATTTTCTTTTTCTTCTATCTCATCTTTCCACAAGTCGGATGGTCTTACCTCCGTAATGTCGCAGGTGATAGCCCCTTTACGAGAACCTGTGTACATTACAAACTCTTTTATCTGTGAATGTCTGAATGATAAAATCAAAGGAATATTTATGTGTTTCATGTCTTACTTTTCATTAAATTTTAACTACTAACGACCCCGGCTTTCCATCATACTTTACTTGTTATTCGACAACTGAAAATCCGGCTATAGATTCTTTTGGGGAAATCTGTATTTCAGGTGCATTGTCCGGTTTTTTCACAGAATCTATGGCTACTGCCAATTTTTTAATTCCCTTGTTATCCGGATTGTGCAGAATAATACCGCTCAGATTGATAGCACTACGATTGCCATCGCCCCAGATACGTAAATCATGACGGTTTGTGAATACGAAGTCTTTTCCTTCTTCTGCTGTTGTCTGAGTATCTACTGAACAGGAAATAGCGATATCGCCTCCTGTGGCATTTGTAAGCAAGGCACCATCCGAAGCCCTTAAAAGAGCAAATTTGAAAAAGCCGGAAACAATACTATTCATTCTGCCATGGTCGCCCAGCGAGTTTATCGCAATATGTGCCGGTTGATCTATAATTGTACCGGTACAGCTTAAATTAGAGCTTTCGAAATTGATATTCGCATCATTGATCGCATATATCTTTCTGAAGTCTACAACCACAGACTTAGGTAATTCATAACGGGTGTCTTCTAATGTTTTCACATTAAACGTACCGGAACTGGCACCCCTTCCTATAACTATGCGCGGGCTGACTCCCATGTCAAAGTCCAAATTATCTGCAGTACCTTTTCCATAAATACCTTCCACTATAATATCCGATCCTGTAGCATTGATCAATGCTTCACCATTTGTTTTGAAGATTCCGAGTTCGTATATAATATCCTGTGTCCCTTCCAGTCCTTCACGTGTACCCATCAACTTAACCAATACTTCCTGATCTTCTATATCTCCGACGCCGACAGGCTTCACCATATAGCTTTGTTCAACATTTGCCAGACGCAGTTCGAACATTTTACGCCCTTCCATCAAATTATTTGCCTTCACCGGAACTTCGACATCCTGCTTTATCATATATCGTGCTGTACCATCGTTGGAAGGGACAAAAGACAGGCTCCCCTTTACAGGAATATAGTTATCGCTTTTGTTAGCCGTACCGTCTGTAGTCAGATATTCTACCCTTACAGGAATAGGAGCTCCCTGGTCCGTTGTCGGATAACCGGTAAGTGTGATGGTGAAAATAGCAGTTGTGAAGCCACTTACCGGTTTGTTTATCTTTACATCCGACACATATAGTCCATGTCCTAATTTTATCAGGCGGTTTTTCATATCTTTAAACAAGATATCCCCGTTTGGCGTGAACAGTATTTCTTCAAACATCTTTTTGTCATCCTCTATAGCATAACGATCGAACAGGAGTTCACCTGACGCAGACAGCATACATACCCGTCCACTCGACCTGCTGGTCAAGAATATACCGTTTGTTGTCATATGTACCTGATCGAAATTACCATCAGTAGCTTTCTGGTATATCTGGCGTCCGTCTTTAGACAATCCGATCATTGTACCACGGCCACGTTCTGTATCATAGCCTACAATAACAGATTCTCCCGAAACAGGATTCATTTCCATACCCGAAATAGTTCCCGGCATTATATACTTCTGTAAATCCGTACCATCGTTGCGCAACAGGGAATAGTAGCTCTTATCCGCTGAATTTCCACCAACAAGAACATTCCCGTTCTTTGCAAGAGATAAATATTGTAATGATACCTCGCTCGATGCCGGCACAATCTCTTTACTGAATATAATATCTCCTTCCGGACGTATCTTCATTATTCGTCCACCGGCTATTTGACTGTTTCCAATAAGGAATATGTGATCATCCTCGGCTGTTATCATTTTAAAAAGATGAAATTCCGGTTCCGGTAATTTTGTAACGAATACAGGTTTCCCATTACTGTCGAGCCTGACTACAGCAGACACAGTGCCTTCTTCGGCCGTAAAAGCCGCGTGTATATATTCTCTGGAACTACCGAGTACATCAAACCCCATACATGGACCACCTTCGTCGGAAACATATTTATAAACCACCTTGCCGGTAGAATCCACTTTGGCAAGCATACCTGCCCGAATACTTCCGGAACGTGGCTCATATCCTCCTAACACGAAATTGCCGTCCCGAAGCTGCTGTCCACAAAACAACTCACTACCGGCTTCTCCGACATTAATATCTTTAAGTATTTCTCCTGTTTTATCAGTTATAATAAATCTGCCGTAAACACCCTTGTCTTTTTTCTTCGAAAGCCAATCCCGGGATTGCCCCAGTATCAATAGTTTACTATTACCTATGTGGTAAGCGTTGTTTACAGACTCAAACCCTTTCGTCAAAGTGCGTGAAGCCACAGCCGACCCATCCCTGCTGATCCATGTGACCGTAGTAACACCGTCATTACTTCCTATCAGGGCTACTTCCCCGTTTGTGACAGGGCAGGTATACTGGTATGTGATGTCTTCGCCATATGTCCTGTCATAAACGACAGGCATGTATTGGGCATGAATATTGATTAGTGGATATGTCGATGACAAAACCAAAACGACCAAAATGGCATACAATTTCCTTCTTAACTGCATTGTAATAATATTTATTTTGTTATTGCTTTTATATCTACTCGCCGTACATCCCGGTTGAGTCGTATTTTATTCTCTAATGGAAGATATTGGTAAAGGGATTTACCGGATAATTCCTGATTGAATTGCGATAATAAAGAGGCAAAATCAATATCGGCCGCAATCTGTCCTTTACCTTGCATTAACAGCTTAGCCGTTATACCGTTATCTTTCATCCAGTTTCCGACTTCGACAGCTCTTTTTTCCGAAAGCGCCTGATTATATTGTTCTCCCCCGATTTCATCAGCATAGCCTTCCATGACGAGCGTATCTATTTTGCTGAAATCAGATTCTTTTTGCCATGCCTCAAGGGCTTTCAATGATTCTACACCCAACATATAAGAGTTAAAATCGAAGTAGAGGCTCAACACATGTTCTACAAATCCGCTACTGGGCAGAGCCTCCTTTAAAGGGATGCCTGTATAACTTTTATTTTCGTCCCTTATTAGATTTATAGATCCATTGCTTACAGCTTTAGCTTCTGATATGCCAAAAAGCATGTTATTTTTTCGTTTGTCCGATATATTCCGCTCGAAGTAGAATATATCATCTTTATTTGCTGTTTTTCTGTCCGAAACAATGTATCCTCGGTCTTCGTCGATATGAAGCAGGCTAAAATCATTGTGAACTGTATTTATCGGATAATCAAAATGCACTAAACTTCCATCTACGGTATGTCCGTTTTCATAAGTTATGCCGTATACATCATAACCGCCAAAACCAATATGACCATTGGAGGAAAAGATCAGCATATCATCAAACAAGCTCGGTGAGATTTCATCTCCTTCGGTATTGACCTGAGAGCCAAGGTTTACAGATTCGCCCCATGCTCCCGTCCGGTCGTCCCAGTGAGTGACATAAATATCGTACCCTCCAAAACCACCGGGCATATCCGATGCAAAAAGCAACGAACGGTCGTTATTGAATAAATAGGGATGAGAATAAGAACTACCTTCTATTTGAGGGAAAATTTCTTTGAAGGAAGACCAGCCTTTCCGTTTCTGGTCATAATTTGAATAATATAATCTGGTCTGAAAAGTATTTAGCCCCTGAGCTGTCATTCCTATTCCTTCGCTTTTTCCATAATAAACCTGGGTTACTACCATTCTGGTCATATTACGCGAAAACGACATAGGGCCATTTTGCAAACCGGAAGGAATCATATCCAACATCCGATTCTTTACATCTTCCCCACTCTTAATGGAATATCCGGAATTTTCAGCCAGAGAAAAGTAATTGCTGCGGTGGTAAAATTTCTTATTCGGATCATGGAAACGGCTTTTACTACTGGCATAGATAAATTCGCCCGCCTTCACGCCTACCCAAAATTCAGAATTGGATGTATTTACTTTATCCAATGATCGAACTGTAAATTCGGGCATCCCTATTGGTAAAAAGCCATCTTCGTAATTAAGAGCATGTAGGATATTCTGGTAACGCTGATCTGAATGATAAGTGTCGCGAAAAGCGTATCGGCGGGCCAGACTAATGGCTTTCATTCGCTGTCCGGAAAAACGCAGGGCATCCAGATAATTACAAATATCCGCTGTAGTGAATAAATTGCCGGAGATATTCATGGCTGACTCATAATGAGGTACAGCCTTTGTATAATCCAACAGGGTAAGGTATAAACGCGCTACCTTCAGATGTAAGGCTGCCCCATATCCAGAACTTAAAGCATGACTAAAAGCTGTCTCGTAAATAGTCATTGCCTCGTCGAAATCCTGACGAATGAATTTCCGGTCGGCTCGGGCCTCAATCCCTTTAGCTCTCCTGTCTCCTTCCATTTCATTTTTGATATCATCACCTATTGCAGATAATGAAGTAAAAAACAAGAGTATAAGGAAAGTAGATCGTATTATATTGTTAATCATAAGAGTCTTTTATCTGAATATATTATACACGAATGATACTCCGATTTTAGTGGGTCCTACATAATTTTTTGTCTTTTTGATCTCCTCTGCGAAATTTGCATATTCACCCCCTAGCTGATATTTATCATATTCCAATAAGGCATATCCTACTCCAAGATTAACGTCTATGCGAAAACGACTCGACAGATAGAATTTATATCCGGCTGTGATTCCGGCCGACATCCCCCATCCTTTACGCCGGTAACTGGTTTTCTCTTCGTCCTTGTTTTTTAGTCCGATATTGAAATTTCCGGCCATTGCATAGGGGCCTACATAAAAGCCGTCCCAAAGGTCATTTGTATAATAATACTTAGGATTGAGATAATATCTGAAATCGAGGCTGCCGACAAGTACCCGAAATACTTCTTCATTTTTTTTGAATAAATAAGGCATCCACATGATGTCTGTGTTTATTGTAAGCTGCCGTCCTACAGTCCACTCAATACCAAAATTGGGATTCCCGGTCAAAATAAAAGGAATATTTGTTTTCAGTGCCTGAGATTTTACTACCGGAGTATAACAAAAGAACATCAGTAGTATAGCACCGGTAAAAATGTATTTAAAATAATGTTTCATTGATTCATAAATTAATAAATATCTGTTTATACGCCTATTCCGCCACCGCCGGGTCCGGAGTTTTCTTCCGACTCTATCTGAGGATTCCATTTCTCGGGATCTTCCAATCTCATTATCTGTATATTATCACCATCAACTTCTATTATGTGAGTCTCATTCATATGCAAGATGATTGGAGTTCCCATTTTGTCTGTAAAAGGAATGGTCAGAGTTGATAAGGTATTATCAGATTGCCCGATAAAGCTCAGTTTTAAAACAATAGGTTCTTGCTCGCGTCCTTCTCCGGATAAGTCGGGCGAAGGAAAATAATAATTCTGAACCCCGAATTCGAAATCTTTATATTCAACATCGAATGTTTTACCGCTCAATCGCATTATATCAGATGTACTATTCCGCGAAGATCGGGTACTGGTACTGTCTTTCAGTGCCAACAGATATTGGGTGGTACCTACACCTGAAGCCTCAATATCTATTTTCTTTATATTGGTATATGTTAATGAAGCATCTAATTTGAAAAGATTCTTAAAAGCTATGCAAATACGTCCCACATATTTCCGCTCGAAAAGAGCTGTATCGGAAACTACCGGACCAGGAAAGTTTATTGTTGGAGTTCTATACTCCAGATAGATAGCAGAAGGTTCTTTATAAGTTCCATCCGTAGATTGTTGCAGATCGAATCTGGCTTGACCATATATGTTTAAGTCCTGAAAATGTGTTCCCTGGGCATTTGTGAAGCAGTATACATTGTAACTACCGGGATAAAGCCTGAAATTAAAATTCCCCAGCCTGCTTCGCGCATTTTCCGAAAATGGATTACCGGAATATCTTTCCTTTTTAAGTTCATCGTTATAGATAAAGATGCTAAGATCCTCGATACTATATGTCTCTGTTCTTATATTCTTATCAGCTTTGGGTACATAAATTTCATAATTGGTTTCATCCTCGAAATAGTCATATGTACATGATGATAAATACAATAAAGTAAGCAGATATAAAAACTGTAAGTAATATCTTTTATTCATTTTTTTAGATAATAAGATAACATCCAGCTACTATCCGCCCTGCCGGAACAATACTTTATTCAAGTATTGTCCCAGTAAAAGAGCAAGATAATAATGTTCAATTAGTTATTCAGATCTTGATTGTTAATGAAAAACCCGGCACAAATATTTAGACTTCGACTTGTTCGCTTTCTATTTTTGAGTTCCAGTTTTCAGGAGCGCCAACTTCTATAATCAGTGTGCCTTCGTTTTGAGGTTCAGGTATTTCGGGATATCCCTTCGATTTGATGGTCATATTTACTTCCCGTATCACATTCGGAGAGAAAACACCTTTGATTGTACCTGCCCAATATACCGGTTGAGGTTTTGATGCTATTGTTCCATCAGCATACTCATATCCGGTTGGAGCCCATCCTGTAAGGATAATAAAATACACTCTTGCCGGATCTGCGTTAGCATTAGTAGCTTTTCCCTCTGCCTTGGTAGCATTTGGCAATACGTGAATATCTTTCCATAGTGTAAATTTACTATCTACAATAACTTTTGGATCATAGCCTGTTGTTGGATCGGTATCATTATAAGTACTTGTTCCACTGGAACCGATCATAATTCTGTTAGCATCGGAAGCAGTCTCATAAATACCACCGGCAAATGATCCCAACTTGAGGCCTATACCAACAGGCATGTTTCCTATAGCGATAAAATTGCTGGCATTAGCAAAATCTACGGTGCTCAATTTTGGCGCCGAGTCTTTCTTGTCAGTTTTATCTACGCGTACACGCATCAATGATATTTCCCTTTTCAGCATTAATGGGGAAGAAGAAAGGTCTGTCGTTTTTCCTTCTTCTATTTTTATATTTGAAGAATATGCTGTGAATATTTCTGAAGCAGGCGAGTATGCAGCCGTTTGAGAGAAAGTATGTCCGGCAGGCAGGATAGATTCTTTCAGGTCGATAAACAATTCAGAATTAAGTTTTTTATTCAAAACATTGTATGCATCAAATTTTGCCCAAGTTGTTCCGCCATCGAGTGAAGTAGCTACATTGTCCACATCGCTCTTGATATTAGCCACGATTGCCAGATCATAAGTACCCTGAGGTACATTTGTCCATTTAAAAATCTTGGTTGAAGATGTTGATGGATCTATAACATCTGAGAAAGCAACAGCCCCACTCACTGAGTTATATAAAAACAATTGTATTTTGTTCACGTTGCTCCAACTTGTAACGGGGATAGCTGTTGAAGATGCATCTTTGGTGGTAATACCATCAAAGATGACTTCAGTAACTAAATTTCCCGTATTTGAAGGCACCGGTACATTTTCATTGCCACCTGGTACATTTTCATCGCTACCACAAGACGACAATAGCAAAATGGCAGAGGCCAGGCTAAATAATACTTTTTTCATTTTTCTAATTTTTAATTTAAAATAGATTTTAGATAATATAGTTGATTAAAAAACGAATAATCTCTCCCAATCCAATTTCTATCAATGTCAAACAATATTTGTTAATATACAATTCAATCAAATAGCCTTAACATTGAATAATTCATTTTGCCTCATGTTATATTATTGATAATATTATTATTACCAGTTTGTAATAATATTATCATTCTATTAATTTGTCTGTCACTTTAGAAGTGACAGGCAGAAGATAGACACTGATATATAAATAGCTGACATATAGTATATAAAATACTAACCCAACCTTCAAATAGTTTTACAAACTGTCAAACAAATTATTTATCCGAAAGGATATATAGTATGTAAATTCATAGCTATTAATCTGAATAATAGCTACTTGAACTTGATGCTATATATATAAATAAAGACAGGAATGATTTTTTTTACAAACATTTGTTAAACATATTGAAAACTTGGGTGTTATGGGAATTTTATATTTAGAAGAGCATTTAAGATGTATAAACTATGACCATGATAAAAACCCCGCAATAGAATTTGTCTCTATTGAAGTGGGAGAATCATGGGAAAATCAGTCTTTAGGCAATAAACTAATATTCTTGTTAGATGGAAGACTTATTTTTTCGTTTGGAGAATATTCTGATTGTCAAATCAAATGTAAGCAGATATTATATCTTCCTACAGGCTATAAGTTTACTTGTAAGGCTTTGGAAAAAAGTAATTTCTTTGTAATATGTATACAAGGGCATACATGTTTTTGTGATAACTATCATTTCAAAGATCTTGAGAAAGACGTCTTATATAAGGTTAAACGCTCAGCCTCTACCGGAAATAGTATATTTACATTGGAGATGAATGAATGCTTAGAGAAATATCTTAATAATTTACTTGATTACATACATATTGGAGTAAAATGCAGATCTTTCTATCAACTGAAAATAAAAGAGTTATTTCATATCTTCCGATGGTTTTATCCTAAAAATGTCTTGTGGGAGTTCTTTCAATATGACCTGAAAAGCGGAAATGAGTTTGCAGCATCTATCATGGATACCTGGTATAAATACAAGTCGGTAGGAGAGCTCGCTAATGCCATGAATTATACAACTTCCGGCTTCGAAAAACGATTTAAACGTATATTTGGATTGTCTCCATATAAATGGATGAAAGATCAGAAAGCTAAAAGAATCTTTCATGAGATAAGAAATACCAATCAAACCTTTAAACAGATAAGCTCTGATTTCGGATTTGCATCACTACCGAGTTTTAATGATTTTTGTAAAGCAAATTTTGGAAAGCCGCCGGGCAATATAAGAGAAAAATAATAGGTTTGGCGGAAAATCAGAATAAGTGGGTAGCTATTGATAAGGTTTAATATTAAAATTTAAATAAATTTGTGTATCCATTTTTAGGCTTCTGCCTGTCACTTCTAAAGTGACGGAGTTGATGGTAAATAATCTACTGGTTGTAAAGATACACATTTAACATTTATAAATTGACATATTTATAAATATTTTAACAGTTTTTTGATTAATTATGCATATATACTATTTACTAAAAGATGATTTTTCTTAGAATTACAACAAATCCCGGCCTGCCCTTGTAGAAGGCAAGAAAAACAGGAGTTAATATCTTATGAGTTCTGCAAGGTTATAATATTGATAAGTACTCAGTCTGTCACAAACAACTGTTTTCGCGCATTTATATCTATAGAAGCAGAAACAATATCATTTGCATTGTCTAATACGGAACGATCTAAAGATGCTAAGTAAGTATAAGTCGTTTTTTCATTATTGTGACCTAAACTTTCACTTATTACCCATATAGGCAGATTCTCCTTTTTAGCCATTGTCGCCCAACTATGACGGGATACATGTGTGGATAAGGATTTATCAATATTGGCTTTAGCTGCTAATATCTTGAGATACCGATTTTGTTGGCGCAACCCACTCTCATAGTACAATCGTTTGGACTTATTATCATCGTGAATAATAGGAAATAAATAAGGAGAGTTCTTCACATCGTTAGCAAAGCTGTCTATCAGTAATTGTAATCGGGGTGTGATCTTAATTTCAATCAATTGGCCTGTTTTTTTTCGATAATAACGGATGAGCTCCCCTTGAATATTATCTTTGCGCAAATATGCCATATCTACAAAACTCATACCGCGGGTATGAAAACAAAAGAAAAATAAACGCCAGGCTTTATACAGACTCTCATCATTTACTGAATTAACTGCTTTTTCACTGTCGGGAAATTGAGAGAATTTCAGGTTATGCAGTCGCAGAATTTCATCCTGATCAAGCGCTCGTTTCCGTGTTTTATCTACTCCGGTATAGACTTCCCAAAATGGGTTTTCGTTCTTATTCTCTACAAATCCTTTGCGAACGGCTTTATTATAAATAGCTCGTAGATTTCGCATGTAAAAAGAAATAGTATTCAAACTACGTCCTTTTTCTTTCATAGAGCGCTCATAGTTTCGAATAAGAAAGTTGTCAATTTGAATCATAGGAATATCTTTCCCTTTATTGAATTCTATAAGTCCATAAGCCGCAGTTCGGTAAGCCCGGGCCGTACGCTCTTGTCCGAGGCGGATTAATTCACAAGATAATTGCCTAACCAGTTGCTGAAGACTTATATCAGAGGAATCGTCTCTAAAATGGAGGGCAATATCCTCCACATCATAATGTCCATCTTTCTCCAATGCACACACAGTCTGTTCAAACAGACTTTTACTTTGTTTCAAATACTTTTCTGCTTGAAGCACATACGATTCTCTATCAGGATATTTATGCACTATTCGTTGCTGAACAGCATCCCATTCTTCAGGATATAATTTGAACGGAATACTTAACTGTTTAATTTTTCGATGATGGATGAATCTCATATTCAAACTCCCAACATAATCCGCTCCTCGAGATGAGGAACGGTAGATAAAAGACATAGTCGCCATTATTAAGCTCTTTATATAAATACTAAAAAATTAATTACTCAAATATTTTAAATAGATTCATGTGGTATTAATAGTCACACTCTTGAGACATATTCTATGATAAGACAAAATATATGTATGGGAATTACTTTCCCTATATAATTATAAAATCAGCCTCCCTCGACTCAACTTAAGCAGGGAGATGATGAATCTCCATATTCGGATATATAAATGCCTGACATTGTCAATATAGGGAATGCCCTGGTCTCTACCTTCGTATGTTTAAAAGCTTTTTTTAATGTTTTTAGACGGATAAGAAATACTCTTTTGCATAGGCTATCCTATAAGATTTACATATTTAAAGCCTATAATCCTTCCTCAGAAATCTGTTTGTAAGCAATTATGATCTAAAAGCTATATGGAGAATCATATAGCGATACCAAACAAACCGAAATCATCGTAAAGAGGATAGTGTCTCTTACCGTAGTCTTCACATTCTTAAAAAAAATTTTATATCTTCTTTTGTCTGTCGTCTTTTGGCCTCATCTCTCTTTAATAGTAACCTTTGTTTCGTTAGGAAGCAAACCCAATGAGTGAAGCAAACCGTAAATCCTGGATTGTTTATACTTAATCCAGTATTGGATTGTATAAATTCCTCTGTAATAATATTTATCAGTACTAATATATAAACCCGCAATATGCAGAATCCTACTTTAGGGATTCTTTAAGAAACTCTTTCTTTTCCCAATTAAACGTAGCGGATTCACCTTTACTGAATCGAAAAAACAATATAAAGCCTTATCTTAAATTTGTATTTACCAGTATAACTTACTCTAAGCTATAGTCATTTTTCTTTATGGTCTATGATTTTATATGAATTAGACATAAAGATAATAAGAATATATGTATGTCCTATTTATCCGGAAGCTTTTAATCTGCCTTTTTCTGAAATAGACGATTGTTCGTCATATTTTAAATTAAAAAAACCGCTAAAAATAGCGGTTTTTCTTTGTGGAGCTGGAGGAAACGTATCTCCTACTCTATCCCCCTATAAATGAACATTTTAAAATTCTGAAATTTTGACTGTTCCCGAATTCAGCAGTGCCTGATTCCGCAAAACTAAATGAACGTCATACAGCTACAAAAATAGATATTTTTTTCAATAAAGCAAAACTTTTATACTATTGTTTTTCAGTAGATTATAGACAATAATTTGAACAGCACTTCTTTTTTGTTGGTGGAGTAGAACTTTTATTCAAAGTGATTATTTGCAACAATACTCTAAATAATCTATCCTTACAAATTTTCCTAATTTAGAATAGTGTTAAAAATTACTTAATTACAATTAATTATTTAACCTAAAAGTAAGTATATTTTATCCCAAATACCTTTTTAATAAGGTTTTTCACGAAAATTATATACCAAAAACTATAAACTCTGGTCATGGAGAGTTCTGTACCATTTACTCTGCAATTTGGGGAATAGCGTCTGCCAAATTGAAAATATCCGATAATAAAAATCTATTTTATTTCGATATATTCTTTTGAAAGGTATATCTCTTGGCACCGGCTATGTAAATCTGCTCTTTGGCTGCCATATATAACGAGGTGAATAAAATATTGTTTATTCCCTATATATCATTATTTATATATCTCCAATATCTGCTCAATAATCTTTATAAGGGAGTTTGTCTCTTCTTCTATCCATTCACCTTTTTTTATAAGAGATTGTATAAGTTGCTGCTGACTGGAAGTATATAAACGTTCCGTCAAACCTGAAAAGTGTAATTTAGAATTCCACTCGCTAGCATGATGTTCTTCTGTTTCTTTTATACTTACGGAAAGACCATTAGGCGTAATTAATTGTAGCTCTGTAGTCTTATTTTGTTGATTTTGAATGATTCCATACAGTCTTTCATAAATTTTTAAACCATCAAAATCCCAGTCACACAGATAATAAATAGGATAATCTATTTTGTCCAATCGCTCAATAGGGGCTGTATTATTTCCTCCCGTATACCATAATTCCACATTATATTCGCGGGCAATGTCTAACTTTAGAAATTTAAAATTCTCACATAGAATAATACACTTAGGGGATGGACAAGGGACACGATAAAATCCCTGATTATCATTTTCAGGAAATCTGTCAACCCCTAATATCTTTAAAACTGCATTTTCAAGAACTGAGCTTTTCTTTATATGTTTTCCAGCTTTAAAGAATTTACCTGATACCCCATTGCGACTTTCTTTTCCTTCCTTTATATTCTCTGCGATTTCACACAAAAAAGGGGATAAAGACAGTTCCATCAGGCATTGTATCTCAAACTCTGTATAGTTTTTATAGGGTGATAGCAAGTCATATTTTTCCAGAAAAGGATAATAGCAGTCATACAACAGATCAAATTGTTCCTTTTCGTACTCCCTCTTAAATTTTGGATTAGCCAAGATGATGTTTTTAGCTCTACCTTTGTATGTAATCATACGTTTCTGAAAGAGAAAATCTACATACGGATTTTGTTCTATCCTGCTGGTCGTGCGCCCTGATGTGTATAACTCTTTGAAGGCTTTAATATCCCGCCAACTCAGTTCCTTATTCACCATCTGCTGTTGTAGTTATAGTTTCTACCCCTTTGCCTTCGTCAAAAATAGCATTCACACATATCCGTCCGTTTGCACCACTGGTCCCACTTAATAAATATTGATAGCGCCCCGAATCATAATAATCATCAATTGGTAATATTGACATGACAATAAGTTGATAATCGTTTTGCCGGGCTATTTTTTCCAGAAGATAGAAATTACTACCAGAACTTTCTCCTTCATCGATAGGCATAAAACGTAATCCTTTCGTTTCTTTTTTACCGTTATTTCTTTCTATAAGTGACATGCGTGCTATGCAGAGTAAAGAAACCGCTGCATAGACCTGACCTGAGCTCCCTCCGTTCACCTCGCCGTCTTCCGTAACCATACGGAAGTCGATATCAAAGTATCGTAAAGGATTCAGCAGGTGCTCAATCTGTATATTTTTTGCTTGTCCTCCACATTGATGATATGCTTTTTTCATCATTAGGGCAATGTCTATTTCTTCCAGCAAATCAGCAAATAAACCTGTATTAACATGTAAATTGTCGAGGTATTCATCTAACTGCCTCAAAAAAACAGTAATCCACTCCACAGGATACATTTCAGAATAAACCGGTTTCATTTGTAATTTAATGCCCTGTGATATTTCATACTCATTTTTCTTAAAGAAGCTGCCCATTTCATCAATAGCAGTCATATAATTAATAGTAGTCTCTTCTACTTGTTCAAACAGGTCTTTCAGCATATTTAGTTTACGGTCACCCAGTCGGGTGAACTCTTCTGTTATCTCTTTCAGATAAGCTGCAATCTCATCGAGTACCTTATTTTCGTCGTTCAAAATCCGGTCTACCAGTTCAGAACGTAAAATGGAACGGCTTAAGTGAAGAAAGTCTTCGGAGTTTTCAAATTGAGCATGTGCAGATTCGGGAATATATTGTTCAACAATACTTTTATATTCCTTTAAATACCACTCCTTTTTTGTTTTATAAGCAACTCCTTCCTCCTCTTCCGGATGATTGTAGAGCCCCTCATACTGTTGTAGTTGAACCTCAAACTTTTCATCAATCAAGGATTCATACACAACTATTGCTTTGTTGTATATAAGGCTTTCCTGCTCTAAAAGTATTTCATCATTACCAATCTCTTTCTCACCATATTCTATATGCGTTTCACATTTCTGTATCTCTCCAACTAATTGTAGTTCCGGTAGATCAGATAAAGAAGATAGAGCCTTTAATTCTTCCGGTTTGAATTGATAGTTCTGCATTTCTCCTTCTTTTTTCTCCAATTCCGTAGAATAGTCGCAAGATAGAGATTTCAGTTTCTGACGGAGGTTTTCTGTATCCGGTGTCATGTTTGTATCACTTACATACCCGGCAATCTCTTTTAATTGAAATTGATATACTTTACTATTATCCTTATAGTTTTTCTTTGCATTCTCAAGCCGTTCGTAGTGAGTGGCCA
The DNA here is from genome assembly GCF_015234155.1 of Dysgonomonas sp. GY75. Taxonomy (NCBI): domain Bacteria; kingdom Pseudomonadati; phylum Bacteroidota; class Bacteroidia; order Bacteroidales; family Dysgonomonadaceae; genus Dysgonomonas; species Dysgonomonas sp. GY75. The sequence continues at coordinate 636,452 of NZ_JADCLQ010000036.1, forward strand.
AATGCTTTATAGCTTCTCCCTGTGTTGTATAAAGATGAATCTGCCGTTGAAACTGCTCACTGTTTTTATTTTCGAACAAAGGTTCATTTTCATAAGCAAGAATTTCATTTTTGCAGTTATAGAGGCTAATTGTTTGTAACCCTATTTGATTAGCCAGTTTTTGTAATCGACTGATAATCTCGGCCTCTGCTGTAAGATGGTCGCATTCCTGTCGTGCACAGGCATAATGTGTCTGAAAAAAGGCTGTCAATTTTGCCCGGTCGGTAGTTGTGAAAAAATAATTGTCTACATATTCCACATATTCATGTATTCCCCCTAAGTCAATCCAGAACCCTTTTTTATCTACCTTATGAGTAGAGGCCTTCTGTAAAAGTCTTTCTGGACTAGCCACATACCGTAGGCGTGCTTCCAGATTTTCAGGGGTTATTGTTTTATGTGAACCGAAATGAACTAGTAAACTCTCCTCTTCGGGCGACATTTTCCAGGCATTATTTAATGCCCAAGCTGACAATGAATGAGAATCATTGATATCAGAAAACTTCATGAGCGACTGCTGATATGCTATCTTTTTTTCTAGTACTTCCAGTTGTTCTGCTGTTTTCTCTGTTGCCTTTCCAGCATCCTGCGCCCAGGGGGAGGAGAGAAATTGTTCCCACATCTTGTTTTGCCGGAGCAGAGACTCTAATTCTTTTAATCCCTTCCTAGCCTCACGGTTAGCATAATCATACTTAAATAAGTACTCTATTTTTTCAATAGAACCCTGTTTTTCTAATAACATCTCTATCTGGTCAATGATTGCTCTTTGCTTCTGGAACTCTTCCACCGAGCCAGATATTTCACAAGCTTTTTTCTCCCAGCCAGCAGATTCTTTTTCTATCACCAAACTTTCCCTGAGTCGCGTCTCAATTTCAGTCAAATCCTGCTGTTTATTCGCAATTTCCTGTATGTGCTTCCGCAACTCTTTCCGTTTTAGCAAAAGAAGTGCTCCCTGGTATTGTCTTATTCGGGACTTATATCCTTCAACTTCTGCTTTTTTTTCTGTAATACGTTGGTTGCATTGTTCTTTTTTCCGGAAACTGCTCACCACTCGGGACAGAAAATAAATCCGTTCAGCTTCTGTTTTTTGGTCTTTCAGGTTTTTCAGATGAGTCAGTTGTTTTTCTTTTTTTCTCACCTCATGCAATGTATCATTCATCCGCTCATGATCATGCAGGTCAGCCTCCATTTCGGCTAATTGATTCTGGAAATTAGCATAAATCTCTTTCCCTTTTTCTTCTGTAAAAAAGAATTTCTTAAGGTATTCAGAGTCATATTTGAATCCCCTGCCCCGGGAAAAAGAGCGTAGTGTTTGTGCATAATTTTTCAGTTGCTGACTGGTATATACATTTACAGGAAGTAATTCATAATTCATTAAATACTCATGATATTTTTTCAAGGGCATTTTCTGGCATAGCACTCTTCCTCGTAAGATTTCTGTAAGTTCGTCAATATCCGGAATAATATTCCCCTGTAATATGGATTTATAGGAGAATGATTCGTCTAAGGGTATATATGTCTCCCAATTATAGCCTTGTTGTATCATAAAAGGTTCTACCATACTACCGTTAAGAAACATACCGAAAACAAGGAATTTTCCTTCCTGTACCTCTGCATTTACAAAAACATATCCATACCGGTCAATCGTCAGAGTCTTAAGAGGCCGGTCATCTGTCGATTCTGTAGCCGGGCGATACTCATTTTTACCAACAAATATGAGTTGGAACATATCGGCCACAATGGATTTCCCAATCCCGCTATCTCCGGAAATGTCTGTCCGGAAAGGGTGCAAATCATAGTCGGCCATTACATGTTTTTTGATTCCTAGTAAAGAGATACGGTATAAACGGGGTAATTTTTTAGCCATGGTTTTTCCGGATTATTTCTTCAATATTTCTGATTTCTTTTTCATATAGCAAAAACAAACGGCGCGAAGAGGGCAGTAGTTCAAACTCACCGCTTTCACTATCGAAATAAATCCATCCCAGCGTATAAAACTCCTCCAGGGCAGACCTTACGATTGCGGTTATTGTATTATAATCAGCATCTGTTACAAATTCAGAATCATTTTTAGTCAAAAGCCGTACCAGATTGACATGATAGTTTTCATACTGTTCCCGAATGATACGCAAGAAACCGTCCAGCGTATGCCTCTCTTCTACCTGCCCGTCCAGGTCATAGATATTCAGCATTAGAAACCCAATAACCAGATAGGCATCTTTCAGATAGCGCCTGTTTAATAACGGAATATTCCCCCGACGGTATTTGCCATTTTCATCCTGTTCAAAATCAATAAAAAAGTATTCAAAATCACCCTGTCCGTCACAGGTAAGCATAAACTCAAATAAATCCCGATAGTATTCTTTTAATCCGGGGTAAGCCTTCCTGACGTATTGAAAAATCCCGGCAGGACGAGTTTGCTTCTGTATGTGGACATTGTTTTTTAAATAATAATCCACTTTTGCAAAATACTCTTTTGTCTCAGGAAAGGAAAAGAACGCATAGTTCACTTCTTCCTGTAAATAATCGTTTTCCATATAGAGATTGAAGGGTATTGATGGTTACTTATTTTTTCTTCGGATGTTTCTACTTTATACATTTTGTCCCGGTTATAAAATGTCATAACCAGAGATGTTAAACGGGAGAGAATATTAATATTCCCTTTTTCTTTTATTAATAGATTATGAAACCACGCAGAATAATCAACCGTGCCCGTACTATCCAGCATTTGCTGTAATTCTTTCCGATAATACCGGATTTTCTCCCTTGTTTGGTGAAGTTGTTGATCTTTCTGGTAAGCCTCATCTATTTCATCATGGGAGATGGCGATATAGCGAAACTTATTTTTCCCTGGCAATGTTTTCCCTTCTTCCCATTGTTCTTTTACAATAGTAAACCGCATTACTTCGTCCGCCTTGATTATTTTAGGCGGAATAGCGGGCGGCAATGCAACCTCACTTTTTACATGCCGGCTTTCTGTAAGAAGATAGTTGAGGAATAATTTATATTTCTTATAAAAATCCTGCCTATTGATATCCCTGATAAACTCATTCAATTTAGGTTTCAGCATATCTATTTTACCATTTATTATACGAAGGTTTTTACGCAAGTCATTGAAATAAACAATCACTTGGTTAGCCTCTTTATAATAGATATTTTCGCAGCCGCTGTTCTGATATTCCCTGAGTTTACGAGTAATATCATGTGATGAAGCAAAAGCATAGTTCATCTGTCCAGTCTTCTCTCGCAGCCCTGTCAACGTATCTAACATATTCCGTAACCGCTCAATATCGTATTCCCGGTCGGAAGCAACGATCTCCCGGAATTCAGCCACAGCTTTCCCCACTTGCCAGTCCAACGCAGCGATTTGCGAATCCAGCTTACTTGTATATAGCAGAAAAGTGTCCTCATACCATTCCTGAAAAAAGTCCGGTTGAAAGGCATTCAGCATAAACTTGAAATGTCTTTCAATCTCCGTGGGTTTAAAAGCCTCCTCCAAAAGTTCAGCTGGCCCTTTACAATAATTTTCAGCATAGGGTCGTAAACGATATGTACCCTTCTCTACATCACGCCACAAAAAATACTTTTGTAAATTTCGAATCAGTTCGTTCCAAGATTGATGCTTATTATTCTTTTCAGCGGGGTCTACATACTGCACAGATTTCATAATGTCATCTTCCGTAAAAGTAGAATCAATTTCCCCCATCTGCACCCGTTGATACAAATGAAAAATAATCAGGCTTACCTTTCTTCCCGGAAAGAGGTATCTAAACTCTTGTTTTATTTCTGTATAAACATTAAAATCTGACATTATCTAGATATTAAATTCTAAAAACAGACTTTTACAAATATAAATATTTATATATGAAATAATTTAAGTTAATCCCATATACTGGTTTTATACTTATTTATTTTTATTAAACCGACTGAAGTCCATATCTTCTTTAAATATTCTACTAAAAAAACTGTATTTCTCATATATAATAAAATAACACTAAAAGTCCTGAATTCATTCTAATATATCTCTATAATACAAATTCTAAAAAGCAATTATCCAGTTAATATATAAAACTTTATCTATCAAATCAAAGAGTTTTAGTAAGCAGACAAGGCCAGACAGTACATTATGTACTAAAAAATAATTCTAAAATAATTTGGAAGGATAAAGAAAAGTATATATGTTTGTATTTCCAAAACAGTACGCAGCGTACCAAATAAAATACAAAATGAAAATAAGATTGGGAAATATTGTTGACATCCGCCTAGGGGCATACTGCCAAACCGTTCCTTTTGGAGATATAAGATATCTACAATCGACAGATTATAATTTGAACAGAGAATTGATTCCCACAACTTCTATAACTCCGATGATATCTCTTGATTCAAAAAATAAAAAGCATATCTTAAGAAATAATGAAATTCTTTTTTCTGCTAAAGGGGTAAATAATTATTCAGTGGTATATAAACGTAATTACGAAAATGAATGCATAGCATCTTCTTCATTTTTAGTTCTTACTATCAATAATGAAAATAAAATTTCCCCGGAATACTTATGCTGGTTTCTAAACAATCCAGATACAATGAAGACCTTAAAGACGAGTTCTAAAGGTTCAGCAATACAATCAATAAGTAAAAGTTCCATTGAAGATTTGGAAATAATTATCCCATCGATAGAGAAGCAAAGATTAATAGTAGAGCTAGATACTTTAATTAAAGAAGAATTCAGGATACAAAATGAATTAAATACATTAAAAAAGCAATTATTAATAAAATCAATTAAATAGAAAATATGAGTGCAAAAAAAATAACTCAAAAGGAGATTAACAACATTGTATGGAAGGCTTGTGATACTTTTAGAGGAGTGATTGATCCCAGCCAATATAAAGATTATATACTAACAATGCTGTTCTTAAAATATGTAAGTGATGTCCATAAAGCAAAGTATAATGAATATTTGAGTAAATATGAAGGTGATAAAGAAAGGGCTGAAAGAGCTATGCGACGTGAAAGATTTATCGTGCCTGAGGAAAGTACATTTGACTATTTATTCGAAAGGCGTGGTGATATAAACATAGGCGAACTTATTAATATTGCTTTAATATCGCTAGAAGAAGCTAATAGGGATAAACTCGGTAGTGAAGACGGCAGTGGTGTCTTCAGAAATATTGATTTTAATAGTGGAAATCTTGGAGATATTAAAGAGAAAAATGTCCGCCTAAAAACTCTTTTACTGGATTTCAGTGATGACAAAATGGATTTATCCCCGGAGCATCTAGAAAATAATGACGTGATTGGCGATGCATATATGTACCTTATCGAGCACTTTGCCAGTGATGCAGGAAAGAAGGCTGGAGAGTTCTTTACACCAAAAGAAGTATCTACTCTATTGGCAAAATTGACAAGAAGTAAATCTGGAGCAAGGATATGTGACCCAACTTGTGGTTCCGGCTCATTACTGATTAAAGCAGGAAAAGAAGTTGGAAGCAATAATTTTTCATTATATGGTCAAGAAGTGAATGGAAGTACATGGGCATTGGCTAAAATGAATATGTTTTTACATGGATTTGATAATGCTATTATCCGTTGGGGCGATACACTACGAAATCCTAAGTTGCTGGAAGGAGATGCATTGATGAAATTTGACACAGTAGTTGCAAATCCTCCTTTTTCATTGGATAAATGGGGTGCCGATGAGGCTAAAACGGACAGGTATAATCGTTTCTGGCGAGAGATACCACCAAAAAGTAAGGGAGACTGGGCTTTCATCAGCCACATGGTCGAAGTAGCTTATGAAGGCAAAGGCAAAGTAGGAGTTGTAATTCCTCATGGAGTATTATTCCGAAGTGCAGGTGAAGGACGTATCCGCAAGCAGCTAATTGAAGAAAATTATCTGGAAGCGGTTATCGGATTACCAGCAAACTTATTCTATGGAACGGGTATACCTGCAGCGATAATCCTTTTCAACAAAGGAAAAAAAACAACTGATACATTATTTATTGATGCTTCTTCGGAATTTCTGAATGGGAAAAACCAGAATATACTTAGGGGAGAGGATATAAATCATATTCTGGATGTTTACGAAAAATTCAAGGATGGAGGTTTTAAACCGGGTGTCGTAGAAGAAAAATATGCTTATGTTGCAACGCTCGATGAAATCCGCGAAAACGATTACAACCTTAATATTCCCCGCTATGTAGATACATTTGAGGAAGAAGAGGAAATAGATATCAAAACTGTACAAAAGCAGATTGCAGATTTAGAGCATCAGTTATCTGATATACAAAAGGAAATGGATGACTATCTAAGAGAACTAGGATTTTAATAGATAAAGAATGAAGGAAAACAAAAATATACCTGTTGGATATAAGGATAGTCCTGTTGGGGTTATTCCGAAGGATTGGGAAATATATGATTTAAGATCAGTCGCAACATTTATTAACGGCAGGGCGTATAAACAAGAAGAATTATTAGAAGAAGGGAAATATAAAGTCCTTCGTGTCGGAAATTTTTTCACTAATGACAAATGGTATTATTCCAATTTAGAATTACCAGAAGATAAATATGCCGATTTTGGAGATTTACTTTATGCCTGGTCAGCCTCGTTTGGCCCCCAATTTTGGTTTGATAACAAAATTATATACCATTATCATATCTGGAAGATAGTGCCATCAAATATAATTACAAAACAATATTTATTTCATTTTTTAGATTTTGATGCACACAGACTAAAAACTAAAATTCAAGGGGGAACAATGGCTCACATTACAAAAAGTGAGATGGAAGATCGAAAAATATATCTACCATTAGTTCCAGAACAAAAGAAGATTGCTGAAATATTATCCATATGGGATAATGCTATAGAAGTACAAAGCAAATTAGTTGACAAATTAAAGCTTCGCAAACAAGCTCTTATGCAACAGCTTCTTACAGGGAAGAGACGGTTAAAAGGATTTGATAAGGAATGGAAAGAATATAGACTGGGAGAAATATTTGAAAGGGTAACTCGAAAAAATAATTCTGGAAATACTAATATTGTTACAATCTCCGCTCAAAGAGGCTTTGTTAAGCAAAATGATTTCTTCAAGAAAACTGTAGCAAGTGAAATGTTGGATAATTATTTCTTAATATATAAAGGTGAGTTTTGCTATAATAAAAGCTACTCTAACGGTTATCCGATGGGAGCTACAAAACGTCTCACAAACTTCAATAGCGCTGTTGTTACAACTTTATATATATGTTTCAAACTAATAGGAGATCAATATTACTCAGGAGATTTTTTTGAACACTTTTTTGAAGCTAACCTACTAAACAAAGGATTGTTAAAAATAGCACATGAAGGAGGTAGAGCTCATGGTTTACTAAATGTTACTCCAAACGATTTTTTTAATATCCATATTAAAATCCCTTTATTTGAAGAACAAACAGCAATGGCCAACATACTATCTACTGCCGATAAAGAGATAGAGATAGCCAATGTAAAACTAGACAAATTACGGGAACAGAAGAAAGGTCTTATGCAACAGCTGTTAACAGGTAAAAAACGAGTAAAACTAAATTAATTAAAAAGCATATGGCAAAGAAGACGAAAAAAATAATAGCATTAATCTATGACTTTGACGGAACCTTATCTCCGGGCAATATGCAGGAATTTGGTTTTATGAAAGCCATCGGTAACGACAAAAGAGCTTTTTGGTCTGAAAACACTCAGCTTTCTACCCAAAATGATGCAAGCGAAATTCTTTGCTATATGCATTTAATGATAAAATATGCCAATTCTAAAAATATTTCATTGAAAAGGACTTCCTTCCAAAGCTTCGGAAAAGATATAGAACTGTTCAAAGGTGTGGAAGAATGGTTCTCCCTGATTAACGAATATGGAAAATCGAAAGGGGTTATAATTGAACATTATATCAATTCTTCCGGCTTAAAGGAGATAATAGAAGGAACTCCTATTGCAAAAGAGTTTAAAAATATTTTTGCCTGTTCCTATATGTACGATGTAGATGGCAGAGCCCATTGGCCGGCGGTAGCTGTAGATTATACAGCCAAAACTCAATTTCTCTTTAAGATAAACAAAGGAATAGAGAGCGTCCGCGACAATAAGGAAATAAACAAATATGTGCCGGAACAAGAACGTAAAATACCATTCAGGCATATGATATATTTCGGCGATGGAGAGACTGACATACCTTGTATGAAACTGATTAAGCAGCAAGGAGGGCATTCTATTGCTGTATACAAACCTCGTGACAGAAAAAAGAAAACTGTTGCTGAAAAACTGATAAATGAAAATAGAGTAAATTTTGTATGTTCTGCTGATTATTCTCAAGATAAAGAGATGTATAAAGTGGTAACAAAGATTATCGATAGAATAGTATCAGAGGTAGACTTTACGGATTTGCTAGCAGAACACAAAGAAAAAGCAAAAGAATCTAATACTACTCAACCATGATATCATTCAAAGAAGACCATATCAGCCAGATTCCTGCTTTGCAATTATTGCAGAAGCTGGGTTATATTTACCTTACTCCCGATGAAGTAAATAATTTGAGAGGAGGTAGTAGGACTCAAGTATTATTAGAACCAATACTTCGTAAACAACTAAGGGAGATAAACTCAATACAGTTTCGTTTGTCAAAGGAGGTAATGTTTACTGACCAAAATATAGAAAATGGGATAGAAGCATTGCGTAAAATTCCAATTGAAGAAGGATATATTTCTGCGAACGAATATGTTTATAATCTATTGACATTAGGAAAATCTTTGGAACAAAGCATTGATGGAGATAAAAAAAGTTACAATCTCCACTATATAGATTGGGATAATATAGAAAATAATATATTCCATGTAACAGAGGAGTTTGTTGTCAATCGTACAAGAATTAACGACACCTATCGTCCTGATATTGTTCTGTTTGTAAATGGTATTCCATTGGGAATAATAGAATGCAAGCGACCTGATGTAAAAGATTCACTTGAACAATCTATATCCCAGCATCTTCGCAACCAGAAAGATGATGGAATAAGGGGACTATACGCTTATTCAGCTTTATTATTAGGCATTGCAACCACTTCTTCAAAATATGCCACTACGGGTACACCTGAAGAGTTCTGGAGTATTTGGCGTGAGCAATTTGACAGTAAAATTGAAGAAGAAAATTATAATAATAAGCTATTCAAACTTGTAAATAGACCTCTTTCAGACAAAAAGAAAGATAAACTATTTAACTATCGTTATGCTTACGTTCGTTCTTATTTTGACGAAAAAGAGCAACAAACCATCCTTCCTTGCAACCAGGATAAAACCATATATAATCTATGCAGGCCAGATCGTTTATTGGAACTGTTATTCAGTTTCACCATTTACGAAGATGGAGTAAAAAAGCTAGCACGTTATCAACAATATTTTGTTGTAAAGAAAACGATGCAAAGGATAGACAGGCTTGATGGAGGTAAGCGTAAAGGAGGCGTTATATGGCATACACAAGGAAGTGGAAAATCTCTTACAATGGTAATGCTTGCACAAGCTATCGTTTTGAATAAAACCATCAGAAATTCTAAAATTATATTAGTAACAGACCGTACCGATCTTGACAGGCAAATTACAGCTACACTAAAAAAATGTGGTACTTATGCCGAAAATGCTACTACGGGGAAAAATCTTACAGAATTGTTGCAAAGCAAGAGTGATGCAGTAATAACAACTGTTATAAATAAATTTGAAACTGCTGTAAGAGGAATAAAAGAGCCATTGGATAGTCCTAATATATTTGTATTGGTTGATGAAGGGCATCGTACACAATATGGAGAATTAAGTATCCAAATGAGAAAAACCTTGCCTAATGCTTGCTTCATTGCTTTTACGGGAACTCCACTTATGAAGAAAGAAAAAAATACAGCTTCAAGATTTGGAGGAATGATTACACCTGTATATACAGTTAATCAAGCAGTTGAAGACAAAGCTGTTGTACCATTATTGTATGAGGGACGGATCGTTCCTTTGGACGTTCACGAAAAACCTATTGACAATTATTTTACAAAAATTAGTGAACCGTTAACAGATTATGAGCGAATTGATTTAAAAAGGAAGTTCAGCCGGGCTGACCAGATAAACCAGTCGGACCAGCGTATTTATGCTATTGCTTGGAATATTTCGGAGCATTTTAAAGAAAACTGGCAAGAAACTAAGTTCAAAGGACAGTTAGTCTGTCCTTTGAAAAAAATAGCAATCAAATATAAACAGTTTTTTGATGAAATAGGTATTATTTCGACAGAAGTACTTATCACACCTCCTGACACAAGGGAAGGAGAAGATACAGCTTATGGAGATAGCTCTAGTATAGTAAATTCATTTTGGAAAAAAATGATGGACGAACATGGTTCTGCGAAAAAATATGAAGAAAACCTGATAAATCGCTTCAAGAATAATGATAAACCTGAAATTATTATTGTAGTCGACAAACTCTTGACAGGATTTGACGAGCCTAAAAATACCGTATTATATATTGATCGAAAGCTAAAAGAACACACTCTACTTCAAGCAATTGCAAGAGTTAACAGAGTTTGCGAAGATAAAGACTTTGGATTCATTATTGATTACTATGGAGTTCTAGATCCTTTAAATAATGCTTTAGATGTATATTCAGAATTCGATCCATCGGATTTAGATGGAACCATAATTGATGTGAGTGAAGAAATAAAGGCACTGCCTCAAAAATATTCAGAATTATGGGATATCTTCAAAAGTATAGCGAATAAAAGAGATCTTGAAGCATATGCTCAACTACTAAGATTAGAAGATATACGCCAAAACTTTTATGATAAATTAGTCGCATACACCCGGACATTAAAAATCGCGTTATCATCTATTAATTTTCATAATCAGACTCCTGAAGATGAAATAAAACGGTATAAAGATGATTTAGCTATGTTTTTAAAATTGAGAAGTAGTGTGCAGAAAAGATATTCGGATAATATTGATTATAAAAAGTATGAAGGGCAGATACAGAAACTAATCAATACCCATATTGAAAGCGGAGAAGTAAAAATAGTAACAGATTTGGTAAATATTTTCGATAAAGAAAAATTCTCTGAAGAGGTTGAGAAAGTAATTGGAAAAGCAGCAAAAGCAGATACTATTGCTTCCCGAACAGCAAAGCATATCACTGAGAAGATGGATTATGATCCTATTTTTTATAAGAAATTCTCTGAATTGCTAAAAGAAACAATTAAAGCATATGAACAAGGCCGAATTGATGAAGCTGAATATCTAAGAAGAGTTACAGAGCAAATGAATGCCGTTATATCACATTCAGATAAAAATATTCCTCAAATTCTAACTAATAATAATGCTGCAAGAGCATATTATGGTTTGGTATTTGAATATTTGGGCTCCGTAAAAGAAATAAATATAAAGACAGAGTTAATAGATGTCATTACAACTGTCGCTTTGGACCTGGATAATATTATAAAAAAACATATCTATGATCAAGAACAGCTGATTATAGAATGGAATTTTAAAAGTAATATTACTGGTCCGATGAAAATCGAAATGGAAGATTATCTAATAGATGAAGTAAAACGTAAATATGATATTCCTTTATCTTTTGATGACATGGATGTTCTTATTGAACAATGTGTAAAAGTAGCTAACCTACAATTTAAATGACTCTATCTAAAATAACATACGGAAATACGGAAATTGCTTATAATATAAGTTATTGCAATAGAAAAACGTTGGGAATAACTGTAAATCCAGACTCTACTGTACTCATCAAAGCACCTATAGATTCAGGCTTAGAGCAAATTGAGCAAAAGGTAAGAAAAAGAGCAAAGTGGATTCTGAAACAACAACTTTTTTTTAAGTCCTTTGGAGACAGGTTACCTCCACGCAGATATGTCAGTGGAGAGTCTCATTTTTATTTAGGTCGTCAATATATATTGAAAGTAATAATCGGTCATAATAACCAAGTAAAGTACAAAGGTCGATTTATTGAGGTTACTTGCACAAATAAAATAAAAGTAAAAGCACTATTGGACCAGTGGTATAGAGAACGAGCAAAAATTAAATTTGCAGAAATAGCAGAGCCCTTAATACAACAATTTAGAAAATATAAAGTAGAACCTTCATCTATATTTATACAAGAAATGCAAACTCGTTGGGGGAGCTGCACCAATAAAAGAAAGATAATTTTAAATACTGAGTTAATTAAAGTACCCAAGCCTTGTATTGAATACGTAATAATTCACGAATTATGTCATTTAATATATCAAGGACATACGAAAGAGTTTTATAAACTACTTGGAAATGAAATGCCAAGTTGGAGTAAATGGAAAAATAAATTAGAAATGTTTTTATAATAATCAATACCTATGATCAAAATACCTTTATATCCAGATTACAGTACAGTTTCAATGCTATTAAAAATAATAGATGGTATGCCTGTGGCCGATTTCAAAAATATGTGGAATACTATTTGGAACTTAAGAGGGACTCCCCAAAACACTGTTGATTGGAAAGATCCAGATACATGGATTAATGATAGATTAATAGGTAAAGACAGGGAAGTGGCCTCCAAAATATGGTCTGATAGCCGAAAAACTGTAAATCCTCGTTGGATTAGAGGCGATCAGTTTTTGATGAATGTATATAATTTAATTGAAGAAAAGAATGGATTATACACACAAACGGAAGATGGAAAAAATTTTAGCAGTAGCATTGAGAATTCTGTAATTTCACGTATTGATCTTGAGGAAGGATTAATCCAAATATTACTTCAGTTATCTCTGATTGGAAAGGGTAAACGAGCTGATTTAATGGAAGACTGGGTAGAGTATACTAAGATAAATTCAAATCTCAAACAAGATACTTCTATTAAAAGTTACTTATTATATAGATTAACAAATTTAATTGATAGAGGTTATATAAAAAGAGAAGGTAATACATATGCAATTACAGCTAGAGGTATAAATTATCTAGAATCAGTTAGGCAATCAAATCCGAATCCGATCAATAATAAAGAAACAGATTTAAATTACGAGGTTGAAAAATTTATTACTGAGCAAAGAAAACTTTTAAAAGATTTTTTAGCACGTACTACTCCATATCAGTTTGAACATATTATAAAAGATTTACTAACAGCAATGGGATATGAAGATGTACAGGTTACATCACCGACTAATGATAAAGGTATTGATGTTACTGGTATTAGTCAAAATGGAATAACTACAGTAAAGGAAGTTATTCAAGTAAAAAGGAATACTACCTCAAACATAACGCGTCCAATATTAGACAGTTTGAGAGGATGCTTACATCGCTTCGATGCTTTTCAAGGAACAATAATCACACTTTCTGATTTTGCTAAAGGGGCTAAAGATGCTGCTTTTGAAAAGGGAGCTGCACCACTTACCTTAATAAATGGAGAGAAACTCATAGATTTGCTTATTCAATATGAAATCGGAATCAATAGAAAACGGTTTATTTATTATACTATTGATGAAAGTTATTTTAAAAGTGAAAGTGATGATATAGAATGATTAATTACAGACACAGATAATTGTGAAAAATATAGAATATTACATCTCCTGTTTTAAGAAATTAAAAAGAGCCCCTAATCTAGGAGGAGCTCCTCATAAACCGATTCTTCTATTAAGTGTCATAGACTGCTTTGATGCCGGCTATATAAATTCCGAAAAGATCTATATAACAGCCGAATTGATGGCCTATTTTAAGAGTAATTGGAACTCTTATGTAATGACTAAGCACACAATGAATTTCACCCTTCCCTTTTTTCATATGTCCAGAGAACCTTTTTGGACTTTAGTTGAAAAAAGAGGCTATCATATGATATAGAACTTACATCTAAAAATTCGATTAAATCCTTCAATGCTTTATACAGGGGTACAGAATATGCAGAGATAGATAAAAAACTAGCTATTTTATTTATGAATACTGAGGCCAGATATATTTTAAAAGAAGCATTACTAGAGCTTTATTTTCCTCTTTCAACGCAACAAAAAACTAATACTTATTATCTGGATTCTATAGCAAAGGATATCTTGAATGAATCAGAAGCTACCTATAGAAAGAAACTAGAAAAAATATCAGAATCCATGAATGAAGATGAGTATCAAGAAGAAATTTTTTTAAGAGGTTATGTCTTCAAACAATATATACCTAAAATATACGATCAAACTTGTTGCATTACCGGATATAAAATATCTTCCCTTTTTAATATATCCATGACAGATGCTTGTCATATCATACCTTTTAGTGAGAGTTATGATGATACGATAGGGAATGGTTTATCGCTATGCCCTAATATCCATAGAGCTTTCGACAGAGGGCTAATAACTATAGATGAAGATTAAAAATAATTATATCTAGCAATTTTGAAGAAGATCTAAATAATCCTTTCTCATTAAAAAAATTCGATAACAAAAAAATTTCACTTCCATTCAAATCAAAGAACTTCATGCACCCAAAAAAGAAAATCTATTGTGGCATAATGAGCATGTATTTAGATAAGTAAAACTATTACTAAATATCTTACAAATAAGCTATTGCGTATTCTAATAATATTAGGGTTTAGTAATCAATAAATTAATACGATCCTCTACTTCACCTCTCCTCCGATTCTGCTTCATACTCTGCAAACAAACATCTACAACTAGCTACATACAACATCAAAACATTGATAATCAAGCTCCTATTATCTATTATTGCCATATACTTCAAATAGTTCTTGACCTTTTAAATTATTGGCTGTATGGAAAATAGTAAAGTTATTGTAATAAATCAGCTAGTTTTCGATGAGCTTGTCAACCATCTGAAGCTTCTTGCAAAACGCGTAGATTACCTTCACAAGATGCAGATGAGTAAAAAACTTGGTGAACATCTAAATAGTGAACAAGTATGTAATATTTTAAATATAAAGCCAAGAACTCTCCAAACCTACAGAGATTCCGGAAAAATAGGATTTACACAAATTGGTCGTAAAATATTCTATCGTGTAAACGATGTGGACAAACTTCTTAAAGAAAATATCAACAGTGGAACTACTAACTTAAAAAAGAACAGAAATGGACATAATGGACAAGGATAATCCGGCTATACAAGCAATCTTCGCGTCAATGGATTCTATTTCCTGCAAACTAGATGAATTGTTCAAAGACTACCAGCCTGTATTAAACAATGAACGCTATATTTCCGAAAAACAGTTGGGTAAAATGCTAAATGTTTGTGAACGAACTCTACTTGATTATAGAACACAGGGAATATTATCTTATGTAAAATCCGAAAAGAAAATCATGTATAGGGAATCCGATGTACAGAAAATGCTTGAAAGAATGTATGTAAAAGCTTGGAAAGACTGATTGCTGATTCGGAACAACTTCTGTTATTTTAAGTTTTCCTTGTTAGAAAGGTTGGCATACAAATTACCCCAGTCTTCGATAGATCGCAAAAGCGGCAAGATACTCAATCCTATCTCTGTCAAAAAATACTCGACTCTTAAAGGCACCTCCGCGTAAACTTTTTTTGAGACCATACCGCTCATCTCCAATTCTTTCAATTGTTGTTGCAACACCCGTTTATTGATCCCATCAATCGTTTCACTCATATCTTTAGGGCGTTTAACTTTTCTATTTATCAGGTCGATAATACACAATTTCCATTTGGAGCCTATAACTTCCATGGCGATATTTATTCCACAAGTCAAATCAACCGGAATCTTACGTTCATATCCAGACATATTCTTTTTTGTACAAAAGTACGAATTAACTCACTGATAATGCCATAGTGCTAAAATTATCATCATACGGTAAAATTATCCCTTATAGTATATCAGATCAGCAGTCTAGAACTTTGTTCCCTCAAAACATATTATCGAGTTAAACTAAGAGAAAAACAGAATGAAAACATTAATAGTAGTGGCGCATCCGGAAATTGCAAATTCGAACGTAAACAAAAAATGGGTAGACGAGTTGAGTAAGTATCCCGAAAAATTCACCATACACCAACTATACAATCTATATCCCGATGAGAAAATAGATGTACTAAAGGAGCAAAAACTAATTGAGGCACACGACAAACTCATTTTACAATTTCCGATGTATTGGTTTAATTGTCCGCCGTTACTCAAGAAATGGCTCGATGTGGTATTTACATATGGATGGGCTTATGGATCAAAAGGCAACATGCTCAAAGGAAAGAAAGTAGCTTTAGGTATTTCTGCAGGCATATCAGAAGAAGATTTTGCGGTGTACAGCACACCTTACATTAATATCTTCGACCAATTGACATCGCCTTTTAAAGCTACATTTACCTATACAAAATCAGATTATTGTTCATACTTTACCTTTTTCGATGCGAATGAGCCTACGGCGGAGAAGCTGGAGTTGAAAGCGAAAGAATATGTAAACTTTATACTTTCGCTTTAATCGATAAAGCAAGAGACTGTTTTGGAAAGTCTCTTGCAATGCATGACCAGTAATTTATAAGTATATGTGATAACATATGTAGACATCCGTAGCCAATTACATACAACATATTGATTTACTGAAATGTATCATATAAATTCGAACCATAATATATATTCTATTTACTAAAAATTCAATATTATGGTTAAAGATTTTATCGTTATCGAGAAGATGGTTTTCGACAAAATGTTGGAAGATTTTGCAAAGTTTGTGGTGCAGGTAGAAATACTCTGTGAAAAGCATAGGGACAAAGAAATGCCGGAATGCCTTAATAGTGAAAGTGTATGCGGTATTCTTAATATTAAACCGAAAACTCTAAACTCTTACAGAAAATCAGGAAAAATAGACTTCATCCAAATTAAACGCAAAATTCTCTACCGGGGAGAAGATGTTCAGAGATTATTGGACAGTGACAAAGGTAATTTATCTATAAAAGAATAAAGGAGGACATTTCATGAAACCACTGACATCAACTGATACTCGAATTACTTTCTTTTTTAATTCGTTGCAACGGGTATCCAATAAGTTGGACAACCTGCTGAAAAACCATACTCCCCTATTTAATGGGGAAAGATACATAACCGATGACGACCTCGCAAAAAGGTTAAATCTTCACCGCAGAACTTTGGCTGATTATCGGAAAGATGAAGTTTTACCTTATATACCTTTGGGTGGAAAAGTATTATATAAAGAGTCTGATATCATAAATATGTTGGAAGCTTCATACACCGGAAATGGCAATTCCACTCTATCCAAACAGTAAATAATACTACATTCCAGACTAAACCATCAACACATAGAGCGGAGAACCCTATGTGTTGTTTTTTTGTTATTCAGTTTCAGAAGGTTCGCTCCCGTCATCATCTTGTTCTTTTGACTGTGAATCCATATTTTCCTGAACACGTTTCATTTCATCTATTACTTTCTGATTAAGAATCTTGGCATATATTTGTGTCGTCTTCAGGTCAGTATGCCCCAGCATTTTAGATAAACTTTCGATAGATACTCCCTTGGTCAACATCAAGGTGGCAAAACTATGTCTTGCTAAATGAATTGTCAAAAAAAGAAGATCAATGAATGTATCACTTAAAACGGTTTTAACCAATATATTATATACATATTTTCTTCTTTATTTGAGAGCCATCAGTGATAGGTTCGCAGGAAATACAGCAATGGTTATATGGACAAATAATTACTTGAATTGTGGACAAGTTTATGCATAAAAAGAGCAGACTGAACAGCATAAAATGAATGTGTTTTTTTAACATTTGAATTGTTTGGTAGAATATTAGTGAATGATAATAGAAAAATTCAGAGTATCACTTTTTCTAAAAAAGAAGAGGGTGGACAAATTTGGTAAGAGTCCTATTATAGGCCGCATTGTTGTCAACAACTCAATGGCAGAGTTCAGCCTGAAGTTATCCTGTACACCGGAACTTTGGAATACGCGCGAACGCCGTCTGCAAGGCAGAAGCCGGGAGGCCATCGAAACCAATGCCAAAATAGAAAGGCTCCTGCTTGATGTGCATTCCGTTTTTAATATACTGAAGGAACAAAAGCAGGCATTCGATGCAACTACAGTCAAAGATTTATTGCAGGGAAGAATCGAGGTACAAATGACCTTGCTTAAACTCCTGGACTTACATATAAATGGAATAAAGGAACGCGTTGGAATAGACCGTGCCCCCTCTACCCTGAGTACATATGTATATACAAGACGCTCTTTAGAGGCATTTATCAAAAAAAAGTTGAAAACGAACGATATTGTTTTCGGTCAATTAAGCGAGCAATTCATTGTGGAGTATCAAAAGTTTGCTTTGGAAGATCTGGGATATGCGGTGGAAACTGTACGTCATTACCTGGCCATACTGAAGAAAATTTGCAGAATCGCTTATAATGAAGGCTACTCAACAAGACATTTTTTCAGCCGGTTTAAGCTGCCCATACAAAAGAGATGCGTTTCCAAATCATTGACACGTGAAAATTTTGAAAAACTGAAGGATTTAGAGATCCCTGAAAGATACCCATCCCATATCCTTACAAAAGATTTATTCCTATTTGCGTGCTATACCGGCACGCCCTATGCTGATGTGATAAGCATCACCGGAGAGAATTTATACACTGACGAGCAAGGGAGCTTATGGCTCAAATACCGCAGGAGGAAGAACGAACTTCTGGCCCGGGTTAAATTACTTCCCGAGGCAATTGCTTTAATTGTGAAATACAGGGATGAATCACGGGAGACTTTATTTCCGATGCAATACTACCGGACTTTGAATGCCAATATGAAGGCATTACGAATTATGGCGGGATTGACACAAAACCTCAGCTATCATCTTGGGCGGCATTCATTTGCCAGCCTGATTGCTCTCGAAGAGGGAGTGCCTATAGAAACAATCCGGTTGATGCTCGGGCATAGCAACATCAAAATCACACAGCTATATGCACATGTTACTCCCAAGAGACTTTTTGAAGAGATGGATAAATATATTGAAGCAACGAAGGATCTGAAGCTGATCCTTTGAAAAGGGAAAATAGTCTGCTGTTATCGACAAAAATAGAATAATAACCCATGTCAAAGATTATTATTTCAATGGCAATATTTTCGAGTACAAAAGAATATTTCTCATTTTTTGCAAAATATTCAGCTCTGGAAGGTAAATTTACATTCTTGAAGATAGTAATTTCTTGTATGGATATCTTCTGTGAGAAAAACCGGGATACAAGGTCTATCGTATATATGCAGACAATAAGTTAAGTCTAAGACCTGAGAATAGTAACCCGATACAAACATAAGCCATCTGCCAGAATTGAAAATAATATATTGAATTTCCCTGGAAAATCTAAAAACCGTAGGGCTTGCATTTGTATCGGATTGAGAGGTTTACTTTTTCCGATCTACTTTCACATAAAATTCTTCCAACAGACTTATAATGTCCGACTCCCGATATAATATCTTGCCCCCGATACGGATATAAGGTATTATCCCATCCGTCCGGTACTCCTGTAAGGTCCGGCGGCTTACCTTCAGCTTAACGGAGAGTTCCTTATCCGTAAGATAAGATTCTCCGTTAAGGGATGGCTTTATTTTATCGAACTCACTCAATGACTCTGTAATAATACTTACAGCATTGGAGAAGGATAAGGCCTCCTTGCTATCCTTCATTTTTACATTCATTTCCATATTCTTTTGTATTTATCATATTGGAGTGTAACAACTGCATGACATCTTTCTGCCTGTAATAGGTCTTGTGACTGATCTGCGAATAACCGAGTATTCCCGTTTCCCGGTAAGTTTGCAAGGTGCGTAGAGAGACATCCAGAAGCAGGCAGACATCCTGACTGTCAATCCACTCATCCACACCTTTTTCCGCATGCCTTTTGCGTAATCTTGCCGCATGTTCTGAGAGGCGGACTAGTTTATTCAGCATTTCCCGGAAGGCTTCTTCTTCGAAACAAATTAGTTTCATAAGCATATGTTTTAAATTTATAAAAATAGAACAGCTGCTAAACTACAATACTTTCAGGTCAATTCAATCTGCCTGTCATCGTATTTCACTGTATTTCATCTTATTTCATCGAGATGATCTGCTTTATTTTTGTGTTTTGGAGATTAGCCTTTTAAAATTGTTGCCATTGTTCTCGGATAATAACTGTAATGATTTTTGTAAATTTCATCACAGACAAAACAAAAAGAATCAGATATATGAGGTGTTATTTTTGCATTTCACAAAATGCAAAAATAGCAACAAATAATAGGTATGAATTGCATCGTTTATGTATATTAATATCAGAACAAAGACCCAGAAATTGCTTAAACTTTACGTACCCTGTACAAATGTACCAGACATCAAGTTCATATTTAGTGAAAAATGCTGCCTTTTAGGAAAATATCATTGGGCATTTATAGAATTAATATAGTTCTTTCAGCGTCTATCTAGAAGAGAATAAATACACCAAAATAAAGATAAATCAAAACCTATTGTCTAAAGCTCTTTAGGTCGTTGAAGTCGTATCTACAGCTTATATTCTTCTATTTTCCGATATAGTGTTGCGATTCCTATTTTAAGAATTCTGGCAGCTTCTGCTTTATTTCCTTTCGTATAGTTCAGAATCTTTTCAATATGCAGCCTTTCAATATCAGACAAAGCCATAGTCGTCATAAAGTCTGAAGAATCAGTATTCGGATATTGTATCTCTAAAGGCAATGTTTCGATACCTAAAGTTTCATCATCGGTTAGAATCACACTACGCTCAATAACATTCCTTAATTCCCTTATATTTCCTTTCCAACTATTTTGCTCCAAAAATTTTAAATAATCGGGAGAAATTGTATTAATCCTTTTATTCGATTTAGTTGCAAACAGATTTACAAATTCATCAACAAACAATTTTATGTCAGAAATACGTTCTCTTAGAGGAGGTAAATGTATCTGGAAAACAGATAAACGATAAAATAAATCCCTGCGGAAATGTTCCGTCTCAATTTCTTTCTCCAAAATTCGATTTGTAGCGGCAATGATCCTTACATCAATCTTTTGAGATTTGGTTTCTCCTATTTTTAAGAACTCTTTTGTTTCGAGAACCCTTAGTATTTTGGCTTGGAGGTCAATCGGCATTTCTCCGATTTCGTCCAGAAAAATGGTTCCTTCATGAGCTTCTTCAAAAAGACCTTTCTTATCTTTCAATGCTCCTGTAAATGCTCCTGCTTTGTGCCCGAATAGTTCACTCTCCAAGAGCTCTTTGCTAAAAGCGGAGCAATTGATTGCAACGAAGGGATTATTCTTTCGCTGGCTTCCGTAGTGTATCGATTGAGCGAAAACTTCTTTGCCTGTTCCGGTTTCTCCGGTCAACAATACAGTCGCATCTGTTTGCGCTACCTTACGTCCCATTTCTATAGAAGAAAGAATAGGAGCGGATTTTCCTATAATGTTTTCAAAAGAATATTTCTGTTCTATTTTTTGTTCAAGCTGGTTCACACGTTTCGATAGTTCTACTTTCTCCAAAGCTCTGTACACTAAAGGAATTATGCGGTTGTTATCATCCCCCTTTGTTATGTAATCAAAAGCACCGTTCTTTATAGCCTGTACACCATCCGGAATATTCCCGTATGCTGTCAGCAGTATGATTTCAGCCAACGGTTGTATTTTTTTCATCTGGGGAATCAGCTCAACACCATTGGCGTCAGGTAGCTTGACATCACAAATTACAACATCGAAATACTGCTTTTCCAATAGTTTTAATCCTGCTGCTCCGGTTTCAGCCTGAGACACTTCTATCTTTTCCAGCTCGATAATGCGAGCCATCAGTTTGCGAAGTTTCTCTTCATCGTCTATCAATAATATCTTTTTCATCTTTATCTTTCTTTTTTATATGGGGCTGAGAACTTAATTTTTGTTGTATGGAATAATAAAAAAGAATGTGCTTCCCATACCCGGATCGCTATTCACACCAATTATTCCTCCTTGACCTTCAATAAATTCTTTACTGATCGCCAATCCTAGTCCTGATCCTGATTTTGAGCTTCCCGGAATTTGAAAATAACGCTCAAATATTTTTTTCTTATATCTGGAGTCAATGCCTTTACCAAAATCCTGTACGGAGAATAATGCACCCTTGTCATCTTTCTTCAAAGAAACGATAATATCGCTGTCTTCCATTGAATAACGGATGGCATTGGTCAGGAAGTTGATTAATACCCATGCTGTTTTTTCGGCATCCGCTATGATTTCAGGAATCTCAGGTTCCATATCCACCTGAAGTTTTATCTTCTTATGCTCTGCCTGTAATTTTGTTGTGTCAATAGCATACCTGACAATAAGGGTAGGATCTGTTGATTGAATATTCAACTGAATGTTTCCTGTTTCTACCTGAGACATATTCAGTAGTTCTCCGGTGATTTGTAAGAGCCGCGTACTGTCTTCTTTTATACCCTCTACTAACTGTTTTTGTTCATCGTTTAACGATCCTGTGGCATTATGTTCAAGTAACTGCGTACTCATCTTTATAGAAGATATCGGCGTTTTCAACTCGTGTGATATAGTTGCTATAAAGTTCGTTTTAGCTGAATCCAGTTCCTTAAAAATAGTGATGTTCTTTAATAGGATAACATAGCCTATCAGTTCTGTTATATGTTCTCCTGTTTTATTGATTTCTATATGGATGATTTCTTTTTCAAAATAAGATTCTTTCTCATCAGAGAAGATCTTTAAAGGCCCTTCATCTTTTTTTGCTGAAGGATGAATCAAATCCACAATAAGTGTACGGATCAGATCATTGGTAACAGCAATATCCTGAACCGGTTTATTTAAAATTTCATCGCGGGATAGGCCTGTTATTTTCAAGGCTTCATCGTTGATGAAAATAATAACTTTATGCTCATCGAGCCCGATAACCGGATCATGCATGTTATTGATAAGGGTTTCCACTCGCTTCTTTTCCTTAAGTATTTTCTCTAGTCTGCTGTTAGAATATTCTTCCAGCTTCTCGGCCATTATATTGAACGATTTAGCCAGGTCTCCATATTCATTATGGCTTTCATAGTTTAGCCGTTGCCGATAATTCTGATTGGCTATTTCTTTTATACTCTCAGTCAATTGAAGGATCGGATTTGCGATGTTTCCTGGTAGTTTGACCTGCAAAGCAAAAGCAATGGTAAAACACAGCACTCCTGTTATAATGATCCAGATAATAGCATTCTCTGCAGTATTATTTGCTATATGACTTTTCTGGACAATTGCATCCATGTTGAGTTTCATCAAAGCTGCAATATCCTTTCGTATTATAACTTTGAGGCTGTCATTCGCTGTATTGTCTTTCAAGTCCGAGAAAAGATTGGATATTTGCAATGTTATCTCCGACTCCCCCGTTTCAGTTTCATTTTTCAGTTGCTTTTTTAGATTCGTTTCAAATGAAGATACAGCCTTCGGATTGCCTTCCATTTCATCCAGTGCGAGCAACATATTACGGGAATATTCAAGTGTATTGTAATTTGCTATAAGTATATTCCCTGTATCTCTTCTCAGATCATTGATATACCAAATACTTACTCCTGCCAATAATATAATCAGGCAGAAGAGCAGTCCTACTCCGAATGTTAACTTGGTCTTTATTTTCATGACAGAATAATTAGGTCTATACCTTTTTTTTTTAATTCACTTAATATTTTTTTATATGTGGCGACATAGAATAACATTCGCCATCTGCTGATGTAAGGCATCCCGATACAAACAGTCGATACATCTTTCTTAATGGCTTGTTCGAGAATAGCTTCCGGTATATTCTTATGTTTTAACTGTATTACCTGTCCTCCTAACTCAATAGCCATTTTGAAACTGTTTATCAATTTTCGTTGGCTGTCTAAGGCTATCTTGTCGGCTCCTTCTTTTGGGGTTTGTACATACAGAACGTACCATTCGCCGCTATAATAACTGGCCAGACGTGCTGTTTTGCGGATAATATTATTGGCTTTCTTCCCATTACTGCCTATACATGCCATAAAGTTTTTATGCAATCCGGGCTGAGAAGACAATGTTTCATCATCAGCTTTTTTCAATACATGGCTTGCTACCTCTTTTAAAGCTAATTCCCGTAAACGCAGTATGTGTTCCGTCTTAAAGAAATTAGCTAAAGCAGCCTGTATCTTATCGGACGGATATATTTTACCATCTTTAAGCCGGCTTACCAGGTCATCGGCAGACAAATCTATGTTCACGACTTCATCAGCCATCGCTATCACACGGTCAGGAATACGCTCAGCAACTTCTATTCCTGTAATTTTTTTCACTTCTTCATTCAGACCTTCTATATGCTGAACGTTTACCGCACTGATTACATTGATGCCCGCTTCGAGTATTTCAAGAACATCCTGCCAACGTTTTTCATTCTTACTTCCCTCTACATTAGTATGTGCCAGTTCATCTACAATTACAGCTTCGGGATGTAAATTTATAACAGCCTGCACATCCAGTTCTTCCAACTCTTTGCCTTTGTAAAAAATCTTTCTTCTGGGAATCACAGGTATTCCACCCAATAATGCAACAGTTTCTTTTCTGTTGTGGGTTTCGATATAGCCGATCTTGATATCTACACCTCCTTCCAGCAGAATGTGCGCTTCCTGAAGCATTCTGTAAGTCTTGCCAACACCGGCAATCATCCCGATATATAGTTTAAATTTCCCTCTCTTCGATTGCTTGATCAAATTGAGAAAATATTCAGCACTTTTTCTTTCCTCATCCATCGTTTAATACGATTTTCAATTTAGTCCTTAAATCCTTAGTATAGAAACAGTTTATTTTGAAAGTAGTTTTATATATAAAATAAAAGTACAAAACTCTTGTCTATAATTGGCAAGAGTTCTGATAATTAAATCAGTTTTAAAAATTGACGGCAATACTTGTTATGGCAGAAAGATTATTTTTCTTCATATTATCATCTCTGTCTAAAAAAACAGCATCTTTACTATCGAAGTTTTTTACTTCCGTCCGCCAAACCAGATTAGACAAGATATAGTAATCCGCATTCAGGGAATAACCAAGCGTCCGAAATCCGTTAGGCGTATCAGATGAGATGATGACTCCATTCTTGTCGGAATAATATTCACCTCGTGCCGCAAAAGCAAGCTTATCGGATGGTTTATATCTGACAATTAAAACCGGTGAATACCAACTGTTATATTTACTGCTTCCTTTTTCTTTTTGCTCGATACCTATATCAAATCCTGCGGAAACACCCCATTGATCATTTATCTGGTAGATAGCATAGAGATCATGAAAGTAACGCATCTGGCGGATACTATCAGCTTTGTCATTTCCTATAAATGAAGAGCTGTTAAGCGTCAGTTTATCATTTGGTTTGTAGACTAGCTGATGCCCGAAGGATGGAACACTGTTTCCATCAACTTGTTGTATGCGTTGCCATCCATTAACAACAAGTAAACTGGCTGTCCATTTTTCATTGGCTGTTGAATAGGTCAATTTTGCCCCGGTTTCGAAGTAAGGGCTATTTTCTGCACCCATGCTCCTTGTTAATGTCCAGCAATCTTTACTGATTGCACTTTCGCTCCCGATGTGAGAGGGCATAATTCCGGCATCCAGCCATAAATTATGAGTTTTGGAAAGTTTAATTCCAATGTTGGCTTCATAGATATTTTTCAGGACTCCGGGTTCTGCCACATAATTGGCATTCATGTAAGTTCCTACACCGATAGCTAAATTAGCTCTAAGCATTTCAGTATTATATGCAGCTTTGATAAAGCCTAAATTCAGGTTGAATTCATTATTCCGATTTTGGCTGTACACGAAATTAGGACGTGTGTTGTTCAGTGGATTATTAAAATCATACTGATAGTATACTTCGCCATAACCACTGATTGTGAGTGGATTTTCTTTTTCTTGAGCGGACATCACTTGCCCTGCTCCCAGCAATATTGCCAGAAGAATCAAACTCTTTTTCATCTTTTTTAGATTGACTTTGTTATTTTAAATTATCCAAAGCTATGTTTAGCTT
Source organism: Dysgonomonas sp. GY75 (assembly GCF_015234155.1). NCBI lineage: Bacteria > Pseudomonadati > Bacteroidota > Bacteroidia > Bacteroidales > Dysgonomonadaceae > Dysgonomonas > Dysgonomonas sp. GY75. The sequence continues at coordinate 662,473 of NZ_JADCLQ010000036.1, forward strand.
CAATACATTGATCTTCTCAGGGCCGAATAAACCAAGCAAAGGTTTTTCTGTTTGGGTATCAATTAGCTCAAGTAGTTTAGCTTCGTCTATCTTGCGAATTTTTGCTATACGTTTTACTTGCACCCTAGCAGCTTGTACCGAAAAATCAGGATCGAGTCCGCTTCCGCTGGCAGTCACTAAACCGACAGGTATTTCAGCTTTATTTACCTTCGGATTGTGTACAAGAAATGTATCAATACGTGCCTGAACCTGTGCCAGATATTCTTCATTGGATGGACCTTTATTACTTCCGCCTGACCCTCCTGCATTATAATCGACAGCTGATGGTCTTGACCAGAAATATTTATCGTCTGTAAATGCTTGCCCAATATTTGAATAGTACTTTTTACCATTGTGTTCTATTATCTCTCCTTTACCTTGATTCGGAGAGAGTTGAGCAATCCCCCAAACTGCTATAGGATAAAGTACTACAAGCAAAATGATCAGAACAAAAGTTAATCTTATTGCAGGGGAAATATTTTTTTTCATTGTCTTGTCTTTTTTAAATAAATAATGATACAATTATGTCAATCAACTTGATTCCGATAAACGGAACAAGAATTCCTCCTAAACCGTAGATAAGAAGGTTCCGTCTTAAAAGAGCCGATGCTCCTATTGGTTTATAAGCGACTCCTTTCAGAGCTAGAGGAATTAGGATCGGGATAATGATTGCATTGAAAATGATGGCTGAAAGGATAGCACTTTCGGGACTGCTCAATTTCATAATGTTGAGGCTCTGTAAAGCCGGGATTGCTGTAATAAACAATGCCGGAATGATAGCAAAATATTTAGCGACATCATTAGCAATACTGAATGTGGTAAGTGTACCTCTTGTCATTAACAATTGCTTGCCGATTTCTACCACCTCAATCAGTTTGGTCGGATCATTATCCAGATCGACCATGTTTCCTGCTTCTTTGGCTGCCTGTGTCCCGCTATTCATCGCTACACCCACATTGGCTTGAGCCAGAGCAGGAGCATCGTTAGTTCCGTCACCCATCATGGCAACCAGCCGTCCTTCATTTTGTTCTTTTTTTATATAGTTCATTTTATCTTCGGGTTTGGCTTCGGCTATAAAGTCATCAACTCCTGCTTTTTCCGAAATATATTTTGCAGTCAGAGGATTGTCTCCGGTTACCATTACTGTTTTTATTCCCATTTTGCGTAACCGTTCGAAGCGTTCCTGTATCCCCGGTTTAATAATATCCTGTAATTCAATCGTACCAACAATCTTATTGTTAACCGAGACAACTAAAGGTGTTCCTCCGTTTTCTGAGATTATTTTCACCATGTTAGCCACGTCTTCCGGATATGGATTACCGTTCTTTTCAGCTAATGACCGAATAGCATCGGCAGCCCCTTTGCGGATTTGCATATCTCCAACATCTACACCGGAACAACGTGTTTCGGCTGTAAACTCAATAAATTTAAAACGGGATGCTGGCATATCGTAATTTGACGGATTCACCTGAGCCAGTTCGACGATTGATTTGCCTTCGGGTGTCTGATCTGCTAATGAACTGAGAACAGCAACCCTGATAAACTCATCGTTGTTTACTCCATCAGCAGGATAAAAGTGAGTTGCTTTACGGTTACCGATTGTAATGGTACCTGTTTTATCTAAAAGCAGAACATCAATATCTCCGGCAGTTTCTACAGCCTTGCCACTCTTAGTTATCACATTTGCCCGCAATGCCCTGTCCATACCTGCAATACCTATTGCAGACAATAACCCTCCGATAGTGGTTGGAATCAGGCAAACAAACAGTGAAATAAACGCAGCAATTGTAATAGATACATTCGCATAGTCGGCAAAAGGTTTTAATGTAACGCAGACAATAATGAAGACAAGCGTGAATCCTGCCAGCAAGATCGTTAAAGCGATTTCATTGGGAGTTTTTTGACGGCTTGCACCTTCTACCAAGGCAATCATCTTGTCAAGAAAACTTTCTCCGGGCTGGGTTGTGACCTGTACAATTATTTTATCGGATAGGACTTTTGTTCCTCCTGTAACTGAGCTCTTATCGCCTCCGGCTTCCCTGATTACGGGTGCTGATTCTCCGGTAATGGCACTCTCATCTATTGTTGCCAACCCTTCAATGATCTCTCCATCGGCGGGGATAATATCTCCCGATTCACAAACAAAAACATCACCTTTCTTTAATAAAGCAGAAGATACAACGCTGCCGTTCTGAAGTTTTGCGGGTGTTTCTTCCCTCGTTTTGCGTAAACTGTCTGCCTGAGCTTTACCGCGTGCTTCTGCTATTGCTTCCGCAAAATTGGCAAATAGCAGCGTAATGAATAGAATGATGAATACAGTGAAATTATAGCCGAAGCTACCTTGTCCTTGTGCTCCGGCAAGTGTCCAGAGGCTGACAATTAGCATTACGAGAGTTCCGATCTCCACAGTAAACATGATTGGGTTGCGGAACATTATTTTAGGATTTAGTTTCACAAAAGATTGTTTCAGTGCTTCCTGAAGCATCTCTTTTTGAAATAATGATTTATTATTATTCATATCTTGAGTTTCTTTGATCAATTAATAAAGAGTAAAGTATTCGGCAATCGGACCCAATGCCAATGATGGAAAAAATGATAATGCTGCAATAATAAAGATTACCGCAAAAACCATCAGCCCGAATGTCGGTGTATCGGTTTTCAGCGTTCCATCACCTTCTGGTATAAATTTCTTCTCTGCCAAAAGTCCGGCAATAGCAACAGGACCGATGATAGGGATAAACCGCGATAGGACAAGAACTATTCCTGTACTGATATTCCACCACAATGTGTTATCTCCTAAGCCTTCAAAACCACTACCGTTGTTTGCTGAAGATGAAGTATACTCGTACAACATTTCGCTGAATCCGTGAAAACCCGGGTTGTTTAGTGTTTCGGTTGTAAGGTGAGGTAATGCTGCTGCCAGCCCCGTGCCGACAAGGATAAAGAAAGGATGTATCAGCGCAATAATCATTGCTATTTTCATTTCCCGGGCTTCTACTTTTTTTCCTAAGAATTCGGGTGTACGTCCAACCATCAATCCACTTATAAATACAGCGAGAATGATAAATATGAAGAAGTTCAGGATACCGACTCCAACACCGCCGTAAAAGCTGTTTATCATCATAGCCAATAATTGGTTCATTCCTGATAGGGGCATCGTACTGTCATGCATAGCATTGACCGATCCTGTTGAAATTACGGTGGTGACAATACTCCAAAATCCGGAAGCCGGTGCTCCTAAGCGGATTTCTTTGCCTTCCATTGCCCCCAGCGAATTGTCGACACCCATTGCCGAGATTGCAGGATTACCACTTGCTTCCATTCCGATATTCGGGATGGTAAGCAATAGAAAACCAACTGTCATAACACCGAATATCATCCACGATAATTTCTTGCGGCCAATGAAATAACCGAAAGCAAATATCATTGCCAGTGGAATGAGCAATTGAGCGATCATCTCTGCCATATTAGTCAGATAAGTAGGATTTTCAAACGGATGGGCAGAGTTCACACCGAAGAAGCCTCCTCCATTCGTTCCCACATGCTTAATGGCTATAAATGCAGCTGCGGGACCTCTGGATATTTCTACTGTATTCTCCTGTAGTGTGGTAATACTGTCTTTTCCTTCAAAAGTCATCGGAGTGCCTTGAAACAATAATATTATGGCAACGATAAAAGATACTGGTAAGAGGATGCGGGTACAGGATTTTACAAAGAAATTATAAAAGTTACCCAATTGAGTAGTTGTCTTATCCCTGAATGCTCTGAAAATAATAGCAGCTGCAGCCATACCTGTTCCTGCCGACACGAATTGTAAGAACATCAGCCACATCTGACCGAAATAACTCAAACCTGTTTCTCCCGAGTAATGTTGCAGATTACAGTTTACCACAAAAGATATGGTTGTATTAAATGCCAGATCGGGAGACATGCTTGGGTTATTATCCGGGTTTAGAGGTAAACTGCCTTGTGTCATTAAGATTAACATTCCCAGTAAAAACCAGACAAAGTTAATAGTTAGCAGTGCGACAAGGTGTTGCTTCCAGGTCATCTCTTTATTTGGGTCAATACCGCTTAGCTTGTAAAAGAATCTCTCGATCGGATTAAAAATAGGATCTAATAAGGTTTTACTTCCTGCATAAACTTTTGCAATGTATTTGCCGAAAGGAATAGCTAATGCTATCGATAATGCAAACATTGCTATAATGCCTAAAATTTCTGTATTCATATTTTTATTTTTAATTTCAGTTTTCAATGAGTCTAAGAACAAATCCCATTGTGGCCGCTATCGCAAAAAATACGATTAGTAGATGAGTCGATTTTACCGATTGGCGTATAGATACCAATTTGCGTAATCTTGAGATATTTGCTTTATTTTTCATTTTGTTTCTTTTAGTTTAAAACTTCTCGGGTTTTACCAATACGTAATAGATATACCCGAATACGGCAATCGCAACAATAAATAATGCTATCATAACTTAGTTTTCTAAAATTGTTTTTAAATATTCTTTTCTTAATTCCATCGGGAAAAGATGTAAATGCTCTTTAAGGCTTGCCGGGCTCTCAATGGATGATAATTCTGTGAAGAATTCATTTTCAATCGCATTGCGCGTATATTGATTGCCTCCGTTATACAAAAGGGCTATGACCTTTATGATTTCCTGAACGCTTGCTAAATCATCAGGAGTCCCAACTTTTAATTTATCGATACAAACCTTTGCGATTTTCCTTAAGACGACATATTCGGTCATCTCGCTATCACTCTTTACGAGGTCGTCTATCCAGGCTTCTTGTTCAGGAATCCATTCCCGGACAGTATTTATAATCTTTGTTTTCATCGTTTTTATATCTTATCAAAAAAATCTATTGATTTATACAATAGTCCAAAACAGGCTATACCTGCTATTACTAATATTACAGTGAGCATATTCTTCTTTTTTTTAGTTATACCTATAAATTTTTCAGTCATTTCATAGATATATACCATTTATATGCCAAACTATCATACTTGAATCTAATCTACTGTATATAACACATTTACATCAATCATATAAATAGAGAAAGCCTATCATTTTAATAATATGTATATCAAAATGATAGGTTATGGAGAGCTATTGCAGAAAGCTTTGATTTCATACTTGTATTTAATGAAAAGATTATCCTTGTTTTCAACAGAAGGAAGATATTTATTAATCCTGTTCAAATGCGAGTATCCTCTCCATTATTTATTGTAGTTCCAAGCATAATTACTATTCCGATAAATGTTAAAAAAATATCCTGGCTGAAAAAATATCTTTATTTTTGGATTTCATTTGGATTTACTACAAGGATGTATTTCCTTTTACGTCTAAAGTTCTACGATATCTTATAAAGTTTACATAGATGACAGGAGAAAAAAGAGAAGCTATCGATAAGGTAGTCCAACCCATTCAGCGGTTTATATTACAAGAAAAGGCCGGAGGTATAGTCCTCGGGCTGAGTGTTATCATAGCTATGATTTTAGCCAATTCCCCATGGTCCGAAGACTATTTCCATATATTGGAACATAAATTGGGATTTATATTCGATGGCACTCCATTCTTTGAATATAGCATTCATCACTGGATTAATGACGGGTTGATGGCTGTTTTCTTCTTTGTCGTCGGACTAGAACTCAAAAGGGAGATTGTTGGAGGAGAATTGTCCAATCCCCGCAAAGCCCTTTTGCCTATTGGTGCTGCAATCGGGGGTATGCTGGTACCCGCACTCATCTATATCGGGTTTAATCCATCAGGAGAAGTTCATCACGGATGGGGAATACCCATGGCAACCGATATTGCTTTTGCTTTGGGTGTTTTGTATCTTTTAGGAAGTAAAATACCACTATCACTGAAAGTGTTTCTAACAGCATTGGCTATTGTTGATGACTTGGGTGCAGTCTTGGTCATTGCATTTTTCTATACTTCTGACATCTCTTTCTTCAGCCTTGCCACAGGCTTTGCTTTTGCACTTATTATGTTTGTTGGCAATAAGATGGGAGTAAGAAGTATTTTGTTCTATGCCATATTTGGAATCCTTGGGGTATGGACATCTTTTCTCTTATCAGGAGTACATGCTACAATAGCTTCTGTTATTGCAGCCTTTATGATTCCTGCGGATGTGAAAATAAGAGAGAATCTATTTGTGGAACGGATAAAGAATTATCTGAACAAATTCAGGGAGGTCGATCCTAAAAACGAAATTCCGACACTTACAAATGACCAGTTGCATTTGTTGGAAGAAATAAAAATAGATACCAATAAAGCCATTCCGCCATTGCAACGCTTAGAACATAGGATGCATCCTTTAGTGACATTTGTTATCATTCCAATATTTGCTCTGGCCAATGCCGGTGTTTCACTGAATATTGATATGGAACAATTATTCAGTACGAATATAGCTCTTGGTGTAGGCTTAGGCTTGTTAGTGGGTAAGGTAGTGGGTGTTGTCGGCTTTACCCTTTTACTGATAAAGCTTAAAGTCGCACCATTCCCTCAAGGGATGAATGTGCGCAACCTGTTTGGTTTAGGATTGCTGGCATCTATCGGCTTTACCATGTCGCTATTTATCACATCGCTGGCATTTACTCATCCCGAATATATGGTACAGGCTAAGATCGGTATTTTTGCTGCTTCTATCATCGGGGGAGTGTTAGGATATATCACATTAAGCCGCTCAGTAAAAGCATAAATAATGTTGTCCCGAATAAAATATATCGGATTAAATCCGGCAAGATTGTTTGTTCTCAGTTTTTTAGGTTTGATTCTTATCGGAACAATCTTACTGTTACTACCCATATCCACGACAGGGAGTATCAGTCTGATCGATGCTCTTTTTACAACAACGAGTGCAGTCTGTGTAACAGGTCTGGTAGCATTGGATACAAGTAAAGATTTTACATTGTTCGGACAAACAGTCATCATGGTTATGATTCAAGCCGGAGGTTTGGGTATACTAACTTTCGCCAGTTACTTCAGCTACTTCTTTAAAGGAGGATCGTCTTATGAAGACCAACTGACAATAGGTAACATCTCGAATATAGAAAAGATCGATGAAATCTTTAAAACGTTAAAACGAATATTGATTATAACGATTGGCATCGAAGCTGTCGGGGCTTTCTTTATTCTTACTAGTTTAAGTTCTGCTTTGATGCCTGGTCTGGGTGATCGGATTTATTTTTCAGTATTTCATTCCATATCCGCTTTTTGTAATGCAGGCTTTTCCACATTGCCCCATGGTATCATGGAAAACGGATATGTGGATAACTACAGATTCCAATTGAGCCTGATATTCCTTTTTGTTCTCGGAGGATTAGGATTCCCGATTGTAATCAACTTATTGAAATACCTGAAACATTTAATCAGAAGAACATTCTTACAGATTTTCAATCATAAAAAAGATGTTTACAAGCCTTGGGTGATGAAACTGGGAAGTAAGATCAACCTGATAACAACATTCTCTTTAATTGTTATCGGAACCATCCTTATTTTTATAAACGAATATAACAATATACTATCTTCTCATCAGGGAGTCGGAAAATTTGTTACAGCATTGTTTACAGCAACAACACCGCGAACAGCAGGGTTCAATTCAGTTGATTTTAATCAGTTACATCTATCGTCTCTGATTATTATAATCATCTTGATGTGGATTGGAGCTTCTCCTGCCTCTACGGGAGGAGGTATAAAAACCAGTACATTTGCAATAGCCGTTCTGAATTTTATCAGTTTAGCCAGAGGGCGGAAAAATATAGAAGTGTATAGCCGGGAGGTTTCTGAGACTTCAATAAGGCGTGCTTTTGCGGTAATGACACTTTCTGTTGTTGTGTTAGGGATAGGGTCATTACTTATTTCATATTTCGATGAGGGCTTACGATTATTGGATATTATCTTTGAATCGGTTTCTGCATATAGCACGGTTGGGCTCAGTTTGGGAATAACTCCAACCTTAAGTTCTGCCAGTAAACTGGTCTTGATTATACTAATGTTTATAGGCCGTGTAACAACACTCACTTTGCTTATTGCTTTCTTTAAGCAGGTAAGGATGTCTAATTATACTTATCCATCAGAAGAAATATTGATCAATTAAAAAAAGAAAAAATGAAATATATTATTGTCGGGCTGGGAGTTTTCGGTTCCTCTCTTGCTGAAAAATTAGCATCGCAGGGCAATGAAGTAATCGGAGTAGATACGAAAATGCAACGGGTGAATGAATTGAAAGATAAGATAACACATGTCGCCTGTTTAAACGTAACGGATGCAGCAGCTGTGGAAACATTACCTTTAAAAAACACGGATGTTGTTATTGTCTGTATCGGAGAGGATCAGGGTGCTAATATAATGGCAACAGCGATGTTTAAAAATCTGAATGTAAAACGGCTTATCGGAAGATCCTTGAATCCTTTGCATGAGAATGTATTACAGGCAATCGGCGTACATGAGATTGTTCGCCCGGAAGAAGAAACTGCTGAGAGATGGGCAAAGAAACTAACGCTTCGGGGGATGGTCGATTCTTTTGAATTAAACGAAAATTACAGCATTGTAGAAGTTGTGGTACCTGAAATCTTTATCGGCAAAACGATCGAAGAAGTCGGCTTTCGTAAAGAATATAATATTCTGGTACTGACAATCGTAAAAAATGTAGAAGAACGAAGTTTCATAGGTAAAACCAGAGTTGTTGCAGATGTACAGGGTATACCAAACCCCGATACAATGTTAGAAGAAAATGACATTTTAGTTGTATACGGGTCAAACAGAGATATTAAACAGTTTTTAAGCAAGAATAAAAAACATAAATAGAAGTTGTCCGGGCTAATTTAAAATTACTCAAAAAGGAAGGGTAATTTATTAATACCTAAAGAATTAATAACCGAAACTTAAGCCATTTAAAGATAGTGAGATACATGATGCTCTGTGTCGATACAAGCATTTGGTGGGCAATATACAACGCAAGATAGTTCCGGTCATTGCAGACAACACCACCAATGCAAAGGTGCTGTCCTATCAGGAAAGCTTTCTTACACAGCAAAAAGAAAAATCGCTTATCGTTTATACAAAAGATATTGCTCTATTTGCCATCGAATTTGAGACTATTTATATGTATACCTTTGAAGGAAAGAAGTTTTCAGTATTCAAAAACATGGATTATATAGAGTCGGTATGCGACCCTCGCTTGTTTTTTCGGATCAATAGACAAATGCTTGTACATCGGAACAATATCTTATCTATAGAGCCTTACTTCAATCGCAAAGTAGTCTTGCATCTGAATGTTAATGCCGAAGAGAAAGCTGTTGTCAGCAGATTAAGTGTTACTCCTTTGAAAAAATGGATTGAAAAAGGAAATGCTATTGGAGATTAGTTGGGGAGGTATAAGCCTCAATTTTTTATCTATGTAAAAAAGATAGAATCAGACTCAGTATATATAAAAATTTCTTATATATTTTTAAGACATCATCCATATTTAGTATATTTGTTGAGACTAAGTCGTTCTTTGTTTATTGCAGGCTAAAGTAGAATAAGGAGGTTAGCTCGTTTCCAAATCGTTACCTATTTTTTGAGACGTAGTTGTAACAATTTGTTATCTATGTAGTTACAAATATGCTATGTCTTGCTGTGTGTGTCGTAAGCTGTTTCTTTATGCTGCACAAATCGGCAATTTCTTTCAAATAAGCATTCATCTTTTGATTAGTAGGAACAGGAAGAAGTACTCCTTTACGAACACAATCGGGATGTTGTTTATAGCGCTCCAGAATATTCATCGGTACTTCCATCAAAGGTATATTACACATGTTGTTAGTTTTCTCCCTGCGCTTACGAACCCATGTGACTCCTTCATTGTCCAATACCAGATGTTCTGTCTTTAAGTTCTTCACGTCACTGAAGGCAAGACCCGTCCAGCAGCAAAAAACAAAGGCATCACGGATAATATCCAAACGCTTTATCTCAAATTTCTTTTCCATCAGTTTTTTCAATTCATGGTCTTCAAGGAAGTCGCGCTCGACTTCCTCGAGATGAAACTTGATATTGGCAAAGGGGTCTTTCTTTATCCATTCGTTGGCTAAGGCAATACGAATAATCTTTTTGAAGTTCTTCAGGTATTTAGTTGCTGAGTTATGGTTACAGTTACGTTCTGTTTTCAAGAAGAACTCATAATCCTTTATAAACTGGTGATTAACTTCCTCCAGATAAACATCGTCTTTGTTATAATTCAACTGTATGAATTCCTGTGTATGCCGGTAAGAGGTTTCGTAACGCATAACCGTAGCCGGCGACATATCTTTTCCTGCTAGTTTCCTACACCTTTCATTATGCTCCATAAAAACAGAGAGTAATGTCCTACGGGTTTCGTCTTCCCTGCCCAGATAGCGGTCTAAAATAATTTTCGGGTTAATCTCGACTCCGTCAAGTTCGAGTTCCCGATAAATTTCCATTATACGCAACCGGATAGAATCTAGACGATTATTTACTTCTTGTGATTTACGGTCTTTACCGATCACTTTTTCGGCAAACTTGTTCCATTTGTCGGGTTCCACATTCAGGGCGATAGTTGTCTCTATACGCTGTCCTCCAACAGTTATACGCATAAAGACTGGGCTTTCTCCTTTTTTCGAGATTCTGGATGGCTTTACCAAGAACAAGGTCTTGAAGGTTTTTCTACTCATAACTTTTAATTTTTTATGATTTATTGATTTTAAAAGTATGAGATTCAACTGTTACGGGCAGGTTTTAGATTCGGGTAAACTCTACAAAATGAATAGATTACAATCTAATTCGGGGACAATTTTTCGGATTTTAAACTGTCCCCGAATTTATCAGTGAACTATCCCCGAATTTGCCGTTTTTTACCACTTTATAGAAAATAAAAAATCCTGAAACTCATTGAATTTCAGGATTTTGATTCATTTCACTTATTCTCTTTGTGGAGCTGGAGGGAATTGAACCCTCGTCCAAACAAGGAACTAATTTGCTTTCTACATGCTTATCTTCGCTTAAATTGTAGGGAGTAGACAAGACCGAAGCCACCAATCTAAACCTTAGCTTCTTTATTTCAGATAAAAGCCGAAGCCTCTCCTATCCTATCTCCGATTTGCCTGCACCACCTTATCGGTACGCTTCGAAGCCACAGCTTCCGGGTGATGTCTTGTCCTTACACCTGTGCAAGGATTAAGCTATATCTACTATACTTCGATTAAGCAGCAAGAGCGTAATTGTTATTGCCAGTTAAATTTGTGACGTCTAAGATTATAGTGCCAGCCGACTATGCACTGCATGCTTACAAACCATTTCATCTCGCTGTCAAAGCCAGTCAGCCCCATTGGTTTATTTACAATTGATATACAACATTTTAATATCAATCTAAGATATCGAGTAATGTTTATTAATACAATATCTGCTACAAAGATAATTCTTTTTGAGATACATAACAAGTTAAAGAATATCTATATCCGTACATATGATCTTTTGATACCCCTACTTCTTTGGCGTCAACACTTATAAGGAGCTCTTTGGAATTCTATTTACTCGAGAACTCCCTGCCAAAACCTATTCTTGAGATTTCCGTAAATAACTGTCTATAATCTTTTTATATTTTCTATAAGAGATGCATAGCAATCCGGCTATCACCAGACCTATCAATGTAGTGAGAATAATGGTAAAATCGAATTGCATCTCCCCCGCATAACTATGCATTCCCCCAAGAAAGTAGTTCACACCAAAATATGTCATCAACACTGTGGAGAATGACAGTAGGCCAAAGGCATGAAAGAAAAACAGATCTGTAAATAGCTTCAGATTTTTCTGGTGAATAACCAGACTGTACACAAGAAATGTTATCAGCGCCCATACCTCTTTCGGGTCCCATCCCCAATAACGTCCCCACGATATATTTGCCCATACAGCGCCAATAAAAATACCGGCGCCCAAGAATAAAAGACCGGGATAGAGACAGATCAGGCTGTAGATTTTATTCTGTTCCAGTTTTTTCAGAGTATCCGCAACATCTTTGTTCCTACATAGAGCTATTTGTATCAATGAAATAAGACTATTAAGCATAATAAAAGCCAATAATGTATAGGCAAGCATAATCACTGATACGTGAATGCTTAACAGTGGGGAGGAAAGGACAGGTACCAATGGCGTTATCCGGGGATTCATCATACCCAAATGAGCTACAAGAAGAGAACAGCCTGAGATTAAGTAGCCGAATGATACTATCAAAGGCATTTTGCGTCCTGCTAAAACGGCGATCAACATGGCTGACCATGCAATAAGAAGCATCGTTTCAAATCCGTTACTGAACGGCAATCGTCCTCCTATATACGTCCTGACACCAATAGAAAAGGTATGCACGATAAAAGATAAAATAAGCAGAAGGAAGAATATCTTATCTGCATGCTTAACCCTCTTATCCACCAGAAAAAAGACACATAAGAGAGACAATAATCCCAGAGTAAGATTTATTTTAAACAAGATCGAGGTAAAATTTACATTGGTATAAAAGATCTCTATATCACGATGCAGGTCTGATGGAAGCACTTCCTCTGCATTCGCTTTCTGATAATCACTTATCGTTTCAAGAGCAAGCTTCGCATTCTCTTCGCTATTGACCGAAATTGCCTGATAATAAGACAAAAGAGAATTCCTTATCAGTTTTATATTTTTCTGTTCATCTTTAGTCCTGAGATTTTGCGTAGGGTAAAACCACTTTACATCATTATCGATCTTTTGCGGATATATCTGTAAAAGACTCCCGTTATGAAGCATATTGATTAATTGTATCTTCTCATCCAGCTTTTCCACCTCTTTCAGCAAAGACGTTTTTGGCGAATTACCGCTCAGATCTTTCCAATACTTACTTAGCTTATAGTTACCTTCCGGATCATAGAAATCTATCAATGCAGCTTTTTCCGTTCCGGCATTTAATTCTTCTTTCAGCAAACCATCCTTTACCTCGAACAAGGCTACCTGCTGCCATTTGTCAGGAAAAAAGAGAAATCCCATCAGGAACTGATTTGCATCGAGATAACTGAATGATGTCTTTCCTGTAATTTTCAAAGTAAAATCATGGGCAAAGGTTGTTACAGGGCTTATACTTCCATCATACAGCATCCATAATTTACAGAATTCCTTTGCTTGCTTTTTGTTTACGGACAAGCTATCCTTAGTAAGAATCTGAGAAAAACAGGATACCGGAATAATAAATAATATGATTATCAATGCTTTTTTCAGGAGGGGATGATCCAGTAACTTCCGGAAAGCATTTTGGGGCGAGAATAAATACCAGATCATCGCTAAAACGAATAAGACATAACCGGCATAGGTAAGAGGGATCCCCCAACTATCATGGTTGACACTCAATATACTTGTTCGCCAATCGTCTTCGAAAGACGACTGATAGAAGCGGTAGCCATTGTAACTGAATATATTATTCATAGACACCTCCCCTATCGTGGTTTTACCCGAAAGTTTATCCATTATAGAGAAATGCGAAATATAGTCGGCCGGAGCATTCGTCCCTGCATAGTATGAAACATAGAAAGTATCCAGCCGCATCCGGAAAGGTAGCTCAACGGTATCCGCGTCAGCCTGCATTTTGCTACAATCCGTATCTTTACTGAGAATAACATAGCCATGTTCGGCAAACAGTTTTGTACAAAAAGCCCCGGCTAGTATCAGTATAAAGGAAATATGGACGAATAGTAACGGTAAATTCTTATATATCTGACCTTTTACGATTCCCATAAGACTAAGTACAACCAATAATCCCCACAAACCGGAAAACCACCATGAGCCGTATATATGAGAATAGGTATATTCCGAGCCATGACTCTTTTCCACAAAGGTTGCCAAAGCCATAATAACGGAAAGGACAAAAACACCCCAAAAAGGAAGCTTCTGCAATGAGAACAATGCCAGCAATCTATTTTTCATCTGTCAAGATCAGAATTTTTCAAACCGGTTCGCTTCTATTTTTTTGATTGCAATACATTCTATTTCTATCAGCCATCCCGGACGGCAGACAGGAGCCCAGACGATTACTTTAGGCAGTTCTTTATAATATTTATCAAGATAATCGGAAACTATCTGATAATCCGCCGTATCGCGCAGATATACAATCATTTTCGAAATATCATTCATCACCGCATCCGCCTCTGCGAGCAGAACTTCTATGTTCTCTATTGTCCGCTCTACCTGTTTTTCAATGTTGGTAAGATGTACAATTTCCCCTTTATTATCTATGCTGGCCGTACCTGATATGAAAATATGCCTGCGATCACCATAATCGACCGTAGTTCCCCGCTCGAAAGTCACCCCGTATTCATGGGTAGGATTCAGGTGAGTAGAGGCATGGAGATATTTGATTTGTTCCTGAGAAATACCTTTAACAGCATAAGCGTCCATCAATACCAATGTCTGAGCGTCAGTATACCGCCCTTCTATACCCGTACTTGCAATATAGTGAGTCTCTTTATTCAGGCCTTCCCTGTTGAAGCAGGCGATACGGGCCTTTACCATCTCTGAGTAATGGACATCTACTCCCTGCACATATATCCAGGTGCGGATACAATTATCCTTCAACGTGCAGCCATGCAGATACAATGATTCCAGATATGTATTGAAAATACATTCCGTCTCGGCATACTCATCCTTCAATGATTTTTGCAATTGAGTATTATAGATATGCTTGAAATGAGGGCGCGACAAAACTGTTGTACCATAACCGTCTGTATATATTCCACTATCAGCGACAAAATATGCCCACACAGATACTTTTGTTCCATTCAGAGGTGGCTGTTGTACAACAGAAACGGCAGCGTCCTCGTTCTTCCGCTTCAAAAATTGGGATTGATTGACAGCATCACTCACAAAGTACCGTTTCAATACCAATGCGGAACCATCTAATATGTCCGACTGCTGCAAACGTTCCAAAGCAGCTTCTATATCTCTGTACTGAATTTCAGCATTGTTGTGTTTATTATTCAGCTCAATAATGGCATGATATTCTGCCACCCCGCCTTCGGGTAAGAAGCAACTTAAATTTATATTGACGGACAAGTCGTCCCATTCTATATTTATATATTCCATTTCTGTTTATGATTATTCACTTTTAGCCCCGCCTTTTATCCACTGCTCGACCAGCACAATATCATCATCTTTAAGTGACGACAGGCTCGAATGCTGATTGGGCAAGGCTTCGCCTTTCAATATATCCATCAGATAACTATTCTGAATATTCCCCGGGCTTATCCGCTTTTTATCCGTATTGTGCAATGCGGTTATGCCTACCAAGTCTTCATGGCTCTTCCCTTCGGTTAAATGCAGGCCTGCTGCGGCAAATCCGCTTCCCCCGTGACACTGGAGGCATTGAGAAAACACCTGTTTCTGCACCCGCCCAAACATTGCCAAATCGATATTTTGAAGTGGAATCTCAAAATCTTCCTTTGGCATACTGATTATCGGATAGGTATAAAAAGGATAAATCTTATAGTTACTATGCTCTTGTACGAGGTATAATGCCAGATATGTTGTATTCTCCGGAATATTAGCCAACGAGACCGTAACCACTCCATTATCTGAGGGTTTAGATATTACTTTCGATGATATTGGATACGCCAGATCATCGTTGAAAGATCCGAATACTATCTTATAGCTTTCAGGAAAGGCCTCGATGTGTGTAAAATGGAAACTGACAGAAACATCTACATCCGTTCCGCCCGAACTCTTATCTTTAGGATATATATCCCCACTATCGCAACCTGAAGTAATGACAGGCAGTGAGACGACAAACAATATCCAAAATTTTATCAAATTATTCTTTCCCATGATTTTATTTATCAGAAAGAAAATTGGAACATTACCTGTGCAAAATGTTGTGCAAGGCCTAAATCATCATTATCCCTCTCGAGTTGGTTTTCGTGTCCCCATTTACCCAGATACTGGTACATAGCCTGTAATTTCAGGTTATAACCGACGATATAATAATTGAACCCTACTGCCGGGGCATTCAGGATACCATCGGTCCTGGATGAGTTGCGGTCGAAGAAATCATATCGCGCCGCCAATTGCATTTTCGGATTCACAAAATAACCTCCCTGAATATAGCCGCCGACAAAATCGTAAGAATGAGAAACCTGCTGCCTTTCTACAAAATCCATATTTAAATAACAGGCTTCTGCCGAAATATACCAGCGATTATATAAATAGGAAAACTCCAGACCTGCACGAAAATCATTACTTGCCTGCCAGTTGGCTTCCACATTGTAAGAAGAAGAAAGCGCAACTAAAAATTTATTATTATTCAAATCATCGGGGCTTCCCTGATGGGTAGGCATCACACCTTTAGGCATATAAGCAATACGCCCCGAGTATAGCAGTGACGGGATGTGCAGATCGTCGCTGATAGTCTTCTTCGCGCTATTCACTGTTATGCCTGTTCCATTAAAAATGCCGACCCTGTATTCCCATTTATTCTTGATCAAGCCATGTACCTGTACACCAAGATCGAATCCGGTCGCAAAATTAGGATTGACTGAATTTATAGAATATGGAATATTAACCGGAGCAGTGAGCGAAACAGGTAACGATGGGAAAAGCGTTTCCCCCAATGTCACAAGATAGGCCTGATTAAAGGGAGTTTTAAATTTCCCCACTCGGAAGCGCAATTCATCTTTCAGATTGAGGTCTGCCCATGCCTGCTGAAGCAAAGCATCTCCCGACTGAGCCGCATTCAATGTAAGATTAAACGTTACTTTCCCGAAAGCCTTTCCGGCAAAGCCGATCAATGCGTTTCCTATCTCAAAGCCGCTATTGGCTACATTGTCCTGATCGTCGGCGCCAATCTGCTCATCATCGTAGTAATTCATCTTGGCCGACGCCTGTACAAGAGCAAAGGGCTTAAAAACAAAGTCCCCGGCCTTACTTTCGAAGCTGAATCCTTTCTTTCCGGCAAGAGGGATAACATCGCTTTCGATATATTTATCATTATTATCACTCTCCTGTGCTAATAAATTTACGGATAGAAGTAATCCTGCGAATAATAAAAATCTGAATTTCATATCAATGTATTCTTTTCTATTTAGTTTAAAGTGAATTGAGGAATATCTGCAAAGCGTCCCTGTCTTCTTTCGACATGCGGCTGAACAACTCCCGCGACACACTACCTTCGCCTCCATGCCACATGATAGCCTCAAGAAGGTTCCGGGCACGCCCATCGTGCAGAAAGTGCGTATGTCCGTTTACGGTTTCCTGCAAACCAATACCCCACAACGGAGTTGTACGCCACTCATAGGTATAGGCGGCTCCCGATTTATAACCGCTGTCCAGCTCACGTCCCATATCGTGCAAGAGAAAATCGCTGTATGGATGTATCGTCTGGTTGCACAGCCATGGAAGGCGTGTCCCGTTCAGTAAAACAGGGGCATCCTGCCGGGTGTGTAAAGTCGGGGTATGACACAGATGACATTTGGCTTTATAGAAGTTCTCTTCGCCTTTTTTCACCAGTTCATGCGTAACATTCCGCCGTGCGGGAACACCCAATGTACTCAGATACAGATCGACATTCTCCATATCATGCGTTGATATCTGGATACCGTAATGTGAGTAACCAACGTTCTGAGACTGCCCTTCACTCACTTCAAGCGGGTAGCGGTCGTTTGTAACTCCGAGGTCGGACGAGAAACCTAATTCTACAGTCAGGTCTGCATGATGTGCTTTATTCCCGCCTACTCCTATCATGGTCTTGTTGCGTTCCTGTATGACGGCAAGCCGTCCCGAAATTCCGTATTCGGGATAGTTGCTTTGTGCAGCCAACCTTCTCAATTCATCGGGATCGAGTGCCATTATCTGCCCCATACCTACATGCCGGAGAGGGATACGTACATCAATAATCAGATCTTCGGGTTTTATTTCATCGGCATACCATTCCGAAATAGAATAATGAGGAGTGATAAGGGAATACTTTTCACCATCAGGAAAAGAATACTCTTTCTCTTCATAAGTTACCTTAAGCTTTCCCTCCGGTTCAACCCCTACAATAGATTGATCATGCAAGACTCGTCCATATTGACGAAAAAAGGCTCCATTCTTTCGTGTAATATAAGCAAGCATAGAAGAGAAGCCATATTTACCGGAACCTCCTTCCGAAAAAAGAGTGGGATAAGTCCGCCCTGCATTCTTATGGCAACTTCCGCACGAATAACCTGCATAGAGAGGCCCAAGCCCTCCTTTGTTCGGATCGGACTGGTCTGTTGTCCGGGGATCATCATAAAGTTGATCTCCCAGATTGAATCGGGTCAACATATCACCCTTCACCCACGGCGCAGGAGTATCATATGCCCTGATCCCGGACATAAATACGGTAGATGTTCCGGCCGATAATTCGTCCGGATGTGCAACTTTTCCATTGGGCTTGTAAATGATATCATCGTCGTTGTCGCTACAAGCAGTAAATGCCGTGATGCAAAGACACATCACGACACCAACTTTTAAGAATTTATATCTTAACATAAATAGTTTTTCATAAATCTGTCAGAATCTAAGTAATATTGTTATTCCCTGATTCTCCTATTTGTTGATTACTTAGTATAGAGAAAAGAGATTATTAATCTTTCAGCTGTTTAATTTTCTCGAAACTCAATTGTAAATCGGTACAAGCATCTATTGCCGCATCCACTTTAGCTCCGGTCAGATTGTTACGGAAAGGACGTTGCATTCCTTCATTAATCGCTTTATAAGCTTTATCGATTGCCGCAGTAATCTCTGCATCTAAAGCTGCATTCTTAGACTCTACAAAAACAGACATGCTGTGTTGGCTTCTGTTGGATGTAGTTTTATTCAATCCCCCGAAATACGAGTTGCGAATACTGATGATATTGTTTGCATAGTCATCGATTGAGTTCCAGCTATACCATGACTCCACTTCGAGAACCGCTTCGTCAGTTCTTCCATCCAGAGCCAAATCTCTCGGAGCTCCTATTTTCTGGGCGGCTACCTCATCTGCGATTCCGGCACATCCTTCAATTATATTATCAATGGCATCATCCATTGTGGCAAGGTCAACACCACTGCTTGTTATTGCATTCTTGAAATTATAAGCAAAATTGTATTGGGTAGGATCTTCGTCAAATGTATTGATCACAGCCTGATCCTTTGCACTGATATTTTGAGTTCCATTCCATGCAGCCCACAACATGATGCAGTCGTTTCTAAGGTATTCGGTCGCGATTACTAAATATTGGATTTCTGCTTCGGAAAGAGGTGTAGTGGAAAGCACTTTAGGATTTCCATCCGAGAATATCAGATATTCGATTGTGTGAAAACCGTGAACGCCCGGGTCCATAATCTTATCGATAGTAATACTTCCGGAATTGATTATTTTATCTATATCTCCTTTCTTCAGAGGCCATGAGTCCAAAGAAGGGTCGAGACCCAGCCTGTCTGCCGGTCCGTACAAACAACTTTCACTTTGCTCCCAGGGGATACGTGTGGCACGCCAGGCTGCACAAACTGCATTCAGATTTGCTTGTGTTCTTCCTGTACTGGTACTGAATGTTTGCACCGCATCGTAAAGGGTCCATGCCTTATTTTTCATATCTGCATAGGTAGGAAGTATAACATCGTCTGTATACACCTTTAGCACCTGGGTAAAATCATATCCATACCCGTCATCTGTAAATTCACCTTCAGGACTGTCTTCACCGCATGAAGAAAAGAAATATAAAGCAGAGAACAACAGTAAAAAATAAACGCTTAATTTTTTCATTATTTTTGGTTATTATGTAAAATTGATATTAAAAGGATTCGGATTAATTTATATTCTTATTTTTTGAAGAACCACCCGGTATACACCAAAGCCAATCCGAATGTATTCTCATCATTATAGTTGCCCCCGTCAAGCCTTCTGTTCGAATAATCGGCTTTCAGCACCATATTAGGCAACAGGTTATAGTTTACACCAAATGTGAATATATTCCTTTTGTTTATAGGCATTTCGGCCATACCCTCCTCTACATTCTCAGCACTATTGTAGTACTCATATCTTACGAAAGGCATCAACCTCTCTTTTGTTTTGAAGAACGAGAGTATATTATATCCGGCCTCAATGGAATATGTTACAGCATTTTTAGCCACAGGTGTGCGGGGAAAACCTGTATTCTTCGATACACTTTTGTTTATTTGAGATACTCTCTTCGATGCGCCGAGATTTCCATATACAAAATTACCCCTCACAGCCAGATTCTTTGACAGGTATTGGGCATCCGCCGAAATGATGCTGACAGGAGCTTTTATTCCGGTCATCTTTTGAGGTTTACTTGCATTTTTTGCCGTATTCCCATAATATCCCGATACACTCAATCTCAAATTCCTGATCCCTTTATATTCTACCCTTCCGGCAACTGCGGGATTGGTCATCGTAGAACTTTCAAATATGCTTTGACGCCCGCCTTTTATCCAATTGGCAGATGAAAAACCATTGGGATCAAGCCCGTTAACAAGCATCAGTTCATATCTGAACCCGGAAAAATAACCGAGTACCGATATCCCCGTTTCATGCCATGTGCAAGGTAATATCGTAGATTCTCCCTCCGGTCTGGTTGTTCCGAAAAAGAATATGGGTTCGTGATGCGCATTCGTAATGCCGACAGGAACTATCATATGCCCTGCCCTGATATTAAAGGCATTACTAAACCGTTTGGTTATATGGAACTGCTCCAGTTCTATTTCACCACCTTTCTCTATCTCCGTTTCATATTCTCCACCTTCTTCATATTCAAGTTCCATCGCAGAACCTGTACCTCCATATTCTATCTCAAGCTCTGTGGAAAATACAATATCAGGCCTGAATTTATATTCGAACGAAAATACGGCTCTGGGTATTGAGATATAAGAGCGTTTGTCGCTTGGTGCCCCTGCCGGATCTTTATACCTGTCGGGACCATAATCCATTTGCTGAAAGAGAATTTCTCCGTATCCGCCAAAACGATATTTATTGTAATTCCATTCGGGAGGAGTATCTGCTGCGATTGTATCGCTTTTTTCAGGGATAGCCTCTTGCTGGGCTAAAATTTTATTACAGAAGAGGATTGATAGTAGTATTAATAACGTAATCTGGGTCTTCATAAATTTTATCTATTTATAATAGACGACAAATGTACAGGTGTTAATTTTATCTAACAATCACTATTTTTTATTATATTTTGATAAAATCATACCTACATCTAGGTATGATTTAGTTAAGAAAAACAAACTTTTCACTACAGAATAATATTTGCATACTCGATTTAAAACCATATAGGCGATATGAATGGTATAAATAAGAGAAATAGATAAAAAAGCTCTCTAAAAAGACAAATACTCCATAAACCTACCCTTCAGACCGCCATATGCCTTAAACAAATCTTATACTATTAATCAATTAAATACAGGATATATCTTTATAACATATCCTCCGCCGGGAGCCATCGAAACAGGCAATTTACGATCTACGGGAATGTCAATAACCTCTTTCCTGTAATCGCGGGCAGCTTTATCGGCATTTACCCCATCCTTAAATACTTCACCTTTGAATTTGCCTTCACCCAGAAAAGACAAATCCAGTTCAAGGCTTCGTGCATCCCAGTTAGTCATGGAGCCGACATACCATACATCCCCTTTTTTACGGGCAATACTTATATACTTTCCTATTTCCCCGTTCAATGAAATTGTGTTATCCCAAATAGTTGGCACTGAGGCGATATATTCTGTACATTCTTTCTCCTGCATATAATTGGATGGGTTATCGCAAAGCATATTCAGAGGAGATTCGAATATGATATATTGTGCAAGTTGGCGACAGCGTGTACCCTGACTCATAGCTTCACTATACACAGACCTGTAATTGCTCTTAGTCGCGTTACGCATTGCTCCCTGAGTATAGTCTACCGGGCCGGCAACCTGACGGATAAACGGCATTGTAACATCATAAGTTACCTGATCCGTATCTGCATCCCATTTCATTTGCTCCAGTCCGAACACACCTTCGAAATTGATAACATTGGGGTAAGTGCGTTGCAATCCCGTCGGTTTATATGTACCATGATAGTCCATCAGCATTTTGTACTTCGCGGCAATCTGAGCCCCTTTGCGATGGAAGTCCACCATCAGTTGATCGTCTCTATCCATAAAATCCACCTTGAATCCTCTTATTCCCATTTCGGAATAATGTTTACAGATACCCTCCATATCACGATTAAGCGCCCAGTATCCTGCCCATAAAATAAGCCCTACATTTTTCTTACCGGCATAATCTATCAGTTCTTTCAGGTTTATTTCCGGTACAACCTGCATTAGATCGGCTTGCAAGTTCACAGCCCATCCTTCATCCAGAATAACATATTCAATACCGGATTTTGAAGCGAAATCAATATAATACTTGTAAGTTTCGTTATTCACCCCTGTCTTAAAGTCCACACCATACAGATTCCAGCTATTCCACCAGTCCCAGGCTACTTTTCCCGGCTTCACCCACGAATAATCTCCATGGGCAGGGCTAGCAAGTTTATAGACCATATCGTTATTAGTCAGCTCATAATCTTCTGATGAGATGATTAACGCACGCCACGGAAATTCCGTAGCCCCCTCAAATTTAGCAATATAAGGCTCTACAGATTGCACTTCACTCTGTAACATATTATGGCCGCCTTGCTTAATTTCATCCGGATAAGGAGCAAATACCCCGGAGAGAGTATTACCTCCTGTCTTATTATACAGGTACATACCCGGATAATTCATTAAATCGGCCTCTGCCAGACATATCTTTTTCCCGTTAGTACCTTCAATAACCAATGGTGAAAAAGCCAAACGCCCTTTTGTCCATTCAGATAAGAGACTATGTTCATATATATTTTCGAACGAATTATAAAACTGCATTTCAAAAGTTGTGTTCTGATAGCCGCTTTTCGCTCTCTTCGACTGATTATCCCTTACATAAGGAATAAAGGCTTGGGGATCGCCGGGAAAATTAAAATCAGCTTGTTCGTTTACAACAACAAAAGGTTTCTTCGACGTAGACACAAAACGATAAGCGATACCATCATTATATGCCCTGAATATCACGCTGTAGTCTCCCTTGAATTTTAAGAAAAGCTCATTGTAATGATCTTCGATCTTGTTCTTTTTATAAATAAAGGCGTCGATAGTTTGATTTATTGTCCGTGTCGATGATTTTTCTAATTTAGCATCGACGCCATAATTAAATCCGTCGCCTAAAGTCATGGAGGCAACAGATCTGTCAAGCATCATATCTCCTTGATGAAACACTGAATACTCTATGGTTTTACCTATAGATATATTAACTTCAATCTTGTTATCAGGTGATTTCAGAGTAAATTGCTTTTGTGCCAGGATATCCACCTGACAAAAAACTAAGCTTATCAATAGAATCAAAAAAGTATTATTTCTCATTGGTTTATCGTATTCTTATTTATAAATAATTACAAGGAAAACATGCTGAATTAAGTAATTTAATCGCAATTAATGACACATTTCAAACTTTTTCAACTCTATATTTCCTCTTTTCATTAATCGTTTATTTATCAAGCACATATATTCAAAAGGTAACAAAGGTAACAGAAATATCAGTTAGCAGCGAACAGTCATCAGTTAATAACTTGCATCTCGTGCCTTGTCTACTCGTATCTCATATAACTTAAAACTTACTACTTGTTAAAAAGTAACAAAGGTTACAGTTTTCGCTCAATTTCCGATAGTAGCTTTTTATCTTTCGCATATCACATCAAATAATTTACATACAGATAATTAAATTCATTATTTATTACAAAATTCAAAGTATAAAAATCATATATATAAATATTTTATAATTGTTTCCGGGTTGTCTATATCTTGCTGCGACTATTTAATAACCTCACTATATTCTCAACCGTTCTCTCCACATTTTCTGCTCCCTTTTTCATAGCCTCCCCGATAGTCATTGCACCGGGTACAATCCCCAAAATAGCATCAAAACCTATACAGTACAACTGTTCGATACCCTCTCCTATATATCCGGCAATAGCTATCACTGTTTTATCTGCCGCTTTTGCAGTCCGTGCCACCCCAAAAGGTGTTTTCCCGTATTGTGTCTGAAAATCGATACCACCTTCACCCGTGAATACTATATCCGCTTTTTGTACGATTTCTTTCAGATTGGTATAATTGATTATAATATCAACCCCTTTTTCCAAACGGGCATTGGTAAAGGCTAACAATCCGGCTCCCAAACCACCTGCGGCTCCGGCACCGGGTATATCTTTCACTTCTTTTTTCAAGTCCCTGGAGATAATCCCTGCATAACGATCAAGCGCATTATCCAGAATCGTTACCATTTCAGCAGTTGCGCCTTTTTGCGGGCCAAAGACAAAAGACGCTCCGGTCTTGCCGCAAAGCGGATTTGTAACATCACAGGCCACTTCAATATCCACATCTTTCAACCTCGGGTCGAGTGAAGAAATATCTATCCTGTCCAATCCGGCTAGTGCAGCCCCTCCCGGGGGAAGCTCCCGCCCTTCTTTATCCAGGAATTTCGCTCCGAGCGCCCGGGCAAAACCCGCACCACCATCATTGGTAGCACTCCCTCCTATTCCAAGAATAATTTTATGAACACCCCTGTCGAGACATGCCTTTACTAATTGCCCTGTACCATAAGTCGTGGTAATGAGTGGATTTTTTGTATTCTCATCCACAAAGTGTATTCCGCTGGCAGAAGCCATCTCGATAGCAGCAGTTTTGCCATTACCCATAATTCCATACCGTGCTTTCACTTGTTTACCCAAAGGGCCTGTAACATCCAGTTCATAGATAGTTCCGTTTGTAGCATCCACCAGCGACTGCATTGTACCTTCTCCCCCATCGGCCATGGGTACTTTTATGCATTCCGCATCGGGTAAAACTTTCTTTATTCCACGTTCCATGGCATCACAAACCTGTTTCGCGGTCATCGAGCCTTTAAATGAATCGGGAGCCAGAACAAAAACGGTATTTTTCATATATGATAAATATTTGTTTAAACTAAATGATATAAAGTATGCGATTGTAGTGTGGAATTAAATGTTCTATTTTTCTAACGCGCCGGCCGGCTTGTTTTTCATTTTGCCTTGATGCAAAACGAAACAAAAAATCAAGGCTGCATCCCCCGGCGACCCAAAACCGCAGCTTCGGTGGAGCAAAATAATACGGAGTCATTTTTAGCCGGATTATCAGTCGGGTATAACAGCTACCGTATTTTGCCCTACACCTCCGCTTTACGGATTGGGTACCCCGCCTGCGGGACGAGGCCGAGACCGCAATGCGACGACAGGTCGCCGAGGAACGAAGCGCTAGCTTTTTGCTTACTTTTGGGCAATGCCAAAAGTGAGGACAAGCCCGGGAGGGCGCGGCAGGATTGAGCTAAAATTCCCAATATAAATTAAGAATAGAACTATGTCGAGAAGATTAGAACTATTCTATATAACAATAAACATTATTCATTCCTCAAAATATAAACCCATACAGAACTGTAGAAACAATTGTCATAACCCCACCTATAATGGCTTCATACGGAACAACTTCCATACGCTCCTTAATCGACATATACATCGAACCTGCCGTTACATGAAAGTAATTCCCCTGAGGAAGCTGGTCTATCACCGTTGCCCCTGTGTGCACCATCACCGCCGCCGCAATAGGTGCCGTCCCTATATCAAGAATAGCTTTACCGAAAGAACCCGAAGCCAATATCACCCCTGTGGATGTCGAAGCGGTTGCTGCCGCCATCAATACTCCTGCGATAGGGGCAAGGAACGTCCCGGAAATTCCGGATTCATTGATAAGAGCCACAATCCTTACAGATAAATCCGATGCGGATATCAATCCGGCTATCGCTCCCGCGCCTATCAGGATAAGTACAGTTGCGGTCATACGGTTCATACCGCTTGCTGTATAATCGAGTATTTTCTTTGCCTTTCCCATTGCTATCATCCCTATTATCCCGGCTATAGGAAGTACATACATCGCATCCAGTTTCAGACTTTGCAATGCAGGAATACCAAAGATAGAACCAATAGGATTAATCATTAACAGTAATATCGCAACTACCGGCGCAACAATCGCTTTACGAAAAGGGGGATAATCCGAGGTATCGGCAGGCATTTTTATATCGCTGTCCTTTATCTCCGATCCTTTATTCTTAATCATCGTAGCCACAAAAACAGTCACAAGCAATCCGAAAACCGCAGGGATAAAGCCATAGAGCATGACATCACTCAACTCCACCCCGAAGCCATTGGCAACAGCAATAGAATTCGGATTGGGAGATATTACATTACCAGCCTTCCCGCCACCCGAAAGGGCTAAAAGAAGGGCTATCTTGGAAAAACCCATTGTTTTAGCCACCGACAGTCCGATCGGGGCTACAATAAGCACTGCTACCGGAATGAATACTCCTACGGCCGTGATTATCATCGTAGCCAAGGCAAGAGCAAGAATGGCTTTACTGCCTCCGAGCTTCCTGACAATTGTCTGCGCGAGGGTTTCCGCAGCACCCGAGTCCATCATGACCCCGGCCAGTACCCCGGCTGCCAATACCCTGACTACAATACCGATAATGCTTTGCGTTCCATTAATGATAATGGTGGTCGTTTGCAGGAAATCCGCTCCGCCGATCAGGGAGCCTGTTATCGCGCCCAGGAATAAAGAATAAACAGGATTCAGCTTTTTTAAAATCAGGATGATCGCTATCGCCAGACCGATCAAGGCTCCATACCAGTCAATGGTTGCTGCTTCCATATATAGTTTATTTCAGGTTCTTGATCCTTATGTTTTTAAACTTAACAGGCGAACCATGCCCCAGGAAACCGATATGTCCCTTTTTGTTGAATAGTCCCGGATGGTTTTTCTTATCAGGCATCCCGTTTTTAGTCGCTTCTCTTATATTTCCGTCAAGGATAACAGTTCCGTTAAGAGTTATCTTTATGTTATCGCCATTAGCGACAACTTCCTGATAATTCCATTCTCCGACAGGCTTCAGACATCCTCTCTTGGCCGGAATAATACCATAGACCGAACCGTGGTACTGATACACGGCTAGATTGCTGTACACAGGAGCTTCATTGTCCAGAATCTGCAGTTCCATACCAACATAAGCGGCATCACCTTCCATCGGGGTACGGATACCCAAACCATTGTTTGCGCCGGGGGTCAACTGAAACTCGAAACGGAAAATAAAGTTAGAGAATTCTTCTTTCGTATATAAATTTCCTCCGTGGGCGCTGCTCGGATGCAGAGATATACAACCATTCTCCAAAATATAGTCAGTTACATTTCCTGTCCACTGATCCATATTGGTACCGTCAAAGAGAATATAATACCCCTCCTTTTTTTCTTCATCCGGGAGCTGGAAAGGTTTAGGAGGAACTAAGCTACTCAGATGATCACGAATAGCTTGTTTCTGATATTCAGCATCCGGATTATCAAGCACAAGGATGACCTTATTTAATAAATCTTCCACATTTTTTCCTGCAAAATCTTTATTGGCCAGAGCTATCGTCATTACAGCCTGGGCAGCCTCCTGTTGCACAGACGTGTCATCAAGATATTTTCCTGCCGCCAGCATTGCGGGATATACGTTGGTCTTACCAAGCTGGGTCAATATAGATTTCTTTTGCGCGGTAGTTCTGGCCAGCGACAAGGCAGTGTTAAGATACCCGAACCGTTCTTCCGCCTTGACCTGAGGGTTAGAGACAAGCCCTATATATCCTGATAAGGAGCGGTCAAAATAGGCGGACAAGCCGGCATCTTTACAGATAGCCAACAAGTCTTTAGCTGCCTCGATACCTTTCCAGTCGAGCAACGAGCGGAAAGCGACTTCCTGAGCTTCGCCAGTAGAATTTTTGAAACCTTCGGATATTATTTTTAAAGCCTGTTTATCTCCGGTTGCCGCTAAGACAGGATAATACAGGTATTTTTTATCTGAAGAAGTTTTATCCATCTGGTTAATAACCAAAGTCACCTGCTTATCTGCAGGATATTCCGATAATGAATTTATTATTGCTTGCTGTACCGGAAATACGAAAGAAGCATCGGATTTTTCCAGCAACCCATACAGACCGGATAAATTACCGGAGGTACTGACATCTTTCAGCGCTGCATAGGCTGCCGCTTTTACTTCTTGTGAGTCCGATGTCAATAAGCCGAATACTATATCACCATATTTCGACGTTTTTCGGGCTGCCAGTAATTCCAAGGCGGCAACTTTCCCGTCATTGGTAGCCTTATCCATTACGGGAACAATAGCAGCAGATATATTTCCATTCATAGATAACAGGCCATTTTTAGCCATCAACACAACTTCCTTATTATCAGATGCCAGCAAATCCGCCAGAGCCAGTATAGACTTATGCCCTCCGATTCTGACCAAAACATCTATGGTCGCTTTTTTCAGGATCATATCATTGTTTCCTAACTGCTCAATGAATATATCTGTAGCGAAGGAACCTATTAATGCTTTCTTCTTTTCATCTGCGCACTCCTGTAAAAACCAGTTGGTAATATCCGTCTTTACTGCCGGCTGCGCCTTTTGCATTGTCTTTAACAGTTCCATATACATATTTCCGGAAGCAAATTCCGATGCAAAATTCAGAGCAGCAAACCTATAATTCCTGTTATCTTCTTTGAGTGCAGCCTGTAATAACTTTAACGCATCGCCGGGATTGGCGCTCATCAGTATTTGCAAAGCGGATTCACGCGTATGTCCCTGACCTGCTTTTTCGGCTTTTTTCATCAAATCATTCGCCAACTTCGCCACATCTTTTGTATCACCCTTATCAAGTAATCTTTTCAGCAGTGCGATGTAAGCCTCTGTCGCCCCTGATTTATCTACCGCATAACCCGCCTTCTCCGCAGCTAAGGACAAATCCTTTAAAGAAGCTTTTGATCCGCAACGGCTTAAAGCATACAATGTGGCTTTCCGAATATCATCGTCGTTATCATTGCCCAATATAGCAAGCAGCTTTCCTTCCGCGTCTGTTATCTGCATTTCAGCGATAGCTTCGATAATATCTTTTTTCGCCTTTTGATTAGCCGCCGTAGCAAGAGCATCCAACAGTGCCTTGGCGGCATTATCGGATTTGATCGAAACCAATGCACGACAGGCCGGGCCACTTAAAGATTCATCACTGATAAACGACGACAGTTTTTCCACAGATTCATCTTTTCCTACGATTTGGAGCTGACGGATAATAAAGGCTTTGACATCCTTATTATCAGTCATATCCAATGCTTTTATATAAGCATTAGAAACAGTTATACGATTTGCGTCCTGTCCCTTAGCAGAAACATGGCAGGAAAGCCCGTTCAGGGCATACTCCACCTGAGCATTGCTTCCTTTACCGGGAGGATTCATCATTTTTATCAGCTGAAAAACACCTTCTTCTTTTGCCGAAGCCAGATCATTTAACAGCAGATTGTATTGTTCCGCATTCTGAACCGGCATCTGTGCCAGAACATCAGCAACGATAGTCTCAACCGTTCTCCCCACCGGAGTCTGGCAAACAGCCATGAGACAATATATATAAGCTAAACAGAATAAATATATCTTTTTCATAAAAATCACTTTAAGATTAAACCATTATATATTCCAAGGTGAGCGCATTGGCTGATCCACCAGACAGTTTGCCGCTTCATCATTGATAAACTCAAGTTTCACCGGATCGAAATGCAATGTGCGGTTTAACCTTAATGCTACAAGTCCCATATTCACAATAGTTGCAGACCTGAATCCGTTTTGCTCGTTGAGGGCAAATGTTTTACGGGTTTTCACACTTTCTATAAAGTCTGTAACCTGAGCTTCCGGTTCGGGATAGTCGGCCAGTTTTTTCTCCCAATCAGGGATATCGCATACGAAGTTCTTATATACATTTCCCTTAGGGCCTGATATATACGGAGTATCAGGGTTTCCATAATCGCCTCCCCACAATACTATCTGGCAACCATCATCGTAGGTATAAGTTATAGAGCGCCAAACTCCAATGGCATCGGGGTGCTGCTGAGGTGCATCTACTTCCACTTTCACAGGGCTTGTATGGTCTTTACCCAAAAGATACTGAACGGGGTCTATGTAATGCTGTCCCATATCACCTAATCCTCCGCCATCATAATCCCAATAACCACGGAATGTACTATGAACACGGTGAGAGTTATATGGTTTGTACGGCGCAGGTCCGAGCCACATATCATAATCCAGTTCTTCAGGAATTGGTTGCGGTTCGAGATACTCTTTTCCTACCCAAAAGAATTTCCAGTCAAATCCGGTATGTTTACTTATCGTTACTTTCAACGGCCAGCCTAACATACCGCTCTGTACCAACTTCTTTAATGGCTGAACAGGAGTTCCCAATCCATAAAAATTATCCTTGAAACGAAACCATGTATTCAGCCGGAACATGTTTCCATATTGTTTTACAGCTTCCATCACCCTTTTACCCTCGCCTATAGTACGGGTCATGGGTTTTTCGCACCAAATATCTTTTCCGGCTTTGGCTGCTTCTACCGACATGATACCATGCCAGTGCGGAGGTGTCGCTATATGGACAATATCGACATTTTTGTCCATAATGAGATCCCTGAAATCATGATATGCCGCTATTTTGTCTGTGACAAGGTTTTTACCTAATTCCAGGTGTTTCTTATCTACATCGCAAACTGCGACTAAACGTGTACCAGCATATTTAAGATGTCCACGTCCCATGTTTCCTGTACCAATTATGCCCTTGGTCAACTGGTCGCTGGGAGCTATATAGCCATTTCCCAGTACTTGCCGGGGAATAATTGTAAGAGCTGTGAATGCCCCTAAAGTCTTTAAAAAATTTCGTCGGTTAGTTTTCATAATATCTGCTAATTTTATTTCATGGTCTAGTGTTTCATGGTCCAGGATTTCAAGATTTTTAATATAAGCCGTTTCTCAATACTGCTTGCATTAATCAGATAGTAATGATCATTGAGAAAAGAGGGAAGTACAGATTCTATATCTGTACTTCCTCAAAGATAAGATTATTTCCGTTACCGTTGAACGATAATTTTCAGTTTACATTTTCTTCCATAGAGTTTTGTTACCCCTGAATAATCGAATCCGACCAGTCCCGGAGCAGAGTAGAATGCTTCCGGAGATTTATTTGCTATACCGGCGCCCAGACCCGTCGTTACATCTTCTATCTTATTATTTGAAGATAAAACATCCGAATCATCACCTGCTTGTACTACTTTCATAACTCCGAATTTATTTTCTGCCGTTCGAAAAGCAATATAAGTTCCATTCGTTATTTGTAAAACAGCAGGGCTGGCAGATGTACCAGAATTCGTTCTCTGTGGAAGAGAACGTAAATCTGTAGTAGTACTGTAAACCGGAACATAACCAGCAAGTAGGTTTAATAATTCATATGCCTCCCAATTCCCGGTAGTTGTTTCAAAAAAATCATCCAAATTCATCGATGTGACAAGATCTGTTGTTATGATCTTGAGTTGAGTTCTATTTCTATTTACAGTAGTAAACCAATCTTTATCTAATTGACGTCCTACCGGACCTCCGTCAAGACGATCAGCAGATACATATGCAAAGCCTCTATTGCCTACCCGATTAAGAAATCCACTAGCATCAGTAATATTAGTATTTCTCCAAATATTCACAAAAGCAAAATCCACACTTCCGGAAGAAACAGATATGACATCAGAAAGAGACAAAATATTTTTTACCGAACCTCCCACGTTTATTCCCTCTATTGAGAATAGATATGGCTGAGATGCGGCAGGTAGAAGACTTGCTCCAGAGTAGCATTCCCATTCCGGAGCCATCTCTACATTATCAAATATATAAGCTCTGCCCGGAGGTATTCCTGTTATCTCTTTTATATTCACGAAATGTACTTTCTCCACATTCCTGATATCGACTGCCTTAATCATAATCGCGTCAGCCCTTTCATCGTCTACTGTAATAGAGAATTGGAATGATTTCTCTTTATCGTTCGATACAGCAATATTCTTTACATCCTGAAGTTCAAGATATGGTGATTTCTGAACCAAACCATAGCTCAAAGATTTAAGTCCCTCAATGGAAGATACTACCCCCTCCAACGAAACAGTACCATTTAACTCTACAGATTCGATCTCGGCCGGATCTGTTGTGATTTTCGGAGGTATTCCTGTTATCTTTTCAATAGGAATATTCTGTATTACTTGTTTTACATAAATATCATTGGCTACGATCGCAATACCACCCGCATCTTCAGCACTTACAGGAACTTCGATAGAGAAACTATAAGTGTTAGGAAATTCAGCCAGCTTCACATGCACTCTTTTGTTGGCATCTATTTCCTCATATCCGTCTGCCGTTTTACGCAAAAGAGTCCCATAAATATTCCGTAATCCATTAGGAGCAGTAACAGTACCTTCTACTACTTTGTTGGTATTTATATCCACTTCACCATATGATGTTTCAGTAGTCAGGCTTACTGTAGGAGGCGGATAAGCATTATCATCCAGATAATTGGTTGTTTTATCGTCATCGCTGCAAGCCATAAAAAGGGCAGCTACTATAAACGAAACGCACAATAACTTATATCTGATATATAATAGATTTTTTTTCATATTAATTCATTTTTAGTCATTAATTAGTCTCTAAAGTTAACGTCGTGATAATCGGTAAATGATCTGATAACTGGGTAACCGGGGTGTAGGAGTCTACAGTTTTCCAGACATTAGATGCCGGATAACAAAATATGTAATCGATCTTAGATTTTGGGCTCTTGGCCGGAATCGTAAAATCCATTGTACTCACCTGCATCCAGTTTTTCATACCATTGGCAATTTCATCCGAATCGGGTCTGGCATTAAAATCACCGCATAGTATGACCGGTGTTTCAATCTTCATCAATTGTTGATTAATGAAATCCACTTGTGCCCTTCTCACTGCCGAGGTTGTATAATCGAGATGGGTACAGGCAAAAGTGATTGATTTTCCTTCAGATAATTCTACTACTCCCGTTAAAAGCGCCCGCCGCTCTTTTGCCCCTTCCGGCATTGGCAAGAATATACGCTGCGACTGACTGATAGGATATTTACTAAGTATGCCAATACCATAATATCCGCCGGCGTAATCTATTGTTCTACCGTAAAGAGATAGCATTCCTGTACGAAAAGCCAGTTCCGATATGAAATTCTTACCATTCTGGTGCGGCGCCCTTGTTCTCGAAGTATTTACATCTACCTCCTGCAAAGCAACAATATCAGGGTTTTCTTTCTTTATAAATTCAGCAAATTCTTCTAATGAAGCCAATTCTCCAAAACGAAGGTTATAGCACAATACTTTAAGCTGAACTTTATCCTGTGCCAGTAAGTTTACTGCTGAAAAAGAAAGGATTATCAGTATATATACACGAAAGTTAAATATCTTCTTCATCTATATTTTTATTTGAGTAATTCAATCTGAATAAGAAAGCTTTTAATATCTCCTGATATGGCAGTTTCACTCATGTCTCTCAGTTTCCATTTTGATGATCCAAGAATATATATACAATATTCGCTCGATTTATTCGCATTGTCTATAATATTCAGCATATAAGAATCTTTTGTTAAAGCAGTACTTAGCAACGACTCTAATTTAGATGAGAGAGATCTCTTGACAGTACCGACAACTAATGTGGAAACAAAAAGATTATTCTTTATGGAACTGACAGCAGCTGTGATTTGATCTTCTGAACTGAAAGATGCAGAGGAGAATCTCATTTTCAACGAAGAAGTAAATGGAATCTCTGCCTGAAACATCCAACAATCAGTGGTCAAAACCGTTTGTTGCATATCACTTAATGCCTGACCAAGAAGTATTGTATTTCCCAGATACTCGTTACCGGTTTTTCCCCGAGGGACAAAATAAGGCATATAAAGGGACTGATGTGCAACTTTTGCAGCCGGATTCAGCATCTCGGTAGCCGAAAAAGAAACATTTGTATTAGTCAGCAAGATTGCATTTTGCTCTGTTGCCTTTATCTTATTTACCACGGAACTATAATTCGCATTTGGGAAGAGGTTTCCGGCAGATAAATCGGATATCACCAGAACCTTGGCAGTTCTGTTCTTATCCCATACATCGTCCTTTCCGCCTCCACCTCCATCGCCTCCGTCATCACCACTATCGGAAGAACAAGCAAACAATAGTACAGATAACAGTATTCCCATCAGTTTTATTAAATCTTTCATATCCGGTTATTTATTATATTCAACATCTGTTACCAAGGCGCAATGATCAGAAATCCCTGTTTCTTTCAGTATCTCATAGGATTTTACAGTCCATTTCCCTGTAGGTTTAGCAAAAATATAATCGATCTTACTTGTAGGGATTGCAGGGAAAGTCGGAAAATTATTACAAATCCGTTGCCAGTTAGACATTCCCTGCACAATAGCATTTTCTCCGGGTTTGGCATTAAAATCCCCGGCCAATATAGTAGGAAATGAATTTCCTATATATGAGTCCAACTGGCGCGCCATATCTAAACGCACATTATCCGTTGAATGGTCGAGATGAGTAGCCGCCACCCGCACTTTTTCGTTGCTTCCGGGTAATATTACATCAATATAGAGAACAGTCCGCTTTTCTTTCATATCGGCAGAACTGCTAGTCAAAGGGTTATTGGATATTTTCTGTATCGGATATTTTGACAGAATAGCAACCCCATATTCCCCCTGTTGATAAACTATGGCCGGGCCAAAAGCGGAAAACATCCCCATCTCCGCAGCTAACTCTGTCGTAAAATCTTTCCCTCCATTTCTCACAGTAAAGTAATCCACTTCCTGCAATATGATAAAGTCCGGATTATGCTTCTTGATCAAAGTAGCAAACGGTTTGGCTGAATAATTAACCATCTGTCCCGACATACGGGTATTGAAATTCATCAGCCTGAATGATGTCTGCGCCATAAGCACACCATTGGCCAGCAATCCTAGTAAAGCACAAATAATTAAATATCTAATCTTGTTCGTCATAATCATTTATTTTGATAATTGTCATTCCCATCCCGGATTGTTCGGTTTCAGATTCGGATTTAACTCCATCTGCCGGTATGGAAGTGAGAACAGATAATTTTTAGGACTTGAGAAAACACGGGAATCGTCAAATATCAGGAATCCCTTGTCGTCAAACTTGGTAGTTGCCGTAAACACCGCAGGATCGTAAGCGTAATCCTTACGGATACCTTTCATAATTCCTTTTTCCTGACGTTCGGGCGTTTCCGATTTATCTACTCCCAATTCGTATCCTTGTTTCCACCTCATAAGGTCGTACCAGCGATGCCCTTCCATAAATAGTTCCACACGGCGCTCGCGCTGAAGTTCCGTTTTCAGATCCAGTCCGTTGCTTTGCAATTCCGTAAGGATCATTTTCTTCATCCCTACCCTGTCTCTCAATTTATTGATCGTTTTATCAATAATATCCTGATCCAAAGAATTCAAGTTGAACATGGCTTCGGCATAGTTAAGAAGCACTTCTCCGTAACGGATAAAGATTATATCATTGTCATCCTGATTGTAAAGTGGGACTTTAGATGGCTCACAATATTTACGGATATAGTAACCTGTATAAGTCACAGCTCCTTTTCCGTCATTGTTGAACTTAGGTGAACGGAAAATATTTGTTTTAGATGCGTCTTCGGCAGCATTTGCCGTGCCTCTGCCGTCTACTTTCCCGTACCATTTGTCGTATCCCGGATAAACAAAAGACTGTTTCAACCGGGGGTCCCTGTTAACGAATACACTATCATATGCACTATAAGCCGGAGTATATGTTCCATCACCTTTGTACAGTTTTGATTTTTCGATAGGCAAACCATCAGTACACAGGTAACTATCTACCATAGATTTGGTCGCGTTAAATCTTATAATCTGGTCGGGAACCTGTAATTCACGGCTCAAATTATGTCTTGTCGGAGATGGCAAATCAAAATTATAAACATAGGACAAAATTGCTTCTTTATTACCGGCTTTACGGGATGCCCTTCCTTCAAATGTGAACAGGTCGAAATAGTCCTGGTTCGGACGTCCGGTTGTATATAGTTCGTGGTAAGCATATTCTCCGCCCGGCATAAGGGCTTCGCAAGCTGCTTTAGCAACGGTCCATCTTTCATTTTGTAATGCAACACGCGATTCCATGGCTTTTGCAGCAGCACCTGAAATTCGTCCAAAGCTGGTAGTTGCGGGTTCTATATACCGGGGTAAAGTTTTTGCAGCGGCATCCAGTTCTTCCAGCATAAAATCTACAATTTCACTGCGGGAAGTACGGGCATCAAACAACCTGTCATCACCCGGAGGTAACGGTTCTGTAATGAATGGTACATCGCCCCAGAAACATGTAAGATAATAGTAAATAAATGCTCTCAGAAATCGTACTTCTCCGGCATATTGTTCCAGCTTTTTAGAGTCTACAATACCTTCGGCGCGTTTATAATTCGCCAGAAAATAATTACAGCGCCTCAATTGCTTGTATGCATCTTTATAGCGACTATCTAATGTGGAAAAGTCTGAACCGTACAGTCCGCTTCCTACCTGCCTCCAGCCGCTGAGAGTATACCATAAAGCATTATCGCTCAACCCTTCCGAGATATTGATCATCATATCTTTTCCTATCAAAGTCCAGTAACAGCCATTCGCCGCGTTTTTGACCTGTAACTCCGATTCCCAAAAATTTGCATCGGTAAGTTCGTCTAATGGAGCCTTTTCCAGAAAGTCATCATTACAGGAAAAGAGTATAGCTGAAAATACGAATATAAAGATGTATGTAATATTCTTTTTCATAATCAAATGTGTTTTTAATGAAGACTTATATTTACACCAAATACGAAAGTTTTTATCTGAGGATAATTACCTCCACCCTGAATAGGAGTTTCCGGATCGCTGGAAGAGAAATAGTCGGAAATTGTAAACAGATTATCTGCCGACACATAGAAACGGCACTTGTCTATTCTCACATGCTTTGTCCACTTCGCAGGTAATGTATAACCGATCTGTATATTTTTCATTCTCAGATACGATGCATCCTCAATCCAGAATGTAGAAAAACGTTGGTTATAACTTTGATTATATGTGAAACGAGGGTATTTTGCATTCGGATTCGGATTAGACGCCTGATAACGATCCTGGTGGAAAGTCTGAGGATATGTAGACTGATCGGTAAAGGCATGGCGTGCAGGCCCGTAAATGTATCCGTCTACTTTACCCACTCCCTGAAGCAAGAAACTGAAATCAATACCTTTATATTCTATATCACCTTTCAAGCTAAATGTATAACGAGGCAAAGAGCTTCCGACAACTTTTCTGTCGTTATCCAAATCAATGGCACCGTCTCCATTAAAATCTTTATACTTTATATCTCCGGGTTGTACCAGCCCTGCGTCACCCGACATAATAGGGAACTTCGGATTCATATACTTACCCCTTGCCGCATCATAATATTCAAAATCGGTAGGCATGGCTATACCATCGGCTACCAAGCCATAAAATGCGTCATAGGTATCTCCTTGCCTGGTTATAGTATATGTCCCTATTTTTTCCGATTCCCATTTTGTTATTTTATTTTTTACGTCGGCCAATGTAAATCTTAGTCCGTAGTTGATATCTGAGCCTACTTTATCTCTCCAGTCTACTTGTATTTCCCATCCCTTATTTTCCATTTCGCCGCCATTTTCATCCATATCTTTGAGGAATCCGCCGACTGCAGGCTGCTCACGAGTATACATTATCCTTTTTGTTTTCCGAAGATAATAATCACCGGAGAAAGACAGTTTACTGTTCAACACATTTATATCCAAACCAATATTGGTAGTATGCACCATTTCCCACAGCAACATAGGATTACCGATATAAGTCTCAGCATATCCGTCATTTGGGACTGCTCCCAATGCCGGCACAGACACATAACCTATACGGGAAAGATAAGGGTAGAGATCCGAACCTGTAGAATATTGATTACCAAGTATACCCCATGATCCGCGTAATTTTAACTGATCAAGGAAGCTCCTGAAATTTTCCATAAAATTCTCTTCGGAAATGCGCCATCCGGCAGAGAAAGAAGGGAACCATTCTCCACGATAACTTTTATCGAAGCGAGATGTTAAGTCATAACGAAGATTCGCTTCCAATAGATACTTGCTCTTATAATCATAGTTTAAACGCCCGAAGCCTGAACGCATAGACCAATGGCTGGCAGCAGACGAGTTTGCCTGAGTATCGGCAGATCCGAATTCAAGGACAGGATCTTTTTCCGTGATCAGATTTTTTCTCGAAGCATTAAACTGGTCGCTCCTTTGCCATTCCTGCTGATAGCCCAACATTACCTGGAAACTATGGTCCTTGATTTTCAGGTTATAGTCTGTCTGAATAAATAAGTTTTGGCTAAGAGTCCTGTAATCACGGTTCTCTATAGAGTTTGGTGTATTGGTTGTATACCATACTTCGTCCGTATCCGGATAGTAGAAGTTGATCGTTTTGCTAAAAAGATTCCTGAAACTGTTGGATTGACGGGTGATATAATTTGCAGAAGCCGTCCAGCCTTTCATTATAGCTGCTTCCACCGTAAAGTTTCCGGTAAATTCATTCGATCTGAAGTTCTGACCGCCGCCGTCGGTAAGATAGGCAACCTGGTTACTTTGTCCTCCTCCGTATCCCCATTTACCGTCGGTAAAACGAACCGGGACTAACGGACGGGTTCTCATTGCATTATACAAAGATCCTGCGGTGAGATCAAAAGATGCATTAGGTGCAGTAAAGTTTCTCTCGATATATCCCATATTTGCCGTAATATTAAATATATCAGCTACTTTTGTATTCAGTTTTAAACGGACATTGTGCCTTTGTGAACTGGTAGACTTCCCTACAGTCAAGCCCTTCTGATCAAGATAACCGTAAGATATCAGATACCCCATATTTTTCGCTTTGCCGTCTACACTTGCATTAAAGTTATATTGCGGCGCTGAAGATTTGAATACAGCATCTATCCAATCGGTGTTGGCATAATAATTCGGGTCTGAACCGTCAAGAACTTTTTGTATATCCGCAGCTGTATAGTTCTGATTACCTCCAATATTTGCCTGAGCCTCATTTTCCCAAGCCATAAAGGTCGGGCTGTCTGCCATTTTAGGCATTTTGGTTGGCTGCTGTATTCCTATATAGGAATTGATGTTGATATGAGGGGCCCGTTCACCGCCTTTTACACTCTTGGTAGTAATTAATATTACCCCGTTTGCGGCACGGTTTCCATATATCGCCGCCGAAGCAGCATCCTTCAATACAGAAATACTTTCTATATCGTTCGGATTGATAATATTCATATCGCCTTCAGCTCCATCGATCAGTATCAATGGACTATTATTGGATACAGAACCGATACCTCTGATCTGTATCGATGCATTAGACTGTCCCGGCAGCCCCCCATTTGCACTGGCTGTAACGGTCATCCCCGGCACCAAGCCCTGCAAACCTGTAGATACATTGGTGATCGGGCGTTTATTCAGTTCTTCGGGAGTGACCACTCCGACAGAACCCGTCAGATTAATTTTCTTTTGTGTACCATATCCGACTACCACTATTTCATCCAACAGCTTATCCAAGGGCTGTAAAACAACATTAAATTCGCCCTCATTCCTGATTTTTACCGACTCTGTCTGGTAACTCACATAAGAAACTTCCAAAACTGCTCCTACAGATGCTTCGATAGAGAACTTCCCATCTATATCCGTCAAGGTGGCAATAGTTGTTCCTACTATTTTCACCGTAGCCCCAATCAGAGGTTCCCCTTCACTATCAGTCACTGTCCCTCTTATCGTTTTTTTATTTGTAGGAACCTGCTGTGATGCCGGTTTCAGGATTATTTGCCTGTTCAATATTTCGAAAGTAATACCTTTGCCATCAAATGCTTTTTGCAGAATGGCCGGCACTGTTTCATTTCTGAAATATGCAGCAATTTGCTGGTTCATATCAATCGACGAATTAAAAACAAATGTGTAATTCGTTTTCTTTTCTATCTGGCTTGTCAACTCTTTAAGCGTCATCTCTCCGGCAAGGCTGATTTTCGACAATGTTTGATTTGTATTTGCTACTGAAGATAATGAACAAAGAGAAAACACGAAAAAAGACAAAATTGCGATAAATCTAGTCGTTTTTATCATAGTTTAGATTGTTAAATTTTTGAATAAACTATTATCTTTGCAACAGACAATCGGAATAATAACCTTTTGCCAAGAATTTATTCTTAGCAATTTATGCGCGGTATTATAATCGAATTGTTGCTTAAATCGGGTTAAGAAATTTGGGGTTTCTTAGCCCGTTTTTTTCCGGCTCTATCTATATCTGATGGTCACCTCCTCTCCCTTTATTTTATAATTAATTGGTGTTATCTTATTTATTAACTCGAGTATTTCTGTCAGCGATTCTGTTTTTATAGTCATCCAATAGTGTTCATGCGATATTTTACCTTCTACCGTAATATTGACACCATACCAACGCTCCATTTTAGTGATGACTACAGGCATAGGATCGTTTATAATCTTGAGCTGTCCATGCCGCCATATACCATCTATATCCGGATCACAGGCTTCAATTTTAAAGTTGTTATTATCTTTATTTATAACTATTTTTTCATTAGGCTTCAATACTCCGAATATCTTGTCATTTATCTTTCCCACAGAGACTTTCCCGGTCATAACGGAGACTGACATCTCCTTGTCCCGTTGATAAGCCTCAACATCGAACGAAGTACCTAATACACTTACCTGTATATCATTAATCGAAATCTTAAAGTTTAATTTTTCATTCCTTGCCACATCAAAATATGCTTCCCCATCCATCTTAATATTCCGGTTATCAACTCCATAATCGGTATTATATGTTAATCTTGTACCCGAATTCAACCATACTAATGTACCATCAGGCAAAAAGAGTTTTGTCTTTTGTCCCGGAGGTGATTCTACAGTAACATCTTTTTGTAAGGATTTTGTTGACCTTGTCTGAAGAAAAGAGAAAGATAAACCTATAAGTAAAGCAATAGTTGCTGCAATACCGGCTATTTGAAAAAGTGTTTTCCGACCATATGATTTCTCTGTAATTTCATTTACCTTTGTACCCTCTTCACTGATGTTATTTGAAGATGATTCTATACGCTCTTTAAAAAGATCGAAAGCCTTGTCTTTATCATATTTTTGACTCTCCTTAATATATTCAAAAGAATAATATATATTTTTTATTTCTTCAAAGTAGGACACATGAAGTTCAGACTCTGACAACCAAAGTTGCAGATCATCATTATCTTTTCCAGAAAGAACTCCTTCAAGAAAATCTATAATAAGAGTAAGTTTATGCTCGTCTATATTGCGGTATTCTTCCATTTATATGTTGCTTATATAATTAAAGACAAGCCAAAAGGAAAAAAGGGTAAATCAAAACAGATCTTTTTTCAATAAAATTAATAAGAAGGGAATTAATACATTTATATAGTCTTTCAGATCGTTTCTCAAACGGGACAATGCAACCTTCATATGATATTTTACAGTATCTACCGAAACATCGAGAGTCTCGGCAATTTCGTGATACTTCATATCAGAAAACCGGCTCAGCTCAAATACCCTGCGAGTTAAGTCGGGCATATTTGCAAGAGTATCCTTAATTTTCAAGTCAAGCTCTCTTTCTATCAGCTTTGTCAATGGGGTATTCTCCAGATAAATCAGTACATCTGTATTTTTCTCCATAGATGCCTGAAGTTCTGATTTTATAGCCTCCATTTTTTTCTCTCTGATCAGATAGTTTATCGATGTGTTTCTAACCGCACTCATCAGATAACCACGCAAAGAACTATTGATTATCAAATTATCATGTTTAGACCAAATCGAGAAAATAACATCTCCTACAATCATTTCCGCTATATAAATGTCTTTCACATACTGATAAGCATATGTACATAAAGCCTGATAGTGATGATCATATATATACTTATAGGCGTCCTCTTTTCCTGCAATTAAGTCTTTTATCAGATCTTGCTCCTTATCCATGATGCAAAAATATCTTTTGTGCTTAGCTTGTCTTAGTTATAGTTTTTTTACAAAAGAGGCTGATACTGCACGTTCGGTTTATCTACTTTGTCTCTGTTTTTGACTCTGCAAAAGTATTCTATTATCCACCTTTTGACGTTTCTTTTTGGTTTCTTTTTGGTTTCTTTTTGTCGAATCTTACTTTTTCATTATCCTTAATTGCTAAACCTGCAGAGCCAACCAGCTCGCAATTATCACTTTATAGAAAAATAAATCAAACAAGATAGTTCTTAATCACTGAACCTGAGAAATTTATAAATTCATTTTTCACTAACTAGTTATTCCTTTTAATTAATTTATTACATCCAGATAGATTTTACATTAAATACCTCCAGATCTTTTATTTCAATATTATTACCCCAGAAATGAAGCCCTTCCTTATTGTTTATATCAGGTCTTCTTTCCATAGAGTAAGAATATGCGCCCCCATCGATAAATACCTCTATAGATGTCTTATCAATATATATGTCAGCCGACAACTCCATACTTGTCATATCTTCGGGAGAATAGAATATTCCGTTGATCCTGGTAGAGTTCAGGTCATAATCGAGAATCCTCTGTCCGAAGAGGTTGAAACCCGCGCTGGTTGCATGAGACAGCTTTATTCTGGTCTTTACTCTCAGACAATCTGCCGAATAGAACTCTTTGAGTAACTCGTTTGCTTTATCTGATGTCAGGTTATTCCATTTACGGGCCGGGACAAAAAGTTGTTCGGCTTCCCTTACAGGAATATTGAATAATCTGGGACCATCTTTTGTATTCTTTAATTTCAGTTCAGTAGGCAAAAGCATCATCCCATTAAAAGGCATACCCGCATGGCTTATGCGCCCCCAACCGATCTGTACGCGCCGTCCGTCTGTCATATTGGTAATAGTCTGAGCTGCATATATCGATCCGCTGCAATATAAATATTTCCCTTTTTCGGGAGTAAATATTTTTCCGTCAAACGAGCCCAGCATATATGTTCCCGATGCTCCGTACATAACCCATTTGGTATTGTCAGGATTATCATCTATAGCCAGCTCGAAGAGTTCGGGGCATTCCCAGAATCCGGTAACATGGCTTTCATATTTCCAATCCTTAAGGTTTGCAGAAGTATATATTGAATGTCCGTCACGTTCGTTGAGCACCATTACCCAATGGTTGCCGGGTGTGTACCGGAATACTTTCGGATCGCGGGTATCCTGGCTGTTCCATATATGTTTGGAATCAATAACCGGATTGCCTGCATATTTGGTAAATGTACGTCCCTTATCCAGACTGTAGGCAATACACTGCACCTGTTTTTCAGAACTAGCAGCAGTATAAGCGGCGATCATAGCCGGGGCCTGCCCTTTATTATAACCTGCTGTATTATCGTAATCTATAACTGCCGATCCTGAAAACATCCCTCCGAGATGATCCGGATACAAAGCATCGGGAAGTTCTTCCCAATGTATAAGGTCTTTACTTACGGCATGTCCC
Source organism: Dysgonomonas sp. GY75 (assembly GCF_015234155.1). Lineage (NCBI taxonomy): Bacteria > Pseudomonadati > Bacteroidota > Bacteroidia > Bacteroidales > Dysgonomonadaceae > Dysgonomonas > Dysgonomonas sp. GY75. The sequence goes on from NZ_JADCLQ010000036.1 coordinate 706,115, forward strand.
CAGTGCATATTTTCCCATTCCCTTTCATATGGGTTATGCTGATAGAAAAGGTGATATTCTCCGTCATAATATATCAGTCCGTTCGGATCATTAATCCATCCGCGACGGGTTGTGAAATGAAATTGCGGGCGGTTCTTCTCTTTATAGAGACTATCCTGCCCTGCAATGATATCATCCTGATATATTTTGGTTAAAGCCTTATCACTGCCATCATACTTTATTGTGATAGTTTTACCTTTCAGGTCGGAGACATCCTTAAACACCCAGTAATCAGCTTCTTCGGGCGCTAAGCGGATAACAACGGACAAGTCTTCCTTGCCATCTGTCGTGAATATCATTCTTGCCCTGTCTTGTTTGTGCGATACAGGAAAATTCAGATATTTTTTATTGACTTTAATCTTGATTTCTCCGGCTGACATGGAAAGACTCATAAAAATAAAAAGGCTTGGGATCAATGCCTTTAATGCTAGTGGTTTCATCTGGTATATTTTAGTATTAAATAATTCGTTTAAGCAAGTATAACTTCAATATAAAATATTTGATAGACCCAAAAGTAGATCTATTAATATTTACACCTTATGGAATAGCCCCGATAACTCCAAATATTAAGAGTATCTGTAACCTGAGATTATATTAATCTTTGATATTTATTCCGGTATCCTTCAAAAACTCAGAAGGAGTCTGTCCTGTAAGTTTCTTCATCGTATGAAAAAATGAACTCCTCGAACTAAATCCGCATTCCTTTGCTAAAGCACTAAGTGTATATTGATGGAGCAGTCCCTCCGCAGCCTTTTTCTTAAACATTTCGATCCTGTATTTAGATATGAAATTAGAAAAATTAGTATCCAGGTATTGATTTAAAACCTGCGATATCTTTGTTTTCGGACAATTGATAGCTTGCGCAATATCGTCAAGTTTAAGTTCCGGATTAAGATATGGTTTTTCATCTTCCATATACTGTATGAGCTGCAATTTTATATTCTCCAACTCATCTTTTTCTATTTTCTGGTTCTGGTATTTTGCTTTAGTTGTGTCTTCTTGGTTTTTTGCCGCATTTTTATAATTCCTTAGTCTTCGTATAAACCATTTATAGGTGTAAATAAATAAGATAGCTATAATTACTATTATAAACAAAGCCCAATAAATCAGATATGATTTATCCTTATAAACCACAAACATCTTTTCTGATGAATGATCTCCGGCTTTTCTGATTTTCAGAATATAAGAGCCACTCGGAATATCCGGTATCAAAATCTCATTACCGGCCAGGGTTTTATGCCATGCACTATCCTTTAAGTTTTCCAACTTATATTCATAAACAATTGAGGAAGGGTAATCATATTTGAAGTCAGAAAATTTGAATATGAGATTCTTTTGCGAAGAAGGTAATTCGATTGTTCTACTATATTCCGGAGCTTCGGATAATTTCCGTATTTCATAATCTTCGGGGAAACCATCAATTACAACTTTAGTGATGAGGATGTTATTCTTATAATCATCTTTTACATTAATAGAATCTAAATACAGAAGCCCTTTTTCATTACCCCACCATAATATATCGTTCTCTGTTTTTTGCACTGCTCCATCGTTGAAAGCATAGCTGGAAATACCGTCATGTAAAGAATATATTCTATAACCGGACGAATTGTTATCATATAAGACTATTCCTTTCGGGGTAGACATCCATATCTTACCACGCTCCCCTTCTATGATAGAAGAAACATAATTATCCGGTAAAATATCATGTATTGTGTAGTTCTTATAAGAACTTAAATCAGGAGATATTTTAATAGCCCCCTGATTTTCACACCCTAACCATATATTACCACCAGAATCCTGAAATAAAGTACGAACTATCCCAATAAAAGACAGATCGATAGAGGCAGGTTGTTTAAAAACGCCATCCTGAAAATAGCATATCCCTGCTCTTGTTGCAATCCAGATTCTCCCCGAAGAGTCTTTCAGTAAACTATATATATCGTTGGATATGATATCCGAATTCTGAGTATTATAGACAGTATATTTCTTATTATCAAATTCATATTTTATCAGACCTGATAAGGTGCCAAACCATAAAGTACTATCGTCTCCTTTAATAATAGAATAGAACGATGCCTCTGAAAAAACAGGACTGTTATCGAATCTTTTTATCGATTTTGTCTTTGTTTCGAAGAAATTAAGACCACCTCCGTAAGTGCCTATAAGATAGTCGCCATTGAAAGGTAAAATCGATAAAATTATATTTGATTTTAGATCCGGGGTATTATCAATAGTAAACCATTGAAATTCTCCGTTTTGGTTATAAATAAATCCGTTGCGGGCGCCATAAACACCCAATCCGTCATTATCAATATGGAAAGATCTGATATTCAGAAAAGATGAGTTGAAATACCGGTTATCTAACGTCTTAAAATTATTCTCATGAGAAGGCATATAATTCAGTCCACCAGAGAAAGTCCCTACCCAAAACATATTATCTTCAATCAACAACGAATATATGGCATTGGAACTTAATGTATTCTTTTGTGAAGTATTTTGTGCTATTGTCGATATATTTTTATCCTTAAGACTTAACACCTTCAGGCCATTTCCGTTCGTACCTATATATAGCTTATCACTATGATAGGCTATAGTCTGTATATAAGACGTCTCTATAGAGGCCACATCTGTAAATGTATCAGAATTTGTATCGAAGGATATGACCTTACTGCTTTGAGTACCGATATACAATTTATTGTTCACACCAATCAAACATGATAACTTGCTATCGGAGGGATTTTCAAAATTTAGTGTTTGGTTCGAATCCGGATTATATTTGATAAGGGCGCCCAAACATGTAAGCCAACAGTTATTTTTGTCATCTACATATATATCCGTTATTATTTTTTTTTCGAATGAAGTTTTTTTTACAAGAGAAGCTGTAAGGCTATTCTTCTTCAAAAAATATAATCCCCTATCACTCAATATATATACATTCTTATTCTTATCAAAAGCAAGTTTTTTAAAAGAAACATTATCATCGTTTGCAAAAGATAAACGTATGTTCTTTCTCAATCTCCGATCATATTTATACAATTCTCTTTCGGAGAGTATATACAGACTTGTAGTATCAGGCTCAATAATTGAGACTATCGATTTATCTTTGAATTCGTCAAAAAATAAGATTGCAGTGCCGTCAAACCTATTAAGCCCGTTTGCAGTCCCCAACCATATGAAGTTCTTATAATCCCGATGTATACAATTAATTGTATTACTTGTTAATCCTTGTTCTACAGTAAGGTTTCTGAAAGAATAACCATCTGTAGCAAATAAGGACAAACCAGATAAAAATACAAAAACTATAAGAAATAAATTCTTCATTCTCAAATTAGCGGGAAATTAACATCAAATTTTATTAGACTTTATCAAAGTTATTAATAATAAATAGCAGATACAGCAGACTAAATTTTGTTTTTCAGACTTACCTTCTTTATTATTTCTTCTTAAAAAGAATAATACTCTCGTTGTAAAATAAAAATCTAAAGTAAGAAATATTTCACTGATTACAATATTTGCGGTCGGTTTTTAAGAAGCTGTTTGAATTATATCACTTATCTGTTTTTGTTAAAACCTGACACATCTGACAGTTTTCTTAATTTTTTCAGTCGTCATATTTTTCTTCTTTTTGTGTTCGGCCTTTCTTTTCTGTGAAGATGTAAGTACTTGCATATCCTTTTTTATATGTCCGTTTTTTGGGGGGAACTCTGTGATGGCCTCCGCGCAGGTTTCCAATATTTCTTCCGCCGGATTCAGTATAATTTCTTTTTCAGGTTCTACTCTTTTCTTCAGAGTTTCGGGTTTACTCTTCATTACGCATTCTTTAGCGGACTTCTCCTCTCCTTGCCGGCTCTTATCCTGTCTGTCAAGCAGCATCTTTATCGTACGCAGATCGGGCGGGCATTCCTTTTTCGTAACAGTCTTTTGCTTGAAGACTAGTTCGCCTGTATGCCCATCGGGGACATAGATGTCTTTTTCTACCGTGGTGTAATAGCCTTCAAGTTTCTTTTTCAGCGAAGCATGCATCATCGTCATCAGTTCGGCTTCGCGGCGCGCTACCGCCTGTTCCACTTCACTGCGGAAATCGCCTCTGGTATTCATCCAGCAATAATATGTCTCACGGCTGATGCCTGTTGCCTTACATACCTGTGATACGGTGAAAAATTCGTCTTCAAGCAGGTTTACAATTTTTTCTGTCAATTCTGTACTGTACTTTGCCATAATAAATTTTTTAATTTGAATATTAGCATATTAGCAAATGAATTCCGGGTATATCGCTTTGCGCTATTTACAAATCTGCTAATTTGCTAATTAGTTTCTTTATAGATAAACAGAATTCCTACCCATACAAAATTTTAACATTTTAGAGGTAAGTGGCAGAAGCTTCGCGCTGCGGCGGCCTCCTTCCGTCGGCTGCACCGAAACACTACGCTTATAATAGTCAAATTACTCCGTTATAACTCAAACAGCTTCTTAGATTATAACGTAAACAGCATGCAAAAAGGAGTCCATAAATAATTTTGCACTCAGGCAATCAAATCCGAAATATTTTTTCAGGACTTATTAAGCCTCTTAAAAAGGATAAAATAAGATTTACTCTAAGTATTTTTGTTTCGTTAACAAATACTCAAAACAGAATAAACCATAAACTATCATGAAAGATCCCTAACGAAAAATATGAATATAATAAATATAAAAAGTTAACCTGAATGATACCTTAGAAATTGACTCCCTATTTACTATCTTGATATAGTAATCTGATAAATCATAATAATTAAATAATAAATACATGGAAATATGAATGTAAAACCTAATTCTAAATTCCGGAAAAACAAAATTGCATTACTCACCGCTGCCTTTATGCTATGCAGTATATGCAATTCTTTCCTGCATGCAAATTATTCTAATGAGAATCTGTCCGTAAATCAAACAAACCGGACGATCAAAGGAAAAGTTACCGATAAAGTTGGTGACCCTCTTATCGGTGTCTCTGTAACTGTCACAGGAACCACCGTGGGCGCGATGACCGACATCGACGGAGCATACACAATAAATATGCCTCAGGGAGCTACACAGCTAAGATTTAGCTTTATTGGCTTCAAAGAACAAATCGTCGATATCCAAAACAAAACAAATATTGACATCGTGTTAGAAGAAGATAATCAACTCTTGGACGAAGTAGTGGTAGTTGGTTATGGCACTCAGAAGAAAGAGACACTAACAGGTTCTGTTGCCGTGGTAGACGGAAAAGCCATGGAAAACAAAGGAACCCTGTCAAGTCCTTTACAGGCTTTGCAAGGACAAGTTCCCGGTGTCATTATTACTCGCTCCTCATCGGCTCCCGGTGACGAAAGCTGGAGCATGAGCCTTCGTGGAGCTGTATCCAGGAATGCGACATCGCCTTTGATCATCATCGATGGAATAGAATATGAGAGTGCCAATGAACTTCGCCTGTTAAATCCATCGGATATAGAATCTATCAACTTCCTTAAAGACGCGTCTGCATCTATATATGGTAGTAAGGCTGCCGGAGGTGTTGTATTGGTTCAAACAAAAAAAGCCAAAGGCGGTAAAACCCGGGTAGAATACAACGGCTCAGTCTCTGCAAAATTTGTAGGATTAATGCCGGAAATGATGAGTCTCTCCCAATGGGCTGACGCTGTAATACAGGCACGGACTAATGATGGCTATAATAACGATGATGTATGGATGCGATATGCAAAACTGGCTTTAGCCAATAAAGGAAGCTATATCAACCTCGATCATGCAAGTAACCCTATATCCGGTGCTTTCACCGATGTAGCCGATTATGTATTTTTCGATACCAATTGGAACGATATTATGTGGGGGACAGCAGCTTCTACACAACATGAACTGAGTATATCGGGTGGAGGAGATAAAGCCACATATCGCGCGTCTTTGGGTTATATGTACGACGACAGTAACCTGAAATGGGGAGAAAACAATAACAATCGTTACAACTTCCGCCTGAGCAACTCGTTCAAATTGACGAATGCCCTCTCGCTCGAATCGGTTATAGCATATAATCGCCAGGACCAGGTGGCTCCCTCTCAAGTTGGTTCCGTTTTAGCCACTTCCATCCAGCAGCCGGGATTCCCGTCATCTACTGTCGATGGTAAACCATATGCATGGGGTACATGGGGTGCTCCTAACTGGTATGCTGAACTTGGAGGAGAAAACAAACTGAAAGTTTCAGCTATTAATATAAGCGAATCGTTCAACTATTCTTTAACAAAAGATTTAAAAGCAGTCGCAACACTGGGTTATAATACATCAACATCCACACGCGATATTGTATCAAAATCAATTGATTGGTATAATTATGCCGGGACACGTGTTATTAGAACTGCCCCCACTCAAGATAAAAGCTTCTATACAAAAACAAATTCCAGAACAGATTTTTACTCTCTGTCGGGATATCTGGAATGGAGCCGTATTTTTGCAAAAGATCATGACATAAAAGTTATGGGTGGTGCACAATACAATATGAAAGAGTATGAATATTCATACAGCCGTACTGATAATGTAATGCCGGGGTTGGAAATTCCAAATGGAGAAGGAACATCATGGATAATAAATCCCGATAATAAGGATGACAGGGCCAAAAAGAATCAGGAGGCCATCATGTCATATTTTGGAAGGATCAATTATACTTTTCAAAGTAAATATATGCTGGAAGGTCAGTTCCGTTACGACGGTTCTTCCAAATTTCAATCGGATAACCGTTGGGCTGCATTTTGGGGAGCCTCTGCCGGATGGCGTATATCGGAGGAAGCATTCATGCAAGATCTAAGCAATTATGTTAGTAATTTGAAATTGAGAGCTTCATACGGAAACGTAGGAAATCAAAGTGGAATCGATCTTTATGACGGAGTACAGCTATATAATGCATATTCGGGTTCCGGAGCATTAATCGGGAATGGGAAGGTTACTTACATAGACACTAATGGTAAGTTAGTTAGCCAGGACCGTACATGGGAAAGAATACACAATTATAATATAGGGCTGGACTTTGGCTTTTTCGGAGGAAGATTAAACGGTACTGTTGAATATTTCTGGAAAAAGAATAACAATATGCTTGTTAGAAATGCTTATCCTTCAATATTAGGAGACGAAGCGCCTCAACATAATGCGGGTAAATTTAAGGGGAATGGATTCGAGGGCAGTTTTACCTGGTCAGACAAGATTGGCAATGTACGCTACAATCTGGGTGCAACATATACTTATGCTAATACCAAGCTGACAGACAATGGAGGAGACGCCGCTCTTGGCCAAGGAATAAAATCGGATAGAGAAGGTTATTCCCTAAATTCAGTTTTCGGATTACGCTATTGTGGCAAAATTCAGACATTGGAACAATTGGATAAATATGTAGCCAAATATAAATCGAATAGTCCTCTGATTGCAAATGCATTGGGTAGTCTGCGCCTGGGAGACAATATGTTTGAGGATGTGAATGGCGATGGAGCTATAACTGTCGAAGACCTTGTATATCTCGGTACAGACGATCCTAAAATATCATTCTCATTTAATATGGGAATAGAATGGAATGGATTTGACCTATCTGCTATATTACAGGGTGTAGGAAAACGTACTATAATGCGTGATAGTCCTTTACGCATACCTATGCGTGCAGTATACATGAATTCATCCACTCATTCTATAGGAAAGGTTTGGAGTCAGGAAAATCCGAATGGACGCTATCCGCAATATACCAATAACGGCTCACTTAATGATTACAACTATTTTCCTTCATCATGGTCTGCTGAAGATGGATCCTATTTACGCTTGAAGAATATTACGCTGGGATACACTCTTCCTGCTTCGCTGATAGCAAAAACAAAAGTTTTAAGTAAAGTCCGTGTCTATATTACAGGTACCGATTTGTGGGAACATTCCAAAATTAATGATGGCTGGGACCCTGAAGCAATCAGTAAAACCGGTGAAAACAGTAATGGTTTGAAGCGTTATCCGTTTACAAGAAGCTTAACTTTCGGAACTAACATCACATTTTAAAATTTGAAACAATGAGAAAATATTATATATTTTTACTTACTATCATTATAGGACTGGTATCTCATTCGTGCCTGGACCTGGATCCTAAAGATCAGTTAGCAGAAACAAATCTGTGGCAAAGGCCAAACGATTTCAAACTATTTGCAAATCAGTTCTATGGTTGGACAAGAGACTTCTCCAGCAGTGTATATGATGCTCCCCATTCCGACAAACGTTCAGATATCATACTGGACAGTAACGATAAGAACAATGTATACAGACTGGGTACAAACGGCCTGACAGAAACGGATAATAATTACAATGATGCTTATAAGAGAATCCGCCGGACCAATCTATTGTTGAAAAATGCGGAGACTTATGCTAAACAAGTAGACATTGCCCAGTATATTGGCGAAGCCAGATTTTTCCGGGCTTATTGCTACTACGATCTCTTACAGCTATTCGGAGATGTGATCGTCACAGATAAACCATTGGATATTACTGATCCTGAACTTTATGTTGCACGCAACAATCGCAGCGAAGTTGTGGATTTTATGATTGCGGATTTGCAGGATGCAGCTTTAAAACTACCCGCTACCGCTTCTGTTGAAAACGGCAGGATAGGAAGTGAAGGAGCATTATCCTTCTTGTCCAGAGTGGCACTATATGAAGGCACATGGCAAAAGTCGCGTGGAAATACTGCTCGTGGTAAAGAATTGCTCGACATTGCAGCAAAGGCAGCTAAACAGGTTATCGACAGCAGGAACTTCGAATTATTCAAGCCTGCTATATTAGGTGATAGTGTGCAGAAATATATGTTCATACTGGAAGATGTTAAATCAAATCCGGCCGGATTACAGAAAAGTGCGAATAAAGAGTACATTTTCGCTCGTCGTCATGATGAGACATTATCTCCTATCGGAAAGAATATAACAAAAGAATGCCTCATCAATGTTCAGCAAGTTTCCCGTAAATTTGTAAATATGTATTTATGTGATAATGGTTTACCTATTGAATACAATAGTACAACAAATCCTCGTTTCCAGGGATATACAAAGATCGATTCTGAATTCCAAAACCGGGATAACCGCATGCGTTATACATTAGCCAGGCCCCACGATACTTTTTGGAGCAATGAAAACCCTCGTGTTACCTGGTCGGGAGATGAAGCCGATCTTGCTTCTGCCAGTATCAAAGACTTTAAACCCGGTAGCGGAAGCGGTTATGCAAACCAGAAATGGAGTACGGAAAGAAAGGTAAATACAAATTATGAAGGATATGACTACCCGATCATACGGTATGCCGAGGTCCTTTTGAACTACGCCGAAGCTCTGTTTGAACGAGACGATGCTATTTCAGATCAGGATCTGGATATATCTCTCAATCTGGTACGTCTGCGTGTAAATTCATCAATGCCAAAACTGTCAAATGATCTGGTGAGTGTAAACGGCTTAAACATGCGTACAGAGATCCGTCGCGAACGTACTATAGAGTTATATAATGAAGGTTTCCGTATAGATGACCTGAAGCGCTGGAAAACAGCAGAAACTGAAATGCCGATGGATTTCATAGGTATTAAATGGGAAGGAACAGAATTTCAGACTGTATATTCAAATCCAGGTTATAGCAGGAATGCAGAAGGATGCCTGATTATTGAAAATGGACGTAAATGGGCAGAAAAGAATTACTTATACCCTATTCCGGCCGATCAAAAACGTTTGAATCCAAATTTGGGACAAAATCCGGGTTGGGGAAATTAATTAACAAAAATGCAAGTTATGAAAAAGCTTAAATTATATACAGCGTTAATGCTACTATTTACAGGATGTATACTACTTACATCTTGCGAGGATAAAGATTACACAACAGGAATGCCTGAAGCAAAACTGATTGATGAAATATCTATTGACAATTTTAAATCAGAGACTTTATTCCTGGCAGTTAATATGGACTCTGTTTTGAAATGGACTGTCAGTCCTGCCGAACTGAAAGATAAAAGTATCATCTGGAAATCTTCGGATGAATCTGTGGCTACAGTATCGCAAGATGGGAAAATTACAGGAGTATCAGTTGGTGAAGCTGTGATAACTATTGCTCCCGGTATTGGATTTGGTGCAACAAATGCAGTAAAGTCTATTCCTGTAAAAATTGTATCGTCAATTATAAAAGCCACCGATATTACATTTTCAAATACAGAGACTTCCATCTATGAAACAGATGATCTTCCTTTGAAATATACGATTTCCCCCGCAGATCATACTTATGACTACCTCACATGGGAAAGCAGCAATCCTTCTGTTGCAACAGTTTCTGACAAAGGAATAGTTACAGGTGTTAAGGCGGGAAATGTTACAATCACAGCCCGCACACATGATGGAAGTAAAGTATCGGCCAGTTATGATCTTACAATTATTGCTTATATTTCCGCGGAGAAAGTTGAGATACAACCATATAATGATCTGCTATGTATTAATGCTCCTGTTATGCTGAATGTGACTTACACCCCGGCTGATGCAACTCTGGGTTCAGTTGAGTGGACATCTAGTAATGAAAGTATACTTAAGGTAGATAAAGGATTACTCACCCCGGTTGGGTTTGGTCCTGTTGAGATTACAGCCAAATGTATAGAAACCGGTTATCAATCGAGTGTATCCGTAACAGTAGATCCGGGATGGTATAAATGGGATGCTACGGATGGTTTTAAAGGTTGGTCAGTTGTTACTTCAGGAGCAAGTTCGGTAATAGCGAACGGAAAGATGACTGTAACTATGTCTAAAGGGACAAAATGGCGTGCAGATATTAAATATAGTGAGTCGCCAATTTCTTTTGGAGGCAGCCGTCCTATTCTTGCTATAAAAGGAACTATGCCATCATCAGGCAGCCGTAAATGGGATGCCGTAGCCGTCACATCCGAAGGGAATGTCAATAGTGGAGGACCTAATCAGACTGGAATAAAAACAGCGAAAGATAAAACACCTGTTTACTATTATGATATGACCGCAAAAATACCGGCATTAGCTACAGGCTTATTTCCATTCTCTACTTTCCAGTTCAAAATGGCTGACTTCCCTCTGGAGGATTCTAACGGTACATACGACATATACTGGATCAGGACATTTAAAGATGAAGTGGACTTGAATGCATTTCTTGCTGCCGAATAAATCCAGATAAGATATGTAACCGGTCTATTGACGGCCGGTTACGTATAACCGACCATTACAAAAAATAAAGTAATCATGAAAAAAATATTTATATATTCATTAATGTTTATCGCCACTACAACCTTTGGAGCATGTAGTAGTGAAATAAAAGACGGAACTACTGATATTGACAGCTGGCCCGATCCGGTTGAAGAGTTCGATGTGAAACTATCGCACCCCTGCATGCTTCACACCGCTGCCGATTTCAAACGTGTAAAAGAAAAAGTTAATGCGAATGCACAACCTTGGACTGACGGATGGAACATATTAATTGCAAATGATAAGGCACAGGAGACCTATACAGCTAATCCTGTTGCAAAATTGATCAGAGGCGGAGGATCAAAAGAAGAACCTGAAGCCGACAATTACAGTAAAGCAATGTATGATGTTGCAGCTGCATACCAACTCGGTTTAAGATGGAAAATTTCCGGAGACGATAAGTATGCAGACGCTGCTGTTAAAATCCTAAACGCATGGGCTACCACTTGTAAATCTATCAATGGCGACTCTAACAAATACCTGGCTGCGGGTATATATGGTTATCAATTTGCCAATGCTGCTGAAATTCTTCGAGATTATTCAGGTTGGGCTGCTGCCGATTTCAATGCATACAAGACATGGTTATCAGATCTGTTCTATCCTTTAAACAAAGATTTCCTGGAAAGGCATAATGGAACATGTATTTCGCACTACTGGACCAACTGGGATGTTTGTAACATGGCATCAGGCCTTGCAATAGGTATCCTGTGTGACGATAAGGAGAAGATAAATTATAATCTCAATTATTTTAAAAAAGGTGCAGGAAACGGCGGTATCAATCAGGCTGTAACATCACTACATACACTTAATGGACAGGTATTAGGGCAAGGACAGGAATCGGGACGTGACCAGGGGCACGCAACATTGGTGATTTCGTTGTATGGAGCATTCTGCCAGATGGCTTACAATATCGGGGTAGACTTTTTTGCATATGATAATAATAAGTTATTGGCTCTATGCGAATATACAGCCATGTATAATGTAGATACAACTATTGCAGATACGGATATGCCTTTTACCAAATATACAAATTGTGAAGGTGAAACGCATACAATTATTTCAAATGTAGGAAGAGGAACACTACGTCCTGCATGGGAACTCATATACAACCACTACGCAAAGGTGAAAAAGATTTCTGCTCCATGGTCTCAGAAATTTGCAGAAAAAGTGAGACCTGAAGGTGGTGGAGGCAACTATGGCCCAAATAGTGGAGGATATGACCAAATGGGCTTTGGTACACTAATGTATACTCAGGAATAAATAAGCATTGACCGGAAGCCTCTTTTTATAAGAGAGGCTTCTGAATTTAAATTTTATCGTACCGGAAAACATGAGAAAGCTAATTTTTATAATCTTTATATCAATTATTGGTAACATGCAGGCGTCTGAATGGCAATGGTCTGTAAAGATCAGGGATTATGTATCCCCGGAAACGAATGCCTGCCCCGAAGCTTTTTTATGGATACCGTCCGATTGCAAACAAGTACGAACCATCGTAGTCGGACAGCATAATATGTGCGAAGAACCAATATTCGAGCACCCAACTTTCAGAAAAACGATGGCTGATCTGGGATTTGCAATCATATGGATAACTCCTGGGATAGATCAGTCCTGGGATGTAGCAAATGGCTGTCAGAAATATTTTGATGTCATGCTAAATAATCTGGCTGATGTTAGTGGCTATTCCGAATTGAGTAATGCACCAATCGTTCCTCTCGGACACTCTGCTATGGCCACATTCCCATGGAATTTCGCAGCATGGAATCCGGATCGGACATTGGCGATTATTTCATATCATGGAGATGCCCCACGCACAAATCTGACGGGTTACGGAGGGGAGAACCTTGAGTGGGGGAGAACCCGCAATATCGATGGCATTCCGGGATTGATGATTGAAGGAGAATATGAATGGTGGGAAGCAAGGGTAAATCCGGCTCTGGCATTCAGGATGATGTATCCCGAAAGCTGTATCTCTTTTCTTTGCGATGCCGGACACGGACATTTCGATGTATCTGATGAGGTTGTAAATTACATCTCCCTGTTTTTAAGAAAAGCAGCGCAATATCGTTTACCTGAAAAACAACCATTAGATAAATCCACTGAACTAAGGAAAGTCGATATAAAAAAAGGATGGCTTGCCGAACGTTGGCGCCCTGATCATAAAAAACGTGCACAAACAACTCCTTTTTCAGAATATAAGGGAGATAGCCATGATGCGTTTTGGTATTTCGATAAAGAGATGGCTGACCAGACAGAAGAATATTACGCAAATGAAAGGAACAAAAAGAATCAATATATAGGATTTACGCAGAAGGGAAAATTTATTAATTATCAAAATACGCATGCGGGATATAGCATGGAATTCGAACCTGAAAATGACGGTCTGACTTTCCATATATCACCATTATTTGTGGATTCATCAAAAATACGCCCATCAACCAATCGTTCTGCAAATGGGAACATTAGAGTAGACCGAATTTGCGGCCCTGTTGAAAAAATAAATGATACGACATTTACGGTCCGTTTCTATCATATGGGCCTGAATAATCAGAGAAGAACAAACGACATCTGGTTATTAGCTTCTAACTCTGGAGATAAAGAGTATAAAAGTGCTGTACAACAAATCAATATAAAAATACCATATCCGAATAAAGATGGTAAAAAGCAAGTTATTGAATTCGAACCGATAAAGAATATACATAGAGATAGTAAACCGATAAAACTTAATGCGGTCTCTGACAGTGGACTTCCTGTCTATTATTATGTAAAAGAAGGCCCTGTAAAAATTGAATACAATAAACTGATTATAAACAAGATCCCTCCTCGTGCCAAGTATCCTGTAAAAGTTACGGTCGTGGCATGGCAATATGGACGCAACACAGGAGCTAAGGTACAAACAGCTGAACCCGTTGAAAGATCGTTTAATATAGAATATTAATAATATAAAGGAATAATAAAAACCATGAAAAAAGGTCTGAATATTTTAATGTTGTTTTGTTTATTCACAATTGGGCTGCAAGCTCAAATCATTATAGAGTCTACCCGGTCACAGGTAACATCTCCAGACGGTAAGTATATCTTCGATACTTATCAGAAAGAATTTCCGAAAGGGAAAAAACAGCTCTATTATACCCTCTCATATAATAACAAAACCGTTATCGAGGAATCAGAGCTAGGTGTATTAATAGAAAATCAACTATTTGAATCAGCATTAGCTATCCCAAACGATACTTTTAAAATATGGGGAGAAAACCTTACCCTCACAGGAAAAACTGAAAATAATGTAAATACTGTATGGAAACCTGTATACGGAGAACATGCTACTATTCGAGACCATTACAATGAATTAACTCTCAAATTCTTCAAATCCGGTGAAAATACAGGAGAACATGAAGGGGGGTACGACAAACGCCGGTACTATATGATGAACTTTATTATCCGTGCCTATAACGACGGAATTGCGTTCCGTTATCACTTCCCTGAAGCAACAAACGGATTATTCCTTCATATAACCGGAGAACAAACACAGTTCACATTACCCGAAGGTACAATGGCATATTATGAGCGCTGGGCACAAGGGCCATATTCGCTTTTGCCTTTGAAAGACTGGACAGACGAGTGCGAGCGCCCTTTAACGATGAAACTGCAAAATGGATTAACAGTTGCTCTTGCCGAAGCAGAAATGATCGATTATGCCCGTATGAAATTCCGACTGAATGATAAAAAAGCAAATACATTACAGGCATCATTATATAGTTCAGTGGACGTTATCACTCCATATAGCACTCCTTGGCGTGTAATTATGGCAGCAGAAAAGGCAACCGACCTGATAGCTAACAACGATATAATATTAAATCTTAATCCCGAAAATAAGATAAAAGATACCTCATGGATAAAACCCGGAAAAGTAATACGTGTTGCTAAACTGACACAGGAAGATGCTAAAAAATGTGTTGACTTTGCGGCAGAAAGAGGTCTTCAATATATTCACATCGATGCAGGCTGGTATGGACCCGAAATAAGTATGAGTTCAGATGCTACAACAGTTGCCAAAAACAGGGATTTTGACATTCCTTCATTGACTGCTTATGCTTCATCGAAAGGAATCGGCTTGATGGTATATGTCAATCAAAGGGCACTTGTACAGCAATTGGATGATATACTGCCGCTTTATAAGAAATGGGGAATAAAAGGTATAAAGTTTGGATTCGTTCAAATCGGCAATCAGCATTGGTCTACATGGCTGCATGATGCCGTAAGAAAATGTGCCGAATATGAAATGCTGATTGATATTCACGATGAATACCGTCCCACTGGCTTCAGCCGTACCTATCCCAATCTTATGACTCAGGAAGGAATTCGAGGAAATGAGGAAATGCCGGATGCAACACATAATACGATATTGCCGTTTACACGTTTTCTTGCAGGCGCGGGGGATTATACAATTTGTTATTACAACAACAGGATAAAAACAACTCATGCCCATCAACTGGCAATGGCTGCCGTTTATTACAGCCCGTTACAGTTCCTGTACTGGTACGATCAGCCATCGGCATACACCGGAGAACCCGAAATAGAGTTCTTTGACAAAGTAAAAACAGTCTGGGACGATACGAAAGCAATAGATGGAGATATAGGGGAATTTGTTACGATTGCGCGCCGTAGTGGCGAAGATTGGTCTTTAGGTACACTAGGAAATAACGAGGCTCGCAATATTACTACTCCCCTCTCTTTCCTAGACAAAGGACAAAAATACATAGCCAACATCTACACGGATGACGATAAGATAGAAACAAAAACAAAAGTAAGGGTAACCCGGCTGATAGTAGACAATACCTTCAGTCTGCAATTCCGGCTAAAAGCAAGCGGTGGTTGTGCCATACATTTTACTCCCGCAACGAAAGAGGATATCAAGAAATACAAGGCATATAAAAAGGATCAGATACTATAAATAATATGAAGAAAATATATATAATAATATTATCACTTTTTTGTCAACTCTCGATAAATGCTCAATCTGTTTATCCGGGGCAACATTTAGACAAAATAAAACAACCACTGAATGGAGAGGTCAAAGCCTTTAGTTTTGATCTGAAAGATGTCCGTTTACTAGATTCTCCGTTCAGGCAAAACATGGAACGTGAATCCAAATGGATATTATCGCTCGGTGTAGACAGGCTTCTTCATAGTTTCCGCAATACAGCAGGAGTTTATGCCGGGCGCGAAGGGGGCTATATGACCATAAAGAAACTTGGCGGATGGGAATCTCTTGATTGTGAACTCCGTGGACATTCCATAGGGCATATTATGTCTGGTTTGGCTTATCTCTATGCATCCACAGGAGATGAACGATATAAGATAAAAGCGGATAGCCTTGTGGCAGGATTAGCAGAAGTACAGGATATATTAATAGAGAACGGACAGAAAGGATATATCAGCGCTTATCCCGAAAACCTTATCAATCGTAATATAGCAGGAAAAAGCGTTTGGGCACCATGGTATACGTTGCACAAAGTATATGCAGGACTCATCGACCAATACCTTTATTGTGATAACAAAGAAGCACTCGATATAATGAAGAAAGCGGCTTCATGGGCATATCAGAAACTAATGCCACTTAGTGAAGAACAACGTGCCCTCATGCTTCGCAACGAGTTCGGAGGAGTAAATGAAGCTTTTTATAACTTGTATGCGATAACAGGAAATCCCGAGCATAAAAAATTAGCCGAATTCTTTTATCATGCAGATGTAATAGATCCTTTGGCAGAACATAAAGCCGACCTTTATTTTAAACATGCCAATACATTTATACCGAAAGTAATAGGAGAAGCCCGTAATTACGAACTGCATAACAGTGAACGCTCAAAAGACATAGCTAACTTTTTCTGGAATACAGTAATAGATCATCAGACCTATTGCACAGGAGGAAACAGCCATAAAGAAAAATTCATACACTCTGACAGCATTTCTAAAAACCTGACAGGCTACACACAGGAAACCTGTAATACCAATAATATGCTGAAACTTACCCGGCATCTTTTCTGTTGGGATGCAAACGCGAAATATGCAGATTATTACGAAAGGGCTTTATACAATCATATTCTCGGACAGCAAGACCCTCAGTCGGGTATGGTCGCTTATTTCCTGCCAATGCTTCCCGGTGCGCATAAAGTATACAGCACTCCCGAAAACTCATTCTGGTGCTGTGTAGGAACAGGCTTTGAGAACCATGCGAAATACGGAGAAGCCATTTACTATCACGATAATAACGGGTTATATGTAAATCTCTTTATTCCATCGGAACTGACGTGGAAAGAAAAAGAAATAAAAATAAAACAAGAAACAGCTTTTCCCGAAGAGGGAAACATATGTTTGACAGTCACTACTGATAAAGATATAAAAATGCCTGTTTACCTGCGCTATCCGTCATGGACCAGTAATGTAGAGGTAAAAGTAAATGGTAAAAAAATGAAGATAAAACAATCTCCATCAGGCTATATCACTATAGACAGAACCTGGAAGAATGGGGATAAAATTGAAGTACATTACCCGATGCACCTGTATTTGACTGAAACAAATGATAATCCTGATAAGGCTGCAATTATGTACGGCCCTCTCGTACTGGCAGGTACAATGGGAACAGAGGGGATGAAAGCGCCTGCACCCTTCTCTAACCCAGAGTTGTATAATGATTATTATACTTACGACTATAATGTGCCAGACAGTATGAAAACAGGATTAAAACTTGATAAAAAGAATCTGGAACAATATATCAAATCAGTTTCCGGAAATCCTTTGACTTTTTATGTAGAAAAAGAAAATGTTCGTTTAGAACCTATCTATAGGATTCATCATCAGCGTTATGTAGTTTATTGGGACTTATTAAAATAAAAGTATGAAAAAGACATCATTGTTTGCAACATTACTCTTAATGGTATTCGTAAATAACCTCGCTTTCACACAGATTGTAACCCATTCTGTACCGAAAGAACTTTATTACAAGATGCATAATGACGATTATACCGTGCAGGTACGTGTTCCGGGAGATCGGGAATGGACAGACCTGTATGAGTATAACGTGAAAGTGGATATGGATACGAAATCCGATGCATCGATGGTTTATTTTGATTTTAATGGTACTGTCGAGATCAAAGTACAGAAGAATAACGGAGATATAAATAAGGCCGTAATTCGTCCGCTATCGAAAGGGATAATACCACAGATCAATGATAATGTTATAACTTTCATGCTTGATTCACCCAAGAACTTATCGGTAGAATTTAACGGAGACCGCCTCCGCAATCTGCATATTTTCACAAACCCCATTGAGACAGATAAGCCCCAAAAAGATACGGAAGGAATTATGTATTTTGAAGCGGGATTACATAAACCGACCGGTGATGAAGGTGTCTTCAAAATCCCATCGAATACGACTGTTTATTTGGAAGGCGGGGCTGTACTGAATGGAAAACTACTATGCGAGAATGTAGAAAATGTGAAAATATGTGGACGAGGTTTCATCTTGGAACCAACGCAAGGTATTGCCATCAACTTCTCCAAGAATGTGCAGATTCATGATATAATAGCCATCAATCCGCGTCACTACTCAATTGCCGGAGGCCAGTCATCGGGAATAACGATCCGCAATTTCAGATCATTCAGCAATCAGGGGTGGAGTGACGGTATTGATATGATGTGCTGCCGTGATGTGCTGATAGATAACGTCTTTATGCGCAATAGTGATGATTGTATTGCCTTATACAACCACAGATGGGAATTTTACGGAGGAAGCAGCAACATAACTGTGCAGAATTCCACTCTATGGGCAGATATCGCTCATCCCATAAATATGGGTGGACATGGAGACCCAAACAATAATCCCGGTGAGGTGATGGAAAATATAACGATCCGCAATGTCGATATTTTAGAGCATGATGAGGACGATCCTCCTTATCAGGGATGTATCTCTATTGATGCAGGAGATCGTAATCTGGTACGCAATGTATTATGTGAAGATATCAGGGTGGAAAATATACAGGAAGGAAGATTACTGTATATAAAGGTTCGTTTCAATGAGAAATATGATAAACAACCCGGACGCGGTATTGAAAACGTTACGTTCCGCAATATATCCTATAATGGCACGAATGAGAGTTTATGTGTACTCGAGGGGCTAAGTAAAGATCAGATAATAAAAGACATAACCTTTGAGAATATAACCATAAACGGTAAAAGGATTAACAATCTGGATTATTTCCGTCAGAATGAGTTTGTTAAGAATATTCGCTTTAAATAAAAATCAGGAAAATGAAATATATAGTTATCACCATATTTCTCTTAATCACTTATCCGTATTTATCGGCACAGCAAATACCATTACCCTCAAATCTGCCGCAGGCACATCCCCGGTTAATGACCACACCCGGCTATAAACCTACATTGGAAAAGCAGCTAAAGGAAGATATATGGGCAAAAGAAGTGATGCAAGGTATACTGGACAGAATAAACCCCTATGTAGAGAGGACACAGACAGAACCCGACTGGCTTTATTCCCGCCTGATGATGTACTGGAAAAGTAAAGCGACACAAGTATATATCAATGGAGGAGTTTATTCCCATGCCGACGGCGAAGCCCCCGTTCCTACTGTTCGTTTCGGCAGCACACGCGGAGTGAGTTCACCTTTCAGCCGGCCCAAGATAGAAGATATTGTCCCTTATATGGACGATACAAAAGGAGTTTATTTCCGTAATACATCAAAAGAAAGCAGCCCTCTGGAATGGGTTGACCAATCAAACGTATCGGGAGGAAGTATCGAAAGTGTAAACGAAGAGATAATGCGGATTGCTAAAGATGCAGCTTTTGTATATTGGATAACCGGCGATGAAAAATATGCAAAATTTGCGTTCGATCTGTTCAACACTTATATGATGGGAATGCATTACCGTACCGAGCCTGTCGATTTAGGTAACGGACATGCGCAGACATTAGCAGGGATGTCCACATTCGAAGTAATACAGGAACGTATACTTAACGAACTGGCTTATTTATACGATTTCATCTACCCTTACATACAAGCAAAACATAGTGATAAAACAGATATATATGCCATAACATTCAAAAAGTGGATAGATATATCGATCAAAAACGGTGTTCCCCATAACAACTGGAATCTGCATAAGTCTAAGTTTATTCTTAAAGTGGCAATGGTACTAGAGGATAATAGAACCTATGCAGACGGTAAAGGACGAGAGTATTATATAGACTATATACTGAATAAAACCTCTGCCCGCCAATGGTCACTAACTGACTTTATGAAATACGGCTACGATTATGATACAGGTATATGGAACGAATGTCCCGGATATGCACAGGGCGTAACTAAAGATCTGACCAATTTTATCCGCGATTACGATAATACCTTCAATCAGAATTTACTACCCTATATCCCTGTAATGGTAGAGGCGGTAAAAGTGCTTCCTCAATACCTGTTTCCAAACAACCAGATTACGGCATTCGGTGACACCTATTATGGAGGATTGCATACTGAAGCAATGAGCGATATGGTGCGCATTGCTCAAAAGTATGGTGACAAAGAGAATGAAATATTATTTACTAAAATGTACAAGCTGTTCGAACCAAATGCAGTACAACAGGGTACCCCGGAAAAGTTAGCTCCGCAGGTAGCATCATTCTTTACAAGCAAGCCGCTTGCTTTAGATAAAAACATAGAGAAAGGCAAACCTGGTGATTATATTACACAGACCTTTTACGCCCCGAATGTAAGCTGGTTTGTGCAGCGCAATAAATACGATGACAAGCAAAATAGTCTGATGATATCCCAATACGCTTCGTATGGAAACCATGCCCACAGCAACGGTGTTGCCATGGAACTGTATGGCAAAGGCCATATACTTGGGGCAGAATCAGGTATCGGTTCAACCTATTTTGAAAAGCCATACCTGGAATACTACTCACAGTTTCCTGCGCACAATACGGTGATGGTAGACGGTATATCCAAATATCCGGAAATGCTGAGCAACCACCCCTTCGACTTACTTAGCTGTTATCCCGAATCCAATCAGAAAGAAGGTTATTACAAAAATATAACCTTTTCGGATGTATACTTCTTAGAACCCGAAAGCCGCAGCGACCAGAACCGCCTGTTAAGCATTGTCAGCACAGGAGAGGCAACAGGATATTATGTCGATATCTTCCGCTCGAAGAAACAACGTAATGGAGATAAGTTCCATGACTATTTCTATCATAATCTCGGACAAGAACTTTTTATCCAAAATATAAAAGGGGAAAATTTAAACCTGCAACCAAGCGAAGAAATGGCTTTTGCAGGAGGACATCTTTTTGCCCTCGATTATATGTGGGATAAGAAGTCGGCAAAGACAAACGAGGACTATCAGGCTGTATGGAAAATGAGCTTTCCAGATGGCAACCATATATATATGAATTTATGGATGAAGGGATATCCTAACAGAGAAATATTCTCTATCAAAGCGCCGGCATGCAAAGCATTCCGTAATAATAATGACTTTCCGTATGAAGTAAATAAATCGCCATATCTGACGATTGCAGCCCGTCAATATGGCGAGGCCTGGAATCGTCCGTTTGTATCGGTATTTGAGCCGGCTACCGAGAAAGAAGGTAAATCCATCCGGTCGATAGAATCATTTAATGTAAACGATGCTTCCCCCGATTTTGTAGGCTTAGTGGTAAATAATAAATCAGGCAGGACAGATTATATCTTTTCTTCGGTAAAGGACGAAATGGTTGTTTATAACAATATGGCAGTTAACGGAACATATGCAGTAATAAGTGAGAAAGGTAATGATTTTACCTTATTCTTAGGCAATGGAACATTGGTAGGAGGCAAAGGCTTTAAAATAGAAGCGGCTGAAAAAGTAAATGCTGTACTCGAATATAAAAACGGGGAATATTACTTCACCTGCGATAAGCCTGTTACAATAAAAACAGAAAAAGGTAAGCAAATTAATAAGGATAAGACAACTTATCAAAAGATAAAGCTATGAAGAAAAACATATTTATATCGATAACTATCCTGGCAGTTGGTTTCTTCTGCTTGAACCGGGTACAAGCAGCCTCTGTACATATTTCCAGCCTGAAGGAATTAGTTTATTACGCTCACGAAAGTAATAATAATGTCAAGCTGAAACCGGGTATATATAGATTAACCGACTATTTGACCCCCGATTCGATAGAAGCCAAGTTAAAAAGGAATGATTTTCAATATATTACTTTCAAAGGGAATAATAATACATTCAATCTTGAAGGTGTCCATATAGAAATAGATACCAAACTACGGGAACTGCTAAAGTTCCCCATTCATACAAATGAAATAATAGTATCCGGAAATGGAAATATACTAAAAGGGCTGAAAATAACCTGCATAGGAAATGGCCTTTCTCCCGGGGGAGCCACGTTTGAAGTAGCAGGAGAAAATAATAAGATAGAAGATTTTAATATTACAGTCCGGGGTTCTTTTCCGTATGGCTATGGTGATTTGTTCGGTAAGGGAGGTCCCGATGTCATAAGGCATAAGAAGCAAAGCGGATTCCTTATCACAGGCAGTTATACGCGAATAATCAGGTGCAAACTTTTTATGCGTTCGTTCGGACACGGCTTTTACATCCAGAAAGAAGCGGGTAATATATATTTTGAAGATTGTTATGTAGAGGGAGAAGTCCGTCCGACAGACGAAATAATAAAGGAAACATCAGGTCCTGCTTTCGATGTTAAATTCCGGACATGGACTCCTAACAGGGAAGGAAAATATATTGTGACTCCCGGTTATATGAAGTCCCTTTGTGAAGACGGTTTCCGCACATACGGGCAAAATAAGAGTATCCATTTCAAAAACTGCGTTGCAAAAAACACGCGCGGAGGATTCGAATTACGCACAAATGGAGGCGTCACTTTGGAAAATTGTTCTGTAATCGGCGTAGAAAGAGGCTTTTGGTTTGGAAACAATGCTGTGGCTAAGAATTGCAAAGGTGATGCCAACTATGGCCCTCTACTATTTATGGAAGGTAGTAATGCGAATGTTGAAATAGAAGTATTACCCGATGAGTCGGACAGAATTGTCCATGCCCTGGCAACCATTCAAGGAAATAATAATAAGATAATATTAAAATCTTCAAAAGGCAAGAATAGGACAAAGCCTTTATCTATACTGATAGGATATACCCATCCCGAACATGGAGAAGCAATGTCTCCATATGGAGAGGGAAAATGCACAAAACTCCAATTTAAAAATACAACCGGTATGCCGGTCATTGTCGGCCCTATGGTAAGCGATTGTATTATTGAAACAATAGGCGCTATTGGAGAAGACGAAGGGCAAAATAATACTATAAAATATCTGAAATAAACTATGAAAAGAATAGCCATCATATTAAACCTGTTGGTTTGCCTGATATCCAATGCCCAAACATACAAATCGCAAGTCTGGGTAGCAGATCAGGGTAACGGGACATACAAGAACCCTATACTTTATGCCGACTATTCCGATCCGGACGTTATCCGTGTAGGGGATGATTATTATATGACAGCCTCCAGTTTCAACTGTGTGCCGGGCTTACCGATATTACATTCGAAAGATCTGATCAATTGGAGAATTATTAACTATGCTCTTCAGGACTTATACACGGAAGGTATAGAACTACAAAACTTCTTTGATAAAGCACAGCATGGCAAAGGTGTATGGGCTCCATGTATCCGCTACCATAAAGGCGAATATATGATCTATTGGGGCGATCCTGACTTTGGCATCTATGTAGTCAAGACAAAGGATATATCCGGGAGATGGGATAAACCGATACTCGTGCTTCCCGGAAAAGGGAGAATAGACCCTAGTCCGCTCTTCGACGATGATGGTAAAGTATACCTTACTCATGCCTGGGCAGGGAGCCGCACTAATATGAATAGTGTAATGACCCTTTGTGAATTAAATGAGGATGGAACAAAGGCTATCAGTGAGGAAAGTCTTATTTATGACGGATTACTTCATGGTAACCATACAACCGAAGGTGGCAAATTTTATAAAAAGGATGGATATTATTACCTGCTGGCTCCTGCCGGAGGGGTAGAAATGGGTTGGCAGATAGCTCTCCGTTCGAAAAATATATACGGACCTTACGAAATGAAAAAAGTTCTCTATCAAGGTAATACGGATATCAATGGTCCTCATCAGGGAGGGTTAGTGGATACACAGACTGGTGAATGGTGGTTTATGCATTTTCAAGATAAGGGAGCATACGGGCGTATAATACATCTGCAACCTGTAACATGGAAAGATAACTGGCCTGTAATGGGCGTTAACGATAAAAATTATTGTGGTGAACCTGTATTGTCTTATAAAAAACCTAATGTAGGAAAAACTTATCCGATACAAACACCTCAGGAAAGTGATGAATTCAATACTCCGAAGTTGGGCTTACAATGGTCGTGGCATGCCAATCCTCAACAGACCTGGGGATATGCTTCCAATTTGGGGTATTACAGAATGTACGGGCAATATTACCCGATATTTTATAATAACTTCTGGGATATCCCGAACCTGTTGATGCAAAAAATCACAGCACCGGAATTTACTGTTACTATGAAAGTAACAGCAGTACTGCAAAATGAAGGAGACAAAGCAGGCCTTATCATGATGGGTTGGGATTATGCATACATAGCTCTGGTAAAAACAAGAGATGGTTATGACCTGGAACAAATAGAATGTAAGGATGCTGAACAAAAAAACAAAGAAAAGGAAATCGCAAGAGTTACACTGAGAAATCTGAAAACTGAAATAAAATATAATTACCATACAAAACTGGAAAATACAGAATTCTATTTTCGGGCATCAGTAAAAGAGGGTGGTATGTGCTCTTTCTCTTACAGTACAGATGGTAAGAAATTTCAAAAGCCAGGTGAACAGTTTACTGCCAGACAAGGAAAATGGATTGGAGCAAAAACAGGTATGTTCATTTTAAATAAAACAGAAAAGACACAACGTTCATGGATTGATATAGATTGGTTCAGGATAGAAAAAAGGTGAAAATATAAAGTATAAAACATATATGAAACTAAGAAATGTCATTTTAGGAATCAGTACCTCTTTATTACTGTTCTCCTGCACACAGAAAAACACATCAGAAGACTTTGATGTAGATAAAAACCTGATCTATTGTAATACACAAATACAAAGGACATTATCTGAAATATCCGGCAAGCAGATGATGCCACGCAATATCATGGACAGCCTGACCCATTGGAAACTTGTCCCTATAGAAATTAGTGAATGGACCATTGGCTTCTGGCCCGGCATACTTTGGTATAATTACGAAAACACAAAAAACCCCACAGATGCGGATGTAGCAACTTATTATACCGACTTGCTGGAACCACTCACCAAACTTCCGGCTTATGATCATGACCTCGGCTTTCAGATATTTTGTAGCTATGGAAATGCTTATCGTTTAACCGGAAATGAGAAATATAAGCAGATCATCCTGAATGCAGCCGATACACTTGCTACCCTGTTCAATCCGAAAGTAGGAACAATCCTGTCATGGCCACGCGAAGTAGAACCTAATAATTGGCCGCATAATACAATCATGGATAATATGATTAATCTGGAAATGCTGTTTTGGGCAGCCAAAAATGGCGGTGACAAAAAACTTTACGAAATTGCTACAAAGCATGCAGAGACCACTATGAAACATCATTTCCGTGAGGATGGTGGGAATTATCACGTAGCAGTTTATGACACCATTACAGGAGATTTTATCAAAGGGGTCACCCACCAGGGATATGCCGACAGCACTCTTTGGGCAAGGGGACAGGCTTGGGCTATTTATGGTTACGCGATGGTTTACCGTGAAACACAGGATAAAACCTTCTTACGCTTTGCAGAAAAAGTAACAGATCTTTATTTAAACAGGTTACCAAAAGACGAATATGTACCTTTCTGGGACTTCGATGCACCTAATATTCCAAACGAGCCACGTGATGCTTCGGCGGCGGCAATCGTTGCTTCGGGACTTTTGGAACTATCTCAATTGGAAGATAATCCACAAAAAGCACAAGAATATAAAACTGCTGCAATAAACATGCTCATTGAACTTTCTTCGGATAAATTCCAGAGTGGAGCGTGTAAACCGTCATTCTTATTGCATAGTGTTGGACATTGGCCTAATGGCTCAGAAGTGGACGCTGCGATCAATTATGCAGACTATTACTATATCGAAGCCTTGATAAGGTATAAGAAAATGATGAATGGACTATCTGTTATTGAAAACCTCAAGGGTTAATATCGAATCCTGATTTTTGAAAGAGTTTAGGTACTCGTATTATCATTGTAGCAAAGATAATTTTTGACTTATTCCTTACAGGATTCACCTCCCATTATCCACATTATAATATAATTAAAGCAAAAGAGAGTTTTACACGCTGTGTAAAACTCTCTTTTCTTCGTAGCGGGACCGAGAATTGAACTCGGGACCTCATGATTATGAATCATGCGCTCTAACCATCTGAGCTATCCCGCCAACTTTATGTTAGCGGGTGCAAAAATAGAAGATTATTTTATATAATACAAACTTCCGGCTGGAAAATAACAAAAATATTTCCATCCTCTCATTAAATGAAGCTTATAAGCCTATATAAATTCACTAATAAAGATTAAGAACAATATCTTTCATCATAATATTTGCCTTAACATTTTTCTTTTTACTACTTTTGTACTCAATTTGAGTATCTGTAGTTAATGCTAAAAATTAAACGACTATATACATTCGTCATCCAAACATTCCTACCTGTCTTTGCTATGACATTTGTGATATGTTTGTTCATTGTACTGATGCAATTCTTGTGGCGTTATGTCGAAGACCTTGTTGGTAAAGGGCTCGACATTTCGGTCTTAGCCGAACTCTTTCTATATGCCGCCTTCCAGCTAATACCAATGGCGCTGCCTTTGTCTCTGCTATTGGCTTCGCTTATGGCATTCGGTAATCTGGGCGAGCGGCTCGAATTACTTTCCATCAAAGCATCCGGAGTCTCGCTACTTAAAGCGATGAAGCCTCTGATAATACTTGTCGCATTTATTTCCATTGGCGCATTCTTTTTTCAGAATGAGGCAATGCCCCGTATTCAGGTTAAATTAAGGGCGTTGTTATGGTCAATCAAGCAGAAATCGCCCGAACTGGATATCCCTGAAGGCTCTTTTTATAGCGACATTCCAAACTATAACCTGTATGTGAAGAAGAAAAATCGCGAAACCAAGATGTTGCACGAAGTGATGATATACGATACATCCAAAGGCTTTGACAACATGGCTGTAATAGTTTGCGATTCGGCCCTGATGAGAGGTTCGGAAGACAAAACCTTTCTTTTATTAAACCTGTATCACGGGCAGCAGTTCGCTAATTTCCGGCAAGCCGATGTTAATAGCACAAGTAGCAGAAACAATAATCAATTTGCGCCCTATAGCCGGGAGAATTTCAAGGAAAAAGAAGTTATTATTCCGTTCAATACAGGATTTGACCGCATGGATGAATCCAATCTGGAAGGAACACAGATATCCAAAAATATCGTTCAGCTCTCCCACTCCATCGACTCCATGAGTGCGCGACTGGATAGTGTAAATATCAGGGACCGGAAAATAATCGGCCAACACACATATTTCTCATACCGGAATACTGAAGCCTATCAAAACAGGCTTAAAGAAGCCGATTCGCTCAAAGTAGAGAAACCTAAAGCCCTACAAAAAAAGGAACAACCGGCAAAAATTGATTTCGATTCCTTACTGAATTCATACAGCAGAGACGAAATGGCGCAACATTTAATGTCTGCTGCCAGCGAAGCCGAGAATAGCCGTTACAACATGCTGGAGTCTACCCAAAAAGCAGGACTTCAAAAAAACATCAGGTTTCACGAAGTAGAGAGGCATCGCAAATTCACCCTATCTTTTGCCTGTCTTATCTTCTTCTTCATAGGCGCTCCTTTGGGCGCGATTATACGCAAAGGTGGATTAGGGATGCCTGTAGTTGTGTCTGTCGCGTTATTTATAGTCTACTATATTATAGACAACATTGGCTATAAAATGGCTCGCGACGGCGTCTGGGAAGCGTGGCAGGGTATGTGGCTCAGTTCATTCGCATTATTCCCGTTAGGCGTATTCCTCACTTATAAAGCGATGAATGATTCCGCCTTATTCAATCCTGAAGCATATGGTAAATTTATACGGAAGATCTTCTTTATAAAGACTCCTCCAAAGATCAGCGATGAAAGGCGCAATATTATTGTCAAAAAAATACCTGATGTATCGGAGCTCGATCTTCAACCCGAAATCCTTAATGGTCTACGCGCTATGGATACCGACAAACTACGGGATTTGATACAGAATTATAAGAAATATAATTACGAAAAGGATATGCAGCTGGCCGCCCTGAGTATCCTGAAAGAAAGAGGAGCTGAAATAGGCGGGATCATAGATAAACAAGACGCACAATATATGGATAATGCCGAATTCCTGTATGACTATAGTTCTAAATGGACTATGGCAGGTTATATCTTATGCATCTTCCTCCTGATAACCAATCTGACAGGGTTTTCATGGATCATCGACGTTTCGTATCTATTCTTGTTTATACGGTCGATGTTTTACTATTTTGCTTTTTACACCAATATAAAGAAGCGGTCTAAACTATACCATTTCTTTATTGTAATATTCTCATTTATGTTCTATCCTCTCGTATATTTCTATGTTACCAGACAGATAGGCAAGGATAAAAAAGAAGTTGAAATCATTTCATACTCTTAAGTTTTTAAGGAAAGATATATAATATGGAAAAAATAAAACTGGATACAGTAGAAGAAGCCATAGAAGAAATAAGGAATGGCAACTTCGTTATTGTTGTCGATGATGAAGACCGCGAAAATGAAGGAGACCTCATCATTGCCGCGGAAGCCATCACTCCGGAAAAGGTAAATTTTATGGAGACACATGCCAGAGGCCTTATTTGTGCACCCATTACAGCAGAACGTTGTGAAGAACTTGATTTACCAATGATGGTTACTCACAACACTGCAACTCATGCCACACCTTTTACAGTATCTATAGATTTACTCAAAAATGGTGTAACCACCGGAATATCAGCCTACGACAGGGCGCAAACAATACTTGCACTGACCCGTAAAGACACCAAGCCTGAAGATTTTGGGCGTCCCGGACACATTTTCCCTCTACGTGCCAAAGACAAAGGTGTACTTAGCCGCATCGGGCATACAGAAGCAGCCGTAGACCTTGCCCGCCTTGCCGGATTATATCCCGCAGGAGTTCTGATAGAGATAAAGAAAGAAGACGGAGAAATGGCGCGCCTACCCGAATTACGCGAAATGGCCGACAAATATAATCTGAAATTAATTTCGGTAGCCGATCTTATAAAATACAGACTGGAAAGAGAATCACTGATCGAAAAAGGGGCGGAAGTGAATATGCCTACCGAATACGGGCATTTTCATCTGATTCCTTTCAAACAAAAATCGACAGGACTGGAACATGTAGCACTTATAAAAGGAACATGGGAGAAAGATGAACCTATCCTTGTCCGTGTACACTCATCATGCGTTACAGGCGACATATTCGGCTCTAAGCGTTGCGAGTGTGGCGAACAGCTGCACAAGTCAATGGAGATGATCCAGAAAGAAGGAAAAGGTGTAATCGTATATCTTAATCAGGAAGGACGCGGAATCGGGCTAATGGCAAAGATGGAAGCCTACAAACTTCAGGAAGAAGGATACGATACAGTAGATGCAAACCTTCATCTTGGTTACCGTGCCGACGAACGCGACTATGGCGTAGGAGCAGCCATCCTAAGAGAATTAGGTGTCAGTAAGATGCGATTATTAACCAATAACCCTGTCAAGCGAAAGGGATTAGAATCTTTCGGACTGACTGTAGTAGGCAATGTGCCTATCGAAGTTACACCTAACAAATATAACGAGTTCTATATGCATACGAAAAAAGAGCGTATGGGGCACGATTTACATAATGTAGATTAATCAAGAAAAGGTCAATAACCTAAATATAATAAACAACTATGTCACAAGTATCAGCACGTATAGCAAGTCTTGCAGTATCGGAGACTTTGGCTATGTCTCAGAAAAGCAATGAGCTAAAAGCTCAGGGCATCAATGTTATCAACCTGAGTGTAGGGGAACCTGATTTCTTCACCCCCGCCCATGTAAAAGAAGCTGCAAAAAAAGCTATCGACGATAACTTTTCTTTCTATACACCCGTGCCCGGCTATCTGTCGCTGCGGCAGGCAATATGCAAAAAGCTGGAAACAGAAAACGGACTTAGCTATAAGCCTGAGCAGATTATTTGTTCTAATGGAGCAAAGCAGGACGTTTGTAATGTGGTACTTTGTGTTGTCAATCCGGGTGACGAAGTGATTATCCCTGCTCCATGCTGGGTTAGTTATGTAGAAATGGTGAAACTGGCGGAAGGTAAAAGTGTGGTAATACGCACAGGTATCGAACAGGATTTTAAAATGACTCCTGCGCAACTGGAAGCAGCTATTACGCCAAAGACAAGGGCTATTATATTATGCTCGCCTTCGAATCCTACAGGCAGCATCTATTCTAAAGCCGAACTGGAGGCAATAGCAAATGTATTGGCCAAGCATCCGAACATCATCATCATTGCGGACGAGATATACGAACATATTAACTATCTGGGAAAACATGAGAGCATTGCCCAGTTCGAAAATATCAAAGACCGTGTTGCCATTATCAACGGAGTATCCAAAGCATATGCCATGACAGGCTGGCGTCTGGGATGGGTAGCCGCACCTCAGTGGCTCGCTTCGGCTTGTAACAAATTGCAGGGACAATATACTTCAGGGGCTTCATCCATAGCTCAGAAGGCTGCCGAAGCGGCTTATCTGGGAGAACAACAATGCGTGGAAGACATGAGACTGGCATTCCAACGCCGTCGCGACCTGATTGTGAAGCTGGCGTCTGAGATAGAAGGATTTAAGGTGAATAAGCCGGAAGGGGCTTTCTATCTGTTCCCAGAATGCAGCTATTATCTTGGTAAGTCGTACAATGGACGGCAAATAAATACATCGGCTGATCTCGCGATGTTCCTGCTCGAAGAAGGCCATGTGGCTTGTGTGGGCGGACTTGCATTCGAAGCACCGGACTATATCCGTTTTTCATATGCTACTTCTGACGAGAATATTGTAGAGGCTATGAGACGGGTGAAAGAGACGTTGGGGAAATTGAAGTAAACATAACATCTACAGATAAAGAACAAAGGTTGGTTCCTTATTGGAAGCCAGCCTTTAATACTTAATCAGGGCAAACGCATCAAATTGTTCAACTTCTATCGAAGGCCCGTAGGGGCGTATTGCATACGCCCGCATAGCAAAATATCACAATTGGGCGTATGCAATACGCCCCTACATGAGGCTGAAAACAACTTTAGGAATTTTGATGCGTTTGCCCTAATACTTAATGCGAATCATTAGTTATATAAGATTCGTTATTCAGAAATAACTCATATAATACACAAAAGCCACATTTTTTATAAAGTAATGTGGCAATGTGAATACAAAAATGTTAAAAAACAAAAAGATTGTAACCTTTTTATTTTTTTTGCGACATATAAGTATAAAAGTTCTGGCTCGAGCGCTAACACTTTATAATAAAATCTATATTTGTGTGTTCATAATTTTCATATCTAACAGTTAATAAGCGTGATAAGAATTAATAACTTGAACAAGACCTACTATAACGGCGCTCCTTTGCACGTTTTGAAGGGGATCAATCTGGAAGTTGAGAAAGGAGAGCTGGTTTCCATCATGGGAGCTTCCGGTTCGGGTAAATCCACTCTATTGAATATTCTCGGTATACTGGACAATTACGACACGGGTCAGTATTATCTCGACAATGTTTTGATAAATAAACCGAGCGAGACATATGCAGCCGAATTGAGAAACAAGAAGATAGGTTTTATTTTCCAGTCTTTCAACCTTATTTCATTCAAAAATGCAATGGAAAATGTCGCATTGCCCCTCTATTATCAGGGGATGAACCGTAAGAAACGGAATAAGCTGGCAATGGAATACCTAGACAAAATGGGACTGGCAAGTCATGCCGACCATTTGCCCAACGAATTATCGGGAGGACAGAAGCAGCGTGTTGCCATAGCGCGTGCACTCATAGCACAGCCCCAGGTAATACTGGCCGACGAACCTACGGGTGCATTAGATAGTACAACGTCAAGAGACGTAATGCAATTGTTGCGAGAGATAAATACAAACGATGGTATCACAATGCTTATCGTAACGCACGAACAGGCTGTAGCCAATGCGACCGACCGCGTAATACATATAAAAGACGGTATAATAGGTTCGATAGAGATAAACGAGAATCCTGTAATAGAGATGTAAGGCCACAGGCCCTTTATTATCCGGTAAGTAAAACAACAGGAATGAGTAAGAGTTATTGAAATATATAAAATCTGTCCATTCCTTAAATAACACCTTTTTCTATGTTTGATTTTGACTCACTACGGGAAATACTCTCAACCATCAGTAAAAATAAGCTGCGCACCACCCTTACAGGCTTTGCTGTGGCTTGGGGTATATTTATGCTGATAGTCCTGCTAGGAACCGGAAATGGACTGAAAAACGGAGTAACTTCAAACTTTTCCCGTAGAGCCCAGAATTCAGTTACCTTGTGGCCGGGATGGACCTCGATGCCGTATAAAGGATTTCCCACCAACAGAGAGATCAAATTTGACGGACGGGATTATGACCTGATAAAAAATAAGATTCCGGAAGTACAATATGTTTCCGCACGGATAAGTAAGACCGTCAACCTGTCTTATCTGCAGGAATATGGTTCATGGTCGCTTGACGGGGTTTCTCAAGATGCAGCATATATAAATAATATCAAGGTAAGAAGCGGGGAAGGTCGTTTTCTGAATAAAATTGATGTGGATAATCGCAGAAAAGTAATAGTTATCAATCAGGAAATAAAAAAGATATTATTTAAAGATCAGGACCCTTTAGGAAAATATGTGATCGCTGATAACAATATGGCATATCAGGTGATCGGGATTTATGACGACGAAAATGAATTCCGTAACAGCCCTCCGGCGTACATTCCTTTCACAACTGCTCAGATGCTCTATAGTAAAGGCTTTGGATTCCGGCAAATCGATTTCACCATAGTCGGGTTAAATACATTGAAACAGAATCAGGATTTCACAGAAAGATTGCGTCAAAAACTCGGAAAACTGCACGAGTTCGATCCCGCCGACAGATCTGCCCTCTACATCCGTAATACCGCTGAAGACATGATTGAAGCAAACATGATTTTTTCAGGTATCAATATATTTTTATGGATAATAGGCGGGGCTTCGCTCATGGCAGGAATAGTAGGCGTAGGCAATATAATGTTGATAACAGTAAAAGAACGGACAAGGGAAATAGGGATACGAAAAGCAATAGGTGCAAAATCAGGCTCGATATTGAGACTGATCATATTTGAATCCATTCTTATAACTACCATCGCCGGCTATATAGGAATGATGGGGGGAATAGCCATAAATGAATTCGGGCTGATGACCGATCTGATATTTAGCATGCCTACCGACGGGCCCCCGATATTCAAAGATCCTTCGGTCGATTTATCAACTATCTTTAAAGCAACTATCGTCATGATAATAGCGGGTGTCGTATCGGGATTTATGCCTGCGCTGAAAGCGACAAAGATAAGTCCGATAGAAGCTATGCGGGCAGAATAAAAAAATTAAATTAGCGCAATATGTTTGATTTAGATAACTGGCAGGAGATATGGATTACCATCAAGCGAAACAAGCTTCGGAGTTTTCTTACAGGCTTTGGAGTATTTTGGGGGCTTTTCATGCTTATTCTGCTCATCGGACTGGGAGGTTCCTTGCAAGGAGGAATATATAAAAACTTCGAGGCTTTTGCCTCCAATTCCTGCTTCTTCTGGACACAACGTACAAGTGAACCTTATGATGGGTTCCGGAAAGGCCGTCAGTGGACGATGAAGACAAAAGATGTGCAAGCAATAAGAGATAAAGCCAAATCGGTAGAATATGTATCTCCGGTACTGTTTATTGGCGGCGGTGACAAAAATGTAGTTAACGGGAATAAATCGGGAAGCTATGGCGTCAGAGGCATATATACTGAACACTTTAAGATAGAAGGCCAGCACGTTCTGCAAGGACGCCTGTTTAATGAGATAGATATAGATAAGAGTCGCAAAGTCTGTATTATTGGCCGGGAGGTTTACGAAACATTATTCGCCAAAAGCGAAGACCCTATAGGAAAGTATATCAGAGTAAATGGGATTTACTTTCAAGTGATAGGAGTCATCCGGCCAAAATCGAAAATATCCATTGGAGGAGATGTGGAATCGTCTGTATTCTTACCATTCTCCACCACCCAGAGGGCTTTCAATCAGGGACAGGATATTTATTTCATGGCATGCACCGCCAAGCCCGGCTATCCGGCATCAGTCGTAGAACAAGAGGTAAAAAGCATCTTAAAGGCCGCACACAGCATATCCCCCTCGGACGAAAAGGCAATAGGCAGTTTCAATATAGAGAAAGAGTTCCAGATATTCAACAACCTGTTCAGCGGAATTGATATATTGATTTGGTTTGTTGGAATAGGAGCCCTTATGTCCGGTATCATAGGGATAAGTAATATCATGCTGGTCACCGTACGGGAACGTACCCGGGAAATCGGCGTGCGCAGGGCGATAGGAGCCAAACCGCTTTCCGTTATGTTGCAAATAATGAGTGAGAGTTTCGTATTGACAGCAATCGCTGGATTTTCGGGATTTTTCTTTGGTGTGCTTATTTTAAGTATGATAAGTCAGGGAATGAGTAGTATGAATAACGAAGATATGATTTTCTTACCTCCGTTAGTTTCCTTTGGTACAGCAATGGCTGCCATGGGAATACTCATCGCATCGGGAATTTTTGCAGGCCTCATGCCTGCCATGCGGGCACTCAGTGTGAAAGCGATAGATGCTATCAGGGACGAATAAATTTATCTATATATAAATAGCCGGCTCATTGCCGTAAACATACAAGCCTCTGTAGAGTCAGAGACGGTAAAATAAAAAATGTGACACATCAAAAAGTATGATAAAGTTGTAACCTTTGTTACCTTTTAACAAGTAGTAAGTATAAAGGAGTTCTAATTGTTGACTGCTAACTGTTTACTGTTAACTGTAAATAGTGTAACCTTTGTTACTTTTTGGATGATGATTAATAATATAACAGAAAAAAATTGTAAACTATATATTATATGAAAAAGGTTCTCAGAATAGCACTGTTTGTGATTATAGGATTAGTGGTCCTTGGCACATTCTTTTTCCTTTGGAAAAAATCGCAGCCTAAAGAAGTCAGATACGAAATCATTACCGTTGAAGAAGGAAATGTGGAAAATACTTCAGTAGCAACAGGTAAAGTATCGCCCCGTGATGAAATTTTAATCAAGCCGCAGATATCCGGTATTATATCGGAGGTTCTTAAAGAAGCAGGTGACTTTGTAAAACAGGGAGATATTATTGCCACCGTAAAGGTTATACCCGAAGTTGCCCAGTTGAACTCTGCCGAATCACGCGTGAATGTAGCACAGATTAACCTTACACAGGTAAGAGCTGAACATGAACGACAAAAAGACCTGTTTTCGAAGGGAGTGATAGCCAAAGAAGAAATGGACAAATCGGATGCCGATTACAAAAAGGCTATCGAGGAACTGGAAAATTCGAAAGACAATCTGGATATCGTAAAAACCGGTATATCTAAAAAAACGGCACAATATAGCAACACACAAATCCGTTCTACCATCACAGGTATGATATTGGATGTACCGGTAAAAGCCGGTAACTCGGTGATACAGGCCAACACATTCAACGACGGTACCACTATCGCCACTGTAGCAAACATGAATGATATGATATTCATCGGAAAGATAGACGAAACTGAAGTAGGCCGCGTACATACAGGTATGCCGATCAAACTGTCGGTAGGGGCTATTGAAGGTAAAAAATTTGATGCAATATTAGAGTATATCGCACCTAAAGGAGTAGAGGAAAACGGAGCCATCCTGTTTGAAATAAAGGCTGCCGCCCGCATCCCCGATACAGTGATGGTGAGAGCCGGATATAGCGCCAACGCCGAGATCGTATTGGCTAAAGTGGAAAAGGTATTGACCATACCCGAAAGTACAATCACATTCAGCAACGATTCATCTTTCGTTTATATACTGACAGACACTACCAACCACAAGCAGGTATTTGACAAAAAGCTGGTAAAAGTAGGATTATCGGACGGAATAAAAGTAGAAGTAAAAGAGGGACTCAGCAAAGGCCAGAAAGTCAGAGGCAATGAAGTTTCGGACAAGCCAAAAGAAGCTCCTAAAAATTAACAGACGCATATGAAAAAATATATAATATCGTGCAGTTTATTACTTGTTTGTCTATGTTCTCAGGCTCAGAACAAATGGACACTAAGACAATGTGTCGATTATGCCGTCGAGAATAATATAGAACTGAAACAGCAATCGCTGGATGTAAAAAACTCGGAAATAAACCTGAGCACCAGTAAAAACAGCCGTCTGCCCGACCTGAATGCCAGTATGGGACAAAGTTTCAACTTCGGGCGGTCTACTTTGGGTACAAACGTCTCCGAAGCAGTAAACTCATCCCGTTCGTCATTCAGTGTATCGACCTCTGTCCCTATATTCACTGGTTTCAGGATTCCTAACCAGATAAAGGCCGATGAACTGACTTTACAGGCAGCAATGGAGGGTTTGAAAAAAGCTCAGGAGAACCTGGAATTACAGGTGGTATCCTTATACCTCGATGTATTGTTCAAAAAAGAAATACTCAAGGCATATCAGGAGCAGGCAGGATTGAGCAAACAGCAGGTAGAGCGCACCAGTATGCTGGTCGAATCAGGCAAAGTACCGACATCGCAATTGTATGACATAAAGGCACAGTTGGCAAAAGATGAATCGAACGTGACAATGGCCGACAATGACCTGGCTCTGTCGCTCCTGAATTTGTCTCAGGCCCTGAACCTTGCATCGAACGACGCTTTCGATATTGAAGAGCCGAAAGTAGACAATATAGTAGATAATAATCTGGGGAGCGTACTTCCGCCAAATCAGGTCTATCAGATGGCTCTGGGTATTAAACCTCATATAAAGGAAGCTGAATATAAACTTGAGAGCAGCAAAAAAAGTCTGAAAGTA
Organism: Dysgonomonas sp. GY75; assembly: GCF_015234155.1. NCBI lineage: Bacteria > Pseudomonadati > Bacteroidota > Bacteroidia > Bacteroidales > Dysgonomonadaceae > Dysgonomonas > Dysgonomonas sp. GY75. The sequence goes on from NZ_JADCLQ010000036.1 coordinate 743,737, forward strand.
GCTCAGGCAGGTTATTGGCCTACCCTTAACTTCAGCGCAGGTTATAGCACCTTCTACCAGAGTATCGCGGGGAAGAATACTGCAAGTTTCAGTAGGCAAATCAAAGATTTCGGCTCAGAAAATTTGAGTTTTAGCTTAAGTATTCCTATCTTTAACCGTTTCGAAACAAGAAACAGAGTACGAAGTGCACGCCTAAGCATCGAGAACCAGAATTTAGCGCTTGACAATGTGAAACTTGCATTATATAAAGAGATTCAGCAAGCATACCAGAGTGCAGTTTCGTCCCAGGCCAAGTATAATTCGGCAAGTAAGGCTTATGAAGCCGCTGACGAATCGTTCAAATATGCCCGTGAACGTTACGACATTGGTAAATCGACTGTATTTGAATTTAACGAAGCCCAAACAAAATTACTGACCAGCAAATCGGAACGTATACAAGCGAAATACGATTTCATATTCAGAGCAAAGATTCTGGATTTCTATCAAGGTAAAGAAATCGATATAGAATAAAGATATAGTAGTTTAGTGAAGCGCCTTCCATAATGATTAAAGCCCTGTGATATATAAAATCACAGGGCTTTTTTTGCATTGATATGAATGCTCAAACAGACAAAGGATCACATCTGGCAGAAAGCTTAAGCCTGTTCTACCCCCTCTACAGATTTTCTACAGGTTCTTCATTTAGCTTTGCATCTGTAATTATAATATAAGCTATACACAAACCATTATTAATAAAAGACAACATTATGAAACAGTATTTCAATCTTGCAGCTAGCTTAATCACAGGGCTACTTCTTCTGATTACACCTGCTTGCAGTTCTGATGAAGATGATATAATAGACAATAATATTGTAGATGTAGTCGAGGGTCCATCAAAGAACGATGTTTTAAGCATTCCTACAGATGCGGCTTATTTGGGGGATTCAATCAGATATATGAGGACATATGCGCTAAGCACTCACCCGATAAAAAAGGTATCTGCTTCCACCACTCAAAATGGGCATATAGCTGTATTCGGTGGTTATAAAGAACAAACAGCTATATATATCTATGCAAAGGCTGACAACGAAAGTATAGACTTATCTGATGAACAAGCAAAAGCAATTCTGGAGAAGTATTATAACATAGAATCATATGCCAACGATACTGAAATAGTAGCCAATGTTTCTGAAAAGAGTGGCGTAATACAAGGTACAGACTACGGTAAGCTAAGGGTCTCTATCAAGATTTTCACACCTGAAAGCGTATCCACAGCTCTAAGTATAGCCAAAGGTAGTATCATGGTGAAAAACATAAGTGGAAACAATCATACTGCTAAGTCCATATCCGGATCAATCAAATATATTGATTCGTCGGGTAGGAACTTTACAGTAGAATCCGAATCCGGATATATAGGAATGATTAATACGAGTGCTTCGGAATCCATGAATACAAAACTATCCAAGGGGAATATTCAACTGGTATTACCGAAAGATACTAAAGCCACTTTAGACTTGCAGTCCTCTACAAATATCAATGCATATATACTCAATAGTTCTAATTTCAAAGGAACGACTTCGAAGACGAAAGTACAAGGTAAACTGAATGGAGGAGGTTTTCAGATAAACTCAGCATCAGGCATGGGCGTTATAGTTTTCCGGTGGTACGAGAACAATGAGAAATACTAAATTATTATAGATCAAACCAAACTTTTATAGTCTTTACAAAACCACAATAATAGCAGGGTACCGTCTGTATAGGGTACTCTGCTTTATACAAAATAAATAAAGATTGTTATGAGAATATATTTGGTACTGTCCATATTATTATTGAGCTGTGCTACAAAGGTTAATACTTTCCCTTCTTTGCAATACAGAAATAATATACCTGAAAAGGTGCAGGTATTTCTGGACAGGCATTTCAGTAAATACGAGATAGATAAACTAAAGTATGATGCAAAAGACGGAGAGTGTAAGGTAAAATACAAAAATGGTATTAAGGTACAGTTTGACGGGAACGGCGACTGGGAAGAAATAGAAAGTGACTATACCCCCCTACCCAAAAGCATTATAGATATATTACCTAAGCCTGCAATTGCCTATATAGCGAAAAACTACCCACAGAAAGCTATTGTAAAGGTGAAACATAAATCGTACGGCTATAGGGTAAAATTAGCAGATGCGGCCGAATTGAATTTCAATCAGACAGGTAATTTAATCAAGGTATCTCACTAAAAGGAATCTTCCAGACCTTACTATATACGCAAAAAGGGAAAGCATCGATAAAGAAGACTTTCCCTTTTTTATGTAAAAGTATAAGATTATCCGAAGAGCTTTTCAGGATAAATCCTCTCATCTACCAGTTCTTGTATGCGTAAGGCTACTTCAGGACGATCGGTGGCGTATGTAATACCAAACCAGACCGATGGTGTATTTATCAGTTTCACTTTTACTTCTTTCTTCTCTACCAAATCGTTAACCACCGTAGGAATCAGAAATTCAGCCTTGAGGTTGTTCTGGTTTTCTTTCAGGAAGTTTTCAAAACTTTTTTCCGACAAGTCGAAATAGTCGGGTGTGAACCCCCACATATTCATCGATACAGGAGTTGTATCGGTCAGTTTTTTCCATGTACCATCTTCGTCTTTGTAGCAGGGAACACCATCGATACGTTCTATCTGCGTCCGTTCTACGACTTTGGTCAGATAATTTTCATCGTCGAGCTGACATACACCACGCGCCACTGTTCCGCTTTCGGAAAGGGTATTACCTAACAGATAGCCTATCATACAATAGCTACGGGTCTTATCGCCCATAGTCTTGAGCATACCTGCTAAAATCTGAAAACTGGAACGACCATAGAAATCATCGGCGTTGATAATACCAAAAGGCTCCTTGATAACATCTTTCCCCATCAGCAAGGCATGGTTTGTCCCCCACGGCTTTTCTCTTTCGGGATTCGGAACAAACCCTGCAGGAATATAGTCTAATTCCTGAAAAACGACCTCTACAGATATTTTGTCCTCATATTTAGAAATCACTTTTTCTCTGAATTCTTTCTCAAAAGAGTGTCTGATAACAAATACTATTTTGCCAAAACCTGCCTGTATAGCATCATACACAGAGTAATCCATGATGGTCTCCCCATGAGGGCCAAGTCCGTCAAGCTGTTTGAGGCCTCCGTAGCGGCTACCCATTCCGGCCGCCAAAATAAACAATGTAGGTTTCATCTTTTCCTTTATTTGAATGTTATATTTGGATTTCGTTTTTCTGTCGGATTACAGTAATCCGGAATTGTCCTCACAAAAAGAGGTAACCACAAATATAGCTAAAATTTATCAAAGCCGCCATATTATTTATCATCTCCGAATATACTTCCGTATCGGTGATATTCGTAAGCAATGCTTTGCTCCTTCAGATAATGAAGCATTTCGAGACGTCCTTCCGCAAGGGGTTTGTTATTTGCGATATGTTTGCCAAGTTTTGCTGCTTTCAGATATATAGCATCGGATGCAGCCGGAGAACAAATGCGGATACGTTCATAGTTCTCTATCTCTTCCACAAACCTGTCTTCGTCCTGCATTTTGATAACGATCCCCAATAAAGTCAAAGCTGCTTTCTCTATAGCCTGCAATTTACTGTCCGAACCGGAAATACTTACAGTAACAGGAGCCTTAGCTATTGTTACAGCCAAAAGAATCAGCAAAATATCACACAGGTCATCATCTTCCTGAACACGCACGCCTATACTCTTCAACGGCAGGTAGCGGAATATATTTTCTTCGCCATAGATATGGTTTACATCTCTTTCTAAAGAGAACTCCGTACCCCAAGCGTTCTTATAGCTTTCCGCGGCATAGTTCAAGCGGTTTTTATCTTTATCGGTATCTACCAGATCGCTCAACTGAGATTTAACAGAGGTTACAGGAACTTCATTTTCAGCAAATTCCACAAAGCAGGACACATAATTAGGCCCTCCGGCTTTGATCCCTCCGCCAAATGCAGAACGTTTCATTCCGCCAAACGGTTGACGATTGACGATTGCGCCCGTAATCCCCCTGTTTATATATAGGTTTCCGGCCTCGATACTGTTCTTCCACAGCAATTGCTCTTCTTCATCCAGACTTTGTAATCCTGCCGTAAGCCCATATTCAGACGAATTGGCAAATTCGATGCCCTGCTCCAAATCATCGATACAGACAACAGACAAAAGTGGAGCGAACAACTCGTTTCTGAATGTAAAGCTCGCCGGCTTCACCCCCCATTTTACAGTAGGTTTGAGCATATACTTCTTTTCATCGAGAAATTCCGGTGCCACAAGCCACGATTCTCCTTCTTCAAGGTTTTCTATTGCATGCAAGAGTTTATCGTTGTCGTTGGTTATCATCGGCCCCACCATATTCATTGTGTCCCAAACACTACCAGTACGCATACTGGTCACCGCATCCCTCAACTTCGATTTGAAATTTTCATCATTGTATGTCTTCTTATCAAGCAATAAGAGCGAACATGCCGAACATTTTTGTCCTGCATTGCTAAATGCTGAAGACACAACATTTAATATCGCATGATCCTGATCGCCGTTGCCTGTAAGTATGATAGCATTCTTCCCCCCTGTTTCAGCTGAAAGCGGTGTCTTCGGACTGTTTTCCAATAAGCGGAATGCGGTATCCGTCCCACCTGTAAGTATTACATGCTTGATAGATGGATGTGCTGTGAGATAGTTCAATGATGAACGGTCGGCGCTGCATACCACCTGCAATGTCTCTTTTGGCACACCTGCGTCCCAGAAACATTTAGCAAATTCCCAGGCGACAGGCAAAGCAACAGTCGCAGGTTTCAGTATCACCGTATTACCCCCAGCCAATGCAGCAGCTACTCCCCCGACAGGGATAGCCAGAGGGAAATTCCAAGGCGGGATAACAAGGATTATACCTTTTGGTGTATTTTCTACTGTTTTCAGTTCATCGAAATGCTTCATTGTGATGGGATAGAAGCGACAGAAATCGATAGCTTCCGACACCTCCACATCTCCTTCCATAAAGGTCTTGCCAGTAATAGCAGACATGCAGCCTATAAGGTCGCCACGTTTGGCACTCAGGTTATCGGCTACCTGATGAAGTATTTCGTTGCGTCTATTTACAGAGGTCTTTCTCCACTCCGGTTTGTCCTCCCCGGCAATAGCGATTATTTCCTTTATCTGTTCCAATGAGGAAAGGTTGGCTTCACAGAAGCAGACCTCATCATTTCGGCTGCGGTCGTAATATTTTTTCTTATGTGCGGTTATCTCTTCCCTATCCCCTATTTGCACAGGCACAATAAAATTCTTGTCATTTACCAATGTGCCCCATTTACGAAGCGATTCCAAAGCCCATTCACGATTTTCATGCAGGTCGAGATCGGTATCGGGTTCGTTACGGAATACATTGATATCTTTTACCGGAACGGGCTTTTCTTTCCGGTTTTGTGAACGGAAAGATTTAGGTTGCACACTGTCTTTCTGGTTATACGCTTCTGCAAACTGGTTAGCAAGAAAGTTCCATTGCGGACTATCCAGTTTCAGATTGAAGGAATAGCTAAGGAAATTATCCTTTCCCGTATTTTCATCCAACCGGCGCACCAGATAAGACACAGCATTAAGGAAATGTTCCTTTTTCACAACCGGTGTATATAGTATGATCTGTTTTCCGAAATTGCGCATCACACGCGGCAGGTTGTTTGCCATACCTTCCAGCATTTCGAAAGTCACATATTCGGATGTTCTATATTTTTCGCTCAGCAAATAAGCGTAGGCAATACTGAAAAAGTTGTGGGAAGCTACGCCCACATGCATCGCTTCTGCATTTTCGGGCTGTAAAGCAATATCGAGAATATGCATATAATTCGCATCCACATCTACTTTGGTAGGTAATACAGGGTTTGTCCATCCTTTCAATGATGAAATAATGCTTTCCATTTGCAGGTTCGCACCTTTCACCAGACGCATTTTCAGCGGTGCGCCTCCTTCGGCATAACGTTTCCTGGCAAACTTCAACAAACGTTCCTGAAACAGTCCCGCATCGGGAAGATAGGCCTGTACCACGATACCGGCACTGTAATTTTTGAACTGCGGCATGCTCAATACTTCTTCGAATACGTCGAGAGTGAGTTCCGTATCTTTATATTCTTCCATATCCAGATTCACGAACTTCGGTTTTGTAACCCCGTCCTGATCTGTATACGGATAATCTATTGCCTGCTGATATATTGTGGCTACCAGTTTACAGAGTTCTTTTTTATTCTGTTCGTAGCTTAACGGATGTATCTGCGCGTAAATACCTGACAGCTTAATGGAAATATAATTGATATCCGGCTCTTTCAGCGCTTCCAGATAATGCAGGTAACGGTGATTGGCTTCCCCATCTCCAAGTACAACTTCGCCCAACAGGTTCACATTCTGTCCTATCTTACTTTTCCATCTGCCTGACAGGTGTCCGGTAAGGGCAGGACGTTCTTCCGAAATGATTATTTTATCAGTTTCTTTACGCAATCTTTCTTTAAACAGGGGAATAGAAATACCTTCGAACAGATATCCTATGCTTGTAAACAGCCTTAGCTGAAAACGGTCGAACGGACTGAAAAAATCAGGAACACCATATTCTTCGATCAAGAGCTTCATCCGCTTTGCCAGCTTCTTATTGTCTCTTACCTGAGAAGACTCATCCAACATTTTGGACAACAATGTTTTATTGGCAGGTGTTTGTATAAGTGAAGCATATTTCTTCTGCTCTTTTACTTCCTGCGGAGTTAACTCTTTTTCTGCTTTGTCGAGAAATTGTTTTGCCCATTCGAGGACTTCTGTAGATGTGATTTTTTCCATTAGCGCATTAAGTATTAACTGGGTTATTTTTTGTTCTAAGTTAAAATAAAAGTGTGAGAATAAAGATGATTTGAGACAAAAAAATAACAAGAGTTGTTATACTTGCGCGGAAGGATTAACAAATAATGTTAATCAGTCATTAAACACAAAAGAAGAGACTCACCCAAAGGTGAGTCAAAACCGATAGAATTAAATACGAAATAATTTAAAATATTTTTTCGCCTTGTTCGTCATAGTTTATAGGGATGCATCTTACTTATAAAAATGAGTATGAAAATAAAAACAAGTATAAAATGTTTAACAGAAGAAGCCGTGAAGTCATATCTTTACAAATATTCGAACGAAAATGCACCGGCTGCGAAAATTGTGTGGAAAAATGCCGTCGTAAAGTTATCGGCATGACATACAAAGACGGACGCAGTTATGCAACAGTGGAATATCCCGAAAGATGTGCCGGATGCGGGAAGTGTGAATTTGTATGCCCTTCGGATGCAATAGAATTAATAACAGCATAATAACGGATAATAAATAATAAGATGAATAAGAAAAAGAAGTTTTTAGGTATATTGATATTTATAGCAGTGTTTGCCGCGTCCATAGCCATAGTTATGTTACTCTGGAATGCTCTGATACCATCCATCGTAGGCTGGACTGCAATAAATTACTGGCAGGCCGCAGGCTTAATGATACTGTGTCGCCTCTTGCTCGGAGGATTCGGACGGTTTGGAAAAGGTCATTTTTTCAGAGGACGGGGCCATCACGATCATCGCCACTTTCACGATCTGAGAGAACGTATGAAAGGTATGTCACGGGACGAACGCCGTGACTATATCCGAGAACATATGAGAGCAGCACATTCCTTCGGAGAACGATTCAAAGAAAACAGAGAAAATTCTCAATCCGGCAATAAGCCAGAATAAGCAAATATGACAACAGATTTGCCACAGGAGCAGGACGCTTCCGGTATTTTCAAAAAATACCGGACACAACTCAGGAATTATATCTCCAAACGGGTATTCTCTAAAGAAGACGGGGAAGACATCTTGCAGAATGTCTTCTACCAGCTTTCGAAGATCGACCTGATAGAAAAGCCTATCGAACAGGTTTCGGCATGGCTCTATTCGGTTGCCAACAACCAGATAATAGACCGTAGCCGTAAACACAGGGAAGAGGAGATGAAGACCGTTATCTCCGACAACGGTGAGGAACTTTTCCTTGCCGAGGTTACAGGGTTATTACTCGACGAAGACTCATCTCCCGAAACAGAATATCTACGTTCTCTGGTTTGGGTAGAACTGGAAGCGGCTCTGGCCGAACTACCGGAAGAGCAGCGCGAAATATTCGAACTGACAGAGCTGGAAGGTTACTCTTTTAAAGAAATATCCGAAGCGACCGGTATAGGAGTCAATACGCTTATCTCCCGTAAACGCTATGCAGTGCTGCATCTGCGCGAGCGATTAAAAGACCTGTATGACGAGTTGCTCTATAGTTAACAATTGAATTTCGTTTTTTCATCCTTTTATCTACAACTACCTCCATCTCATTCCTTTTATCATTATATACAGCTTTCGACCACATAAATATCTGTGAAAAATAAACACGCTTATACCGCAATCTACATAAGACTTTACTATTTTTATAAAAAAGATTATATCCGATGTTACAAATTTTGGAGACCTACGTTATCTATATAAATAACAAATAGGTCTGAGACCTTAAAATGGAATTAGAGAGATTTAAATCGACAGTGATACCCTTACGTGAAAAACTGCAGATTTTTGCAAAGGGTATACTAAAGAATGATATTGACGCGGAAGATGCTGTTCAGGAAACATTCTTGAGGCTATGGAATGTACGCAGTCAGCTCAATACGCATCCCAACATCGGAGGATTCGCAATGCAAACATTGAAAAATATATGTATCGACAGATTAAGAAGTGAACGCTACGATGTCGCTATCGACAATGTGGCTGTAAGTACTACTGCCGTTACTCCATATACATATACCGAGCAAAACGATAGTGTGACTGTCATTCGAAAAATTATAGACACGTTGCCCGAAACCCAGCGGAGAATAATGCTGATGCGCGATGTGGAAGGTTATGAATTGGACGAGATAGCGGAAATTATGGGAGCCGAAGCCGCCACGGTGAGAGTCAATCTCTCCAGAGCCCGGAAGACGGTCCGGGATAAATTTATAAGTATCAATAAAGCAATATGACAATATGATGAATGATATTGATAAAATATTAGAAAAATACTTCGACGGGGAAACATCTCTCGAAGAAGAAAAGATACTACGGCAATATTTCCGGCAACCGGAGATTGAAGAGCGACACAAAATGTATGCTTCCATGTTCAATTTCTTTTCACAGGAACGAAAGGAAGCCGTCATTGAAAAGAAAAAAAAGAAAATACCTGTATATGCATGGGTGAGCATAGCCGCAAGTATACTGATACTTCTTACCATAAAATCCGTCCATACAGACATGGAAGGCGAAGCAGCCAAATCGATGCTGTATATCGACGGTAAGAAAATAACGAATATGCAAACAATCAATTCCGAAGCGCTGATATCGATAGAAAATGTATCGGAGGTGGATGCCGATGTCATTGATTCGCAGATAGGGATACTGGACTCTTTCACAGAATAAAAACAACAGATTATGAAACATAGACTATTTATATTAACCCTCATGCTACTGACAGCCACAATCACAGCTTTGGCTCAGGACGGACTGAAAATTAAAGACATATTCGACAAATATGGCAAACGCGAAGGTTCGGTATTACTGCAATTGTCGTCCGATGTTCTTTCACAGGGAAGTAACATCACTTCTTACAAAAGTCTCATTCTGGACGAAAATACCCAAAACAGGATGGATATAGCAGAAGCACTGAAGTCCGACACACGCGGAAAGTTAACAATTTCGGAAGTGAAGAAAGACGGCCTAATAGAATCGGGTTCTTATTATCTGGGAAAGGATAAAACGAATAATAGTGAATTTATCCTGTATAAGAATAAAGGCAGGAAAATCACCCTTGTTTATCTGAAAGGTAATTTCCCGTCGGGACATCTGGATGCCGAACTGAAAAAGTTGAAAGACCTCTTTATCTATGTCAATAACAAACGTATTAAGTTACAATAAAACCAATATATTATGAGACAACTAATAATTATACTTGCATTTTCCTTATTCACAATATCTGTCTTTGCCGACGATATAAAGCAACCGCAAGATACAATCATCAGAACGGTGGTAACCGAGACCGTTACAGATACCGTTACCGGACTAGTAACCACAACCCGCACCGAAACAGAAAAGATAATACCGACAGTCGTCGAACCCGAAAGTTCGGTGATGTATGACGGATCGTCTTACAATTTCATCTTTTCGTGGAAAAAGAAGAAACACCTCAGTCCGCACTGGACTGGCATAGGGATGGGTTTCATGAATTACGACGATATTCCTAACGGAAAATTAAAAATGAGTACATCGCATAATTTCACAGTCAACATAATCGATTTTCACAAACAGATAAAAAACTCCAATTGGTTATTGGTTAGCGGTATCGGAAGCGAATGGTCACGGTATCATTTCGATGATAATTCCGCACTCACAAAGAAAGATGGGATCACAGTTTTTGAGCCTGCACCGGAAGGAATTAATTATAAAGCAACTCAATTAATTGCTTATTATGTTACCATCCCTCTCTTACTGGAATATCAGACTTCCAATTTTCATATATCGGGAGGCGTAGTAGGCTTCTTAAAATACTATTCCAAATCGCAGGTGAAATTCAAAGATGACGAAGGTACACATAAGGTAAGTATGGGACAGGACCTGAATATCCGCCCTATAGATATGAGATTCAGACTTCAGATGGGGATAAATAATGTAGGCGTCTATGCTTATTATGCCCCGTTCTCGATGTTTGGCAAAGATAAAGGACCTGATCTGAAAACATATACTATAGGTATTATGATTGGTATTTAGATAATTAGATTTTGTAAAAAGCTTATTATTTAAGTTTAATGTTGGATTTTTCTAACGCGCCTGTCAGCTTGTTTTTCATTTTGCCTTGATGCAAAACGAAACAAAAAATCAAGGCGGCGACCCTCGGCGACCCAAAACCGCAGCTTCGGTGGCGCAAAATAATACGGATTCATCTTCAGTTGGATTATCAACCGTGTATAGCAGCTACCATATTTTGCCCTACACCTCCGCTTTACGGATTGGGTACCCCGCCTGCGGGACGAGGCCGTTACCGCGATGCGGCGACAGAACAGAGGCTTCTCATGCTTTAGCCCCACGTGCGTCAGCCCTTGCGCATTAGCGACGCAGGCGGGGTACCCAATCCGTTGCAGACGGCGTAGAATCAAACGGGGCGATAGCCCGTGTGTTTGATTCAGCCGACGAAACGGTTTTGGGTCGCCGAGGAACGAAGCGCTAGCCTTTTGGTTCGTTTTGGGCAATGCCAAAATGAACATTTAAGCGCAACGAAGTGAAGCAGAAAATAATAGAACTTATAAATACATCACTAATCTTTATTAACTGCTTAATACTAACAATGTAGTATATTCATTAAACACCAAAAGTAATTTCTATACGAAAAGTATTTTTCTCAGTATAATCATATCGGGCTTCGAAGTTATTCTTATCACAGATAGATTTCACGATATTAAGTCCAAGCCCCGATGAATCTTCAGCCTTGTGGTGAAAAGCCATCCTGTTGAACAGATTAGCTGATATGTCCCCTTCTGCGCAACTATTACTTATGACCAGTTGCGTTTGATCGAGATGTATATCTATCCGCCCATCTGCGATATTATGCCTTACAGCATTGCTTAGCAGGTTGGATAATAATATTTCCGCCAATGTGGGATTTATAAAAAGTGCACACGGTTCTATCTTGGTGGTGAGAATAAGACTCTTTGCTTCAAACAACTCTTCCAAATCGGAGAGGTAGAGAGAAAGGAGTTTCTTCATATCCACTTCTTTCTTTTCCTCATACTGATTATTATTTATTTTGGTAATCAGCAGGAGCGATTTATTTAATTTCGACAACCGGGATACAGCCCTCGATATAGCCCTTACGGACTTGGCCTGTTCTTCATTCTCCATCAAACCTGTGTTCTGCATCAATAGATCCAGCTTCGATTTTATGATAGACAGCGGCGTTTGCATTTCATGCGAAGCATCTTCGGTAAAGATGCGGGAGTTTTCGTAATCTTCATTGATTTTATCCACCATCCGCATAATAACATCATTGATCTCGTCAAACTCCTTGATGCCCGGATTCTTTAGTTCGAGAACAGTATTTGCCTTCAGGTCGTATTCGTGCAGTTTCCGGAGATTGTCATCAAGCGGTTTCCATATATTTCTTTTCAGCAGATGTTCTACCACATATGTAAATGATATAAGCAGGATAAACAATATCAGAAGTGATGATACGATCGCATAGAACAAATCGTTCGATATCATTGTAGGCTGGTTGATATTGATCAGGTGGTGTTCATCCTTGTACGATACTGTGAAGTAGAGCTGGCGGTAGGGCGTGAATGTGCCCGTCTCCTCGCTGTACATAATTGTATCTTTGAAAACTTCTTTGGGGAATATGTCCGGGTCTGCAATCCGTTTCTCTTCTATTCTGGCGGGTTTAAGAACGAGTGTCGCCGCCAGAGGCAATGTATCGTTCCGGGCGACAAACTGCTCTATCCTTTTTTTTTGATCATTCAGCATCTGATCGCTGGAGTAATGAATAAAAAAACGGAAGATAAAGAAATGAGACACCGCTCCTATAACCAGTACTACAAGTATAGAGATAAAAAGATATTTCCGGATCAATTTTATCAGAGTCATTCTTCCGAGAATTTATATCCGATACCGTAAACCGTCTTTATATAATCTTCACACCCGTTGTCGATCAGTTTCTTTCTCAGATTTTTGATATGATTGTATATGAAATCGAACGAATCGGCTGTCAGGCTCATATCATCACCCCACAAGTGTTCGGCTATATCTTCTTTACTCAATACCTTATCCTCATTCATTATAAAGTAAAGAAGCAAATCGTATTCTTTTCGGGTAAGCACGACTTCCTTCTCATTCACAAAGAGCCGGCGGTTGTCGAACTGAACAGTCAGTTCATTGAATTTCTTTTCATTACTCCCTTTAAAACCTCTGCGGCGAATAATGGATTTGATACGAGCATTCAGTTCCGACAGATGGAAAGGCTTTGTCAAATAATCATCGGCCCCGATATCCAGTCCTATAAGTTTATCGTCCAGAGAGTTTTTTGCCGAAATGATAATCACCCCCGCATCTTTATTCTTACTTTTCAGTTTCCGTATAATATCCAGTCCGCTTCCTCCGGGGAGGTTTATATCTACTACCACACAGTCATAATCATATAACGTTACTTTCTCCTCAGCCATAGAGTAGGCAGTTACAGATTCGACCGAAAAAGATTCCGAAACAAGAAATTCGGTAATCGACTCCAGCAGATCTATTTCATCTTCTATTATTAACAGATTCATTTGGTTATCAATATTTAAGTAGCAGAAAAATTTAAAGATATACTATCAATAGCTAATTACTACCGTTTCACGTCCTTCAATAAGAAACAGGTTCTTAGAATTACAAATCTACTAAATTATATTTTAAGTCTATCTCTAAACAGAATGCCTGTACAAATAATGTACAGGCATTCCCATGGAAAAAAATAGTTGTATCATCCTTTTATCAGACTTCCCTTATGGTCAAAAACCAAACTTCTGTAGTATGAATGATAACCATTCCCTCCAAACCTTATCTTTATAGAATCAATACTATTTGCTTCCGGCTTCTTTAACAAACATATATAATGAATCTGTAGAGATTCTGTAGCATAAAATATTTTTCAGTATTTAAGTAGTCGCCTAAATACACGACATCACAAATAAAACGCCTATCTTTGCACCCTGTACAGTAGGCCGGTTTGCCGCTGGCTGCCGTAAGGCGGAAAGAGGAAAGTCCGGGCAACACAGAGCATCGTACTTCTTAATGGGAAGCTGCTTGTGAGGGCAGAGTTGAAGGTAACAGAGAATAACCGCCCCTTCGGGGGTAAGGGTGAAAAGGCGGGGTAAGAGCCCACCGCCCGTGCAGCAATGTATCGGGGCCGTACCACTTGCGAGTTGTAAGACCATGTATACCGGCGCATGTAGGGCTGCTCGCCCGATGCCGGGGGGTAGGTCGCTAGAGCCTGCCGGTGACGGCTGGCGTAGATAAATGGCAAACACCTTGCCTGGCAAGGAACAGAACCCGGCTTACAGGCCTGCTGTATTTTTATTGTTTGAAATGGATGAGAATCGGTAATGTAAAATATACAGGTACAGTCACACCGTTTTGCTTACCCGGAATCCATTTAGGCATGGATCTTATCACGCGGGCAACTTCTTTATCATATGCAGGTTCCACACCTCTTATCACTGTCACATCAGTCACCTCTCCGGTTTTTGATACCACAAAACGAATCGTAACACGTCCCTGTATACCCGGCTCATATACCGAAGCCGGAATTTTCAGATTCTCATTTATAAAATTATGCATGGCAGCTTCGCCTCCCGGAAACCGGGGCATCTGCTCTACTGTAATAAACGGTTTTGAAGAATCTGTATCTTCTTCAATTACAGGTGGGGTAAACTCCTCTGTAGGTGTACTCTCTGCTATTTGTTCAACTGCTTCCGCTTCAGAGGCTACAGCCTTACTTTCCCGGATAACTTCGCTTTTTCTCTTCTGCCTGGTCTCCGTAGATTTTTCGGGTTTATCATTATAGAAATAATATACAGCGAAAGCTGCAACAGCAATAAAAAGTACGGTCAGAGCTTTTATTACAAAAGAGTTATTGTTTGATTTTTTTACCGCTACTGCCGTTTTTGTCATAATTGTCTGTCTGTTTTTGATAAACCATAGTGTTAAAGTTTAATTATATATAGTGTCAGCGCTCACTTTTATTATACTCTTTCGGTCGGAGGGATTCTTTATATACCGGATTCCAGTATGTAAATATCCTGCCCTGCATGCTATCCTTATAATATTCTGTTCTCAGATTGAATACTGTTACCATATATCTCAATAGCTCAACCTGTTTGGTAGTGCCGGAAGCAAATGAGTTTGTATTTTCTAAGATATTAAATATAAACTTTCTATCATTGAATGAAAAGTGTAGTACAGTATTAGACCGCCCGTTTACGATATTTGCTCCCCGCACATATTCCAGATTGACAGAACTCCCGGAATACTTGAGATTACCGTTAAAAAAGATATTTATTTCATTAGCCGGACTAAAGGTTATTTTCACCCGCCTCACAAATATGAAAACAAAGCATATAGATAATGCCCATGTGGCAAAGATAAAATAATGGATATGTTCTATCCTGAAATAGAAAAAAGCAGGAATATAGAGTATCCAGATAGGAGCGGCCATAAGAAGAATCTGCTTTATCGAATATGGTATTGCCCAAAACTTAAATTCTTTCACGGGATTGTGATGATATTAGTTTTTATTTATCTATACAAGAAAGCCACCGCAAGTTAATTAATAATTTACAATGAATAAATAACAATATATAAATTTTAATAATCCATCACAAAAACAAAATTACAGTATGAAATACACGAACAAATTAGCCGTACGCATCGTGGAAATGATAGAACAGGACTTGTGTAGCATTTCCGAAATATGCAAATCATTTAAGATCAGCCGTAAGACATTTTATGAATGGAAAAAGGCAAAACCCGAGTTTGGCGAAGCAGTAGAAGAAGCCGTAGAGCATCGTGAAGAGGTGATGATAGCCTCGGCTCGCATAGGTTTGAAGCAATTGCTGGAAGGCTATGTGCAGAAGAAAGAAAAGATCACCTATGTCCCCGATAAGAACAATCCGGTGGAAGATGTGGAGAAATGCCGTGTGGTGGAAAAGAAATTCTGTCCGCCAAGCATCCGCGCTATAAAGTATGTACTCGACCGCGAAGAAAGGAAGAAAGATAAAGACCAACTACAGGCCTCGGCACGCCGTCCGCTGGTTATCGAAGTACAGGACGAGGAAACCAAACGGCAACTGATGATCTTACAGGAGAATGGCTTCCGTCCGGGCGGTTCGCTCGATCCGGAGGTAGTGGCGGCCGTAGACAGAAAAATGGAAGAGGAACGAACCAATGGTCACAGGAGCGAAGCGTATGTAAAAGTGAAAAGTGAAGAATTAAAAGTAGAAAATGAGCAAGAGCAAGTTATGAAACAGATGCCTGTCGCACAATCATCTGCCACCCTGAAAGAAAGGCCTCTGCGCTACCGGAATCTTTTGCGAGGCTATTAATGTGTAACCTTTGTTACCTTTTATTTTTAACCACAGAGTAAACGGAGTAGCACGGAGTCTTTTTATTTACGGATGCTTCGCTTCACTCAGCATGACAAAGTTGGTTGTTCTTTACTACTAATTGTACAGAGTGTTACAAGTGTTACCTTTTTGCGTCTTTGCATCTTTGCGAGCGTTATCTCTCATCCCTGATTAAGATGAAGTTACGGAGTTTTTAGAAGAAAAAGTGATAATAAAAATTGTGTGAAAAGTCGTCAGGTTTGTCAGGTTTTGTATATAAGCTATCGGCTAACAGCTATCAGCTAATAGCTAAAAATGTGTTACCTTTTAACTACTCATAGTTAACGAATGTAAAATACGCAAGATGAAAGTAGTGGAAAACTGTCAGATGTGTCAGGTTTTAACGAAATACAGTTAATAAATATAAATAAGGCAATGAGCTATGAAATTCACTTCAGTATAACCAAGCGCAACATTGTTTACTGATGACTGTTAACTGTTCACTGAAACAAGTGTCACCTTTGTTACTTTTTCGCAACAATATACGGCATTAATACGTTCCCTATTAAAAGAACAAACTATCTTTGTCAATATTTTGGATATTATATGATTGAAAAAATAACGAATTTTGTAAAAAGGATAATCCGTTTCCTTTCCTACGACATCTGGCGAATCAATAAGAAAGACAGGTCGTCGCGGAAAATAGGATTTTATAATATAATCAAATCCTTTATTCTGGCTATCCGTAATATCGACGGGGCGCAACTCTTCACGCGTGCATCGGCTCTTACTTACAGCACCCTATTGTCCATAGTGCCATTGCTGGCCGTATTGTTTGCCATAGCCCGCGGGTTCGGGTTTCAGAATATAGTGAAGAGCCAGCTATTCAGCTACTTTGCCGGACAGGAAGAATTATTGAATAAAGCTACCGCCTTTATCGATAAGTCTATCGAATATGCTCAGGGTGGCGTATTTCTGGGCATTGGTGTAATATTATTGCTATATACGGTTATCAACCTGTTGTCTAACATCGAGGACAACTTCAACAAGATGTGGCAGGTAAAAACAGGACGGTCATATTTCCGTATGTTTACCGACTACCTTGCCCTGATAATTATCACACCTGTATTCCTGATCTGTAATGCAGGTATCACGATTTTGCTGAATTCCACGGCCGAACAACAATATCTGCTGGGGCTGGTAATAAGTCCGATGATGAAGGTGATTCCGTTCCTGATTACAATCCTGTTATTTACGATATTATATATTTATATACCTAATACGAAAGTGAAGTTTACCAGCGCTTTGTTCGGCGGTATTTTCACAGGTATTGCCTTTCAGGTATTCCAGATGTTGTATATCAGCGGGCAGATATGGATATCGAAGTATAATGCCATTTACGGTAGTTTTGCCGCATTACCATTACTGTTGTTGTGGTTACAGCTGACATGGTTCTTCGTCTTGTTCGGAGTACAGCTATCCTTTGCCTATCAGAATGTGAATAAATTCAGTTTCGAACACGAAACATCCAGTATAAGCCGCAGGTACAAAGATTTTGTCCTGCTACTGATAATGACACTTATAGTTAAACGTTTCGAAAAAGGCCATACGCCTTACACCGCGGACGAACTGTCGGAATATTATAAAATACCGACCAAGCTGACCAACGATAGCCTTTTCTATCTGCAGGAAATAGGCCTTATCGTAGAAACCCCGTCGGCAGACACTCTTGTCCCCGCTTATATCCCCGCTATGGACATCAATCATATAACAGTGTGCTACCTCTTCGAAAAAATAGACCTGCATGGCTCGGAAGACTTCGTTATCGATACCGATATATTATTCCGCAGCGAATGGGAGACTATCCTCTCCATGCGGGAAGCAGAAAGCAATAGTTGCAGTGATAAATTGTTGAAAGATTTGTAAATAATGTATCAGAACACAGCAACTAAATGAAATCAGGCATACAAAATCTAACGGAAGGGAAAATATTTTCTACCCTGATACGTCTTGCACTCCCTCTGATGGGTACAAGTTTCCTGCAAATGGCATATACACTCATGGCTATGTCGTGGGTGGGACGACTGGGGACTGTATCGCATCCCGAAATCGCAACTAAGTCGGAAGCTGCGATAGGCGCCATCGGCATGCTCTTGTGGCTGACTGCATCGGTCGCTTATCTGGCCATGATAGGTTCGGAAGTGGCTGTCGGCCAATCCATAGGTGCGAAGAAGATGAAACGTGCTGCCATCTATGCTTCCCATTCCACCACTACCTCGATAATACTGGGTGTGATATGGATCGCCATTCTCTTTATATTTGCCAATCAGATACTATCGTTTTTCAAGCTGGAAGCCGACATTACGGAAGATGCCGTACTTTATCTCCGCATACTCACCGTCAGCCTGCCGTTTCAGTTCCTGTCCTACAATTTCACGGGTATATACAACGGAGCCGGACGCAGCATCGTACCTTTCCGCAATAATGCCGCAGGGCTTGTACTGAACATGATCCTCGACCCTATATTGATGTTTGTGATGGGATTAGGCCTACATGGAGCAGCAATAGGGACAGTTGCCGCACAATTGTTCGTATTCTCGTTGTTCTTCTATCAGATAAAATTCGGGAACCGGATATTGGGAAACTTCTCATTCTTTATCAGGCCCAAAGCTATTTACCTGAAACGTATATTCTTCCTCGGAACTCCCGTGTCCGTAATGAATTCGCTCTATGCCATCATCAATATGAATCTGGCGAGGGTAGCATCTATTCATGGCGGGCACCTGGGGCTGATGACTCAGACCACAGGCGGGCAGATAGAAGCTGTGACCTGGAACACATCGCAGGGATTTTCCACGGCCCTCAGTGCATTTGTAGCTCAAAACTATGCTGCCAATAAACTGGAAAGAGGAAAGAAAGCCTATTACTATACTATACGGGTAATGCTTACGTTGGGTATTGTCGTCAGCATCTGCTTTATGCTGTTTGGGGCACAGATATTCGGTATCATCGTACCCGAAGAAAATGCAATGGAAGCAGGGGCACAATATCTGTTCGTAATGGGGCTGGTTCAGATATTTATGATGTTTGAGCTTACCACACAGGGAATGTTCAACGGAATAGGGCGCACCATAGAGCCCGCCATTATCAGCATTACATTCAATGCGCTACGCATCCCGCTTGCTTACTATCTGGCGGCGCAAATGGGTATAACAGGTGTCTGGTGGGCAATTGCGATTTCAACTATCTGTAAAGGGGTTATATTGCCGACATGGTTTGCAATTGTTTACAGAAGGATAAAGAAAAAGAAGCCTAAGGTCAGTTAGCAGTCAACAGTAATCAGTTAACAGTCAGACAGCTTCCGATTCTTCATTCTTTGTTTTACACTTGCACCTTATCTATATATTTGTTGAGGGTTATGTTTCAACAAGCGTTCTTTGGCAGCCATTTCATATTTAGTACCGGGACGTCCGTAATTGCAAAAAGGATAGATACTGATTCCTCCACGTGGGGTAAAGATACCTACCACTTCAATGTATTTCGGGTTCATCAGATTTACAAGGTCCTTCATTATGATGTTTACACAATCTTCGTGAAAAGCCCCATGATTGCGAAAGCTAAACATATATAATTTAAGACTTTTACTTTCCACCATCTTTACATCAGGGATATAATTGATGTGGATAGTAGCAAAATCGGGTTGTCCGGTAATCGGGCATAAACTTGTAAATTCGGGACAATTGAATGTTACCCAGTAATCGTTACCCTGATGCTTGTTTTCGAATGCTTCCAATACTTCGGGAGCATAATCATCTTTATACTCTGTTTTAGCGCCAAGATGGCTCAATCCTTCTATTCCCATTGTCCTTTTATTTTTAAATAATTCTCCAAACCTTGTTTACGCAGCTTACAGGCGGGACAATGTCCACAACCATCAGCTATAATGCCATTGTAACAGGTCAGGGTTTGAGTGCGCACGACGTCGAAAACGCCCAATTGGTCGGCTAACTGCCATACAGCAGTCTTGTCGCGCCACATCAACGGTGTATGAATCTGGAAATGCTCGTCCATCGCCAAATTGATCGAAGCATTCGCCGATAGTATAAACGTATCCCTGCAATCGGGATAACCACTGTAATCGGCTTCGGATACTCCTGTCACAATGTGACGGATATCATGCGAACGGGCTATGACAGCCGCGAAAGTCAGAAACAACAGGTTCCGCCCCGGAACAAATGTATTCGGGTACGAATCGGCTGGTTTTTCCTGATCCATTACAATATCACTTGTCAAAGAGTTTACAGACAACTGGCTTATAATAGATGCATCCAACAACTGGAAGGGTACACCTGCATGTCCGGCAATTGACTGTGCCACCTCTACCTCTTTAGAGTGGCGTTGACCGTAAGTAAAGCATAGAGTGCGAACGGAAGAAAAGTTTTCAATAGCCCAGTAAAGGCATGTTGTAGAGTCCTGTCCACCTGAGAACAAGACCAATGCTGGTTCTTTTTTATTCATTAATTCTTTGTTTTTTACGTGGTTGTTCCTAAGCTACACGGACAGGCGAAAGCCTTTCAGGTACAAAAGTAGTAATTTTTAATAGGAATTAATTCAAAAAATAAAGAAAGAATGATTCGTTGGTAGCAAAGGTTTATCTCCGGTCGGGTATTGGATTCTGTAAGCCTACGGTACAAGAACAAAATAATGGCAATCTGAAACAAACAAATGAACATACAAAAAAGAGCTACAATAGGTAACTGCAACTCTTTTATATTCATTAATAGCTTATGTGCTTATTCAACTTCCAGCACATTTACCATCTGAGGTTCTACATCAGCTTTACCTTCTCCGTCTACCTGCTCTACTTTCTGGATGAATACATGTAAGAGGCCTTTTTCCCGCCATAGCTCGGTATCGAAGGACGGTTCCCATGAACCGAGGGAAACATCGGTCAAGTCACTGATCTCCCATTTGTTTTTCTTTATGTCTTTACAAATGGCAACCGAGGCTTTCTCTCCCCTTTCTTCATCCCGGAACAGTAGGTATAATTCTGTCGATTTGCCCTTCACCTTTGCTACTACTTGCGGGCGGGATATCGGGATACGCTTCGTCCCCGTTCCTTTCAGGGAGAATGGCGTTTTGCGAAAACCCAGATTTAAGTCATTCCATTTCTTACCTGTATAGTAAACGATATGGTATTGTGGGATATCCGAATCCTGTTCTCTCCAGTAAGTCGCTATATAGGGATTCCCTTTAGCATCGGTAACCATCGACGTCTGATTGATCAGCTCGCTATTTTGGGGTATAGGACAGGCTATTTCCGATTTTGCCGCGGTAATCGGCAAACTGTACTTTTCGCCTTTCGAGTTTTCCCATGACACACCGCCATCGGAAGACCTCGCATAACACAAGTCGTGATTGGTGGCAACATCGGCAGTTTCACGCCATACCCACGACAGGTGAATAGTCCCTTTATCGTCTATGCATGATTGCCAATAGGCATTGCGCTGGTTTTCACCATCAATAAAGTTTTTCTGTATTTGACCCCAAGTCTTTGATTTCCGGTCATACCTGTTCATAACGAGGTTCCCTCTACCCGACTGCCCGTCACGATACATGAATATCAAGTCTCCATCGGGCATTTTCAGAAACTCGGGATAGGTGACATTCGTTTCCAGGCTTCCGGTCATAGGCTGCTTTTCACCCAGCTCGAGGGAATAAGGCGCTATCCCTTTTGCATAACGCAACGGATGTCCGTGATGATCCCATGAAACATGCAGATAACCACCTCCGTCGGTCATAATACTGATAGAATTGTGAGCATCGGATACATTACCTTTATATTGGGTCTTGCTTATAGTCCAGCTATCCTCTCCAATATTGCGTTTACCTAATGTAAGGAAACCGTCGGGATCGTAATAGGCTATAAACTGGACATTGTTATGGGTAACGAGCGAATTTTTGCGAAATACAGTCACATTCACAGAATTGTTTGACCAGCCCGGCGCTACAGGGATCAGCTTCTGAGCATGAGCTGATAAGGAGAATAATATAATACTTAATAATAGGTACTTCTTTATTTTCATGATTATAATTTTCAGTCCGGACTATTCGGCTTTTTGATAAACACGTACATAGTCGATTTCGTAGGTCAAAGGAAATGCATTATCATCCGGTGTGCCACCATTTCCCCCGATAGCCAAATTTAATAAAATATAATGAGGCTGCCTAAAAGGATTCATATTTTTACCTATCGAACCATTCTGAGTATCTTTGAGTAAAGTTTCGTTTACCATCACATCATCTATATATAAACGAATGGCATCCGCATCCCAGTCCATACGCCATACGTGGAACTTATCGGCCCAAAAGGGGTCTTTATCTGTAAAGTTGGTAAATGGTATTATCTCCGAGTCCCATTTGGCATCGTATCTTTTGTCTGTTCCCCATGCTGTATTGGCCAATATGTGAGGCTTCCCTCCTACCAGATAATATTCCATCAGGTCTATTTCTCCGTTCGACGGCCATTCCATAGAAGTCCCCAGTGTCCAGATGGCAGGCCATGAACCTGTTGCGGTAGGTATCTTCGCCCTGATTTCGAAACGGCCGTACCGGAATTCTTTTTTTTCTACCGTTTTTATGGAAGATGACGTATAACCGGCATATTCACGGTTCCTCCTCCAATCGGAACTTCCCGGTTCATAAGCAGGGTTCTTTACCTGCTCCCTCCTGCCCTGTATATTGAGTACTCCGTTCTTGCATACCGCGTTGTCCGGTTGATACCATTGCAGTTCCTGATTCCTTACAAAGCCATTTTCATAGCTCCATACATTGGAATCAGGCTTACCGTCTTTGTCAAACTCATCGTTCCAGACAAGATCCCAGCCTTGTATATCTTTAGGAATAGCATTGTCTGCATTTATATGATCGAAGATATCCAGATTCCATCCGTCCATCCATTTCAATACAGGCATACCATTCTCGAAGAGTATCGGAAGCCAGATATATCGCCCGTCGATAGGGTCCTTAGGTGTCCATCTGTCTCCCATAAAAATAAAGGCGTCTTTCTTTCCGGCGACCGGCAATACATAGGTACTCTGCGAATGGAATGTAAGTTCCGCATCTTTCCCTACACAAGGATTCGGATGCAACGTCCACGGCCCCCAGATATTACCGGCAGTGAGCAAACGGGCAGCATTCGGGGCCCAGCCGGTACATCCTGATGTTATCATAAAGTAGCGTCCATATTTCTTGAACACAGCAGGGGCTTCGTTATGCCCCCCCGGTTCTATACGGATGTATTTTCCCGTATAACCTAAGTAATCGTCCGTCAGTTCAGCTATCTGAAGTGTAAGGTTTTCTTCTGATGCATAGATATGATAGGCCTTTCCATCATCATCTACATATAAAGTCATATCGCGGGACATCTGCCCTACTGCAAAATCGCGACGGGTGAATAATCCGTCATCCACAGCTTTATGCCATTCGGGAGTCCACCAGTCTTTAAAATCGGTAGATTTTATTGTTGAAGTTTGCTGTTCTGTGGTCATATTCACAGGCCATTTACCGGCATTCACCCTGCTATTCTTTATAAACCGGTAGGGGCCTACCGCATTATCACTCACAGCGATGCCGACATTGGCTGCCGCATAACCTTTGCCTTTGAGTTCGAGATGGAAATACATCACAAACTTTTTAGTATTCTCATTGTATATAACTTTGGGACGTTCTATTATGCAGCCTTTTACGATAGGGCTACTCCTATCCTCCGAAACAGGCAGAGCTACACCCTCATTCTTCCAGTTATACAAATCATCGGATGAATAGCATGTGACGCCAACAAACGCAGAGTTGGACTTTCCTCCTTTATGCTCCCCAAACCAATAGTACTTTCCATTGTGATAGAGAATACCTCCTCCATGCGCGTTGATATGAACACCTTTATCATCGGGCCAAAGCTGGCCGGGGCGGATAATCTGTTCTCTGTTTTGTTGCGAAAAGCAGGGAAGACCCGATAACATTAATAAGCCTGTCAATAAAAGGCTATAAATACTTCTATGTATATTTTTCATTATTATCGTCTTAAAACACCAAGATAGGAGATCCTTCCACAGAGCTCCTATCCTGGCAATCTATTTATTTACAATGAATCTTAATTTACCTTATCTTGATCAGCCACAGCATCCTGCCATGAATCCCATTTAGGAGTTGCAGCGTCATAACCATCATAACCGTAGTTCTGGCTAAGTTCTCCTTTATTGTTAGCAGTAATCGCAGCATTTGGAATAGGCCACAAGAAGTTACATTTGTCCATCTGGTAATTGAATGTATTAGGGCGAACACTTCTTGGTCCCTGATTGTACATACCATAGCGTGTTACCCGCTTATACCAGTAGCTACCACCATTCAAGTCTGTACCGGATTCTTTATACAATGTATTTACATCATAGGTACCACCCCACTCATCTGGTTTCCCGCTCAGGGCAAGGCAATACGATACACGTTTCAATTCCACATTGCGCCATTCTTCCAGGTATAGTTCACGAGCGCGCTCATCCATAATATCACCGATAGTCACAGTAGTGTATAGTTCCGTACATTTCGCTCTCTTCCTCACTTCGTTTACATCTGAAGCTGCCCCTGCCGGGTCTCCCAGATAAAATTTAGCTTCGGCACGGAGAAGATACGCCTCTGCCAAGCGGTAAAGATACCAGTCGGCAATACCTCCGTTAGTAGCTCCATTGAATTGGTTGGAACTCTGGCTAGCTTCTGCCAGTACATCGTTCAAATAAATTTTGTATTGAGGCCAGTCGAACCAAACGCGAAGGGAGTCTGTACACAATAGAGCACCAGTATCCGGATGCTTGAACATAAGATTTTTACCAAACCATGTAGATGACGGATCGTTATATTTAATTGAGTCCATTCTACCCCAGTTACCAACCGTACTGTTATGACGCAAATCACCTTTATCATCTACCCCATTTACTTTCCACACTCCGTTAGAAGCAAACCAAGTCAGACGCCATGTAGCAATACCACGTCCGATAGATCTGATATAATCGTAATTAGCCCGGTAATTTGTATTATTGCGGGCATAATTCACAACTGCTTGTTTTCCGTCAGGCGTTTTCAGGTCTGAACCACTTGTATAACTAGGTCCGAAAATACGCATTGTAAGGAACTCGATCATCGACTCGGCAGTCGCGCCACGATTTACCATGCCCATTATTACTTCTTTGTTAGTACCGGCAAGTTTATTTTCAGGGCGGTGCAGATCCCATATTACATTGCGGGTCACTTTCCATGTTTGAGGAGAATAAGTATCTACAAAAGATCCGAAATTATCCTGCATCAATGAATAGCCGGAGCTGTTAATCAAGATATCCGCCTGGTCTTTTGCTTTCTGAAACTGACCTGTAGCCATATAGCATTTGATAAGTAACATACGGCAAGCACCTTTATTTACCATTCCTGTATATTTTATATCTTTTTGGTCCGGCACCCATTCTACGGCAAATTCCATATCTTTGGTTATCATGTCCAGAATTGCTTCTTTTTTGGTAGAACGATAATTTTGTTTAGGAACTGAGAGAATTTTAGTTACCAATGGCACGTCACCAAATTGGAAAACTAACGAAAGATAGCGAAACGAACGATGGAAATACGCTCTACCCAGATAAGCATTTTTGGTTGCCTCATCCAAACCTTCCACATTATTGATAAAGGTGGTAATAGTATTTGCATATTTTATACCATTATAAGTTTCATCCCAAAAGTAGCTTCTCCAGTCTCCCGCATCATATCCGGCACCACTTGTGGGTGTCATCTGGTTTGCCACATCGCTAAACAAGGCTGAATCATCGGTCTTACTTGCTACGGATAGTTCAGAAAATAGATACTCGGTACCGATAGGCACGGAAATATTTCTGTTTTCATAGCTTGTCCAGTAGGAACGAAGGTGACGATCGGCCTGAGCCAACACAGCCTGCATACCCGATTCAGTAGTAAATGTAATCCCCGGCTCGTAAAACGACAGAGGATCAGGCTCCAAAAAATCATCGGAACAACTGCCGAAAAATAATGAACTACACATTGCGGTTACCAGCCCTATTGCCGATAATCTGTTCTTCATATTCTTATATATCTTTTTCATGTTTTATTACAATTTAGAAGGTTAAGTTTAAACCAAGCGAATAAATGCGGGATGCCAAACCTCCATTGTTGTTGGCTCCTGTTTCAGGATCACCATATTCCCAGTCTTTTTTCCATACGGCTACATTGCGAACCGAACCAAAAATTTTCACATTCTGCACATCGAACCTTTGCAGCCACGCTTTAGGTAAGGTATAGCCTACCGATATATTTTCAAGGCGGATAAACGAGCGATCGTGAAGTCTACCGGCAGTAACTGCACCTGTAGGCCCTTGTGCATTTAAGCGTCCATATTTATTAGTCGGATTATCTATTGTCCAGTATTCTTTAGCATATGTATTCAAACCATTAGTGATTAACGAACCGGCATTATCCTGATTCAAATAATATGTTTCAAGCGATTTATGGCCCATATAAGAATATATGCTAAACGACAGGCTCAGGTTCTTCCATAAAGTAAAATCATTACGGATCGACCAATGAATAGGAGGAGATGTTTTTCCTAAGAATTGCTTATCGTTATCATTATATACCGGTGAAGTAGAACCATCGGCATTTACCTTATCATCGGCAGTATAGGAATTTTCCACTTTAGGATCGCCGGGTTTCTGTCCATATCTGGCTGCTTCTTCAACTTCATCTGCCTGCCAGATTCCGGTTACTTTATAATCCCAGATTGTACCGATAGCCTGCCCGATAAACCAACCGTTTGTTTTATCGTCCATTTCTTTTGTACCTACAACTTTTCCTGAAGCATCAAGGACATCTTCATATTGATAATAGAGATGTTTGATTTCATTCTTGTTATAAGAAAAGCCAAAGGTTGTTCTCCATTCAAAATTGTCAGTCTTCATGTTGAGGGAGTTAATCGCAAACTCCACACCTCTGTTCTGCACCTCACCCAGATTGGTACCTATGCCTGAAAAACCTGTAAATCCAGGCAAACGCTGAGTCATTATCATATCGTGTGTAGTAATTGTATAATACTCAAGGTTACCAGTGATACGATCGTTTAGGAAACCATAGTCCCATCCGAAGTTCCAAGCCTCTGTCTTTTCCCATTGCAAGCCGGGATTCGCCATACGGTCGATACGCAAATAGTTCATGTTAACCAAATTACCGGAAGCATCCAGGTATCCTTGTTTTTTGTCTGTCACAAGATTGGCTATTGACACATATGGATTTTCAAGTGAACGGTTACCGTTTTTACCCCACGACACACGTAATTTCCCTGAGCTCATTGGTTTCCATTTGAAAAAATCTTCATTTACAAATGACCAGGCAAGTGCTACCGACGGGAAAGTAGCATGAGGATTATTTTGTCCGAATGCAGAGTATCCATCACGGCGAACCGAAGTTGTCAACATATACTTGTCATCATACGAATAAAATAAACGAGCTAAGAGAGCATCAGCCGTATAATGCGTATCTTCTGACGAATAAGAACTTTTTGTTTTATCTCCGTCCTTTGTATTATGGAAGCCCAATGCATCTGATGGCAAAATATTGCGAGCTTCTATTCTGTCTTTCCAATATCTTTGTTCTTCAGCCTCCTGAACTAAAGTTACATTTACTTTATGTTTTTGAGCAAAAGTATAATCCCAATTGATTGTATTGTTAATAGACCAGTCGAAGCGTTTTGCCTGCTCACGATTTACCAGACCACCGGTACTTACCCAGTCGGGATGTTGAGAGGATTCGAAGTAGCGATCGAAGAAATATTGATAACGAGGTGAACCATTAAAGGAATAAGTAATATTGAAAGGTAATTTCACTTTTGCAGTAAAAATACTGTTCAATACCTGATAGCCTTTTTCCAATTCCATATACTGACGGTTGTAATCATAGTTCCATCCATAATTCTGACTGGCTCCCATCGGACGATATACTAAGTTACCATCACTATCGCGGTAAGATGCATATGGGCTAAGTCGTACCTGATTGGCATCCCAGTAGTTATGACCTAATCCGGGTTGGATATCGCCATCGCTACGATCCTGGAAGTTTACATTAGCACTTATCTCTAACCATTTAGTTACTGTTCCTGTAAGTTTCAGATTGGCGCGGACAGATTGATACTCATTACCAACAACGGCACCTTCGTTTTTAAGGTAACCAAGAGACATATAATAGTTCATCCGTTCACTGGCTCCCGACACACTCGCATTATAATCCTGATTGATACCCGTACGGAAAGTATGGTCGTACCAGTCGAAGGAATTTCCATCAATATAGTTCTGAAGCACAATGTCACTCAGGTTTAAGCGTCTGCCGTATATACTGGCATCGGATTCACCCGTTGCATTGGTCGTATATCCCCGCCAGGTATCAGGCGAAACTCCGTATTGAGATAAATTGTTCGGATTGTCATAATATCCATATTTGCCTTTAGTCGTACCTGTCTGATAGGCTTCGTATTTACCCGTTTCGGAGTTCACTCCGTAGGTACCGGTTTTGTACCAGTCTTCACGATATTGCATATAACCATCAGGGCTAAACACTTTACGATAATCGCTCTTGGTAGTGACACCGAAGTTTGCACTAACATTTACGACGGGCTTACCCATCTGCCCTTTTTTGGTAGTAATGATAATAACTCCACTTGCAGCTCTCGCTCCATATACGGAAGCCGCCGAAGCATCTTTCAATACATCGATCTGTCCTATATCATCAGGGTTGATTTCCGACAATTCACCGTAGAACATCATTCCGTCGAGGATAATCAATGGGTCATTGTGCCCACCTCCGGTACTTACCGAACGCTGACCACGTATCTGCATAGAACCTCCACCTTTGGCATCGGCACTATAGCCGACTGACAGACCTGGGGTTCCACGAAGAATGTCCTGAACTGTCTTTGGATTTTCGTTCGCCAACCTGTCGGGACGAACCTGTACGATAGATCCTGTCAGGTCTTTCTTTCGCATTGTCCCGTAACCGATAACTACGACCTCATCCAACATCTTGGAATCTTCTTCCAACTTTATTAGAAAACTCGTTTGGTTTTCAACATTTACTTCCTGTTTGATGTACCCTACATAAGATATCACAAGTGTAGAATTAGCCGCAGCCGGCAGTGTAAATTTCCCGTCGATATCGGTTACAGTACCTACGGTCGAACCCTTCACCACGACAGATACGCCGATAAGGGCTTCACCTGTATTTGCATCAGATACTGTACCTTGCACCGTTCTATTTTGAGCAAATATTCCGGATGAAAAGGTTATTAATGCAAACAACAAGAAAAATGAGAAGAAAGATTTTGGTACTGCCTTTCCGCATACCTCACTTTGCTTTTTTAAATAAGTATATTTTCCCATAGTAATTAAGTAATTAAATAAGTAATAGGTTAGTTTTTTCTCTTACAATTGATCTGCTATAGTATTCATATGAAACCAGTATGACTAAAAAAAATACAGAAAACCCCTATCCCGGATATTTTTCCCTATCCGGAATAAGAGTTTCCTGTATCAAATAATATAATAAGATGTAATAATCCTGAGAAGAATTCTTTCTCCGGACTATAAATTGGTTTAT
This sequence comes from Dysgonomonas sp. GY75, assembly GCF_015234155.1. Lineage (NCBI taxonomy): Bacteria > Pseudomonadati > Bacteroidota > Bacteroidia > Bacteroidales > Dysgonomonadaceae > Dysgonomonas > Dysgonomonas sp. GY75. The sequence continues at coordinate 773,618 of NZ_JADCLQ010000036.1, forward strand.
TTTTATTATATTCTTTCTCTCTAGCAAAACACAGCTAATATCCAAATTTTCAGAAGAAAAAATGGGATAATTTGTTGTTATATTTTTGGTTTTATAATACATAAAATCAGAACTGTGTTTTACATTAAGAGTATTATTAATTTATGGTATTTCCTGAATTCTAAACAGAATATCGTAATTCATCCGGTTTTAATCAGACAGGGCTTTTGTTATGAATTATTTTTCCCATGGTGGTCTAGATAATAGTTAAGTAAGCAATAGCAAAATTGATAATTAATAAAGGTTTCTATAAGGGTAATTTCATTCAAAAAGGATGAAATTTGATTCTTTTCTACATTTTTAATCCCTTATTGCATGGTCTTTAGGGAATGATTGCCCGCTCCATGCTTTCTTTTCAGTCCAGTCCTGAGCTGGGGAAGTCCAGAAAGAATGACTGGCAGGTAAACCCAGGGGAAGGAATACTTCTGTCGTCAGATATAAACTTCCATTATTTGTATACCAATCAGCCAAATCGGGTTGATGTCCCGCAAATCCCAATTGCAAGAAACCTCCCTTATTAAAGTTGCCTTCCATAGAGAACATACGCTTCATAACACATGTTAACGCATTACGCACCTGTCCCTCAGGTAGCTCTTCCGGTAAATATTCTTTCCACGACAATAAAGCCAGTGGTTGAAACGCACCCATACGGTAAGTCATAGAGCGGCCGAATGCAGGGAATGTGGCTTCTGGTGAAATAAAACGTTCGAGTATGATACCAAAGCGTTGCATGCGTTTTTTTGCTGTGTCGAGATTCTTTTGCACTACAGCCAGATTCTTGTCACGTAACCTGATCTGACGGTCAACAAGTACTTCCAATACCTGCACATACATAGGCTGAATAACAAAACTGTTATAATAGTCGAATGCAAAGTGTGAGCCATCCGAGTACCAGCCATCTCCCACATACCATTCCTCAATCTTACGAATAGCGCTGTGGATACGATACATATCGCATTGCGCATCTACAGAGAGTAAGAATGACTCTACCATTGCCGAAAACAAAAGCCAGTTTGTATAAGGAGGATCGATACGGCGCAATTGCTGAAATTCTTCAATATATCTCTTCTTCGTCAAATCATCCAAAGGTTCCCATAATTGCTTAGGCGCACGCAGAAAACTGGAAGCGATATATGCGGCATCTACCAATGGCTGCCCCTCGTTGCGCCACAACAGATAATCCGGGCTGGCCGGATCAACCGCCTGCGCATAACTTTTAAGCGCCCATTCGCGTAATTGTTTCCGTTGCTTACCTTCGACAGTATCATCATCCGGCAAGCTAAGCCATGGCGCTAATCCGGACATCAGACGGCCAAAGCATTCCATGTATGAAACACGTTTGTCACGTCCGTCCCATGTAGGGCTTAATTCCAGTTCCATATTCCTGGACAACTCACCCTTGCTCATATTACTAAGGACAGGCGAGGCTATTTTGTAAAGCAGATCAGTCCAGTAAGCACGGTCGTTTGGTATCTCTTCTTTCTGATCCATATTTGCATATGATGGTAAAGAAAGAAGGACTGTAAGTGTCAGTAGTATATATATTTTTTTCATAAGTATAAAATTTATTTTAAGTATTTGACCATTTCTGCAGCTGCCAGAAGAAATGCACCCACTCCGAAATCGGCTGTTGTATCAGGTCCTACATTTTTATGCTGGTCGGCTCTTTCGCCTATCGGTTGCACATATCCTATCGAGCCGTCAGGCTGCAAAGCTGTTTCTGTCAGATATTTCCAACTCTTATCAATTGCCGGTTTATAAGCATCCTTATCTAATATGTTATTATTCACTCCCCATAGAAAACCATAGGCAAAAAATGCCGTTCCACTGGTTTCATATCCAGGCGCCTGTTCCAGATCGAGCATGCTACGGCTCCAGAAACCTTCTTCCTGTTGACAGGCAGCTATAGCCTTTGCCATATCCTGATAGATCTGTATATATTCGGCCCGGTGTGGATTATCTTGTGGTAAGTCTGCCAGCACTCTTGGGATAGCGGCAAAAACCCATCCGTTACCTCTGGCCCAAAAGTCTTTCAAACCCTTGTTTGTCTTATGCTTCGGATAGATATATTTGGCATCGCGGTAAAACAGACTGCTTTCTTTATCATACATTAAGTCGCGGGCATAGGCGAAATATTCATATAACTTATCCAGATATTGCTTATCTCCCGTAATCTTATATAGCCGTGTCATCACAGGCATTACCATATATAATCCGTCGGCCCACCACCAATAATCCACATTAGGGGTAGACATCTGGTATTTCATCACTTCTTTTGCACGGGCTATTTTCGTTTCGTCTTTCTCTTCATCGAGATTATATAAGTCTATGTACACCTGAAAACAAGTCTGAAAGTCTCCGAACAGCACATACTCGTCCGTTTCTCCATAAGAGTATTTCCATTCCTGTTTATCATCGGATTTAGCACCCTTCCATTCATTTTTCTCCGACCACGCTTTCGAATATGCTTTATATTCTTCTATACCCGTGGTTTCATAGGCAGCCATATTTCCTGTATGGTATGCAGCCCTGTGCCAAAAGGAATTCTCATGCCCGGGATGAGCAGACTGCCAATGATTGTTCACTTTCTTTATTAATTCCACAACTTCCGTTTCAGTCATTGTATTGTCCGAGGTACTCTCATTTATTTTATTGGCATTCCCAATACATGATGCATATATAAAGAAGAATGGTAACAAGAGGTATAATTTTCTTTTCATGGTGTAATTATATACTTAGATTTTTCACACGTTTCATTAGTACAAAAGTGCCTAAGAATATTCTAACTAACAGGATTCAATTAGGTCAAAAAGGGGGGAGATTTGATTCAGAATTAAAATTCACCGATAAAAAAACCTTGCCTGAAAAGAATTTCGGGCAAGGTCTGTAATTTATTATTCTAATCTGTTTATTTTATAACACTGATCGTGTAGCCATATGTGTATTCTTTTCCAAAGAACCTGTATGGCGACAGCGGACTTGCGCCCCATGAATTCAATCCGGCTACTCCACGCTGAAATAGGTCAACACACAATACAGTCTCGTTACGCGGCAGAATATCGGAAGCATGCTGTTGTTTCTTCGTCATGCCCGGGTCGAGGTCTTCCGGCTTATTGTTGGTCGCACTTACCGATAAAGGTTGTATTCCCGTAACTTTAATCCCGTTACCGTCTTTATTCTTCAATGTCAGCCAACGAACATCAGTCTTATTTCCTGTCTCTTGCGGACGGTAATAAGCAAAAGCCTGTTCTTCAACTTTACCATTCCAGATGCCCATAAATGTATCATGGTTACGATCTATATAATTTTCCCACGGCCCACGTCCATACCATGTAAAGTCATCCACTTGCTTAGGTAGAGTCATAATCATACCGAAACGTACCATCTCAGGAAGATCATCTGCCAAGGCTTTGTAATTAGCCACAGTGGTGAGGCTTCCATCTTTGTTCACAGTATAGGCCAAATCGACTTTCGCTTCAATTCCTTTCAGCTTAGCCTCATAATTAACCGTAATACCCCCGTTAGCCTCTTGCGAGCCTTTGAATGTATATATAATATTATGTCCGGCAGCATCCCACAAACGCAGGTTATACTGAACCCATTCTCCGAAGTCGTTATCCGTAGGAGCACGCCAGAAGTTCAAACGAGGAAGTTCGTTGAATACTTTCTTTCCGTCATTAGTCATAGAAAGCAAGCTGCGGCCATCCTTCGATGAGAATTCATAAGCCAGAGTTCCCGATGTTACGATGATCTTGTCGTCTTTTTTATCTATAGTCAAAGAACCCGATGCGTCAGACGATTGTTCAAAATAATTATTGGAAACAAAAGCAAATTCACCTTTAGCTACTTCAAATCCGGCCTTGATAAAAGGTGTATCTTCCTTGCTGTATGCAAATAATTGAAGATAATATTCAGTTCCGGCTTCTGCTGTTATCGCAGGGATGTTCAGTTTGATATCTTTCCGCAAGTCGGCAGGTACAGTAATATCGAATGTACCTTCACCTGCATTTTCTCCGTTTTTCAGCAATACCCATTTATAAGTATAATTCTTATTGGTAAGGTCGGTAAACTTGAAGTCATTGATTACAGTGATTATACCATTATTCAGATCTTTAGCCTCGAATAAGATATTCTGATATACTTTCTTCACAATGTGGGTGTGTGGAATATAGTTCTGGTCAGGGCTGATAAGACCGTCGGCAACAAAGTTCCCGTCATTCATCTTATTATATCCTTTCAGGTCGCCACCGTATGCCCAGTAGAAACGATCCTGTTCGTCCTTAGCCGGGTATCCGTGATTGTACCATTCCCAGATAAAGCCGCCCTGCATATTTTTGCTCGAGCGCATCAAATCCCAGTATTCCTGGAAATTACCCATACTATTACCCATTGCATGCGCATACTCGCACATGATATAAGGACGTCCCAAATCTTTGGCTGCATCACGTTTCATATTTTCCCATGAAGGATACATGTGACAGATAATATCGGTGTTGCGGTCTTTCTGATATGCTTGCTCATATTGTACCGGACGGCTGTTATCCCGGGCTTTTGCCCAATCGTACATATCGAAGAACGCTTTGCCGTTGCTGGCCTCATTACCCAGCGACCAGAAAATAACCGAAGCATGATTCTTGTCACGTTCCACTGCACGGATGATACGATCCATATGTGTGGCATGCCATTCGGGGAAGTTCGATACATTATCCGGGCCATAACCCAGGCCATGTGATTCAAGGTTTGCTTCGTCTACCAGATAAATGCCGTACTCGTCACAAAGCTTGTACCAAAGCGGTTGTTGCGGATAATGGGACGTACGCACAGCATTTATATTCAGTTCTTTCATCAGTTGCAGGTTACGCATCATTTCTTTGCGGGTAACTACCTGTCCCGTATTTGTATTGAACTCATGCAGGTTCACTCCTTTAAAGAATACTTTTTTACCATTGACAAACAGTTGTCCGTCTTTTATTTCAATCTTACGGAACCCTATTTTGTGCGAAGTCGCTTCCACCACATTACCTTTACTATCCTTTAATGTAATCAGCATAGTATACAGGTTCGGTGTTTCGGCTGTCCATTTCAACGGATTTGATACATTTCCTGAAAATGACAGGTCACTGGTACTCTCTGCCGGAATAGATGTTTTCTGAGACTTGCCGAATACTTTCTTTCCTGTATTATCGATTATCGCTACATCTACAGTTTGGGCCTGCGCTGCATTCGTATAATTCTTCAGTTTTATATCCACACTGAATACTCCGTTCTTGTAATTCTTATCCAGATCGGGATGAGCAAAGAAATCCCATATACGAGTCTGCGCCGTACTATATAAATATACGCTCCTGTTTATTCCTCCCAGACGCCACATATCCTGATCTTCGAGATATGAACCATCGCTGAATTTATGCACTTCACAAGCCAGTAAATTTTTACCCTTGCGTATATATTTTGTAATATCGAATTCAGCCGGGCTTTTGGCATTTTCGGTATAACCTACTTTTTGCCCGTTTACCCATACATACATCGAATTCGTACCTCCATCGAAATGAATGAATACCTTACGCCCGTCCCAATTGTCCGGGATATTGAATTCGTGACGGTACGCCCCTGTCGGCGAATCTTCCCTATCGATATACGGTGGATTCTTCTTGAAGCCGAAGCCAGTGTTTACATACATCGGAATACCGTAACCGTTGAATTCCCAATTACCCGGCACAGGCATGTTTACCCACTTGCCCGCATCATAGTTTTCCTTATAAAATCCTTCCGGAACTTCCGCTACCTTAGGTACCCAGTGGAATTTCCACATTCCATCGAGTAACTGATAATAAGGTGAAGCCGCGTAATCATCAGTCAATGCCAATTGATCGGATGGATAAGGCAATGACGTCGCGCGGGTTTCTTCCTTATTTACTGCAAAAACTTCCGGATTTTCCCAATCAGGGACGTTATTCTGGGCAAAAAGGCCTGAGCACAGAAACACTGAAAGTAAAAAGAGTGTTTTTTTCATGTTTTAGCTTTTGATTGTTATATATAAGAGATTATCTTGCAATGCCACAAATATAGAGAAAGCCGGGGGTAGAGTCAAAGTTTACTTTGAGTATGCCGAGGCGCATCTTATATTCTACAAATATAATGAAAACAGAACCGCACGAGGGTATACAAATCATTCATATAGGGTAAAAATAGTTCCATTTTCTTTAAAAAAGCACTTTTAACTATTTATTGGTGTAAAAATAACAATTATTATTTTTAATATTGTATTTCCTAAAACCTAATACCGAAATTAAACATGTTTTACTGCTTAAAACGACACCGGTTATATTTATTATTATTTGTTTTTGTTTTTCTGAACATTGAGGCAAAGCAAATATCCGTAAAGCCAATTCCCCTAATAAGTCAATTGCCGTCAAATTCTGTCCGCAGAATACATCAGGACAAAGAGGGCTTCATGTGGTTTGGTACTTTAGACGGGCTGTGCAGATATGATGGATATCGCATACTGACCTTCCGTTCCAACCTGAACAACCCTGATTTAATCGCGAGCAATGATATTTCCTGCCTGGCCGAAGATAAAAATAACCGCTTGTGGATAGGCACGCGCAGCGGAATCAATATTCTGGATAAAAAGACATATATAATCACACCTCTGGAGGATAAGGAAATCCTGAATCAAAATATAGAAACGATTCTGGTCGCATCCGACGGTAATATATGGGTAGGAACACGAAGCACTGTTTTATGCTATAATCCGGATCTGACACTGAAGAAGAAATACAATAACGAACTCCCTTCCACAAATATCAATTCTATCTACGAAGCCCCCGACGGCACTCTGTGGGTTGCACTATGGAGGAATGGCATATACAGATACAATCCTAAAGATGATACATTCAAACATTATCCTCAGATCGGAAGCGGGAACAATCCTTTCAGAATATATCAGGATAACAGGAAGCAATATTGGGTTTGCACATGGGGTAATGGATTGTATCTGTTCAATCCTGAGAAAGAAGGAGATGAGATGTATATCCGGCAAGAGGTTTTCAACAAGGAAAGACAACTGGCAGAAGATACATTTTTCAGCATTGTACAGGACGACAAATACGGATACGTCTGGGTGATGTCTATCTCCGGCTTGCATGCTTTCGAATATGATAAGGAGGGCAAACTAAAAAACATTGATATATCCTACCTGTTCAAGGAATCTAATAATATATACAGTGAGATAATAAAGGACCGGACAGGAAACTTATGGATAGCAACGTTCAGCGAAGGAGTGCTTACAATCAATTTCGACCGCCCTGTCATTAAAAACTATTCCATCTCATCAATCAAGGAACGAACAGGAATAACACCCAATATAACAGCCATCAGCGGAGATGGGGAGGGAGACATTTGGGTAAATCAGAACCGATGGGGCTTGGGAATATTCAATCCTGAAAAGAACAGTATCCGTTTATATTCGGATTACCCCCAATTGAAAAATCTCCCGATGTTGAGTAATGTTAGCTGCATCTCCCAGTTTCGTTCTATTCCGGAAGAAATATGGGTAGGACCTGAAAACGAAGCAAGGATTTACTGTATGAAGAAGGACAAAGATAATATTGTCGTTTCCAGAAGTATCGACTTATCAGTCATTGCTTCAGATGCAGGTAATCCCCGCATATTTTTTGAAGACCGGAATAATAATATCTGGATAGTAACCTCTACAGGTCTTCTCATCAAGCCATATAATAAAGATAATATAGAAGTGGTGAGCTTTTCCCTCGGCACTATTTCGGGGATAACGGAAGATACAAGAGGAACGATCTGGATCAGCAGTAAAACATCCGGCGTATCTCAAATCCTTATGACAGGCAACTTCCAGGCTGGAAAATCTCAAATAAAGAATTTCAATAAAGAAGGAAACAATCTGCCGAGCAATAACATAGAATCCATCTGCGCCGATATAAACGGCAAAGTATGGCTGGGAACTAAAGAGGGCAGCATCATAGCCTATGATCTCATCAGCCAGCAGTTCAAAGACGTATCCCAATCGCTGAAGATGACCGGCGAAGCTATACTTAATATCGTCACCGACAACTTCGGCCATGTATGGGTATCTACAAATAAACGTATTACGGAGTACAATCCTGAAAACGGAGCCTCGAAAAATTATTCGGGTACCGATGGAGTTATAGTCAACTCATTCCTCATCAATTCTTATTTCAAGAATAAAGACGGTAAAATATACTTTGGAGGAAATAAGGGGATTTCGGTATTTAGCCCATCCGAAACTTTATCCGAACAGGCAAAACAAACACGGACTTTCATTACTGATATAAAGATCAACAATTCATCCGTTTTTCAGGGAAATAAAAATCAGCGATTCGATATAACTTCGCAGTCCCTGACTTTCGAGCCTGACGATAAGAATATCGAGATTGATTTTTCGTCCCTCGATTATACATTCCCTTCCAAGATCCAGTATGCCTATAAGATGGAAGGAGTAGACGACGACTGGGTATATACGGAGAATGACCGCCAGTTTGCAATATATAACCAGCTCAGTAAAGGTTCGCATACATTCTACATCAAAGCTACAGATGAAAACAGGCTCTGGAGCAGCGAGATCACCAGGCTTATAATATATAAACGCCCCGCATTCTATGAAACATGGTGGGCATATGCCATCTATATTGTATTATTACTCGCCGCGATCTACTGGACATACAGAATCATAAAGAACAGGATAAAACTTCGCAACGAACTGAAAATAGCGCAGATAGAAAAAGACAAGTCGGAAGAGCTCACACAAACCAAACTGCGTTACTTTACCAATATATCACATGATTTTCTCACGCCATTGACCATTATATCCTGTCTGATCGATGATGCAGAAATCACATATAAAAGCAAGATTACCCAGTTCGACACCATGCGATCTAGCGTCAACCGCCTGAGACGGCTTTTACAGCAAGTGTTAGACTTCAGGAAAGTAGAAAGCGGAAATATGAAACTCAAAATATCACAGGGAGAGGTTGTTACATTTATACAGGATATATGCTATACCAATTTCCTGCCATTGATGAAGAAAAAAGACATCGAGTTTTCTTTCAACTCCCAGCCAAGCCATATACAGGGATACTTCGATGCTGATAAAATAGATAAAGTAGTATTCAATATGTTATCCAATGCATATAAATACACACCCCGGAATGGAAAGGTGGAGATAAGCCTGAACAAATACCAGAGAAACAACCATCCGCACCTGCAAATCAGGATAAGTGATACCGGAGTAGGAATAGCCAAAGAAGACCAGGCCGATATCTTCACACGCTTCTATACCAACAGGATGACTGAAGCCAGTGACACAAACGGCATAGGGCTATCTCTTACCAAAGACCTTGTAGACCTCCATCACGGAACCATTAGTGTGGAAAGTGAAGTGGATGCGGGCACTACATTTACAATAGATATCCCAATAGACAAAGAAAGCTATAACGATTCGGAAATGGGCAAATCGGATCAAGTCATTGTATACGAAAAGAATATAGACCTGATGTCATTAGATGAACCTTCCGGTGAAGATATAAATGCAAACAATCAGGATGTCAAAGAACGCACGGCCGTATTACTGGTAGAGGACAACGAAGAGTTACTTACCCTTATCGGCAATATACTGTCGAAACATTACCATGTACTCACAGCCTCTAATGGAGTGGAAGCATTGGACCGTGTAAAAGACAACGATATAGACATCGTAATCAGCGATGTTATGATGCCCCGTATGGACGGGCTGGAACTTTGCCGCAGATTGAAGAAAGATATCGAAACCAGCCATATTCCTGTAATATTACTAACTGCAAAAAACAGTGCAGACGACCGCATAGAATGCTACAATGCCGGAGCTGACGGATATATATCTAAACCTTTTGAACTTAAAGTATTGGAAGCCCGTATCAACAATTTCCTTGCAAACAAGAAGGACAAGCAAAAAGAATTCAAGACGGATGTGGAAATAAACATCTCTACGCTCGAATACCCATCTATAGATGAACAGTTCCTCAATAATGCGATAAAGATAATAGAGGAGCATCTGTCCGAACCAGAGTTCGATGTCAATACATTTGCCGAGCATCTGAATATGTCCAAGTCTTCCCTGTACCGTAAGATAAAGACCATGACAGGGCTTGCGCCTATCGAATTTATCCGCAATATCAGGTTGAAACATGCCTGCCAGATGTTGAAAGACAAGTCCATATCCATATCGGAGGTCGCCTATTCGGTAGGCTTCTCAGACCCGAAGTATTTTACATCGTGCTTCAAGCTGGAATTCAATCTAACACCTAGCGATTTTCAACGAAATGCAGGCTAATAAACCAAAAGGCCGGAATAACACGTAACCCAATCATGCTATCCGGCCTTTACCTTAAAAGCCTAAAAACCAGAAAAACCTATAGTATATGATTTCATGTTTCAAGATTTACATCCATTGATTTCGAGAATCTTGAAATTTTATAACGTCGGGACTACCGCTTTGATACTGCCGTCCGTATTAAACTCCATTTTATCGATACATACCTCCCTGTGAAAGCCTGCCGCATCGCCCATCTTTATCCCGTTAGGACGGTTGAAACGATGATATACGATATACCACTCATCCTTTCCCGGTATTTGCAGTACCGAATTATGACCCGTTCCATAAATGCCTTTAGCTGCATCTTTTGCCAGGATCAGATTATTTTCGGGGATAGTAATGACTCCCGTAGGTGATGTGGAAGTACCATACCTTACCCGGTAATTTTCGCTCCGGGTATCGTCTTCCGACCAAAGGAAGTAATACGTTCCCTTTCTATAAAAGACCGAGATAGCCTCACGGAATGTCTTATCAGGAGTGCGTACCTGAACAGTTTCTTTCTTTATCGACACCATATCTTTATTCAGTTCAGCCACAGCCATATATCCATTACCCCAATAGAGATAACTTTTGCCCGTCTTCGGATCTGTAAACACATCAGGGTCTATCTCCTGCCCGCCTTTCACCCCTTCCGGCCTGAAATCGATCAATGCTTTACCCGAGTCCACGAACGGACCTGCCGGATCTTCGGCGACAGCCACCCCGATCTTCTGCGCGGCAGTGAAATAATAGTAATATTTATATTTACCATCTACCTTCTTCTCTTCAATACACGGAGCCCACGCATTCCTGTTGGCCCACGAAACATCTTTTTTCAGGTCGAGCATTACACCTTCATCTTTCCAATCTTTCAGGTTGTCGGAAGAGAATGTCTTGAAGTAGTAACCGCCCCAACCATCGAACCCGTCGCTGGTAGGATAGATATAGTATTTCTTTGTTTTATTGGAATATATAATATCAGGGTCGGCATAGTAGCCCGTAAGCACCGGATTATTTCCTATCGAGGGAAAACCTTCCGGCATGCCCCATTTAGCAGTCAATGCCTTTAGTTCCTGACGTGTCACAGGAATAACCGAACCATGGCGGGGATGGAAATCCATCGATATCTCATGGTCTATAATACTGAAATTTTCCAGATCAGTACTTTCACAGAACTGATATTTACCTTTCATATATACGTCATACATCAATATATAAGTATCTGTATTTATCAGCCTGAATACACTTGAGCCTTCTACTGCATCGGTAGTCTGTTGCTTATAACCTTCATGCTCCGTCCATTTACCGGAAGTCAGCGAGTTGGTCGTAGCCAGTTTTATACCATTGCCGTGTCCTTCAGTTTTGTAAAACATATAGAAAGTTCCATCTTTCAGGATAATATCCCCGTCTATACACGATTTTTCATTCTCCGGGAAAAACAACTGTTTCGGCTCTCCTTCAAAATCGGTAAAATCAGCATTTGCATAAGCATAATATATAATATCCTGGCCGTCGCCATGCTTCATCGACCAGTAAACCATGTATTTCTTTGCTTCGGGGTCATAAATGGTTTGTGGAGCCCATACCCGTTTCAGGTCTTCCTGCCCTGTATATTTATTTTGAATATTTACGATGCCCGACGACCAGTTTACCAAATCTGTGGACTTCAAAAGGATCATAGCCCGGTTCGAATCCCAGCCTTTCGACGATGTCATATCCGTCACCACCATATAAAAGGTTTTTCCGTCCTCACATCTTAATATATGCGGATCGCGGACACCTCCTGTCGAACTGATTAGTTTGGAATCAATTACCGGCTTATTGCCATTCAACGATTTATAATTATATCCATCCGCGCTTATGGCAAAATGGATCGCCTCTTCTTCCACCCTATTTCCTGTAAAGTAAGCGAACAGATAAGCTACATAGTCTTTTTCCACAGCTCCTGATCTGTACTCCTGAGCATAAGAGGGTATAAACAGAACTGAGATAAAAAGACAAATTAAAAATTTAGATTTCATGGTTTTCATTCGTGTAAATAAAATGATGTTTTAATTCAAGTTCAAATATCTGCAATATATCCCATAATCAGGGGTGAAAAATCGTTCAATTAGAGACTGTAAATAAGCTAACGTAAAAAAAGGTAACAAAGGTAACAGATATTTCAGCTTTTAGCTGATAGCTATTAGCCGTTAGCTTTGGCTATCGCATAAGTGGCTTTACAGCGAACAGTCATCAGTTAACAACTTGTATCTCGTGTCTTGTCTACGCGTATCTCATACAACTTTCAACTTAAAACTTACTACTTGTTAAAAAGTAACAAAGGTAACGCATTTTTAGCTATTAGCTGATAGCTGTTAGCCGATAGCTTATCTACAAAACCTGACAAACCTGACGACTTTTTACACAATTTTTATTGTCACTTTTTCTTCTAAAAACTCCGTGCTACTCCGTTTACTCTGTGGTTAAAAATAAAAGGTAACAAAGGTTACACTATTTCATTCATTTGCTAATCTGCTAATTTACAAATCTGCTGATTCATTTTTTCAAAGAGCTACAAGCTATCAGCTAAAGGCTAAAAGCTTATACATATAGATAAAGTTTTCAAATTCTCTAAACTCTACAAGAATAATGATAACTTATTACTCATATAAGCCTTATGAGTTCACCTATTAGTTTGATAAATCTGTTTACTGCATATAGTTTAATTAATGCCTTTTGTTAACTTTGTAGCGATTTTGAGAAATTCAATAAAATATGGCAAAAGAACTAAAAGAACTGACACCAAGAAGTAAGGATTACAGTCAGTGGTACCTCGATTTGGTAATGAAAGCAGATTTGGCGGAGAATTCCGCAGTGCGCGGATGCATGGTAATAAAACCATACGGTTACGCTATTTGGGAAAAAATGCAGCGTCAGCTTGACGATATGTTTAAAGAAACAGGGCATGTGAATGCTTATTTCCCGCTTTTTATTCCCAAATCATTTCTTAGTAAAGAGGCCGACCACGTGGAAGGTTTTGCGAAAGAGTGTGCTGTAGTGACTCATTACCGTCTGAAGAACGATCCGGACGGGAAGGGTGTAATAGTAGACCCTGAAGCAAAACTGGAAGAGGAACTGATTGTACGCCCTACATCCGAAACTATTATATGGAATACTTACCGCAACTGGATACAGTCTTATCGTGATTTGCCTATTCTGGTAAATCAGTGGGCAAATGTTGTCCGTTGGGAGATGCGCACGCGTCTGTTTCTCCGTACAGCTGAGTTTCTTTGGCAGGAAGGGCATACCGCTCATGCAACCAGAGAAGAAGCTGAAGCGGAAACTATACAGATGCTGAATGTGTATGCACAATTTGCCGAAGAATACATGGCTATGCCTGTTATTAAAGGGGTAAAATCTGCGTCCGAACGCTTTGCGGGAGCTATCGACACATATACTATCGAAGCTATGATGCAGGATGGTAAAGCCTTGCAATCGGGTACATCACACTTCTTAGGCCAGAATTTCGCCAAAGCTTTCGATGTGAGGTTTGCGGATAAAGAAGGCAAAATGGAACATGTATGGGCGACTTCGTGGGGAGTTTCTACCCGTCTGATAGGTGCACTGATAATGGCACATTCGGATGATAACGGTCTGGTACTACCTCCAAAGCTGGCTCCGTTTCAGGTTGTAATTGTTCCTATCTATAAAGGAGATGAGCAATTAGCTCTTATCAATGAAAAAGTGGATGGTCTTGTAAAATCGCTGAAAGCATTAGGTATCAGTGTTAAATATGACAATGCCGATAATAAGAAACCGGGGTGGAAATTTTCGGAGTATGAACTGAAGGGTGTGCCTGTACGCCTGGCAATGGGTGCGCGCGATATGGAAAACAATACCGTAGAAGTTGCCCGCCGTGATACATTGACAAAGGAGACTGTATCGTGCGACGGCCTTGATATATACATTAAAAATTTGCTGGACGAAATTCAGGCGAATATTTACAAGAAGGCCTTTGACCTTAGGGCTGCACAGACAATCACTGTCGATTCTTACGATGAATTCAAAGAAAAGATAGAAGAAGGCGTCTTTATTCTTGCTCATTGGGATGGAACAGCCGAAACAGAAGAAAAGGTAAAAGCTGAAACAAAGGCGACAATCCGCTGTATTCCACTCGAAGGGGATAAGACTCCTGGCAAGTGTATGGTGACAGGTAAGCCATCGGCTCAGCGGGTGGTATTTGCACGCGCATATTAAGCAATTATATAATTTATTCAGGCCTTTGAGATTCTGATAGTAGAATTTCAAAGGCTTTTGTTTTATTTATTTTCATGAAGTACTCAATCAGACATTAAGCGATGCGGATTGAGTTCCCTCTTTTAAAAGATTTCCTTATTTTTTCCGAAAACATGTAACGTTTTATTTTTATATGCGTCATATATAATAGAAAGCGCTTCTATAGAATTCAGTAAAAGGAAATTTTAAACCAAAAAGAGTGTGATCATGAAAACAATATTCTTATACATTATATTAGCTGTGTTGTTCTCTGTAACAAATCTATATGCAGGCGAACCGGAACCTAAAATATTTACAAATGTAGAGCCTACCGAATGGGGTACATTGAAAGAATATACTTATTTTGATAACAGCGGCCTGCAAGCTGTTAAGAAGGAAGTTTGCAGTTACGATAAATCAGATAAGCTATTCAACAAGACAATTTACAGGTGGGATAGTGATTCCGGATGGATAAATGTCCAGCAATATACTTATGAATACAATGATAATGGGCTGGTGGCAAAAATAGTACGTGCCGACTGGAACAAAAAATCAAAGAATTGGTCAGCTAATGTCAAAGAATTCATTCATACCTATAACTCCGCAGGCGAATTAGTTGCCATAAAATGATAATAAAGAGAAGTCACAACCTTTGGTAGTTATGGTAACATGCTACCAAAGGTTTTTGATTTTTCCGGTGATTCTCTATTCATTATATATTTTTTGCCCCGATAATATGCATAACATAGTACTATTTAGAATATTCTACTGTGCATAATAAATTACAATTGATTATCAGATATTTAAATATTGTTAAATGAATTATTTTTTTGAAATAATCTGTAACTTTTATTATATCGATTGCGTCATATTAATAGAAAACGATTAGAAATCGAAAAGAAATAAATAACAATAACTATAAAAAATACAATCATGAAAGCAATTATTTTAACCTCAGTCCTTACAGCTTTTTTGTCAGTAACAAGCCTCTATGCAGGCGAACCTAAAACAAAAGTTTACAGCAACGAAGAAACCTCTGCTACAGGAGTAATAAAAGAGCTTATCTCGTACGATACAGAATTGGGTTGCCCAATAGACAAGGCTATATATCATTATAATCCGGACGGACTTCTTCAGAAAAAGACTCTCTATAAATGGGATAGAAATGCCGGATGGATAGGTAGCCAGAAATATGACTATGAATGTAATGGAGACGGAAAGATTATAAATCTCATCTATACAGAGTGGAACGATAAATTGAATACCTGGTCTTGCCGTTCGGAACAGCTGGTTCATATATACGATACTGAAGGCGAGCTTCTTGCAACGAAGCAGATACATATAAACAACGACAGCACCTATCTTATGTCCCAGAAATAAAAAATATACACTCTTTCTTTATATATAGAAGCTCTGCTCTCCGGATGAATGACGGGGGCAGGGCTTTTCCCTTTCTGTTGTCCGAAAAAATATGTAATTTTAGAGATTATATCAATGTTATAACTGATGACTGACACAACGAATATAGGACTAGTACTGGAAGGCGGTGGTATGCGCGGGGTTTTTACTTGTGGTGTGCTCGACTATTTTATGGATAATGATATTACGTTCCCATATGCGATCGGGGTATCTGCGGGTGCATGCAACGGACTGTCTTACATGTCAAAACAGCGGGGGCGTGCCAAATACAGCAATATCGACTTGCTGGCCAAATATAAATATATAGGATTCAAGCATTATATCAAGAAGCGCAATATCATGGATTTTGACTTATTATTCCATGAGTTCCCCGATAATATTATTCCCTACGATTATGAAACCTATTTCGCTTCTCCTGCCCGTTTCGAAATGGTGACATCCAACTGCCTCACGGGAAAAGCGGAATATTACGAAGAAAAAAGCAATAAGGAACGTGTTATAGACATTGTTAAGGCCTCGAGCAGCCTGCCTATATTATGCCCTATCACCTATGTAGACGATATCCCGATGCTCGATGGCGGTATCTGCGATTCCGTACCGGTTGTCCGGGCAATGGAACAGGGATACAGCAAAAACGTAGTGGTACTTACCCGAAACAAAGGCTATCGCAAGGAAGGTAAGGATATAAAAGTACCATCTTTCATATATCGGAAATATCCGGCTATGCGTGAAGCATTAAGTAACCGGAACAGCTTATATAATGCCCAGCTCGAATTGGTTGATAAACTGGAAGAAGAGGGGCGAATATTCGTCATCCGTCCGAAAGAACCCATATTGGTAGACCGTATCGAAAAAGATGTGGATAAACTGACTTCTTTATATGAGCAGGGATATGAATGTGCAAAGGACATCTACACGATGAATATTTAAATAAAAAATACACTTACCTTATTGTTTTTTTTAACATATATCTACAAATAGCATTGTTACTTGTAACCCCTTTTGTGTAAAAGAATACTTAATGTATTTAATACAATATGACTGACATTCTTATTGTATGGAATACGATATTTAAATACCAGTATTACAATTATTTACAATAATATTTTATTTTAAAATACTTTGAAATGAAAATATTATTCGTACTTTCGTGTATCACATTCTATGATTAAGATACCATGAAAGCAAATTTTATCCATACATATGTATCAGTAGACTGTGTTGTCTTTGGCTTTGAAGACGATCAGCTAAATATTCTCCTTGTTCAGCGCGGTGCTGATAAAAAAGGAGTGAAGGATCTGAAATTACCCGGAAGCCTTATATATAATGAAGAAGATGTAGACGATGCCGCTCACAGGGTTCTCTTCGAATTGACCGGGATCAAACGCATGTCATTAAAACAGTTCCGCTGTTTCGCCTCACCCGATCGTACAAAGAATCCGGACGATGTAAAATGGCTGGATGTAGCCTATCAGCCCAATATAAACAGGCTGATAACCGTTGCTTATCTCTCCCTTTGCAAGGTGGATAGGAAACTCAACAATATATCGAAGTATAAGCTGACAGAGTGGTGCCCTATCAACAAACTGCCACAAATGCCGTTCGACCACAATCAGATTGTAAAGGAATCCCTCACCGAGATACGCCAATGGATAGAATTTGATCCCGCAATTGTTTTCGAATTACTTCCTCAGAAATTTACAATAAGCCAGTTACATAAACTGTATGAGGCTATCTACAATAAAGCGATCGATATACGCAACTTTCACAAAAAAGTAGCCGCGATGCCTTATGTTGTGGCATTGGAGGAGAGACAGAAAGATGTTTCACATCGTGCTGCCCGCTTCTATAAGTTCGACAAGAAAGAATATAATAAAAGGAAAACTAGTATATGACAGTTAACAGTCAACAGTTAGCAGTTAACAAGGAGTGATTCATTAATTCATAATTTATAACTTATAATAGAAAAGCATGTATTTATTAGGTTACGACATAGGCAGTTCGTCTGTAAAAGCCTGTTTGGTGAAAGCCGATACAGGCAAGATTGTTGCTTCAGACTTCTTCCCGAAAGAAGAAATGAAAATCACAGCCGTAAAATCAGGCTGGGCGGAACAAGACCCTGCCGACTGGTGGAAAAGCCTCAAACTGGCTCATCAATCGGTAATGCAAAAAGCAGGAGCCAAAGGTGAAGATATTCAGGCTATAGGTATTACCTGGCAGATGCATGGATTGGTATTGGTAGATAAGGATAAGAATGTGCTGCGCCCTTCCATTATCTGGTGCGATAGCCGTGCCGTGCCATATGGTGAAAAGGCTTTTAAAGCGATTGGTGAAGAAAAATGTCTTTCTCATCTGCTCAATTCCCCGGGTAACTTCACAGCATCTAAACTGGCATGGGTAAAAGAAAACGAACCACAAGTATTTGAGAAAATAGATAAACTGATGCTGCCCGGCGACTATATCGGCATGAAACTTACAGGAGATATTGTGGTAACTATCGAGGGTATGTCGGAAGGTATTTTCTGGGATTTCAAGACAAATGCATTGTCGGAAGATGTACTCAACTATTATGGAATACCAAAAAGCTTTTTCCCTGAGATAAAACCGATATTCGGCGTACAAGGCAATGTGTCGGCTGAGGCAGCAAAGGAACTGGGACTGAAGGAAGGTACTCCTGTGTCTTACCGCGCAGGCGACCAACCTAACAATGCCCTGTCTCTGAACGTATTCGAACCGGGAGAAATTGCATCTACGGCTGGTACCTCGGGAGTTGTATATGGTGTATTGGATCAGCTCAATTACGATAAACTGTCTCGTGTAAATACATTTGCACATGTGAATTATACTACCGACCTGACCCGTCTTGGTGTTTTGTTGTGCATCAATGGAACAGGTATCCTCAATTCGTGGCTCAAACGCAATCTGGCATTGGACGGACTTTCGTATGCAGATATGAACGATCTGGCTGCTCAATCGCCAATAGGAGCAAAAGGATTAAGTATAATTCCGTTTGGTAACGGAGCCGAGCGTGTTCTTGAAAATCAAGATGTGAACTGTTCCATCCACGGTATCAATTTCAATATACATGACAAAAAGGATGTACTCCGAGCAGCTCAGGAGGGTATCGTATTCTCATACGAATACGGAATGGAGATAATGCGCGAAATGGGAATGAATATCCACACTATTAAAGCCGGATATGCCAATATGTTCCTTAGTCCGGTTTTTGCTCAAACACTGGCCAGCGTAAGCGGTGCTACAATAGAATTATATAATACAGATGGTGCTGCCGGAGCCGCAAAAGGCGCGGGCATCGGTATCGGTCTGTATGCATCGAATAAAGAAGCTTTCGCTTCGCTTGAGAAACTATCGGTTGTGAAACCGGATACGGCAAACAAAGCACAATACAGAGAAGCCTATGAACGATGGAAGAATCTAGTAACCAAATAATATTATTCAGTTAACCAATTAGAAACGAAAATTATGAAAAAAGTATTGTGTATAATTGGACTTGTCAGTTTAGTTTGTTCGTGCTCTGAATCCCCTCAGGTAAAATGGGTAAGTACAACACCCGATTCCTGTTTTGTAGAAAACCCTTCGATAGCCATGGCAGAGGCAACTGCTGAAGTTGATGTAACAATATTGACGGATAAACCTCTGCAAACCGTAGATGGTTTTGGCGGGTGTTTCAATGAACTGGGATGGACTACTCTGTCAGCATTGAACGATGCAGACCGTGACGCGGTTATAAAAGACCTGTTCAGCGAAGACGGGATGAATTTCACCCTGAACCGTATGCCTATTGGTGCGAATGACTTCTCCCGGGACTGGTATTCGTACAATGAAACGGATAAGGATTTTGAAATGAAAAACTTTTCTATCGACAACGACAAGGAAACACTGATACCTTTCATAAAAGCTGCTCAAAAAATAAACCCCGATGTGAAAATATGGGCCTCACCCTGGTGTCCGCCTTCGTGGATGAAGTATAATAAGCATTATGCATGTAAGCCAAATCCGAAAGTGAACGACCTGAAAGGAAGCCCTACTCAGGATCTGGAAGGAACGAATATGTTTATTCAGGAACCTGAATACTTCAAGGCTTATGCCCTATATTTCAGGAAATTTATAGAGGCTTATAAGAATGAAGGTATAAGCATCGGAATGATCGCCCCTCAGAATGAATTTAATTCATGCCAGATATTTCCGTCATGCACGTGGACAGCCGCAGGGCTTAGCACATTTATAGGCGATTATCTGGGGCCACAGATGAAAGAAATGGGAGTAGATGTAATGTTTGGCACTATGGAAAGAGGAAATGCTTTACTGGTCGATACCATCATGCAGAATAAAAGCGGAGAATATATTTCCCAAATCGGCTTCCAGTGGGCCGGAAAAGAATCCATTGCCAAGATACACGAAACATATCCCGATATGAAGCTGATGCAGACCGAAAGCGAGTGTGGTGACGGAAAGAATTCATGGGATCAATGTTTCTATATCTGGAACCTGATGAAGCATTACTTCAATAATGGTATATCTGCTTATATGTACTGGAATATTTCATTGGATAAAGACCCTGCGAACAATCGTTGGCAATGGCCGCAAAATTCATTGATATCAGTAGATCAAGAGAATAAGACTTACAAATATAACCCTGAATACTATCTGATGAAACAGTTCAGCCATTTTGTAAAACCAGGGGCAAAGCGACTTTCTACCGAAGGTAGTTATGATAACATGCTTGCATTCCTCAATCCAGACAATTCGGTGGTAGTGATAGCTGCGAATGAGGGCGCTGCAAATCAGATTTTAAAGATTAAGGTGAATGACCAGATGATGACCGTGGATTTGAAAATGAAGTCGATCAATACATTCCTGGTAGAAGCGAAAAAGTAAATTATTATAAACTAACTAATCATTTTAAATAACAAATTTAATTATGGAAATTTTAAAAGGTACAAAAGAATTTTTTCCGGGAATCGGAAAAATCAAATTTGAAGGAAAAGAAAGCAAAAACCCGTTAGCTTATCGTTTCTACGATGAAAACAAAGTGGTAATGGGTAAAAGCATGAAAGACTGGATGCGTTTTGCTATGGCTTACTGGCATACATTGTGTGCTAACGGCGGCGATCCGTTCGGCGGAGCAACTATCCACCATCCTTGGAATATAGGTAATGATGCTATCAGCAATGCCAAATATAAAATGGATGCAGCTTTCGAGTTCATGACTAAGATGGGAATACCATACTATTGCTTCCACGATGTAGACCTGGTAGATGCAGGCAATTCATGGACTGAGTATGAAAAGAATCTGCAAACCATCGTCGATTTTGCGAAAGAAAAGCAAGCAGCATCAGGTATTAAGCTCCTGTGGGGTACAGCTAATGTATTCAGCCACGAGCGTTATATGAATGGTGCTTCTACAAACCCTGACTTTGATGTTGTTGCATGCGCAGCTACTCAGGTAAAGAACGCAATCGACGCTACTATCGCTTTGGGTGGCTCCAACTATGTATTCTGGGGCGGTCGCGAAGGTTATATGAGCTTGTTGAATACAGATATGAAACGTGAAAAAGATCACCTTGCACGCTTCCTGTCAATGTCTCGTGACTATGCTCGCAAACAAGGCTTTACAGGTACATTCCTGATTGAGCCTAAGCCGATGGAACCTACTAAACATCAGTACGATTATGATACTGAAACTGTTATCGGATTCCTTCGCAACTATGGTTTGGATAAAGATTTCAAAGTAAATATCGAGGTTAACCATGCTACACTGGCAGGCCATACATTCGAACACGAATTGCAGGCTGCTGTTGATGCTGGGCTTCTGGGTAGTATCGATGCCAATCGTGGCGACTATCAGAATGGATGGGATACAGACCAGTTCCCTATCGACCTGTACGATCTGGCTCAGGCTTGGTTGGTATTGCTTCCGGCAGGAGGTCTTGGTAATGGCGGTGTAAACTTCGATGCTAAGATCCGTCGTAATTCAACAGACAGAGACGATTTGTTCATCGCTCACATTTCGGGTATGGATGTATTTGCACGTGGCCTCTTGATCGCTGCTGATATACTTGAAAAATCTGACTATAAGAAACTTCGTCAGACTCGTTATGCTTCTTTCGACAATGGAGATGGTAAAGCATTCGAAGATGGTAAACTGACTCTTGAAGACTTACGCACAATTGCACACAAAGTTGGCGAACCGAAACAAATAAGCGGTAAGCAGGAACTTTATGAAGCTATTGTAAACATGTATATTTAAAATACAGATACAAGTAAACGAGATACAAGTAAACAAAAGAGACTTGTATCTCGTATCTTGTCAACTTGTTAACTAACAAAGAACCAATGAATAACGAAGTAAGTAAATCATATACCATAAAACTCACGCTCATTGCTACCCTCGGAGGGCTGCTGTTCGGATACGATACGGCAGTTATATCGGGTACAGTGGAGTCGTTGAGGCATTTTTTTATAGACCCGATGGGCTTGCCTCTCAACGAAGCAAATGCGATGGAGGGTTTTGTAATAAGCAGCGCACTGATAGGATGTATCTTCGGTGCAGCAATGGCTGGCTGGGTAAGTCAGACATTCGGTCGCAGAAAAGCATTGTTTGCTGCGGCTATCCTGTTTTTATTGGCAGCTATCGGTTCGGCATGGCCCGAAATCGGATATCATATGCCGAGCGATGGTGACCATTCTTTTGTATATCATTTTGTAGCATATCGCATACTTGGAGGAATAGGTGTAGGTATAGCATCGATGGTGTCACCTATGTACATCGCCGAGATTGCCCCACCTGATAAACGTGGTAGTCTGGTAGGTCTTAACCAGTTTGCTATCATCTTTGGTATGCTTGTCGTATATTTTGTCAACTACTTCATTGCTAAACAGGGCGATACGGAGTGGTTACATACTACAGGCTGGAGATATATGTTTGCCTCGCTGGCAATTCCGTCAGTAATCTTCTTTGTATTATTATTTGCAGCTCCGGAAACTCCGAGATGGCTGGTAATGAAAGGACGAATAAAACAAGCCGAAAGTATTCTGACAAAACTGGTTGGCAGTGCAATGGCTAAAACAGAAATAGAAGACATTAAGCATAGTTTCGATAAAGAAGAGACAGTATCTCTTAAACCATATTACAGGTTTATGATGACATGGCTGATATTGTTCGTTGTGGGTATCATTTCCCTTTCACTTGCAAGCGTTTCAAGCGCATTGGAGATATCGATGATTGTGAGTTTCCTTATAGCACTATACGTCCCTATCAAGTCATACGGCTTCCTTATTATTATGACAGGCGTTTTACTATCTGCATTCCAGCAGTTTGTAGGTATCAATGTGGTTCTATATTACGCTCCTGAAATATTCAAGAGCATGGGCTCGGGTACAGACTCGGCGTTGTTACAAACCATCATTGTCGGTATTATCAATCTGTCTTTTACCGTACTGGCGATTCTGACAGTAGATAAATTCGGACGTAAGCCGTTGCTGATCACAGGCGCTTTAGTGATGGCCGCATCTATGCTGGGCTTGGGAACATCCTTCTCTCAGGGACTTCCGGGTGGACTTAAACTTGTGTTTATGCTTACTTATACAGCCGGATTCGCCATGTCGTGGGGGCCTGTTTGCTGGGTAATGCTGGCAGAAATATTTCCTAACTCGGTGCGTTCCAGTGTGATGTCTATTGCCGTAGCTGCACAATGGGTATCGAATTTCCTCATTTCGTGGACATTCCCTATCATGGACAAGAACGATACATTGGTAGGTATGTTCAATCACGGATTCTCATACTGGGTTTATGGTGCACTGGCTATCCTTGCAGCATTGTTCGTATGGAAGCGTTTGCCTGAAACCAAGGGGAAGACTTTGGAGGATATGGAGAAACTGTGGAAGAAGTAAGGATATAAGATTTAATCTTTTTAGTCAATAAAAAAGCAGAAGAAACCCAAACGTATTCTTCTGCTTTTTCTTTTATG
Organism: Dysgonomonas sp. GY75; assembly: GCF_015234155.1. NCBI lineage: Bacteria > Pseudomonadati > Bacteroidota > Bacteroidia > Bacteroidales > Dysgonomonadaceae > Dysgonomonas > Dysgonomonas sp. GY75. The sequence continues at coordinate 797,708 of NZ_JADCLQ010000036.1, forward strand.
TATTATCGTACCCGGTTAAATATTGTCGATTGGCTTATACTTAGGAACCAATGATTTCATTATTACCCAACCTATAAGATAAGCAATAGCACAAACACAGAAAATAATAAAGTAACCTGCCGGTTTTCCTTCAAATCCCATAAATGTCATTTGAGTTTCATCTGCATATACAAACAAATTACCTGCCGATTTCTGCAATATCATAGAACCGATACCTCCGGCCATGCCTCCAATACCTGTAATAGATGCAATCGCTCCTTTAGGGAACATATCGCCTACCGTAGAGAAGATGTTGGCCGACCAAGACTGATGCGCAGCACCTCCGATACCGATCATTATCACAGGCAGCCAAGGAGAAATTGTACCTAACGGTTGCGCGAATAAGACTACCAGCGGAAAGAATGCGAATATTAACATCGCCCTCATACGTGCTGCATACGGGTTCATACCCGTTTTATTCATGATGATAGTCGGCAATTTTCCACCGAAAATGGATAACATGGTAATTGCATATAATGTGAAAATTAATGCAATACCGAGTCCTTCCGAAGTTTTGATACCAAATTGTGTGTTCAGGTAAGATGGAGTCCAGAAGAGGAAGAACCACCACACACCATCGGTCATGAATTTACCAATAGCGAAAGACCATGTCTGTTTATAAGAAAAACATTTCCAGAAAGGAATCTTTTTTTCTTCAGTCTCTTTTCCGCTATCCATAGTCCCATCTTCATGCTTGTCTTGTTCTATATATTCAAGTTCCGCACTATTCACATGCTTGCTTTTCGCCGGAGCATCATATAGGAATACCCAGAATCCCATCCATACAAAACCGAGGGCACCAATAACAATAAAGGCCATTTCCCATCCCCAGAATTTAGCTAATACAGGTATACTCAAAGGTGCAATTAAAGCTCCTATTGAGGCTCCGGCATTAAATATTGAAGTGGCATAAGCACGGTCTTTCTTAGGGAAATATTCTGCTGTAACCTTGATTGCAGCCGGAAAGTTTCCTGCTTCTCCTAATGCCAGTACACAACGGGCAAAGAGGAAAGCATACATACTGATGGTAGCGATCACAACTGCTACATCTCCTGTTGCAGCAGCCAGTTCAGCGGCACTGTGCATTCCTACATAGGCTTCGGTAAATACGCCGCAGACAGCATGAAGACAAGCCCCTACCGACCATATCCCGATAGCCCAAAGGAATCCTTTTTTACTGCCCATCCAGTCAACGAAACGCCCTGCAAATAGCATACAGGCAGCATATACAATGGAGAATACTGCTGTGATAGTACCATAGTGAGATTCATCCCAATGGAACTCCGGTTTAATAAATTCATCCCAGGTGAGTGACAATACCTGCCTGTCGAGGTAGTTAACCGTCGTGGCGAAGAAAAGCATTGCACAGATCGTCCACCTGTAATTTGTCATTTTTTGTTTGTTCATGGAATCGTTTTAAGAGTTATATTATTTCCTGATTTTAGCTATTATAGCCAGAGCTTCTTTACACATTTCCGTTATCTTACCCCAATCCTTTGCTGCAATTACATCTTTAGGAAACAGGTTAGAACCCATACCTACGGCAGTAACGCCTGCACTGAACCATTTGGTCAGATTTTCTTCCGTAGGCGTAACACCTCCGGTAACCATGACGTTAGACCATGGCATAGGCGCTTTCAATCCTTTTACAAAACCCGGCCCTACAACATCTCCAGGGAATACTTTTACAACTTCCGCTCCCAATTCCTGGGCATAACCTACCTCCGATACAGATCCACAGCCCGGTATATAGGCTACCTGACGGCGGTTACATACCTTAAAGATATCCGGATTGAGCAACGGACCTACCACAAAGTTTGCCCCAAGCTGTAAAAACAAAGAAGCGGTACCTGCATCAACAATTGAGCCGATACCGAGTATCATTTCCGGACATTCTTTTGCTGCCCATTTATTTAGTTCGCCGAATATCTCGTGTGCAAAATCTCCACGGTTAGTGAACTCGAAAGCCCGTACTCCACCTTCATAACAAGCTTTCAGTACTTGCTTGGATGTTTCGAGGTCGCTATGGTAAAATACCGGTACCATCCCGGTCTCTGCCATTACCTGGCAGGCTTTTATTCTAGAGAAACGCATATAAGTGAAAAATTAAAAGTGAAAAGTGAAAAATGGAAGAAATCCTCATTTCTCACTTAATTTATTTTTTACAGTTTTAATAGATGATATCAAAATATAAATCAGTTCGGAACAATCAGAAGCTAAACTTTCGTATTCAGATACTGATATATAATTAGTATCCTTTAAAAGACAAATCCAATAGTCAGTTTCATTCGCTTCTTTAAGAGCAATACTTAATTTATGCACAAAGTCAGATTTGCTTTGTGCAAATTCAGCTTCTCTTATTAAAGCTCCGATTGCTGTACCACTACGCAAAACCTGTTTTGATAATACATACTCAGATTTTTCTTTTCGTAAAAACTGAACAAGATTGACTATCCTGACAGCAAAAGCATAACTTTTTACTACAAGTATCGATTTTTCTTTTCTTATTATATTTTCGTTATTATCCATCTTTAAAAAATTGAAGTGAAAAGCAAAAAACTATTGATACATATTTTTAGTTTTTCACTTTTCACTTTTCGTTTTTTACGGTTGCTTGCCAATATAAGCCAATATACCTCCGTCCACATACAATACATGTCCGTTTACGAAGTCCGAAGCATGTGATGCAAGGAATACAGCCGGGCCTTCCAGGTCTTCGGGTGTTCCCCAGCGTGCAGCAGGAGTTTTAGCTATGATAAATGAATCGAACGGATGGCGTGAACCGTCAGCCTGTTTCTCACGTAGAGGAGCAGTCTGAGGTGTTGCGATATAACCCGGTCCGATACCATTGCACTGAATGTTATATTCTCCGTATTCGGATGCGATATTGCGTGTAAGCATCTTCAGTCCGCCTTTGGCAGCAGCGTAAGCCGATACCGTTTCGCGACCAAGTTCGCTCATCATAGAGCATATATTGATAATCTTGCCATGACCTTTTTTGATCATACCCGGTATAACTGCTTTTGCAACGATAAACGGAGCATTGAGATCCACATCTATTACCTGACGGAATTCAGCAGCGCTCATTTCTATCATCGGGATACGTTTGATGATACCCGCATTATTTACGAGGATATCGATAACACCCACTTCTTTTTCTATCTGTGCAACCATTGCATTTACCTGATCTTCGCTAGTTACATCACACACATAACCTTTGGCATTGATTCCTGCTTCTTTGTATGAAGCCAGGCCTTTATCAACAAATTCTTGTTTCAGGTCATTGAAAACGATAGTTGCGCCTGCCTTTGCCAATGCAGAAGCAATAGCAAAGCCGATACCGTAAGATGCTCCGGTAACTAAAGCTATTTTTCCGTTTAATGAGAATTGATTTTGCATATTTTTATTAATTTGAAAATTCGATGATTAGAAAATTAGCAAATGAAAAATGAGTTGATTAATCAATTTCCGAATCTGCTAATTTTCAAATTTGCTAATTGGTATTATCTCGATACCCTTCCCGAACCGTCACCCTTCATCAGGTTCTCTACTTCCGGAACAGTAACGAGGTTGAAATCTCCATATACAGTATGTTTCAGACAAGAAGCAGCTACTGCAAATTCCAGTGCTTTCTGATCGTCATTCGGATAAGAGATAAGCCCGTAGATAAGCCCGCCCATAAACGAGTCGCCACCACCCACACGGTCTACTATATGTGTGATATCGTAACGTTTCGATTGATATAGCTTATCTGAATACAGGCATCCTCCCCATGTATTATGGTTTGCATTGATAGAACCGCGAAGTGTGATAATCACTTTCTTTGCGCGAGGGAAGCGTTTCATCATTTGTGTACATACCGACTCAAACTCAGCAGCATCCACTTCTCCGCCTGTATGAGCCACATCGAAGCCTTCCGGTTTGATACCGAATACTTTTTCAGCATCCTCTTCGTTACCCAAAATCACATCACAGCCTTCTACAAGGGCAGGCATAACTTCCGATACGGATTTGCCATACTTCCACAAGTTCTTACGATAGTTGAGGTCTGTGGAAACAGTTACTCCCATTTCGTTCGCTACCTTGATTGCTTCCAGACATGCGTCTGCCGCACCCTGCGATATAGCCGGAGTGATACCTGTCCAGTGAAACCATTGCGCATCTTTGAATACTTCTTTCCAGTCTACCATTCCCGGTTTGATGTCGGCAATAGCTGAATTGGCTCTGTCATAAACTACTTTCGATGCACGTGCAACAGCTCCCGTTTCGAGGAAATAGATACCGACACGGTCACCGCCACGGATGATATTATTTACACCAACATTGTATTTACGAAGGTCGGAAATACACCATTCCGCGATGTCGTTTTTAGGCAGACGGGTTACAAAATCGGTAGGAATCCCGTAATTAGACAATGATACGGCAACATTAGCCTCACCTCCACCGAATGTGGCGTTCAAATTATTAGATTGTATAAATCTCTGATATCCGGGAGTTGCAAGACGCAACATGATTTCCCCGAATGTTACTACTTTCTTCATAGTGTGTTTTGACATTAATCTATTTATATGTTACAACTAGCGGATTATTCAACCCTTCTGAAAATTCTTTCACATAGTTTTCGAAATCGGCAACTGTCGCAAACCCGAACTTAGACCATCCGTAGCCACTGTAATAAGTTACCGGGATATTCGGTTGCTGGGTAGTTATCGCCAGTACATGTGAATATGTGTCTTTTTTCTTTGTTTTAGGATTGTCAACGGTGTATGTGTCTACAATTGACTTATCTATTCCCTGAGGAAAAACCATCGCCAGATATACATTGTCTACCATGTCGCTCTTTGGTTCGGCATACACGACATATTTATCCGAAGAGATAATAGAGTCGTTTTTCTCTCTCTTTACTATTCCGGCTGCCACCTGCATAGGCTCTTTTATAGTATAAGCCTGCACAATCTTAGACAATTGGGAACCTGCATCGATTGAGATAGTCCGGTTTTCAGCTACAGACTTTCCATCTACATCCAGATTTTTGTATGTCAGTTTGAAGGTTGTACGAAGGGGACCATTATCCAATAATTCTTCCGAAGCAAAATTTTCGTTCAGCCATAACTTGTCATTCACATACGGAGCCATTGCTCCTGCGCCCAGTGTGCGGCCTACTTTGTAGTCATCCTGCCCTTCGCCGTGGTCTTCGTGGTACGATGCTTCTCCAGCAAGGTCGGCTTTATACCATTTGTCGATAATTAGGTTGTTTGTACGCTTGTACCACGCATCGATACCGTTGCTCGGGCCGTCTATTTCTATCAGAGCAGGGCCGTAGATACGGAATGCCACACGGTCATTTTCCCATGCAAAGTCATCTTTACGTTCAGTGATAAAGCGACCGTATGTTTTTGCTTCATAAGCCTGATTTATATCGGTAGTGATAACAAAAATTTTCGATTCTTTGGCTTTCAGTTCCGGCTGGAAAATAAGCTTTCTGTCGTATGTTACCTGAGACGGGATGATTTCACCGGCGTTGTTTTTTACTACATAAACAGCACTATCGGTCAATGTTACTTTAGCTTTGATGCTGTCTAACGGGATTTCGACCATATCGGCTACACGGTCAAAGTCGCTTGTATTTTCTACTGTTATATTCATTTCCTTGTTTGAGGAACAAGAGAAAAGAAATATAACGGAAAGAAAGAAACTAAATATTTTTTTCATATTATTTATTTTTTGATGATATATGGCTTAACGCAGTTTATCAGCAGTGAAGGTGTCCATATCGTCATAATCGAGATTTTCGCCGCACATAGCCCAGATAAATGTATAGTTGCTCGTTCCCGCGGCCGAGTGGATAGACCATGACGGGGAAATAACAGCCTGCTCGTTACCCATAAAGATATGGCGTGTTTCCTGAGGCTGTCCCATAAAGTGGCATACAGCCTGCTGTGCAGGTACTTTGAAATAGAAGTATGCTTCCATACGGCGCGAGTGTGTATGAGGAGGCATGGTGTTCCATACGCTTCCTTCCTTGATTTCGGTCATACCCATCTGCAACTGGCAGCAAGGTACGATTTCGCTTAATATGATTTGGTTCAGCAAACGCTCGTTAGATGTGGCAGGTACACCGAGATCCCTTGTACGGCGCATAGCAGATGTGATCTGAGCCGTGGGATATTCTTTATGTGCCGGAGAAGAAGCGAAGTAATATTTTGCAGGTTTGGCTGCGTCATTACTTTTGAAGGTAACTTCTTTAGAGCCACGGCCTACATATACAGCATCCTTGAATGCCATGCTGTAATCTTTTCCGTCTACTGTAACTACTCCTTCGCCTTCGATACAGATGATACCCAGTTCGCGGCGTTCACAGAAATATTCCGAACGGATAAGGTCTACCGTTTCCAGTTTCAGAGCCTCTTTTACAGGCAGGGCACCGCCGATAATCAGACGGTCGTTGTGTGTATAAGTCATTAATACACTGTCGGCTTCAAATAATTTTTCTACTAAAAACTCTTTACGCAATTGTGTGGTGTCGTAATTTTTTACATCGTTGGGGTGCGTGCCCCAGCGTTCTTCAATTACTGTTTTCATTTCTTTATCCTTTATGTTTGGTTATTGATATATTTTAAAACTTAAAAAATTCCTTAGCGTTGTAATATGATACGTTTTCGACCAGTTTACCCAGAAAATCCAATTCGGATGAAGGGAGCAGACCTTGTTCCACATCCCTTCCTATCAGATTACACAGTATGCGGCGGAAATATTCGTGGCGAGGATATGACAGGAAGCTGCGCGAGTCGGTCAGCATACCTACAAAGCGACTCAATAAGCCCAAGTTAGACAATGAGTTCATCTGCGCTTCCATCCCTGTTTTCTGGTCGAGGAACCACCATCCCGAACCGAATTGTATCTTTCCGGCAACCGAACCATCCTGGAAGTTTCCTATCATGGTTGCAATCAGGTCATTGTCGCGCGGGTTCAGGTTGTAAATAATCGTTTTGGCTAGTTTATTATCTGTATCCAGCCTGTTGAGGAATTTCGACATAGCTTTTGCTATTGTGAAGTCTCCGATAGAATCAAAACCTGTATCCGGGCCTAATTTTTTAAACAGACGGGTATTATTGTTGCGGATAGCGCCATAGTGAAACTGCTGTGTCCAGCCTTTCTCCCAGTCCATGATAGCCCCTTCGACAAGCATAGCCGATTTGAATTTGATGATTTCTTCATGTGTAAGCTCTTTCCCTCCATACACTTTATTGAAAATAGCATCTATTTCCACCTGTGTATAATCTTCTGCATAGAATTCTTCGATACCGTGGTCTGATAGTTTACAGCCTACACTTGCAAAAAAGTCGTGACGTTTGCGCAGTGCAGTAATCAGATCACTGAAGTTGCTGATAGCTACGCCCGACACTTCCGATAATTTCTCCACATACCCCCTGAATGAATCGGGTATCTCAACGGCCATAGCCTTATCGGGACGCCATGTAGGAAGCACCTTAATAGAGAATCCCTCATTCTTTAAAGCCAGATGATATTGAAGCGAATCGATAGGGTCGTCTGTTGTACAAACAGCTTCCACGTTGTAATGCTTCATCAGCCCGCGAGCCGAGAATTGAGGAGTGCGCAGTTTGGCAGTACATTCGTCAAAAATTTCTTTAGCTGTTTCGGGTTTTAATATTTTTGTTACACCGAATGCCGTTTTCAGTTCCAGATGTGTCCAGTGGTAGAGCGGGTTACGCATTGTATAAGGCACTGTTTCCGCCCATTTCTCAAACTTTTCCCAATCGGTGGTATCTTTTCCTGTGCAATAGCGTTCATCCACACCGTTGGTACGCATTGCACGCCATTTGTAGTGGTCGCCGCCCAGCCATATTTCACCCAGATTGTCGAACTGATAATCTTCTGCTATCAGTTTAGGGTCGAGGTGACAATGATAGTCTATAATAGGCAGATGTTTTGCATGCTGATGATACAGGTATTCTGCCGTTTCGTTTTGCAATACGAAGTTATCGTCTAAAAACTGTTTCATAATTTTAAGCTTTTAGCCTTTAGCTTTTAGCTATTAGCTGTTAATCAGAAATCTGGTCTGCTAACGGCTAATAGCTGACAGCTGTCAGCTATATTATATATAATGTTTTTGCTATACCCAATTCCAGTCCCCTGAGTTCGGCTAATCCCCTGAGACGGCCGATGCATGAGTAACCCGGATTCGTTTTTTTGTTCAGGTCGTCGATCATCTGGTGTCCGTGGTCGGGACGAAAAGGAATGGAAATGTTGCGTTTTTGCTGCACTTCCAGAAATCCTTTCATCACGCTGTACATATCCACATCGCCTTCCAGATGGTTTGCTTCGTAAAAATTACCTTCCCTGTCGCGCTGAGTGGAGCGCAGGTGAACGAAATTTATCCTGTCGCCAAGACGTTTTATCATGTTCGGCATGTCATTATCAGCTCTTACACCGAATGAGCCTGTGCAGAAGCATAGCCCGTTCGATTTGTTTGGCACGGCCTCTACCAGTTTATTGAAATCCGATTCAGTGCTTAATATACGTGGAAGACCGAGAATCGGATAGGGCGGATCGTCGGGGTGAATAGCAAGAACGGCATCCACTTCATCGGCTACAGGTGCGATCTGACTAACAAAGTATATCAGGTTTTTCCTTAATGTCTCTGCATCTATACCGTTATATCTGTCGAGTTGAGCCTGAAATTCCTGAAGTGTAAAACTCTCTTCCGCACCGGGCAGTCCTGCTATCATATTGCGTACCAAAAGGTCTTTTTCTTCCTGAGACATGCTTTCGTAGCGGGCTTTCGCTTTAGCGATATCTCCGGCTGAATATTCTTTTTCCGCACCCGGGCGTTTCAGTATGAATAACTCGAAGGCCATAAACGCAGCACGCTCGAAACGCAGGGCCTTAGACCCGTCGGGCAGGGTATAAGCCAAATCGGTACGTGTCCAGTCCAGTACCGGCATAAAGTTGTATGTGATGATCTTCACTCCGCACTTTGCCAGATTACGGACGCTTTCCTTGTAATTTTCGATATATTCTTTGTAGTTTCCTTCCTGTGTTTTGATATGTTCGTGTACAGGAATACTTTCTACCACAGACCAGGTCAGTCCGGCCTTTTCAATAATGTCTTTGCGTTTTTGTATTTCTTCTACAGTCCATATTTCACCATTTTTGATGTGGTGCAGGGCTGTGACTATTCCGGTTGCTCCGGCCTGTCTTATATCTGCTAATGATACAGGGTCGTTTGGCCCGTACCAGCGCCATGTTTGTTCGCTTAGTATCATAAATTCTTTAGTTTCAAGATTTAAAAATTTCAGGATTTCAAGATTAAATTGAGAATGTGTTGAATCCCCCGTCTACTACAAGTATAGAACCGTTTACAAAACTGGAAGCATCGCTTACCAGATAATGTATAGCTCCCAGAAGTTCTTCCGATTCACCAAAGCGGCGGAATGGCGTGTGTGCGATAACCGATTTTGCACGGTCGGTATACGAACCATCGGGATTGAGCATCAGGTTCCTGTTTTGCTCTGTGATAAAGAAACCCGGGGCCAAAGCGTTTACACGGAAGCCTTCACCGAATTTCGTAGACAATTCCCCTGCCATGTATTCTGTAAAATTGGCCACAGCCGATTTTGCCACACCGTAACCCATAACACGGGTCAGCGGGCGGAAAGATGACATGGATGCTATATTTATTATATTCCCTTTCCCATTGTCTACCATTGCTTTTGCAAATACAAGGGTAGGGATAACCGTACCGAAGAGGTTGAGATCGATTACGTCTTTGAATGCATCTACCTTAACATCGAATATTGTTTTATCCGGCGGGATAGTTGCTCCCGGCATGTTTCCTCCGGCAGCATTTATAAGTACATCGATTTTACCGTATGCTTTAAGTATCTCCTCCCTGTTTTGTACCAGATTTTCTTCGTTCATGGCATCTGATACAAGAAACATTGCTTCGTCTCCTTTGGCTTTAATCTTAGCGGCCAAGGCCTCACCTTTTTCTTTCGAACGTCCGAGTATAACTACTTTAGCTCCTTCCGATGCCAGATATTCTGCCATTTGCGAACCTAAAATACCATATCCTCCTGTGATGAGGACTACTTTTCCGTCGATGTTGAACAAGCTGTTTTTCATTTTTAGTTACGAGTTACAAGTTATGGATTACAAGTTTTCAGGCTTCAAGTTTACCCATTACTTATTGTTATTTTTAATTTTTAGTTTTTCACGTTACATTTAGATTCCTATAATTTATAGTTGTTATAATAATCTACATTTTCCTTTATGAGTATGTCTATAGGCATAAAGTTGGTTTTCTCCGGTTCTTGTTTAAACAGAAAATAATTTGCCAGTGCCTTGATAGCGTCATATCCCTGCAATTCGGGGCGTTGAGAAAGGATAAATGAAATCTGTCCGTTTTTGAGTGCCCTTATGTTACGTTCTATGGCATCATGGCCCACCAACCGGACTCTTTCGCGTAAAGCCGGTTTAGCTTTTTCCAGAAGGGCGATTAGTTCGTATATCCGCGAGTTTAATACTATGCCGCCTACCAGAGTATCGCTTTGAGAAAGGATATCCTCGAGTTTTTCCAGTCCGGCAGGATGGTTGTCCGGATCTATTTCCACATGATGTATTTTACCTTTATAATCAGATTGGGAAAGGCATTTCATAAAACCTTGTTCGCGAGTCTTCATCTGCACGGATATTTCCTTGTATTTGAATCTTACATGTGCGATAAAAATATCGGCATCGAGACCAATTTCCTTCAGGAGTAGTTTTGCGGCTATATTTCCGCTACCTAAGGAATCACCGCCAAAGTATGCGAGGTCTTTTTGTTTTTGAATGTCCGAATCAATGTATATATATGGAATGTCTTTTTCGTCGAGTTCTTTAGACAGGTTTACAACCAGTTCACCGAAAAGGGTGGCCAGCAGTACGCCATCAAAATCTTTTTCTTTAAACTTGTCCGCTGCTTTGAGAAAAGAAAAACGGTCGTACTGGTTGAAATGGAAATATTCGACACTTATATTGAATTTCCTCATCTCATCTCCTGCACGATTTATACCGTCACAAACAAGCTCCCAATAATCGCCTTCCGAATAGGTGGGCGCGATAACGGCGAACTTATAACTGCGTTTCGACGCAAGAAAACGTGCTACCAGATTAGGCTCGTAATTGATTTCTTTCAGAATAGCTTCTACTTTGATGCGTTTTTCTTCCGACACTCGTCCCCTATTATGCAGAACACGGTCTACAGTGCCTGTTGAGACTCCTGCAAGTTTAGCGATATCTACAATTCGTATATTACTATTATCTTTTTTCATTTTTTGCAGAAAAAATTTAATTGTGTGCGCACACACATTTCTACAAAAGTAATTATTTTTATTAACTACACAATGCGTGTGCGCACACATATTTTTGAGAAAATATTTTAAAACACTAATATTTAATATATTACAATCTTTACTAAAAGATGAATATGTTGTAGGGCATATTTTAACGTCCGCATATCTAATAATACAGCAGTATGCTTCTTAATTTTACTTTTTGTTATATTGTGTGCCAAAATATCGCGTCCCGAAGAGATTTACCTCCCGCAAAAGGGATAAAAGTAAGTATATACACTATCATGGCGATATAAAGCTCAAGAAAAACCTGACCAAATTCAATCAAATAACACGTAAAAAAGAGTGCTACTTTCTTTATATTACTTTATCTATATGTATAAGCTTTTAGCCGTTAGCTGATAGCTTGTAGTTCTTTGAAATATTGATGGCCCCTCCAACCTCCCCAAAAAGGAAGCAACAGAGAAAGTAAAAAGCTAATTAGCTCCGTTGACCGTTGTTTCTTAATTTTTCATTCTTAATTATTAATTGTTTTCCGTGTTACCTATGTTATCTTTTAACTATTTATGGTTAACGAATGTAAAAACTATAAGATAAAAATAGTGAAAAACTGTCAGATGTGTCAGGTTTTAACGAAATATAGTTAATAAGTGTAAATAAGGTAATGAGCTATGAAATTCACTTCAGTATAACCAAGCGCAACATTGTTAACTGATGACTGCTAACTGTTCACTGAAACAAGTGTTACCTTTGTTACTTTTTAACAAGTAGTAAGTTTTAAGTACTAAGTTGAAAGTTATATGAGATACGAGTAGGCAAGACACGAGATACAAGTTGTTAACTGATGACTGTTCTCTGTAAAGCCACTTATGCGATAGCCAAAGCTAACGGCTAATAGCTATCAGCTAAAAGCAGAAATATCTGTTACTTTTGTTACTTTTTTAAACCTTGACATCTGCGGGTGAGAATACTATTACCAGATGACAGCTTACTGTCCACTGAAAATGTTACCTTTGTTTAAGAGCTGCTACAAGTAAAGGAGATGTAAGTTATTTTCTGCTTACTGTGAAAAGTGTTACCTTTTACTATTTTAGGGGAAATATAAGGCACAAAGTTCTTAATTTAAACACCCTTAAAAAAAACGATATTATTATAAACTTAATTCATAACCATTAAAGACACACAGAAAATGAAAAAGAAGACCGGATTAATAAGTATCATGCTTGTATTGATTACTTTATCTTCGTGCAAAACCGAAGTGAAAGAACCAACGGCTTATGGGGCATTACCTACCGAACAACAGATAAAATGGCAAGAGCTGGAATATTATATGTTTATCCACTTGGGACCTAATACCTTTACTGATGTAGAATGGGGAGATGGGAAAGAAGATCCTAAAATATTTAATCCTACCGACCTAAATACAGACCAATGGGCTGCTACAGCTAAAGCGGCAGGAATGAAGGCAATCATAATAACAGCCAAACACCATGACGGTTTTTGCTTGTGGCCAAGCGAATACAGTACGCATACTGTGCGTGAAAGCAAATGGAAAGACGGAAAAGGAGACATATTAAAGGATTTGGCCGAATCGTGCGAAAAATACGGATTACTTTTAGGTGTTTATCTTTCTCCATGGGATCAGAACCATCCGGCTTACAATACACCTGAGTACAACCAGATATTTGCAAATACCCTCAACGAAGTACACTCCAATTATGGTGATATATTCGAACAATGGTTTGATGGAGCAAATGATGGAACATCCAGACAGGTATATGATTGGGACTTGTTCCACAAGACAGTTTTCGAAAAGCATCCGCATGCCATAATATTCAGTGATGTGGGCCCCGGATGCCGCTGGGTAGGAAATGAAAGAGGATATGCCGGTGAAACAAACTGGTCGATGATAAATGCAGAGGGATACACTCCCGGAGCAAATGCTCCGGATATAAAAACACTGAACGAAGGATTACCTGATGGTAAAGAATGGATCCCAGCCGAAGTAGATGTATCTATCCGCCCCGGATGGTTCTACAGCGCGGCTACAGACGACAAGGTAAAATCTGTATCTCACCTGATGGATATATATTACTCATCGGTAGGAAGAAACGGCAACCTGCTCCTTAATGTTCCACCTGACAGAAGAGGGCAAATACATCCAAACGATTCGATCCGCCTCATGGAATTTAAAGAAGCGAGAGAGAAGGCTCTTCAAACAAATCTTGCTAAAGACGTGAAAGCCACAGTAAGTAATACCCGTGGAAATTCGGATAAATATTCGGCCTCCAACCTGTTCGATGGAGACAAAAGTACATATTGGGCTACTGATGATGGTATAAAAACAGCCTCGATAGAAGTTGACTTCGGAAAAACAGTTATGTTTAATAGAATATTACTGCAAGAACATATTGTCCTCGGGCAAAGAATAGCTGAATTTGACGTAAAATACTGGAACGATAAAGAGCAAATATGGAGTGATTTAGCCAGTGCCACAACAATAGGATATAAAAGAATCTTATGCACACCTCAGGTTTCGACTTCAAAGATAAAGATTGACATTACCAAATCTCTGGCCGAACCATTACTTAATAATCTTGAGGTGTATAACGCTCCTGAAATCGTCTCATCTATAACCGAAGGAGAAAGACAAATTAATAGAAAAGATGTAAAATCTGTCATCAAGCCATCGAAGGACATCATTACTACAAAGAAAAAAGACGGGACAATTCTTTATACAGAAAAGAAGGAAAAGCCCATTATTATCGAAATGGATAGAGAGAGCTTAATCCGAGGATTTAAGTTTACTCCGGATATATCCGGAGAAAAAGGTACAATTCAAAGGTATAATTGTTACTATAGTTTTAACGGGATGGAATGGAAAACTGTTATTTCCAACGGTATATTTAATAATATTAAGAACAATCCGATGACGCAGGAAGTTTCGTTTCCAACAGCTGTTCGCGCAAAATTTATAAAAATAGAACCTATAGTATTAACTGAAAGTAATGACAATGAATATACTTACTGTACAATTGATATTATCCTCTAGTTTGGAGTTTAAAAAAAATTCAGAGTGTAATTTTATGCTGTACAGTAGAGCAAATATTATATGTTATAGGAAACAATCCGGCTTATAAGAATCCAAGAGCCGGATTGTTCCTTCAACAAACAAATAAGCTTAATAAAATGAGAATAACAGATAATAAAAAGCAAGGTAATACCTAGGAATGATTGGTCTAAAAAAGAATATGCTATACAAATTATATATATGCATAAAAAAATAAGCTAATAATCAATGATTACTAGCTTATCTTGTCGGGATACCAGGATTCGAACCTGGGACCCCCTGCTCCCAAAGCAGGTGCGCTAACCGGACTGCGCTACATCCCGTTTTTTGCGTATAGCGGTGCAAAGGTATGACATTTTTTTATATTTCAAAACAAATAAAGAAAAAATTACAAAACATATTTTTTGTCACTTTTCAATCCTTTTATAAATAAGCATTTTAACACCATATAAAATAGTATAGATAAATTTATTCTGTTAAATAGTATCGGAAATATCAACAGGTGCTTTTTTTGTTTATTTTTGCATCTAAATCTCAAATCTTATAATTATGGTTAAAAAGGTATTCTTCTCTTTAGGGCTATTAATGCTTTCATTTTCAGCGTACGCGCAAAATCTTCAGTTGCATTTCGATCCGCGCCATGCATTACATGGAAACAAAATCTCAGATAAAAACTATTTCACAGCAACATTTGAAATGTTCAAACCGGACAAATGGGGTTCGACATTTATGTTTGTGGATTTAGATTTTAACCAAAGCCGGGGAAACATTGGTACTATGTATCTCGAAATTGCCCGCGACATTAAATTAGGCAAAAGCCCTGTTATGGCTCACGTCGAGTTTAATGGTGGTGTAGGAAAGGCCGAGAACTTCGGGTTCTCAATAGCAAATGCATATATGGCCGGTGCATCATACTCCACAATGGTAGGCAAAGCCGTTTTAGGAACATATGTTGTATATAAGTACAACGCCTTTGAGAAAGTGAGTAACGACGTACAATGGACCGTTACATGGGGTGTCGACTTGTGCAATAACAAATTCAGAGTTTGCGGGTTTATGGATGTCTGGACACAAAACAAGGCTAAAACCCATGCAGATCCCACCAGCGGCAAAGAGATCGTATTTCTGACCGAACCTCAGTTCTGGTATAATGTTAGCCCTAATCTGGCTTTAGGTAGTGAAATAGAAATCAGCAATAATTTCCTCACTAATAAAGACAAAGCGTACATCAACCCTACAATAGCCGCCAAGTGGAACTTCTAAGATTTGAAAAACAATGAAAAATCTCCTCGAAAAAACATTTAAACTAACAGAGAATAAGACCACCATCCGCAAAGAACTTCTCGCCGGGCTTATTACTTTTTTAACCATGTCATACATACTGATAGTCAATCCTAGTATATTATCGACTACCGGTATGGATAAAGATGCCCTGTTCACTGCAACAGCTCTGGCTACAATCTTCGCTACCCTGATGATGGCTCTCTATGCCAAACTTCCGATAGCGCAAGCTCCGGGAATGGGCTTAAATGCTTTCTTTGCATTCACCATCTGCGGAGTAATGGGATATTCCTGGCAATTTGCTTTGACTGCTGTATTCATCGAAGGTATCATTTTTATACTCCTAACATTTTTCAATGTACGGGAACTAATAGTAAAGAGCATACCAAAGGTACTGAAAGACGCTATACCTGTCGGGATCGGACTATTTATCACTCTGATCGGACTAAAAAATGCAGGAATAGTGGTTTCAAGCCCCGCCACACTGGTAGCACTGGGTGATTTTTCCCAACATAGTGTATGGATCGCCTTCTTAGGCCTGATTGTTACAGCCGTTCTGTTTGTAAGGAACATAAACGGTTCTATACTTATAGGAATAGTTGTGGCAACTATCTTCGGTATCATTCTGGGCGATGTAACATTACCCGATACCAGCATCATCAGCACACCGCCCTCTATTGCTCCTATCTTTGCCCAATTCGAATGGGATCATATTCTATCATTCAATATGCTTGTGGTGGTATTCACCCTCCTATTCGTTAACCTCTTCGACACTGTAGGTACATTGATCGGTGTTGTTTCCAAAGCAGGGCTGGCCGATGAAGACGGCAACTTTCCTCAAATGAAAAAAGCTCTGTTCTCCGATGCATTAGGAACTACAGTAGGCTCTATCTTAGGAACAAGTACCATTACCGCATATGTGGAAAGTGCATCGGGCGTAGCATCGGGCGGACGTACCGGACTAACATCTGTAAGCACAGCTCTGATGTTTGTTCTGGCTCTGTTCTTTGCTCCGTTATTCTTAATGGTTCCAGCAGCAGCAACATCTCCTGCACTTATTATCGTCGGGCTGTTTATGATCTCATCCGTTGCCAAAATTAACTTTAGCGACATGAGCGAAGGACTACCAGCATTCCTTACCATCGTATTTATGCCTTTCACTTATAGTATTGCAGAAGGTATTGTGTTTGGTATGCTTAGCTTTGCTTTCATCAAAGTTTGTTCAGGTAAACACAAAGACGTATCAACTACTGTGTATGTAATCGCCATATTATTCTTACTCAAAATAATTTTGGATGCATCTCATATAATGACCAATGCAGCTGGTTGAGCAGGCAAAATAACAAGATAATCTTTAGTCCCTCCCTTCTTTAACCGGATCGGAGGGACTTCTCTTTTCTACCGCAACTTGCGACTAAAATGCTTATCTTTGCCCTAAATTATAATCCCGATATGAAATACAGCGACATACTCCTCGACTTAGACGACACATTGATAGACACCATAGAGAATACCCGCCTCACATTAACAGAAATATATGATGACTATGCGTTCAGCCGCTACTTCCCGTCCTTCCATGACTTCTATACTATCTATTACGCAAATGTAAGCCATTTGTGGGAACTCTACGGCAGAGGACAGATTACCAAGCAGACACTGCAACGCGAACGCTTTATAGGCCCTCTGAACAGCATAGAAGAAATCTCCGAAGAGCAGGCCCTAGCTATCAACGACGACTTCATAGCCCGGATAATGAAAAAAGGCGTATTGGTAGAAGGCGCAAAAGAACTGCTGGACTACCTGCACCCCCGTTACAGGATACATATCCTCTCCAACGGCTTCACCGAAATGCAATACATAAAGATGGAAAGCGCCGGTATTTCATCATACTTCGATAAGGTTATCCTGTCCGACAAAGTGGGGATAAACAAGCCACACCCGGATATATTCACGTATGCCCTGAACGAAATCGGGGTTAAACCCGAAAACATCATAATGGTTGGTGACAACCTGTTTACAGGCATTGGCGGGGCCTACAACAGCGGACTGGACCAGATATGGTATAACCCCAAGAACAAGCCTTCCGAAGATTTCGAGCCGACTCATACAGTCGCCAGACTGGAAGAGATCAGGAACATCCTCTAAAAAACAAAAACCGGACGACATACACCATCCGGCTTCTTACTATATACACTAACTAAAATATATCAGTTCAGATATTTCTTCAAATCTTCCACCCATGCAGTAAGACGTGCATCAGTTTCGTTATATTCGTTATCTTCATCTAATGCCAGACCGATAAAGCGACCATCAATAACAGCATCAGACTCATCGAATGTATAGCCGTCGGTAGAGACCGAACCTACTATTTCGACTTTCCCTTTCAGTGCTTTGTAAATGTAATACATTGCTCCGGCAAAGCTTGTGGAGAATGAAGCACTGTCTCCCAGTGAGAATAGAGCAACTTTTTTTCCGGTAAAATCCATCTTTTCAACCTTAGGCAGAAGAACTTCCCAATCGTCCTGTAAATCGCCTACCCCTGTCGTAGATGCCCCGAAAATCAAAAAGTCATATGGTTTCAAATCATCAACACTCACACTCTCAGCATTGAAGAGTGCAGCATCGTCGAACAATGCCTGTATTTTTTCTGCTACCGCTTCTGTGGCCCCGGTAGATGACCCGTAAACTATTGCAATTTTGCTCATAACAAGTTAAGTAATTTATTAAATTGATTATCAACTATCTGGAATCATTCAAAATAGCAGGAGCCATAAAACTCTGTACTATCCCTCTCAAAGCCAGATACACAATAAACGCAATCCACAGGATATTGTTCGCATAAATATTTGAAAAAGCAAAATACAATACAAAAAATCCGGCAACTGCTATCAACATAGAATTACGCATCTGATGAGAAGCAGTCGCCCCCACAAACACCCCGTCCCAAAGAAAAGCAGAGAAGCCCGCAAAGGGAATCATATACACCCAGATATGAAATTGCCTGCTAAATTCTACAATATTCTGCTTATCGGTCAAAATACCCAATATCTGATCCAGGAAGAGGATATAAATAAGCGTAAAGAACGAAGCAATAATAATACCCCAGACAAACAGCCGTTTGACAAGAAATTTTAGCTTGATCCTGTCTTTTGCCCCTATAAATCTGCCTGTCAACGCCTCGGCAGCATAGGCAAACCCATCCATCATATATGAGAACAGAATAAACAACTGCATCAGTAAAGCATTGGTCGCCAGCACATCTTTCCCCGACTTTGCTGAAGCAGACATAAAGAAGGTAGTAACAGCGACAAGAGCCATCGTACGGATAAAGATATCGCTGTTGACCTTAAAAAACGGGATATAAGATGATAAATCTTTCAGCACCTTCAGATTGATATATTGTTTCAGCCAGCCATATTTTATATTCCAGAAAAGAAGGAACGAAAGAAAGCCCGTATATTGTGCACATACGGAAGCTAAAGCCACCCCTTCTATCTTCATCCCAAAACCATAGACAAAGGCAAAACTCAATCCTATATTGACTATATTGACTCCGATAGCTACAATCATCGGCATCTTGGCATTCTGCATCCCTACATACCAGCCATTAAAAGTGTACATCCCCAGAATAGCCGGAGCAGCCCAGATGTATATATAGAAATAGTCGAGGGCGTATCCTTTTACCGTAGGCTCTCCATTCAGCAAATAGAAACCCGCATGGGCAATAAAGTATTGCAGCAGAATAATAACAACGCCTGCTCCCATTGCCACAGCGAGTGAGCGAAGCAAAATATTGGTTTGCTCCTGATGGTTACCAGCCCCATATGACTGGGCCGTAAATCCGCTTGTACCCATACGCAGAAAGGAGAAACTCCAGTAGATAAAATTGAAGATCATTGTCGCAAGCGCAATTGCCCCGATATAATCCTCCGAATCGAGATGTCCTACTATATACATATCCACCATACCCAAAAGCGGCACGGTGATATTGGATATAATATTTGGAATAGCTAAACGCAGAATGCTTTTATTCATAATGGTTACAAAAATAGCAGGAATCGGTTAATAATAAAGAATGAAAAATTGAGAATCAGGCATTCTCTATTTTATCTTCTAATTTCAGCTCTTTAAAAAGTTGACAAACTTGACACTTTTTTCTATTTTTCATTATTCATGCGAATCAGTAGTTGAGATTTAATGTTGTATTTTTTCTGCTTCACTACGTTGCGCTTAAACGTTCATTTTGGCATTGCCCAAAACGAACCAAAAGGCTAGCGCTGCGTTCCTCGGCGACCCAAAACCGTTTTGACGGCTGAATCAAACAAACGGGCTATCGCCCCGTTTGATTCTACGCCGCCTGCAACGGATTGGGTACCCCGCCTGCGTCACTAATGCGCAAGGGCTGACGCACGTGGGGCTAAAGCATGAAAAATCTCTGTCTTGTCGCCGCATCGCGATTCCGGCCTCGTCCCGCAGGCGGGACACCCAATCCGTAAAGCGGAGGTGTAGGGCAAAATAGGATAGCTGCTATACACGGCTGATAATCCGGCTAGAGATGATTCCGTATTATTTTGCCCCACCGCAGCTGCGGTTTTGGGTCGCCGAAGGGATGCAGCCTTAATTTTTGTAACTTTTTATCAAGAAAAAGTTAAGAAAAACAAGCCGGACGGCGCGTTAGAAAAAATAGAACGTTAAAATTCAACTGCTGATTCGTATAATATGCTGTGTTAATTTTTATGAAATCAAAATACATTTATCTATACTGAAAAAACAGGAAATGAAGAAATAATCATTATCTGTTCCACCCTCGTAATTATCTAAAAAGTATGGCAAAGTATAGTGAAGAATTAGTAGATAAAGTCGTTTTTCTTATCGAAGAAGAGTTTTATACTACCACTCAGGTATGTAGGGCTTTAGGTTTTAGCAGGCAGGCTTATTATGGCTGGCTGGACACTAAACCCGGATTCAGGAAAGAGGTGGATATGGCCGTCAGTCGCCGTAGTGAAGCGATGCAGACAATGATGCTGGCCGCGCTGAAAAAGAAACTGGAGGGATATATGACGACCGTGGAAAAAGATATATATGTCCCTGATGAAAGGAATCCCGATGAACTGGTTTTCAAATCGAAAGTGATAATAAAGAAAGAATGTCCTCCTGATCTGCGGACAATAAAGATGTTGCTGGATAGGAACAGCCCCTCCCTGCCCCAAGGGGAGGAGATGTATACTACGAGAGATAACTG
Source organism: Dysgonomonas sp. GY75 (assembly GCF_015234155.1). Lineage (NCBI taxonomy): Bacteria > Pseudomonadati > Bacteroidota > Bacteroidia > Bacteroidales > Dysgonomonadaceae > Dysgonomonas > Dysgonomonas sp. GY75. The sequence goes on from NZ_JADCLQ010000036.1 coordinate 818,694, forward strand.
GGTGATTGAGGAAGAGACCGTTATAGATAACATAGAAAGGGATGTTGTAGAAGATGAAGAAAAAGAGGTTTCAGTAGTGATTGAGGAGAATGAAGATGTAGAAACTGCGGAGATGATAGAAAGACTGGATAAAGCCTGTGCCCGGCGACGACAAGAAATCAGGAAATCAGTAATAGTGAGTAATAGAAGACCGGTGTATAATCATGGAAAGAGAAGGAAGAAAGCGAAGAGATAATGAATAATGCCAATCAATAGTTCAAGTAACTATTGTAGTATAAAATTGTTCTATTATTCTATGCATTTTTTTCTACGCGCAATTAAAAATTGCTTGTGTTCCTTTTGGCCAAATCCCCAAAAGGAACCAAAAACGCTTTAGCGCCCCGCATCAAAGACCGACCCGTAACGGACAAAAAGACGAAACGGAAAAACTCGCTGGAAAGATCGTATAACCCGAATCGAAGGATAAACTCAAACACGTTTCCGTTTTTTTCGTCTTTTAGCCCTACGGGTACCCCGTCCTTGAAGCTAACGGCGCAGGCTGACGCATATTTCATTCTCGAAAGGGCTTTGCCTTACTAAGGCGTCAGCGGATGCGCATTAGTTTCGCAGGCGGGCACCTGTCCGGAGCAGCCGGCGTGGAAAGGGACGGGGCGATAGCCCGTTTGTCCCTTTCAGCCGGCAAACCGTTGACAGGTCGCCGAGGAACGAAGCGCTAGCCTTTTGGTTCGTTTTGGGCAATGCCAAAATGAACATTCAGACGGAACGAAGTGTAGTCGATAATAATCCAACCTTTTTTCAACTTATTAATACGGAAGAATTTTCTCAATTCGAATAAACATGGATGCTATTCTGTGCGGCAGGAAGATAATTGACGCCGATCCAGGTAATCATAAGTAAAACAAATGCGATTGGCAGCATCCATAAAATAAACTTAACATGATATTTTTGCAGCCGCATATGGATATAGACTAAATATCCGGCCGATGTAATAAACGCCCATGTCTCTTTCGGGTCCCACGACCAGTAGTGTCCCCATGCCTCCTTTGCCCATACTGCTCCCATGAGCATTCCCAGTATGAGGAAGCCGAAACCGATATATACAACATTATCCATCAGCTTATACAGGTTATCATCCAGCCTGTCTTTTTTCAGGTTTACCAACTGAATAATAGCAGCGATGGTCGCAGCCCCAAGCATGGCATAGGATAAAATATAGACTGTGACGTGCGGCACAAACCAATAGCTTTGGAGGGCGGGCATCAGATTGGTCGAATGTATTTCCGGCTTGAATATATTCACACAGACAAAAACACAGGCGACCAGACTGGAGAATGACAGCAGCCATTTATATTTCCAGTGCTTGTATGTAAAATAACCGACGGTCGCTAAAAAGAATGAGTACCATAATCGGGTTTCACCTATTGTACGAAGCGGAGGGCGTTCCTGTCCTATCCACAATCCGACGATAAATGCGGCAAAAATAGCAATGCCGGCTATCATCAATCCTTCTACGATAAATGTTTTCTTACATTTATATACCAGTGCCCCTGCGCTTATCCAGCAAATCATCGCAGGTATTGCAAACCAAAGAAATTCATCCCAAGTCATCTTCCGCCTTTCTTTTTTTGTTTCCCGACCATAATAAACATATCGAACCTACCGACAATAGAATAATTCCGGCATAGACAGGATAGAGCCAGGGGTCGTATACCAGTTCCATACTGCTGTATGTGGACATTCTGCCGGCCTGATTGTCATACCCGTACTGGTAGATAGTCCAACTGCCTATTCTTAAAGGTTTATTTACTTCCAGAACCGCGTGCTGTTCGCTTCCGTCTTCCATAAATACATCTATGTCCGACAGGAATCTCTTTGGCTCGGGTTGTGTCATTACAATACAATATTGAGAGTCGAGAGGTAATGTCATATATAACTGTGCCATATTGCCTCCGCATACCCATCCCTGACGCACTTCGCCTGTTTGCCTGTTCCTTGCCGATACTTTTGCTGCCGGACTGGAGCCGGGCATAGGCACAGCCTGATAAGTACTGTCACTGTTGCGTACTGCCTGATGAATATATTCTTCGAGCCTGATATCCCACTTATCGAGTGTGCCGTTAGGCATTTTCTCATCTATCTGGAAATAATCAGGTTTGTTTTTAGGTTGTGATTCTCCGCTTTCCCTGTCTATTATTGTAAGTTTGGGCGGGTATTCTTCCATCTCGAAATCGTTGAGCTGTATGGCGATGGGTAGTTCGAGCACATCTTTGTTTTCGCTATAGACACGCCATTCCACTTCACCTTCGCGGACATGCATTACATATCTTTTTATATCGGCGGCTCCCAGCCCCGCGGCAAAGAGGAGAATCCAAAGCCCTATATGATTGAAATAGAATGCATAATCCTGCTTGCGGAAAGCGATTAGCCTCCTTACAATCAGTGAACCTAAGGAAATCAGCGTAAGGAAATATATCAGCACGAAAGGCCAGCTGCTTGTTACCTGCCTGAAGCCAAGCACCGTGAATATATCTTTATCATGAGGGTCGAGACGTGCGAATTGCGGAGTGAGTCCCATTACAAGCCCCAATATTAATAAGGCGGCAATGAGGGTTACCGAAAACGGAACACCGGAGATCCATTGGTAAAAAGCACTTTTGCGGACGAATGAAAGTAATATGAGAAATGCGATTACCGCACCACCTAGGATAAGGTTGACCGGAGCCTGTAGCAGGTAAAAGTCAAACTTTCCTACTGTGATCTGAAGCATAAAACCAATGAAGACAAAACCTGCCACAAAAGCGATACTTTCTTTGTACCGCCACGGGAATTGCCACATTTTACGTTTTCCTTGTTCCATATGTATATGAAGAGAAGAAAGTGCCTGAAGTCTTTCTCAGACACTCTCTTCTTTTTTATTTACCGTTTGAGAGTCTGTTTAAATATTTGCTGTTAATTTTCCTTCTTTTTTAGCTTTTTCGAGCCATTGAGGAACTACTGTTTTTATCCAGTTGTCTTTCTTGTCTTTCAGAGTCTTCATATCCAAGCCGATGTATGCCTGCGCCTTATCTTTAGTAGATATATCCGGCATCTGCATATCGGTTACTCCGTGGCTGAACAGTACTTTCTGCAATTCAAGCTGGGCAAGCATTGTTTTGTCGAGGCTGTGAGCCAGTATCCGCTGGGTTTCCACCGGAGCATGGAAGGACGCTCCGTGAGAAGCTACCGCGAAGTCCCAGCGCCATTGTGCCTGACGAAGCAGTTTGAGAGATGCTGCCATTTCTTTGTCGTCTGCTCCTTTGTCCCATGCTGTTTTAGCCATGATGTGAGCTTTCGACAGTTCCTGTTCTATACGGTCACGGATTTCCAATGCTTTGTCCTGATATTGGTAAACATAGTTTTTCAGATTCTCTTCGCTGTCTCTGTGACAGGTCTGGCAGGTATTCGCTACATTTTTCAGCGGGCTCATCACCTGATGGTTCGAGTATTTTATACCGCCTTCCGACATGTATGGCATATGGCAATCGGCACATGACAGACCACGTTGGGCATGAGGTCCCAGCAGGAATATTTCATAATCCGGATGCTGCGCTTTCAGCATAGGGGTTTTACTTAATGCATGTGTCCAGTCTGTGAATTCTGCTTCATCGTAATATTTCTCCATCGCTTCCACAGTCATTCCTCCATCCCAAGGGAATGTCAGGTATTTATTATCTTTTGTAAAATAATATTCAACGTGGCATTGCGCGCAAACCAGCGACCGCATTTCCTGAGGTGTGGCCTGTGTGATATCTTTTCCCTGACGTTGAAATGCTTCTATCAATGCCGGACGGGTAATTGTCAGATTCATCGTGACAGGATCATGGCAATCGGCACAGCCGATAGGGTTTACTATCTCCGCTCCCCAATCGCTCCATTTGGCTTTATAATAGTTTTCAATGCCTTTTTCGTGCATCAGGCGCGGTACATCGGGGCTTTTACATGTCCAGCAGGTACCCGGCTGCATATCGCCCTCTCCGTTTTCGGGGCAACCCGTACGAAGCGTATTACGTACATCCTCAATAGCATGCATATGTCCTCTTGGTGCGGAATAGTCACGCGAAAAAGCGTATCCTGCCCATAGGACTACCATTTCGGGACGCGACTCCAGCACATCTTCGGGCATATTGCCCAGATGCTTGCTTTTGAAATCCATATCGGCAGTCTTTTTCCACGTATTATACTCTCTGGGATAGTTTATTCCCCATTCTTCATTGTGAGGATTTATCCCGGTTATCTCTACTTTTTTATTGTTGTACAGTGTAGCTATTTCGGCACGGCGTTCTGTTATAGAGGCAGCCAGGATGCCTAATGCAAACACTCCTACCATGACAACGGCAAATATGCCCCATCCGATAATCGGTTTCCGTTTGATTGCTTCTGCTAATTTCTTGAACATAATTTATAGAGTTTTTAGTTGTTTATTTTGTATTCATTCTCTTTTTCAGCCACTCCGGTACAGGTGAGGCGGGTAGAGGGACAATCGCGTTAGGCGAGGAGGATAAATTGCTTATTTTGGAGTGTGGTACTTGTGTGTGGCAGTCCCAGCATGCTTTACCTTTGCCTTCCTGCACGTCGCAGTAAGTTATCATACCTGTATTTACAAATTCGGTATTGAGTTGCGTGTGGCAACGGATGCAGTTGTCCATTATTACCCCGTAGCTTTCGTCGCGTGGACGGATTACCTGTGGCTCTCCGTTTATGGTAAATACGGCGGCATGGTAAAGCCCGTCTTTAGCTTTAAATGCGTATTTATTGAGGATGTTGTCCTGCGGTACGTGGCAGTCGTTGCAAGTAGCCCATTGCGCGTGTGAACTATGGTTCCATGACTGATAGTACGGAGTCATAATGTGGCAGTTGATACAGGCTGCGGGATCGTCCGAAAGGTAAGAGTGAGCCCTCGACATATAGACAGAGTATCCTACCAATCCGACTATAATACCACCTACGACAAACAGGGGTACTATAAACTGGTTGGGTATATGGCTCAGGATTTTTTTTATCATGGTATGCTAATTTAAGGTCACAGACCTATTTATTACTTGTTATATGAAAGATAAACAGCGATTTATGGTTGTATATTATTAAATACTTTCTTCTACTTAGTTACTGTTTAAATTTTCCTTAAAACGCAATCTGCAGTTGAGCTATTACTACATTAGAGTTGGCTGCATCCCATTTGTTCGAATAGTCCGAATACGTATAGTTGAGTTGTACCCGGCACTGAGGATAAAAATAGTAATTTATTCCGACAGTATAATCAATTACCTCACTATTAATATCTTTATTCCGGTTATAATAATCGGCTTTTAGTAAGGCGTTCAGTTTTTTGGGAACAAGGTAATATAGCCCCATAGCATAAACCCCTTCCTTTTCTATTCCGCCATCGTTGCCATTTATCCACTCTGCACGGGCATTGAAACGTTCCGATTTATAATCCGCGCTCACATACCATCTGTCGCGTACGTGGTCGGATGTCACCGTTTCTCCGGCTCTGGCATATGAGGCCTGTCCAAAGTAGACTCCTCCTCCGACCCTCAGCCCTTGTACGGGTTGGAGCAATAGCATTCCGGCAAAGTCCTTGGCATTGTTCGTTTCACCGGTGGTAACACCTGTTCCCTGGAATACCCCGGCAGAGTATTGCAACAGGTTATGCTTTTCCATAGGAAAAAGTTCCCCTGAAATCATTGCTCCGGCATCGCGCCCGAAGTTGTTTTTATTGTTTTGTTTTTTCAAGACATCGTCCTCACCGGCATATCCCACCAGATTGGATATGGTGCGGGAATAAGCTGCCGTTTCCAATGTGGCCGGTACATACTGGCTTTCCAGTGTGAACGGGCTCTTGAATTGTCCTACTTTGAAATTAAACTCTTTGGCTGCCGTCCATTCTCCCCAGAATTCCTGAACCGATGGATTTACCATCTCTAAAAGAAAACCGTAGCGGAACGAATCGTTTAGTTTTCCACTCACCGATATAAACAGATTCTTGGCTTTGAAGTCGTTGTGTATTTTGTCTACATCGGAATATCTGTACATGAATTGTCCGTTTCCTCCAAACTGCATATAAGGAGTATTGAAGGCTTGCCTTACTTTTTCTACTTTCTGAGGAAGGGTTGCTTTTTGTTCTTTATTTGCCGTCTCTTTTTTTATTTCATCGGCTTCTGACTGGGTAAGTACATTTTTCTCAACCAGTTTCTTCAGTAACTCGTCAGATTCCTGCGCATAGAAAGTGCTGAATGATAAGCAAAAGATTATTAAAACAAAAATTTTCTTCATTTCTATTCGTATTAGATTTGATTCTTTGAATATACAAAATATGTAAATTTTCTGCAAAAAAAGTGTAATAAATATTACACATTGAAAATGAATGTTTGTTACAGAGTAGATTTTATAGCGATCGGGATGGTATGTTTGCTGAGAAAGTTTATCTATATAATAGCTGATGGCTTTTTGTTATTAGCTAGTGGTTCTTTGAAAAATAATTAGCAAATCGGTATATTAGCATATTAGGAAATGAGGGAAAAGGTGTAACCTTTGTTACCTTTTTCGGGTTTATATAGGGATAATCCCTTGTGGTTACCCGCTTATCATATAACGGGCAGGCACAAGACCTGCCCCTACAAGAATGGTTAAAGTGCTACTTTTGTTACTTTTTATCTATTTATACAGATGTTACCTAAAACATATTTTGATAAGAAAAAAGAACAACGTAATTTTAGAGAAAGTTTATAAATGTTAATAATAAAAAAGCAAAGAGTATGAAAAAAGTATTGTTTTCCACTCTGATCCTATTCATTTTTATGTCGTGTACAACAACTAATAAAAACGGCTTTAAAGAGGCAAAAGCCCCGATAGCCGAAAAGAAGGAGCATCTCCGTATTATACACGGGGATACTGTAAATGATGAGTACTACTGGATGTATGACTTTTTTGGCAAAGGGCCGGACAGCACATTGGTTGTAGATTACCTGAAGGCGGAGAATGCCTATCTGGATACTGTAATGGGCGGTACAGCCGGTTTTCAGGAAGCATTGTTTAATGAGATGAAAGGGCGGATAAAAGAAACGGATGAAAGTGTGCCGACCTTCAAAAACGGTTACTATTATTATACGCGAACCGAAGAAGGAAAGCAATATTATAAGTATTGCCGGAAAAAAGGAAGTCTCGAAGCCTCGGAAGAGATATTGCTCGATGTGGATAAAATGGCAGAAGGTCATTCTTATTACGCTGTCGGTGGTATTTCGGTCAGTGAAGACAATATACTGATGGCCTATGGTGTGGATGAGGTCAGCCGCAGACAATACACTATCTACTTCAAAAATCTGGAGACAGGTGAGGTTTATAAAGAAACGATTCCGAATACAAGCGGAGGAGCTACATGGGCGGCGGATAACAAGACTGTATTTTATACGTCGAAAAATCCGGTAACCTTATTGTCCGAAAAAATCAAACGGCACACCTTAGGTACGGATGCATCTTCGGATGTGACTGTTTATGAAGAAAAGGATAAAAGTAATTATATAGGAGTGGGTAAAACCAAGAACCGGAAATATATCTTTATCCAGTCACAGGCAACCTTATCTTCAGAAACATTCTTTATTGAGGCCGATAAGCCGATGTCTGCCTTCAAATCATTCCAGCCAAGGATAAAAGATGTATTGTATGATATAATTCCTTTGGCCGACAGGTTTCTTATCCTTACCAATAAGGATGCAAAAAACTTCCGCGTTATGGAATGTTCATTGGATAAAACGGGGGTGGATAACTGGAAGGAATATATCCCTCATCGTGCCGATGTATTGCTGGAAAGTGTTGATGAATTTAAAGATTTTATCGTACTTGAGGAACGGAAGGAAGGTCTTATAAAGCTTTGTGTGCGCAGCCTGAAAGACGGGAAAGAACATTATATTGATTTCGGAGAGCCTACTTATATGGCTTATACGGCGTCGAATCCCGAATACGAAAGCAGTATCGTCCGTTATGGCTATACATCGATGACTACGCCGAGTTCCACATTTGATTATAACATGGATACCCATGAAAAAACATTGATGAAAGAACGCGAAGTAGTGGGAGGATACAACAAAGAGGATTACCAGACCGAGAGATTGTATGCTACGGCCAAAGACGGAACAAAAGTACCTATCTCGCTTGTGTACAAGAAAACAACAAAGAAAGACAGTAAAACACCATTGTTGCTATATGGCTATGGAAGTTATGGTGCCAGTATGGATGCTTCTTTCAGCAGCAATCGCCTGAGCCTTTTAGACAGAGGATTCATATATGCGATAGCTCATATTCGCGGAGGTCAGGAAATGGGGCGCCAGTGGTACGAAGACGGTAAACTGATGAAGAAAATAAATACATTCACTGATTTTATCGACTGTGGCGAATTCCTTGTGAAAGAAAATTATACCGGTAAGGAGCATTTGTATGCTCAGGGCGGTAGTGCCGGAGGGCTTCTTATCGGTGCGGTTATAAATATGAATCCGGATCTTTGGCATGGAGTGATCGCTGATGTGCCTTTTGTGGATGTGGTGAATACTATGCTGGATGAGAGTATTCCTTTGACAACGAATGAGTTTGACGAATGGGGAAATCCTAAGGATAAAGATGCGTACTTCTATATGAAAAGTTACAGCCCTTACGAAAATGTAGAGAGGAAAAACTATCCGAATATACTTGTCACTACAGGTTTACACGATAGTCAAGTGCAATACTTCGAACCAGCCAAATGGGTGGCTAAGCTAAGGGATATGAAGACCGATAATAATGTGCTGTTGCTGAAAACGAATATGGAGTTCGGGCATGGCGGGGCCAGTGGGCGGTTCGACTATCTGAAAGATATTGCTTTGGATTATGCTTTCTTATTCACATTGGAGGGAATAGATAAGTAGGATTATAAAAGATAAGCCCTGCTATATGGCAGGGCTTTCCGTTTAAAGACGGAGAGAAATATACCATCGGTATTCTCCGGCACATATTGATACTCCTGGTTTTCTGTATATAACAAAAAAAGAGCAACCATCCGGCTGCTCTTTCTTATATATTAAGCTATCGTATATTATGCGTTAACTTTAGCCATGTGAGCGATAAGCTCAAGCATTTTAGTTGAGAATCCCCACTCATTGTCATACCAGCTAACAACTTTAACGAAAGTTGGGCTCAATTGGATACCAGCTTTAGCATCGAAGATAGAAGTACGTGCGTCTCCGATAAAATCAGAAGAAACAACAGCATCTTCAGTATATCCGAGAACACCTTTCAATTCGCCTTCAGAAGCTTCTTTCATAGCTTTACAGATATCTTCGTAGCTAGTTTCTTTAGCTAGACGGGCAGTTAAGTCAACAACAGAAACGTCAAGAGTAGGAACACGCATTGACATACCTGTAAGTTTTCCGTTAAGCTCAGGGATAACTTTACCTACAGCTTTAGCAGCACCTGTAGAAGAAGGGATGATGTTACCGGCAGCAGCACGTCCGCCTCTCCAGTCTTTAGCTGAAGGTCCGTCTACTGTTTTTTGAGTAGCAGTAGTAGCGTGAACTGTAGTCATCAAAGCTTCAACGATACCGAATTTGTCATTCAATACTTTAGCGATAGGAGCAAGACAGTTTGTAGTACAAGAAGCGTTAGAAACGAATTGCTCGCCTTTTTCATATTTATCGTGGTTTACTCCGCAAACGAACATACGAGTATCGTCTTTAGAAGGACCAGACATAACTACATATTTAGCACCAGCGTCGATATGGCCCTGAGCTTTAGGTTTTTCAAGAAAAAGACCTGTAGACTCTACGATATATTCAGCGCCGATTTCATTCCATTTCAAGTCAGCAGGATTTTTTTCAGCAGTTACACGGATAGCGTTTCCGTTTACTACCAATTTGCCGTCTTTTACTTCAACTGTACCATTGAATTTTCCATGAACAGTATCGTATTTTAGCATATATGCCATATATTCAACATCGATAAGGTCATTGATACCAACAACTTGAATGTCACTTCTGCCTTGTGCAGCACGGAATACCAGACGACCAATACGTCCAAAACCGTTAATACCTACTTTAATCATTTTGTTTTTAATTTTATAGTTAAATAATCGAGTATATCCTATTTAAACGCTTTAGTAGGAATAAAATATTTATGTTATAAAACATCCTTTTTTAAAAGCTGTACAAAAATAACAAATTATTTGGCAAGAAAGAAATTTGTTAGTCATTTTTAATGACAAATTATTTGTTATTCTAAGTGATAATCACGTTTTTGCCTGTTTTGCAATGTCTACTTTACTATTTGATGTTTTTAGTTAAAAAGATCATAAAAATGCATAATCTTTATCTATATAAGAAACTCTTAGTATCCCGTTCTTTGAAAAATTGATATATGGAAAGCAAATATGGAATGAATGAAGAAAATATATGCAGAAGTTTGTCTACAGTTTTTTGGGGATAAATAATTCCAATCTCCCATGATTGTTAGCGGCAAACTATTGACCATAAATTGAAATAGTTGTTAACTTTGTGTCCAATAATTGTATTACATATAAATGGCAGATTCTCTTAAAAGGAAAACAGGTGTAGCTTTGTTCTGGAGCTTTATTGATAAAGGCGGACAGCAGATTATTACGCTGGTTTTCTTTTATATTCTCGTCCGTCTGATATCTAAAGAAGATATTGGGACGGTAAATTTGCTGGCCATCTTTACCATTATTTCGGGCATGTTGCAGGAGAGCGGTTATTCATCGGCACTGATCCGGAAAAAGGAAGTACATCCTGAAGAATATACCTCTGTTTTTTATTTCAATATAGTAATCAGTCTTAGCCTGTACACAATTCTATTCTTTTGCGCGCCTGTTATCAGCTGGTTTTATGAAAAACCTGTATTGACAGATTTGGCGCGTTTTGTATTCCTGGCCTTTGTCTTCAATGCATTCGCAATTATACAGAATGTAAATCTGGTGAGAGAAATGAATTTCAAGCTCAATACACGGATTACGCTTGTCGCATGGTGTGTATCGGGATTGATAGCAATATTGATGGCGTACAACGGATATGGAATATGGAGTATGGCTGCCCAGCAGGTTTTACAAAGTTTTATCAGAAGCTCATTGTTATGGATTTTTGTAAAATGGAGGCCAAGTGGGAAATTCGTCTTCCTGCATATAAAAAAAATGTCGTCCTATAGCATAAATCTGTTGATATCTGGACTGTTCGGACAAATATGTAACAATATATCACCCTTGATTATCGGTAAAAAGTTCTCTATACCCCAGGTGGCTTCATACAGTCAGGGCCTGAAACTGACAAATATACCGCAGTCGGTTATCAGTGACGGGATGCGGAGTGTGGCTTATCCACTATTGTCGAAGATAGGAGAAGATGACGAAAGAAGCAAAAAGGCATACCGGAAAGTTATGCGTATAACATCCTTTATCTCTTTTCCTGTGGCTATGCTACTCATCGTTACGGCGAGTCCGATAGTTTCTATCTATCTGCCTCCCGAATGGACGGATGCAATCCCCATATTGCAAGTATTGGCTATTGGAGGGGCTTTCTTGCCTCACTTCGGCCTTATTTCATCACTGCTCCAATTTAAAGGAGAATCGAAGCTACTATTAAAGATTGAAGTGTGTAAAAATGTACTTATACTGGTTGCAATCGCTATCGGCGTACAATTTGGTATACAAGGACTGGTAACCGGATTAAGCCTTGTAAATGTTCTGGCTTTTTTTGCAGGCATATATATTGCCGGAAAACGTATCTCATACTCATTTATGGAAATACTCAAGGATACGATACCATACGTCATTATATCAGTGGTTTCATTTACTCCTTTTGTACTGCTTCATATGACAGGACTGGAAAATGTATTTTTACAACTCATTATTCCCGCTATTGTGGGAAGTTGTGTTTACCTTCTGATAATGAAGGTCTTTGGCTCAGTTATTATGCGGGAAACAATCGATTTTGTGAAACTCTCTTATAATAAAACTTTTAAACGATAATAATATGCCTAAAGTTTCCATACTGATGCCTGTTTATAATGCCGGACAATACTTGTCGCAGGCCATAGACAGCATACGCTCGCAGAGCTTTAAGGATTGGGAGCTGATACTTGTCAATGATGGGTCTACTGACGATAGTGAAGCGATTATATGCGGCTATAATGACAATAGGATATATTATGTAAAGAACCCTGTAAATTTGGGGTTGATAAAGACGCTCAATAAGGGTATCGACCTATGTGGAGGTGAATACATCGCCCGTATGGACGCGGATGACATCTCTTTCCCCGAACGATTGAGGATACAGGCAGACTTTCTGGATATTCATCCCGACTATCTGATGTGTGGGACTAACGCCTCCGTTATCAACAATGAGGGTAAGAGAACCGGAAAAATAAGAAATCTGCCGGATAATGATTTTTTGCAAATCAATCTTTTATTCTCACCGCCGTTTGTTCATCCTACTGTAATGATTCGCCGTGAAGTATTGGAGAAGAACAGATATGATGAAGCATATAAGCATGTGGAAGACTACGAACTCTGGTGCCGGATAGCAAAACAGGGAAAGATCGCTAACCTGAAAGACGAGTTGTTTGCTTATCGCTGGCACGACAGCAACGTATCCGTACTGAATAACGAGATACAGGATAGGCTGAAAGATAAGATTATCTCTGATGAACTGGGAACATTGGATATTGTGCCTACCGGGCAGGAGTTGTATTGTCATAAAGTAACTTTCCGGCTATATCGTATGGGAAACCGGCAAGAGATATCCGTCTCGGATTTCAATGATATTTCTGCTTGGTTTTCGAAACTTATCCGGAAGAATGCGGTTGCGGGCAGATACAACCAAGAAGACCTGATCGCATTTCTTTGGGCACGCTGGATTGTCCTTTGTATGTCCGGGAAGAAGTACAGAAAAATGATACCTTCATTTGCTTCACTAAAACCATCTATATTTATAAAATTATTGAAACTTATACTATTCCTAAAGAATAAATGAACGAAACCGAAGATTTAAAAGCAATATACAATCCTGAGGGATCTGAACTAAGGACGTTACAGTTAAAGATGCTCGATATACTAGTTGTAGTAACAGACATCTGTGACAAACATAATCTGCCATATTGGGTCAGCGGAGGGACATTGTTGGGGGCTGTCCGTCACAGAGGATTTATTCCGTGGGATGATGATATTGATATTGAGTTGCTTCGCCCCGATTATCTGGAACTGCTAAGAATTCTACCCAAGGAACTGCCGGATAATCTCTATTTGCAAACACCAAAAGAGAAAAGCTACAGACTACTTTTTTCCAAAGTAAGGGACAGGTATTCTATTGTACATTCCGAAGAAGAGGATATGGCAAGGTATAAGGAAAAGGGAATTTTTATTGATATTTTTTCTGAGGAGAGAAGCTACAGATGGATGAAGAATATTGTAGATTTCTTTTATGGCAGGGCTTTCAGGCGATTGAAAAGAGGAAGGCCGTTCCATTCATTAAAGTTCTTCTATGAATATGCCACTTCGTTAGTCTTATATCCTATAGGAGTCCTGCTTATATGGATTGCCAGAGGAATATGTGCTATTACCAAACCGGATAATATATTACATAGCTATGGCATAGGGAACTCAACCAACCATAATGCCAGATATATGTTCCCTGTGGAAAAGGTCACATTCGAAGGCAAGGAGTTTTCCGCCCCGAAAGAAGTGGATACATACTTGAGAAAACAATACGGAGATTATATGACCGTTCCCCCTAAGGAGAAGCGTGCCACACATTTCTTAAAGGTAGAATATCTCTGATATTATCAGATACCCATCTCTTTAAATAACTTCGCTTCGCGTTGTTTGGCCTTCTCTATCGAAGCCGGATTCTTCGAATCAATACCGTATTTGGCTGGGGCAGGTATAATCAGCTTTGTCCCGAGTGCGATATTATTCGCGTTTTTGATAACGCTCTTGTTTTCTTCATAGATATAGACCCAAAAAGATTTATGACCGTAGTATCCCAGTGCTATGTTCCGAAGAGTATGACCACTTCGTATAGTTTCTGTAGCCAGAGGTTTGGAAGAATCTTTAACCGGCTGGGCGGTAACCTTTACGTCTTCATTCTTTGGCTCGGTTTTCGGCATTTTTGTTTCCTGCTGAGGCTCTTTCTTTGTTTCCTGAGCAATGCCTTGTATTTGTGTCGAATCTTGTTTCTGCGCCAGTGAATCGACTGGTGATTTCTTATCAAAAACAATTACTACTTTTTTGCTCTTATCCACAGGAGGTTGTCCTGTTAAAAATCCTGCCAGTTCCTGAAAATAGTATCCGCCAATAGCAAACGCCGCTAAAATAAGAAGTATAACAAAAGCCAAAGAGATAAAGCGTCTGCGCTTAGACTTCTTTCTGTGATTGTAGAACATAGACTCAATGTCTGTACTGGCAGAAGGAGTCTTGAAGGGCGCAACTGTTTCTTCATGAATTATTCCGGGAGCGTTTGCTACGGTGTTTTCTTCTTCGGTATCTATTTCAGCCTCTGCTTTAGCTTCTGTTATGGCAGACTCTGCTTCTGCCTCGGTTTCTATCTCCGGATCAGGAGTTCCTTCTACTATTTCATTTGCTTCGATAGCTTTTTCCGCTGATTCCTCAGGAACATTGATATATTCTGTAATTTCTTCTTCGATGGAGCTTGTATCAGTGCTATCGTCCAGCTCTTCGGTAATATCCTCTTCGGTTTCGCTTTCTACATTTTCGAAAGAAACCCCATCTTCAAGGACAACACTCTCGAAATGAGCGAAAGGCTTATTGATAGCTTCTTTTAGTGATTTATCGGGAGTGAAGCTAAGTTTGTAATGAGCCGGAATCTCAATTGCTTCCCCTGTATTTACATCCACACTTTTACGTGCGTTCACCTTAACCAGTTTAAATACACCGAAGTCCTTTATCCGTACCGAATCATTGCTCTCTATACTCTCTGAGATAACAGCAATGAGTTCCCGTAAAAAGGTTTCTGCCTCCTTTTTCGCTATTCCCTGTTTTTTTGCCAGAAGGTCAATTAAATCCTGTAGACTAAGCCGTTCATTCATTTACTTCCAGATTTTTAAGGTTATCTTTTATTGTTTGTCCGGGACGAAATGCCAATGAGATTTTAGGAGGAACAAGGAAACGCTGTTTTGATACAGGGTTAACGGATATCCGTTCTCCTTTTTTCTTTGTTTCAAAAAGACCGAACCCCTGAATATTAATAGAGTTCCCATCTTCAAGATTGCTATTAATTATGGAAACAGTAGCTTCCAATACTTCGGAAGTCTGTCGTTGAGTCCACCCTAACCGTTTAGCCAATGCAGCTATTAATTCCTGGTTTGTCATAGCATTTGTATTTAGATTTAAATCACTTCTCCATATAGATCGAATGGCTGGGCACCCGTTATCCTGACATTGTAAAAGTCCCCAATATTAAGCATTTTATTTTTCTTAATCAATACTTCAGGATCTACTTCGGGCGAATCATACTCAGTACGGCCGATATAATAGTCTGATTCTTCCCTGTCTACAATTACTTTAAGGGTATTACCTATCTTCTGTTCATTAATATCAAGAGCTATCCGTTCTTGCAGAGCCATCAGGACATCCATCCGTTCCTGTTTTACCGCATCTGATATTTCATCCCTGTAGTGCGCATAGGCATACGTTCCGTCTTCATGTGAATAAGGGAATGCACCCATTCTATCGAAGCGTACATCCTTTACAAATTGGAGCAGTTCCTCAAAGTCCTTATGCGATTCTCCCGGATGCCCTACCATAAGAGTGGTGCGGATATGAATACCGGGAACTTCTTCCCTGATACGCTTTATCAGGTTATATGTCTGCTCTTTCGTAATATTGCGGCGCATCTTTTTCAGCATATTGTCGCTGATATGTTGTAGCGCTATATCTAAATATTTGCACACATTCTCATTATTTCGCATCACCGGTAATAGGTCGTAAGGGAAATTTGCCGGATATGCATAATGCAAACGGATCCATTCCACGCCTTCAATCTTTGCTATGCGATCAATCAATTCCGGTAGCTTCGCCTGCTTGTAATTGTCCAAACCGTAATATGACAAATCCTGTGCGATAACCTGAAACTCCTTTACACCGGAAGCAACCAGATGCCTGACCTCTTCCTCTACTTCTTCTATCTGCCTGGACTGATGCTTTCCTGTCATAATCGGGATAGAACAATAGGAACAGGCACGGTTACAGCCTTCCGAAATTTTCAGATAAGCGTAATGTGAAGGAGTGGTTATGTTGCGTTCCAGCGCCAACTCCTTATGATATGATTTACCCAAATCAGAGATGAGGGCTTTCCATCCAAATTTCCCGTAAAAGCTGTCCACTTCGGGTATTTCGGCCTTCAATTCCTCCATATACCTGTCGGTAAGGCAGCCCATTACAAACAACTTATTCAGTTTTCGCTCTTTCTTAGCCTCTGCAAACTCAAGAATCATATTGATAGATTCTTCCTTTGCATCACCTATAAAGCCACATGTATTTATAACTACGATTTCTCCTTCCGACTTATCCGGATCATGTTTTACGGTGTAGCCGTTTGCCAACAATTGTTTCATCAATAACTCGGAGTCTACCAGATTTTTAGAACAACCAAGCGTGATGACATCTATTCTGTTTTTCTTCATTTCTTATTCTCCAAAGAGACTGTTGACAAACTCGCGACGGCGAAATACCTGAAGATCGTCAATACCCTCTCCTAAACCTATATATTTTACCGGTATCTTGAACTGATCGGAAATACCGATTACGACACCTCCTTTTGCCGTACCGTCCAGTTTGGTAATAGCCAAAGCTGTAACGTCGGTAGCAGCAGTAAACTGTGTAGCCTGTTCGAACGCGTTCTGTCCGGTAGAGCCGTCGAGTACAAGTAGTACCTCATGCGGTGCTCCCGGAACTATCTTATCCATCACTTTCTTTATTTTTGAAAGCTCGTTCATCAAACCGATTTTGTTGTGGAGTCGTCCTGCTGTATCTATTATTACAACATCGGCATTGTTCGATTTAGCAGAACTTAATGTATCAAAAGCCACAGAAGCCGGATCGGAACCCATTGCCTGTTTTATGACCGGAACACCTACACGCTCGCCCCAGATAACCAGTTGCTCAACGGCTGCGGCGCGGAATGTATCGGCTGCACCAAGGTAGACGGACTTGCCTGCTTTCTTGAACTGATTTGCCAGCTTGCCGATTGTAGTTGTTTTACCAACACCATTAACTCCGACAACCATTATTACATATGGTTTTGCTGTTTCCGGAACAGAGAAATCATCATTATCTACGGCATTATTTTCAGTCAATAAATCAGCGATTTCTTCCCGCAGTATATTTTTCAACTCTTTGTCGTCTACATACTTATCCTTTGCTGCCCGTTTTTCGATACGTTCGATAATCTTCAATGTAGTGTTTACCCCTACATCGGACATGATCAACACTTCTTCGAGTTGATCGAGTACATCATCGTCTACTTTCGATTTTCCGGCAATAACACGTGATAGTTTGGAAAACATTGACTCTTTAGTCTTTTCCAATCCTTTATCAAGCGTTTCCTTTTTTTGTTTCGAAAAGAAATCAAATAATCCCATAGATTTTATTCTTCTGATTATATAGATAAAAATAAATCAATCTCTTAAGCCTTGGGGCTGCCCGGTATTTTTACCTTCTGCAAAGCTACGAAATGGATAATAAAAAACCTCCCTGCATAAGAATGAAGGAGGCGTTTTAAATATTTTTAACAAGACTATTTTGCGAAATAATCTTTTACTGATTCGTTTGGAACCATTTCTTCTTTAAATGTGTAAGCGCCTGTTTTAGGAGACTTTACCATTTTGATTACTTTAGCATAGTTACGACCGTCTTTTGCTGATGGGTCACGATAACCTGCGACTGTTTTCTTTGCCATGGTTTATGTTGTTTTACTTGATTTCTTTATGTACAGTTACTCTTTTCAATATAGGATTGTACTTTTTCAGCTCCAATCTCTCTGTAGTATTCTTTCTGTTCTTAGTCGTAATATAACGGGATGTGCCCGGCATACCACTGGCTTTGTGCTCTGTGCACTCCATTATCACCTGGATTCTGTTTCCTTTTGCTTTCTTAGCCATTTCCTGTTCCTCCTAAATTAAGCGTTTAAATAACCATCTGCGGCCGCTCTTTTGATTGCAGCGTCCAATCCAATTTTATTGATTGTACGAAGGCCTGCAGCTGAAACATTCAGGCTAACCCAACAATCTTCTTCTACCCAGTAGAATTTCTTTTTAAAAAGATTGACATTAAATTTTCTCTTTGTCTTTCTATTAGAGTGAGAAACATTATTGCCAACCATAGCTTTTTTTCCTGTAATTTGACAAATCTTGGACATCGCTATTGTGTTTTATATGTTTATTTTTATATTATATCCTATCCAAATCGGGATGCAAATCCTATCCAAATCGGGATGCAAATTTAGTCATATTTTTCAAACCTACAAATATTTATATCGTTAAAGTTCTTTTTATTTCCAGTTTCGGCTCAACTAATCCTCTTAATGTGATTACTATAAACTATTTTTGATTAATTTTGCCGGAGGACTACTGCTTAGGATACAGGCAGATAGGGCAAAAACATGAAATAGAGGATTTTAGCCATTGATCTCATTCACATTTATTAACCGTATATAGTTAAAACCTGACACATCTGACAGTTTTTGGACTATTTCCGTACTGTCATTTTTACATCCATTAATCATATATAGTTAAAAGGCAACAGTTTTTTTAGCTATTAGCTTTTAGCCGTTAGCCTTCTTCTCGTATCTTGTCTACTCGTATCTCATTTAACTTATTACTTATCCCAATATATCAAAGAACTATAAGCTAACAGCTATCCATATAGATAAACTTTCTGCATAAAAACACATATTTCGTACGTTTGCCCTTATAGGCAGACGCCTTTATTCATATTTGGCAAATAATATTTGTATCTTTGGCATATGAATAATAAACGTATACTCATCACAGGGGCCAGTGGCTTTATAGGCAGCTTCCTGGTCGAAAAGGCTTTGGAAAAAGGTTATGAAACCTGGGCCGGAATCCGCAAAAGCAGCAGTCGCGAATATTTGCAGGATACGCGTATTCAGTTTATAGACCTCCCCTTTCAAGATAAAGATAAATTAACGGAGGACTTACGACACTTTGTGTCCGAACACGGGAAATTTGATTATATTATTCACAATGCCGGAGTCACAAAATGTTTAAATCCTAATGATTTCGACAAAGTTAACTTTCAATATACAGCTAACTTTATAGATGCACTCAAGGATGCGGATGCTGTTCCCGAAAAATTTATATTAATGAGCAGTCTCAGCGCATATGGACTTGGAGATGAAATTAATTATATTCCGTTAAGGATAACCGATGTCCCTAACCCCAATACGGCATACGGAAAAAGCAAACTTAAGGCCGAGATGTATTTACAATCGACCAGTGATTTTCCATACATCATTTTGCGTCCAACAGGGGTATACGGTCCGCGCGAAAAGGATTATTTTTTGATGGTAAAGACTGTAAAATCAGGATTGGATGTAGGTGCGGGATTCAGACCTCAACACCTGACTTTTATATATGTCAAAGACCTCGTCGATGCTGCGTTTCTCGGCTTAGAAAGCGACATCCGAAACGGAGCTTATTTTGTTGCCGATGGAGATGTATATACCGATAAGGAATATACCCGGTTGGTAAAAGAATCTATAGGAAAAAAGCATGTGGTTAGCCTGAAGGTTCCTTTATGGTTATTAAGGGTAATCTCTTCCATAGCTGAAAATATATCCAGATTGACCAAGAAGCCATCAACCTTGAATAGGGATAAATATAAAATAATGAAGCAACGCAACTGGGAATGCGACATAACCCCGCTTTCCAACGACCTCCGGTTTTCCCCAAAATACAATCTAAAGAAAGGTTTGGAAGAATCCATAAAATGGTATAAAGAAAACGGCTGGTTATAAGTCGATTGCAAAATGATACGAGAAAAGAGTATTATATAACAATAAACAAGTTTAAATTTGACTATATGCTACTTATTGTGTACATTTAAAGAATTCTTCAGAGGGAGAACCGATAGTATTTAGTTCTTTAAACATTTAAATAGTAGATATATGTCATTATTTAATTTAAAAGGAAGAGTTGCTGTGATAACAGGAGCATCTTCTGGTTTAGGAAAAAGATTTGCTCGTACGCTCGCTGAGCAAGGTGTGAATGTGGCAATAATTGCCCGCAGGATCGAGCGTCTGGAAGAAGATGCAAAGGACTTGAAGAAATTAGGGGTGGAATGCCTCCCTATCCAATGTGATGCAACCAAAGAGCAAGAAGTAATATCATCCATAAACCAAGCTATCCGGCATTTTGGTAAAATAGATATACTGGTAAACAATGCCGGTATTGCACTTGGCGGTAAAGCTGAGGATGTTTCAGGTGAAGACTTTAAGAAAGTAATGGATGTAAATGTCAACGGAGTATTCTATTTTGCCCGCGAAGCTGGTAAGAATATGATTGACAATAAGTATGGTCGCATAATCAACGTATCATCGATGTACGGAAAGGTCGGGAATAAATTTAGCGCATGCCTTAGTTACCACACATCGAAAGGAGCTGTTGAGAACTTCACAAGAGCCCTGGCTGCGGAATGGGCAAAGTATAATATCACTGTAAATAATCTGGCTCCGGGCTTTTTTGACTCTGAAATGACAGGAGGATTTATCCATAATGATCATTTTGTGAATTTTGTAAAAAACAGTACTTGTATGGAACGTACAGGCAGAACTGAGGAACTGGATAGTGCCTTGATATTTTTAGCTGCCGATGAATCAAGTTATATTACCGGACAATCCATTTTCGTAGATGGCGGCTGGACGGCAATCTAAAGCATAAATCCGGTCTTGATAAATTTAATATAGAATTCGTTTTATAAGTGGTCGGCTAATATAAGCTGGCCACTTCGTGTTTATTGCCCTTTCATTTGCTAACAAATATCTCGAAAAGAAGAATAAATTGGCAATATTAAGGACTGATACTCCGTTATATATAGATAAATCCATTGAAATATAATTACATGCCGATTATCAACTAATGGACTTTGATAACTCTCTGTCCGAAGTATTTGGTTATCTTTGCACATAAATAAAATTTATAGAAATAAATAATACTTTTCTTTTAATGAAAAAAATCACATTAATCCTAGCTATTCTGACAGTGGTGTTAGCTTCTTGTCAGGATAAGAATGCGTATACTATTGAGGGTAATTTCACTGAAAATACATTTGATGGTAAGATGATCTATCTTCAAAAGATAGATAGCATGAGAGCCGAATCATCTTCAGTGATAGATTCAGTAGTATTGAAAGACGGGAAATTCAAGTTCAAAGGAACTACTGATGGTAATCCTATTATGGGTTTTATCTCTGTAGGCAAACTGGAGACTCCAGAGGCAGATTCTCCGGTAGGAACGCTTATTCTGGAGCCGGGAGCAATAAAGATAACATTAGAAAAAAATGCAGTGAGTACAAGCGGAACCCCGAGAAATGATGAGTTTAATAAGGTTCAGACCGCAATGAATAAGATGGCTGCTTTATATAAGGAAGTGAATGATGCAGGAGGTATACAGGGAGTCCCGGATGCTAATTCAAGAATGCAGGCATTACAGGAAGAAATGCAAAAAGCTAATTTTGAATTTACAAAAGCAAATATGTCGAACAAGGCCGGTGAATTTTTGTTTTATTCTTCTGCTTCGATGTTTACAATGGAGCAACTAAAAGAATTATTGCCTTTGGCTGACAGTACTTTCCGTAATACTCCGGAAATGAAAGCTTTGGAAAAAGAGTTGAACAGGGTAGTGCCTGAAGTCGGCCAACCGTTCGCTGATGTACAGTTGGTAGATATGACCGGTAAGGCCGTTGCCTTGTCCGAATATGCAGGCAAAAGCAAATGTGTTGTTATCGATTTCTGGGCTTCGTGGTGCGGTCCGTGTATTCAGGAAATGCCGGGTCTGATAAAAACCTATAATGCATATAAAGCCAAAGGTCTTGAGATCGTTGGAATATCTGTAGATGAAGACAGGCAAGCATGGCTTAATGCTGTGAAGACTCACAAAATGACATGGATACAGTTAGCTGATGATACAAAATCAGCTTCAGAACTATATGGTGTGAACACTATACCGCATACTGTTTTATTAGACGGGAATGGCGTGATCGTGGCTAAAGACCTGCGAGGAGCTGCACTGGAAGCTAAGATTGCTGAAATACTCAATTAAACAATACAATAACATTCCTTGTTTTATTACTAATGGTTTGAGTAATTTATTCGAGAACTTATATATTAACTGTCTTATTTATTAATAAAATGAAGAAAATTATATTATCTCTATCAACGGTACTGGTGTTGGTTACATCTTGTGGCGAAAAAGATCAGTTTACTATTAATGGTACAATAGCGGGAGCGTCTGATAGTGCTAAGGTGTACTTGCAGACACTTGAAGATAACTGGAGAGATCAGGTAGCAATTGACTCTGCTTATGTGACGAATGGCAAATTTCAGTTTAAAGGACTTGCAAAAGAAGGCGCGAAAGTTCATTTCATAGCATTGGCTAAACCTACAGATATAGTGAAAAGACCGGTTTTGCTGGTTGTGGAACCCGGACAGATAGAAGTTGCCCTGGATAGTGTTTCTACTATTAAAGGTACAGCTTCGAATGGTGCTTACCAAGGTTTGAATACCAAACTGAGCGGATTTGACACGGAACTAAAAACTGTATTTGAAAAATCGAAACTGGATACATCTAAGGTTGCAAAAGCTGAACTCGAAAAACAATATGAAGAGATCGATGCTCAGAAGACAAAAGAAATATATAATTATGTGAAAGCAAATATACAAAGCCAGATAGGCGCCTATATATTTGCATCCAGATCATATCTGTTTACTTTAGATCAAATGAAAGAGTTATTTGCATCTGTAAAACCTGAATATAAAACCAACGAAAGGATGGCAAAACTTGAGGCCCGTATACAGGCTCTGGATGCAACTACGGAAGGCAAAGTGTTTACAGACCTGAAAGGAAAGACCCCTGAGGGGAAAGATGCAGCGCTGTCTGATTATGCAGGTAAGGGTAAATATGTGCTTGTAGACTTTTGGGCGTCATGGTGTCCTCCATGCCGTGCCGAAATGCCGAAACTGGTACAAGCGTACAAGCAATTTGGAACAAAGGATTTTGAGATTGTAGGTATTTCGTTAGATAGAACCAATGAGGACTGGGTAAAAGGAATTAAAGACCTTGGTATTACATGGGCTCAGATATCCGACCTGAAATTCTGGGATAGCGAACTTGCCGGTGCTTATGGGGTGAATTCTATACCTCACCTTGTATTACTCGATAAAGACGGTAAGATTTTGGCTCGCGGAATAAGCGCCGATGAAGCTGTTGCTAAACTGACTGAATTGCTTAAATAATCAAGCTATAAAATAAGAAAAGAGCTTATCATTACTGATAAGCTCTTTTTGTATTCATATACTTATTTACTCTTTCCTTGCTATCCTAATTCCGATTTTCTCAATACCTTTCAGTTGTTGATCGCGCATACCATGTCCTATTATTATCTGATGGCTACGTTTTTTATTAAAGATGATATTATCATCAAAAATAAAAGACGCCTGATATAACGTACCAAATCCAGAACCTGTCCACTTGCCGAATTTATCAGCCAACAGAAACTCTTTTTCCCGTTTTGTAAATACAGAATCGTTATAAATGTCTGATTGGACAAAGAACCAGATGTTTTGATACGGGTAGTTCACATTGTTGGTCACCTCAAAATATATGGTATATGGAACGTTCAATTCGAAAACGGTGGAATCTATATCAAATATGAGCTTATCATTCTGTGCCCATTCCGCATCCTTTATTTCATGGAAACGATAATATACCTCCTGCTTGTTGCAGGAGATAGCTATGATAGTTAACAGTATGCCGCATAAGACAGATAGAGGCTTATGCGTCAGGCTTTTTCTGGTCAGGCTTCCCATTTCTGTTATGTCTGTTTCTGTCGTTCCTGTTATTTTTATGATTATTGTTTTTATTCTGGTTCTGATTCTGTTGATTGTTGTTTTCAGTCCTGTTGTTATTGTTTGGCCTGGCATTCGGGTTTGCATTTGCCTGCTTGTTATTATTAGCTTGTTTATTGCTATTATCCGGCCGGTTATTTCCTCCCTGGTTGTTTGGAGAGCCTTGTCCGCTATTTTCAGACCTGTTCTTTACAAACTTCTTCTTTTTATTATTCCGGTTATTGTTGCCACTGTTATTGTCGAAGCGATTGATGTTCTCCTGCAATATATCGTGAGAGGTCACTTTTTCTGTCTGTTCCTGAGGCTCTGTGGTAAGATGTGTCGGCTTGCCTCCCTGTTTATTGATCCTGATAATTTCATATACGCGGTCTTTAGGGAGTGTAACGAGGTTTGCTGCAAAATGCTTGTCGGTAGAATATGTCATTTCACCTGAAAGAATATCAGTCTTGAAATGGAAGAATGAAGCATCTTTCGTTTCTAAAACCACTTCTCTTGAGGGCAATTTCCGTTGAGCCTCCACGTATGTATCTACTTCGAAATTGAGGCAACATTTCAGTTTACCGCATTGTCCGGCAAGTTTTTGAGGGTTTAGCGGAATATCCTGCAAGCGTGCTGCTGATGTGGAAACCGATACAAAATTAGACATGGAACTGGAGCAACACAATTCGCGGCCGCATGGGCCTATACCACCTACACGTCCGGCTTCCTGACGCGCACCGATCTGCTTCATTTCTATTTTTACACGGAATTCCGATGCATATACTTTTATCAATTGGCGGAAGTCTACCCGCTCATCGGCTATATAGTAGAAAATAGCTTTGTTACCATCTCCCTGAAATTCCACATCACTGATTTTCATGGCCAGTTTCAATTCTTCGGCTATCTCCCGCGCACGGAGCATCGTTTTGTGCTCTTTGGCTCTGGCCTCATTCCATTTATCTATATCAGTTTGCTTTGCAATGCGATAGATACGTTTGGTTTCGCCACGATAATTATTTTTAAGCATTTGTAGCTGAACCAGTTTTCCTGTCAGGGTTACTTCTCCTATATCATGTCCCGGGGATGCTTCCACAGCTACAATATCGCCCCGGTATATCTCTACATTGTTGCTATTCAGGTAATAACCTTTTCGTGTATTCTTGAACTGTACCTCTACCATTTGTGATTCTCCGGCAACTTCCGGTAAATCCTGTAGCCAGTTGTAAACTTCCAGTTTATTTGTTCTCGAGCAGCATGAACCGCCCTTCTTGGAGCAGCCGCCACCTGATTTACATGAACAACCGCCACCTGATTTACATGAGCAACTTCCTCCGGAACTACAGCCTCCGCCAGAGCCGCATCCGCAACTTTTTGTGGCTGCCACATATCCTGTTTCAATATCTGCCGTTTCCAAAGCTTTTTTGTTCGCTCTGGCACAGGTGCATCCCACGGGCGTTTTGCAGGTACCCTGGCAATCGTGTGGGACAAATGTATTTTGATTTTCCATTATATATTTATTTTAATTAATTAAGACAAAGCCCCTTCTACGGCTTTGTGGGTCTATATTTATTGTTTTATAAGTATGGTTATTTTCAGGCAAAGATCGAAAAATACCATCTTTGCATTTACATTTTGCTCTATATGCCTTTCTGCTAAGGCCAGTTCGTTCATAAATCCTATTATGTTACGTTCGTTGATGAATGGGGCGAAGCGGGTTCCAAAGTTTGCTTCGTCCTGAGCCAGATATATCATTTCAGGCTGACTCATGTTGCTGACAAAATACTCACGGATCATTCGCTGGCAGTATTTCAGGAAACCTTTCTGGTTTTCGCGTCCTACTCCGGCTATTTCATTACCGATTGCTTTTATTTCTTTTATATTGCGGGCATACGAAGCTCGCATCATCTGGATGAAGAGATTGAAAAAGAATTTATGCTCCTCGTTCAGACTGATTGTTTCTATAGCCTTCAGGTAGTTTCCGTTTGCCAGATGAGCCACGTTTGCAGCATCTTCGGGACTGATATTATAGGCAGATTCCAAAGCCTCGGTTATATCCGTCTCTTTTACACCATGTATGTTGACACGCTGGCAACGCGATTGTATGGTGGTGATAATATTATCCGGAATATCAGAAACCAATAGGAATATCGTATTGTCTGTCGGTTCCTCTATTATTTTCAGCAGTTTGTTGGCGCACGATTCGTGCATCTTTTCGGGAAGCCAGATAATCATTACTTTGTATTTGGCCTCATATATCCTTAAACTCAGCTTGCGGATAATTTCTTCACTTTCTTTGGCATAGATCAGCCCCTGAGAATTTTCTGCATCGATATGATCGAGCCACTGGCTGAGATTGAAATAGCTGCTCTGTTTGATAAATTCGCGCCATTCGGTAATATAATCGTCGCAAACCTCTTTTTTCTTCGCCGCCTTTTTTATAATAGGGAAAACAAAGTGTAAATCAGGGTGCGCCAGATGGTTATATTTTACACATGACGGGCATTTACCACACGAATCTGTTTCCGATGGATTCTCACAATTCAGATATTGGGCATAAGCAAGTGCCAGAGGGAATTTTCCAACTCCTTCCTGTCCGCAAAAAAGCTGTGCATGAGGGATAATTCCCTTTCCTGCCGAACTTATCAGCCGCTCTTTTACTTCGTTTTGCCCTATTATATCTTTAAAAAACAAATTTCTTTCTAATTATAAGTTATAAAGTTAAGAATTACTTTTTTAATAGTAATCCAATATCTAATATATCTCTTTAGCTATTCTCCGAACGCTTTCGGTCGCCAACAATGAATAAAAGTGCAGGCTTGGCACTCCGTGTGCAATCAGTTCCTTGCATTGCTTTATGCCCCATTCCACACCTACTTCCTTAGATTCGTCATCTGTTTTACACTTGCGAAGTTCAATCGCCAGTTCTTCCGGAATGCTTGAACGGAATATCCGTGGAAGCACTTCCAGTTGGCTCATCAGTACAATTGGCTTTACTCCCGGAATAATCGGCTGAGTGATTCCTGCCTTACGGCATTTATCTACAAATGAGAAATATTTTTCATTGTCGAAAAACATCTGGGTAACAAAATATTCGGCGCCATTGTCGGCCTTCTGTTTCATGTAATGTATGTCCGATTCCATATTGGGAGCGTCTTCATGTATTTCGGGATAGCATGCCATACCATAAGCGAACGGGGTGGCATTTTTTTCAAAAGTGGTACCGTCGGCTGCAATGCCTTCGTTGAACTTATTCACCTGAACTTGCAGATCGGTAGCGTATTCGTTCCTGTTCGGATATATCTGCTCCGGAGCAAGGCGTTTGGTATCGCCTCTTAATAACAGAAGATTATGTACATGCAGAAAGTTCAGGTCTATCAATGCATATTCGGTTTCCTCCTGAGAGAATCCTTTGCATATCATGTGCGGGACAGCCGCCACATTATATTTGTGCTGGATAGATGCGGCAATCGCTACCGAGCCGGGACGTTTACGGATGTTAACCCTCTTTACCGACCCGTCAGGCATTTCCTGATCGAGATATTCGCTATGATGTGTCGTTATATTAATATATTGAGGATCGAATTCAATCAGTTTATCAATGATATTATACACTTTTTCGATATTATTTCCTTTTAACGGAGGAAGTATTTCGAAAGAAAAAGCGGTTTTGTCATTTTTGTTTATTAATTCACTTACGGTCATATCTTAATATCTTTTTTTTTACTAATAAATATGGTATCCTTAAATCCATTTGCTTATTGTTATATTACCTGATTCGGTATTTCCTCCTATTTAAAGAAGATTCTCATTATGTCATTTCCATTGGCCACTAGCAGCAGGAGGAGTAAAAACAGCATACCGCCTACCTGTGCATATTCCATAAATTTCTCATTCGGTTGCCGCTTGGTTATGGCTTCGTATAAAAGGAACATAATGTGTCCTCCGTCCAGCGCCGGAATAGGGAGTATATTCATAAAGGCAAGTACGATGGACAGGAATGCAGTCATAGACCAGAATGCGTACCAGTTCCATTGAGCCGGGAACATATTGCCGATACCGGCAAACCCACTCAGGTTTTTCACTCCTTCTTTGGAGAATACGAAACGTATCTGTGCTACATAGCCCTTAAGTGTTGCTACACCATTGTTGATTCCCGCCGGAAATGATTCGAAAAAGCCGTAGTGGTCGGTCTGCATATTCTTTTTCGAGAAAATATCGGACATCTTTGTCGAAGATGTGAAACCGATAACGCCGGATGTGTCTATCGCAGCTGAAACTGTCTGTACTTCACCGTTTCTGTAAAAAGTGATAGCCAGCGTATGCTTTTCATTATCCCCCAGTTTATTACTTATCCTAGTTACATATTTTTGGATACCCAACTGAGAGGTAATCGGCTGTGAATCAAGAGCGGTTATGCTATCTCCGCGTATCAGGCCGATTCTTTTAGCCTCGGAGTTTTCGCTTACGCTATCCACAACAGGTGCAGACCAATATTCATAAGCCACTTGTTTCGATGCAATTACACTGTCAGCAAAGCTTTCGGGGAGAGTCAACTCCATTTGTTTGCCATTGCGTACGATGGTTACGGTCTTGGCATCGATGAAATGCATGAATGTATTCATATCCAGAACCCCGCGTCCCAGAACAAGGTCTTTGCCGTCGGCGCTCACCAGTATATCTTTATCCTGAAATCCTCCGTTTCTTTTTACTGTTTCGGAGAAAACCATCCCATCTTTTACATTCTTCAGAGGCAGGTATTCATCACCCCATACGAACAGCATCATAGAGAAGATGATGATAGCCAGTATGAAATTGAACAAAACACCGCCTACCATCACAAGCAGACGTTGCCATGCCGGTTTGGAGCGGAACTCCCATGGCTGGGGAGGAAGAGCCATTTGCTCCTTGTCCATCGATTCGTCTATCATTCCCGATATTTTCACATAGCCGCCTAATGGCAACCAGCCTATTCCGTATTCTGTATCGCTGTTCTTTGGCTTATATTTGAACAGGGAGAACCACGGATTGAAGAATAAGTAGAACTTCTCAACTCTTATCTTGAAGAGGCGGGCGAATAAGAAATGCCCGAACTCATGTATAATAACCAGTATCGATAAACTTAGGATTAATTGTAACGCTTTAATTAAAATTGTTTCCATTAAAAAATCAGAGTGTTATTTGATAAATTCTTTTGCTATGTAACGGGCTTCCGTATCGGTCTGCACGTAATCTTCATACGACGGAGCCTGAATAAAACTTGTTTTGTGCATTGTTTTTTCTATGACCTCGCTCATTTCCAGAAATCCGACTTTGTCTTTCAGGAAAGCAGCTACCGCTATTTCGTTTGCCGCATTCATGATGCAGGCCATATTTCCTTTTACCCGCGCGGCCTCGAATGCAAATGCCAGATTGCGGAATCGCTCCATATCGGGTTTTTCGAATGTCATTGTTTTCAGTTTGAAGAAATCGAGACGTTCGAAATTCGATTTTAACCTGTTGGGGTAAGCCAACGCATATTGTATAGGCAGATGCATATCGGGTAGTCCCAATTGTGCGATGATGGACGAATCCTCGAATTGTACCATCGAATGTATGATGGATTGCGGATGCACAACGACCTCAATCTGGTCGGGGGTGACATCAAACAGCCATTTGGCTTCTATCATTTCCAGTCCTTTATTCATCAGGGATGCCGAGTCTATCGTAACTTTTGCTCCCATGTCCCAGTTCGGATGTTTCAGAGCTTCGGCTTTGGTTACTTTTGCCAGTTGTTCTGCAGAATGATTCCTGAACGGACCGCCGGACGCCGTAAGGATAATCTTTTCGATAGGAGAACGTTCGCCATTGAGACATTGGAATATGGCGGAGTGCTCCGAATCTACAGGCAATATCGGTACTTTATGATCAATGGCCAGACTTGTAATCAGTTCACCTGCAACAACCAGTGTCTCTTTGTTTGCCAAAGCAATTACTTTTCCCGCTTTTATGGCATTTATAGTAGGTTTCAATCCCGAATAACCGACCATGGCAGTAAGTACCATGTCGATAGGTTCACTTTGTACTACCTGTGCTATTGATTCACTTCCGGCCCATACTTTGACAGGTAAATGCTGTAAGGCTTCTTTGAGTCGGGTATATTTATTCTCGTTGGCAATAACCACTACCTCAGGAGAGAATTCCTCTGCCTGTCTGATAAGTAAATCTATATTTTCGTTGGCTGTCAGTGCATATATTTCAAAATGGTCAGGATTTTCTCTGACTATATCGAGCGCTTGTGTTCCAACTGATCCTGTAGAGCCTAGTATTGCAATATTCCTTTTCATATGTGGTTTTAGAAAGATATATAGTTTTCAGGATTTACGGCATTGCCTCTATACCAAAGTTCAAATTCGAGTATTGAAGTTGTTGTACTTTCTGCTTTTTCGTCATCTACTTTGGTCTCTATTACAGCTATAGCCTCTCCTGTACGCACCTTATCTCCTGTTTTCTTTAGTAGCAGGGTATTGTACCTATATACTGAAATAAATCCGTTTTTATGCTGGATTTGTATTGTATGTCCTGTCTTCAGATCATATCCGGCAAATATGACCACACCCTCCAGTGTCGCCAGTATGGTCTCTTTAGGTGAGGTTTTAATTGCGACTCCGAAGTGTCCGCCGGAAGGATCGAATTTGCTCGTTATAATTCCTCTGGCGGGTCTGAAGAATACAACACCTTCCATTGGATTGGTGGTACTGGATGATAATACAGAGAGATTGTACCGTTCTTCGTCTTCATATCGTTTGGTATATTCTTTCTCCAGATCTGTTTTCTTGAGTAAGGGGTCGTTTTCGGATACAGATATCGTATCGAGAATCTTTACCGAATCGATCTGACGGGTGCCGTCAAAAATACTGCGGAGGTTACTTATATAAGCCTCCTGATATTTCAATTGCTGTTCGAGAGAGTCTGTCTTAATTGCCGACCGGATTGCTTTTTCCCTTACTTCGGCATCGAGATAACCCGGCAGGTAGTAGCGGATCGGTGTTGCTATGATGATAGCGGATGTGATTGCAATGAGAAAAAAAGCGAATACAAGAACCAAGACAGCACCTGAGAATATAGAAGCTTTAATCTTCCATATCTCCTCAAGTGTATTTTCATTCATTACGGAAAGGCGGTATTTGAAGTGCAACCGCTTCCATAGATTATGTTTGTTTTTTTTCTTCTTTATCATTCGGTGCCATGGCTTTTCTAAGCATCAAAAGGCTTTCAAATTCTAATTATTTGACATATGTAGCCACTAATCTGCAAATTTAAGAAAAAAGCGATATATTACGGGAAGAAGAGGCAGAAGATTGTATTAAAATATCCTTTTTTTAAATATTTATTCCAAAAGGGACACATTCTTATTTTTTTTAGCTATTTTTGCAGCCTGTAAATCTCGGAATATTAAATTGTTCCTAAGATGCAGTTATAATAATCTACATTTGTTGTAAGTTGAGTATGAGTTTATTAACTGATAAGTTATATCGGTACGACGCGGCCAGAAATACACGGGCTGCAGGAATTTACCCTTATTTTAGACAAATCCAGAGCGATCAGGACACCGAAGTCGTTATAAATGGGAAAAAGGTGTTAATGTTCGGATCAAATGCCTATCTGGGATTAACCAATCACCCGAAAGTAAAAGAAGCAGCCATAGAAGCTACCCGTAAGTATGGGACAGGGATGGCCGGTTCCCGTTTCCTGAATGGTACTCTTGATATCCATATCGAACTGGAAAAAAAGCTTGCAAAATTTGTAGGCAAAGAAGATGCTATCGTTTATTCGACAGGCTTCAATGTGAATCAAGGTGTAATATCTTGTATTACAGGACGTGAAGATTACATATTGTGGGATGAGCTGGACCATGCTTCCATTATTGAAGGAGCAAGGGTTTCTTATTCTACAAAGTTGAAATTCCGTCACAATGATATGGAATCTCTCGAAAAACAGCTGCAAAGATGTGAACCTGACAAGGTGAAACTTATTGTGGTTGACGGGGTATTCAGTATGGAGGGCGATATAGCAAACCTTCCTGAAATAGTGAAACTCGCCAAACAATATAACGCCAGTGTAATGGTAGACGAGGCTCATAGCTTAGGGGTTCTCGGTAAAGATTACAGTGGAAAAGGGCTTGTGGAACAAACAGGTTTAGTTGACGATGTGGAACTTATAATGGGAACATTCAGTAAATCTTTAGCTTCGCTTGGCGGATTTATCGCCGGAAGCGAAACTATTCTCGACTATCTGCGACACAATTCCCGCGCTTATATATTTACAGCCAGCGCTACACCTGCAGCTACAGCGGCAGCCAGTGCAGCATTAGATATCATTATTTCGGAACCTGAGCGTATTAAGCATTTGTGGGATATTACTCATTATGCATTAGATGGTTTCCGTAGCCGTGGTTTTGAAATAGGACATACCGCTACTCCTATTATACCGCTATTTATCCGCGATAATGAAAAAACATTTATGATAACAAAATGGCTTTTCGAAGAAGGCATATTTGTTAATCCGGTAGTGTCTCCGGCTGTTGCTCCGGCAGATACATTGATTCGTTTCTCTCTGATGGCTACACACACCAAAGAACAGGTTGATATAGCGTTTGAGAAAATAGAAAGAGTATTCAAAAAAGCAGGAATATCTCTGGAAGCTAATGCCCGATAGGCAGAGCGACCTTATATAACTGTATTACAAAATAAGATAACCCTCTGTCCGTTAAAAGATAGAGGGTTTATTGTTTAAGGCCGCAAGCTTATTATCTTTGTATCTGCAATATCAATAGCCGGTTACGAAGGAATAATGTTGCTTTTAATACTTTCTTGACCAAAGCAGTTGCTTATGAAAAAAATAACTCTATTATTGTTTATAGTCGCCGTATCACTGCGTCTGGCAGCTCAGGATACGGAAGGAAAACTTGAAGCGCATATAGACTATGAAGTGGAAAGGCGGAATGCGACAAATGAAACTATAACCGAAGAGGAGATGAAAAATAAAATATTTTCAGCTCCGGCAACATTCAGCTTTTATGGATCGGGAGGCAGTGAGGCTGTTTATTATACATGGTTTCTATACAAGAAGGGAGATATGGAGAATCCTATCGCACGCTATTCGGATAAGGATATAACCAGATATACCTTCGAAGAATTCGGAGAATATGTTATGAAACTGGAAGTTGCAGACAATGATTCCAATACGTCTGAAGATACATTCTCATTTACTATTTCTGAGTCAAAGCTTGAAGTACCTAATTATTTCTCTCCGGGAGACTCTCCGGGGGCAAATGATGAATTCCGGGTTGCATACAGGTCTATCGTGAAATTTAAATGTACCATTTTCAACCGTTGGGGGCAAAAACTTTTTGAATTTGCCGACCCGGCTAAAGGGTGGGACGGGACATATAAAGGAAAATATGTGAATACCGGAGTTTATTACTATGTAATAGACGCTCTGGGTTCTGATGGAATCAGATATAAAAGGGGCGGGGATATAAATATTCTGCGTTCCCGTTAAAATATTTTTTACACCTCTGATCTGTTATCTTATCATTATAATTTTATCTATAGTTATTTACGACGGCTTTTAATCGAGGCTCATCGACGAAAGCAAAGAGCCGGAAGCGGAAAAGTGAAAGTCGAATAGAATTATCAATCGACGAAGGTAAATTGACAGAATAAAAAATAGTGCAAAAAGTGTCAAGTTTGTCAGGTTTTTATGGAAGATAATTTCAGGCATAAAGATATTATCTTCATTTACCGCCTCTTACGAAATATATGTCGCACTGAATAAAAAAAATAGAAACTGCTTTTCAGGCTTATGTAAAGATATATTTTGCCCGCGTATAACAAAATAAGACAACCGGACGTATGCAATACGTCTCTACAAACTTTTGATAGAGATAAATGATTTGAAGGATTTGCCCTGACAATAAAAGAGAGATTACTTAGTTTTAATAAAAAAACCTATATTTGACGTATAACCAGTAACTATAAATATGAAACACATCTTGTCGTTCGGCTTTTTTATTCTGTTCTCTATATCATTATTTTCTCAGACGTATGATCTTACTGGCATGCAGGGATTAAGGAATGAGAAAGGTGAAGTAATGTTGGAATTGAGCGGGTATGAAATTTCAATTTCCACTATTAAAGGTCAAATAGATAATGATAAGACACTTAATGCTATTAAGAAGAAGTATAATCTGGAAACGATTCTGGCCGAGTATTCCGAACCCGGGATTCTGAGAGCAAATAAGATAATAGAATCTGAATCGAAGATTAAAGACCGACCAAAGGTAAAGCTAAGTCAGGTATGTTATATATTCGAAAAATCAGATAAAGAGGTCGATGTAATCTCCTTTAATACACTCAATCAGCGTGATATCGTATTAGAAGAGGAAGTTATCAGGGTATTTCTCGAGAACGGACTTATATACTATATCTCGGATGAACAGACAGCTAATTCTATCTCATTTGCCGGTAGGGAAATAAATCTGGGTTCGGCATGTAACTGGATGAGCCCGCATAATGTAAATTGTAAAGGCGGACAGATGAGCTGGTCGGAGTTTCCATCATTCGAAAGCGCAAATCTGGATATCAATACACGTATAGATGCCAACATAAATGAGAATGTAAGTATACTGGCCGAGGATGATATAGAAGTTGTCTTCGAGGGACTACCGTCTCTTGCTCACCGTGTGGTTTATAAACAAAAGTCAGGATTTGGACGAAGAACAGACCCGCTGATTGTTTACTATATAGTTCAGGAGGTGAGAGGTAAATACCTAAGTTGTGTATTGAGTAATTACAGATACAACAGGAATGATTATGAGCTGGCTCCCCTCTTGCAGGAAGTGATGAGCATTCCGGTATTACCCGAGTCGGCATACAACCAGTTCGATATACCTCAGTTTGAGGAAAATCAGAGACAAGAGCCTGAAGAGAAAGAGTATCTTGTAAACCTTGTCGAGATCCGAGCCGGAAGCTGGTTTCCTATAGGTAGTTTGAAAAATGCATATAAAGCAGCGCCATCCATTGGTGTCTATGTAGGCTATCCCATAAAGAAAGTAATGGCAGTGGATATCGGTTTTCAGGTAGCTTTTCCTGTTAGTCGTGAGTTTTTCGATTTTTATTACCGGAAAGACCCCTATGCTACAAAAGCCGATCTGTTAGTAAATGTAAATGCTCGATTCCGTTATCAGCAGGAAGCCGCTAAGAATGTTTACTGGACTACCTATGCCGGTGCCGGGGTGATTTCAGTTCAGACCGACCTGGAAAAAGAGTATTACGATGACGGGGAAAGCAAATGGCATAGCTTTGAAACATTAGATGTTTTCGGCGGTGTGAATATACGGTATAAAAAAGTAGGACTTTATCTCGAATATCATTATACACCGTATTCCATCGGCAATAAGGTAAGGGCGAATTATGGGAATAGCGCAGTGAATCTGGGCGTGGCAGTTTGCTTTTGAAAAAATAATGCCTATATGATGGTGTTTATTACTATAATCTTCTTGTTCTCTTTCTGGGCTGCATTCATTATTGTATTTGTCATACTTAATAGGAAAAGGGAGAAATCGTATGATGACAAGGAAAATTTGTACCTGACCGAAATTAAAGACAATATACTTCTTGAGTTGAGGGGGCTTAAAAGCAGGCAATATAATCATAATAGAGGAGGGACTGCCATTACAGATCTATATCTGACAAAAGATGCTTTGTACATCATGGCTCGCCAGTCTTTTTGGATTAGCTATTTGACAGCATCGCCTAAAATATTGACCCGTAAACATTTAAATCGGAAGCCT
Organism: Dysgonomonas sp. GY75; assembly: GCF_015234155.1. NCBI lineage: Bacteria > Pseudomonadati > Bacteroidota > Bacteroidia > Bacteroidales > Dysgonomonadaceae > Dysgonomonas > Dysgonomonas sp. GY75. The sequence continues at coordinate 854,673 of NZ_JADCLQ010000036.1, forward strand.
CATGTGGTCAGAAAGTTCAAGATGAACTCGTTTGGCGACACCATTCTTCTGAAGTTTGAAGATACTATATTGTTAAGTATCCCTATCGAACTACGCATCTGGGGCGTTACAGAAGAGCAGAAGAGGCTGATCTCCCTATCGCTTGGCGGTACTGATATCGAAGGATTATATATGTATTGATATCCTCATTAGAAAAAGTGTCTTCTTTAGCCAGAATATTAGATATACTTGTCCGGCGTATTTTTAACATTCTGTCGATTAGATAGTCCTCTTTGTCGATTATTATTGTAACATATGTAATCAGTTCATACTTTTGGAATGTAAACAACTAAAACATGAACATTATGAAAAAGCTGATAATCGCAATAAGCATACTATTCGCAGTAGGGGTATTCAACCCTTTATCTGCCCAGGTAAATATTAATGTAAATATCAATGTAGATAAGCAGCCGGCCTGGGGGCCTACAGGATATGATTATGCCGGATATTACTATATGCCCGACATCAATGTTTACTATGATATTACGAATGCACTGTTCTATTACCTGACGGGAAGTAAATGGATCTCAGCCCAATACCTGCCGGACAAATACCGCAAATATGATCTGTATAGCATGTATAAGGTTGTAGTAAATGATAAGCAGCCATGGTTGCAGAACAAAACCCATAAGAAGAATTACTCGCAGTACAAAGGAGATAAAACACAGGAGCCTATCCGTTATAGCAACAATGCCAAGTATAATACCAGCAAGAATAATACCAATAGCTGGGTAAATACCAATCGTTCAGATAGCAGATCAGGCAATACAGGCAGTAACAGGACTGATAGCAGAAGCAATAATAATGGTAATAATAAAACGCAGGATAATAATAGCCAGAGAAGTCCCGAACGGACTTCCCAACAAAATGGAAACAACAGAAGATAGGTAATAAAGATTGGTTTGGTGAAAACGGGACTGTAATATCTACAGTCTCGTTTTATTTATTCAGCTTTCTTAGCTTCTTCCCATAGTGCATCCATCTCTGACAGAGTCATATCTTTTAGGATTTTGCCCTGCCTTTTTGCCTCTTGTTCGATATAGTTGAACCGACGGATAAACTTTTGATTGGTACGCTCCAATGCGTTATCAGGATTGACTTTATACAGGCGCGCGGCATTAATCAGGCTGAAAAACATGTCACCGAACTCAGCTTCTGTCTTATCAGCGTCCATATTCGAGATTTCGTCTTTCAGTTCGGTAAGCTCTTCCGAGACCTTCTCCCATACGTCTTCTTTCTTTTTCCAGTCAAATCCGGCATTACGAGCTTTGTCCTGTATGCGGTGGGCTTTAGCTATTGAAGGCAAGGATGCAGGTACACCTTCGAGGATGGTTTTGTTCCCGCCTTTTTCTTTCAGTTTGAGTTGCTCCCACGATTTCTCTACCTCACCAGCTGTTTTAGCAGCATCATCTCCAAATACATGGGGATGGCGGAATATAAGTTTGTCGCATAGGGCATTGCATACATCGGCTATGTCGTATGTCTCTTTTTCTTCTCCTATTTTTGCATAGAATACGACATGAAGAAGCACATCTCCCAGCTCCTTTTTTATCTCGTTATCATTATTTTTAATGATGGCCTCACAAAGTTCATATACTTCCTCGATTGTGTTTGTCCGCAGGCTTTCATTTGTCTGTTTGGCATCCCAGGGGCATTTTACCCGCAATTCGTCCATAATGTCGAGAAGCCTGCCGAATGCTTCCAGCTTTTGTTCTTTTGTATGCATCGTCGATTATATTAAGGTCTCAGACCTTTTTATTACTTTGGTAAGTATAACACCCAAAGACTGTTATAGACTAAAAGTATATTATTAAATACTTTCTTTTACTTATTTAGCGAAAAAGCAGATTCTTTCAAACCTGCTTTCTCTTCTTTATTTTGCTTCTTCTTTTATTTTCTTAAAGTTATCCAGCCCTGTATTCAGGAACTTAATATACTCTGGTATATCTTCATTGTATGCATATGAAGGACCTATCGGTTTTCCTGCATGATCGAGCAATACATAGTACGGTTGAGAGTTAGTACCGAACTTATGCCGTTGCAGGTAACTCCATTTATCTCCGATTGTTTTTAGCTTAGTCGTTTTGCCGTTCTCTTCCACTTCTATAACCTCCGGTAATTTCTTCTTGTCGTCTACCATGAGTGTTATCAGCACATAGTCTTTTTCGAGAAGATCTTTCACACGGGCATCTGTCCATACCGAAGCCTCCATCTTGCGACAGTTTACACACCCATAACCGGAAAAGTCTATCATCACAGGTTTGTTGTTTTTGCGCGCATAATCCATGCCTGCTTCATAGTCGTCAAACTTGGCATGCACCTCTCCCTTATACAGGTTGAAATCCTGAGTGAATAACGGGGGAGAGAAAGCACTTATTGATTTCAATGGTGCCCCCCACAATCCCGGTATCATATAGATAGCAAATGCAAATGAGATGATAGCTAAAAATAGGCGTGGAACAGATACATGCTTCAGGTCGCTATCGTGCGGTAATTTAAGCTTGCCCAACAGATAAATACCAAGCAATGCAAAAATAGCAATCCACAATACAAGGAATACTTCGCGGTCGAGAATTCCCCACCCGTAAGCCAGGTCGGCTACAGAGAAGAATTTCAAGGCTAAAGCCAACTCCAGGAATCCTAGTACAACCTTTACCGAATTGAGCCAGCCTCCCGATTTAGGCATACTTTCGAGCCATGACGGGAATATGGCGAATAATGAAAATGGTATAGCCAGAGCCAATGCAAAGCCAGACATCCCGATTGCAGGGGCAACAATCGAGCCTGAGCCGGCAGCTTGTACCAGCAATGTCCCGATAATAGGCCCGGTACAGGAGAATGAAACCAGAGCCAGTGTAAATGCCATGAAAAAGATACTGATAATACCTGTGGTAGAATCGGCTTTCTGATCCATCTTATTTGTCCATGAAGAAGGTAAAACCAGTTCGAATGCTCCGAAGAATGATATGGCGAAAACAACTAGCAGGGCAAAGAATATGAGATTGAAAATAGCGCTGGTTGCGAGATCATTCAGGGCACTGGCACCGAATATAGCTGTAATAAGCAGCCCTAACGCAACATATATAATAATGATACCTAAGCCATAGGTCATCGCATCCTTAATAGCTTTACCTTTATTCTTTTTATTCCGTTTCAGGAAAAAGCTGACAGTCATCGGTATCATCGGCCACACACAAGGTGTAAGTAAGGCTACAAGCCCACCACCAAAACCTCCGAGGAATATCCAGAATAAGGATTGGTCGGAAGTGTCTCCGGCGGCACCATATGCTTTTACTTCCTCTATTACAGGTTTCCAAAGGTCGCTGCTGCTGGTTGGTGTAGTTGAAACTTGGCTCAATGTATCTGCCGTTGCTGTATCTACCGACACAGCTTCCTCTGCGCTATCGGCAGATGTTCCGCTTGCAGAAACTAATGTTGCGGGCAAATCTTTAGACTTGAAGCTCAAGTCTATTTTTATAGGAATACATTGTCCGTCTACTTCGCTGCATACTTGCGAACGGAGATCGCCTTCAAGTACGAATGCAACTTTATCTGTTACTTTGAGGCGTTGGACGAACGTAGCCTGAGTTTCGTAATATCCGATTTCCATCTGGAATATTTCGTCATAACTCTTTTTCAATTTGGAATTGACAGCTTTAAATTCACCTACTTTAGTTGCGCCTTTGATGTTATCTATAGCCAGACTGGTTGGCATAGGTCCTCCTTCCGGGATATGGATATCATAAAGGTGCCATGTAGGGTCTATCTTAAAATTTGCGGTCAATTCTACTTCTCCGTTTCCTTTATCTACTAGCTTTACTGTCCATGTTGCTGGATCCTGGGCATATATTCCAATTGTGGATATAACTGATAAAATCAGAAATAATAATGTTTTTTTCATAAACAACATCTATATCGATGGCTATTATATTATTTATAAGAATGACAAAGTTAAAAAAAAGAGATTATAATAACAGAATGACAATCTCTTTTTTAGATTATTTGGGTAATATACTTTAAATTGTTGTTGCAGGAATATATCTTCTCGATAATAATGGTGGAATAGTCAGTAACCTGAGACCAATAAATAACAAGAGAATCGCTCTACTGATATACTTGTTTAGAGCGATTCTCGAAATATTACAATTTATTATTAGCTTACGTTATCTCTTCAAATCATTATTTAACATTCTACTTTCCGGCCTTTCTCGTCATATTCATTTATTATACTTTTATATATATAACCAGAATTTTCTAAATTATTTCCGTTAGTACTCTTAGTTCCGGATGGTACATCACCCGAATAAATCTCGATAGATATATCAAATAAGTGGTTACGGACAGGTCTTGGCAAGTTAGTAGAAAATTCCTGCATAGTAGATGATCCGTTCATATAGGTGTAAATATATAATTTAGGTACATTGTCGGCTTCGTAAATATAAGTTGTCTGCGTATATACATGGGCTCCGTTATCTACTAGAGCAATAGGGGCAGCATACGTAAAATAATCTGCGGTTCCTAGATTATTTTTGGTCCTGCCAATAACATATGTATATTTAGCTGCATTCTGTATCAGAAAACTATTATTTGTACTTAGAGTCGGGTTTTCCGGAAAAGTGACGTTTATTCTTATTTTTGCACAAGACCTTATTAAGTTAACTATCGCCGGACTGTTAGTCCCATCGTTAAAATTGAAGTCGAGAGTAGAACCATACATGCAAAACCCATTTTCAGGAATCAGGTTGTTTGTCTTGTTTACAGCCGGAGTTGTCAGAGCTTTCAAATCATCAAGCGTTGAAACAGAATTGAGGGTACTCACATTGTTATAATTAGCGACAATATAGATATCTTTCCTAAGCACCGTGGCCGGGTCTAATGGTAAAGTTATCAATTTGTAATCATCGACAGATGAGAATCCCGAATACACATACTTATATGTAATCGCATTTGATGATGGCTCCGTTAAAAAGACACTGAAATTTTTCACAGTTTGTTCACTTAGCAGATTATCCCCGTCTACTACTTTGGTACTAAACCCTGTTTGCTGTACCAGTTTTATTGATACACTCCTCGGCTTGTTTTCCGGATAGTCTTCTGTATTTTCGCTGCAACTTGAATATAAAAGCAACAGCGTTACTGATAATATGTAATAATATATTTTATGCATATCAATTTTATTCTACAACCCTTACACAACGTGATACCGTACTACTAAAGTCATATCTCTCAAACTGCTGATAAAGAACTTTTTCTTTATTTCCGGGAATGCTGAGATCCAGATAGCCCGAATACCAATATGCTTTAACCTGAACCACTACTTCAGAGTAAAACCAAGCTAAACCACTATTGTTCGGAGGGGCTGTATAAGGCCATCCCCCCGGATAGTCAGATTCTCTGATTATAATATCGCCCGGCGTGAAAAAACGGTCTATAACATCTAGTTTTGCATCGCCTAGATTATCTTTTTCGTTATCAGAAAGTACTATGCCGGACAGATCTACACCTGTTAGTTTTTGCAAGAATGCTTGGGCTTCCTGTCTGAAAGGCAGAGGATAGAATGGCAAATTGTTGTCTACCCCTTCCCATGTATTGGATTGCCATACCCTGTATGCCTGATCGAATAAAGCCAGGAAAGACATAAGCTCACAAGAATTGATAAGTCGCCAGCCGGGGCCATATTTCTTTTCGCAATAATAGGGTGGTTGTCCTTTTGTTATTGATGGTCCTTGTACAACAGGGTCCCAATAGTTAACCACATCGCCGTATGCACCTTGTAATCCTTGTGATAAAATTTCATCTTTGTTCAGTATCTCAATCTTACTCGATCCTTCACACAAGACAGGGATGATAATAACACTCGAGTCGGTAGGTATTACAGGGGGGACAACAATAGTCTTATCTCCCTGAAAAACATATCTGTATTCATCTTTATTCCAAGGCTCGATATATGCTTTAATCTGGATGCCGCCCTGAGCATTGATGTAAGCATTGACTATATAATGATAATTGCGTATTACACTATTCGAAGATATGGATGGAATAGTACGTCTCTGCAGGGCAATTCCGGTTTTTCCGTCATCAGTCTCTATCGGAAAAACTTTATTATTTATATGTAATTCTGTAAAATCAGTACTGTTTTCCTGAATGAGAAATTCAGGTATGAAAAATGTAACGGCCCCGATACTATCATTACCATAATTGAGACCGGAAATATCAGCCTGCTTTGATGTCGTCTTCTGTCCGCTATAATAATTATCTACCGGAGGAACAGACAGGCTTGCTGCCACGTTTGACAATTGGACAGAAGTGATTGTATTTGCAGGAATACTGCTCCCAGCAACTTTTTTTCTAAAGATAACGTCTACTTTAGCCAGAGGCCTGATCAATTCTACCTTTCCTGTGGGGATAGCTAATGGAACCGGATTTTTCTCTGTACCACCACTTGTAACCGAAATGTTATTATATATAGCAGACATGACAAAGCGTCCATTACGACCGGTCTCACTGGGGATAAAATCGGGATTATATTGTAAATTGCGGAATCTGGTATCTGTAGAAAATTGTGATTTATTTCCAATAGCCATGAATGCCGAAGCAAAATCGGTGGAGTAAACAGACTCATTTGCTATAAAGTAAAAATCATAATTTCCGGGACGTATGACAACACTTTTGCTACTATTGGCAAAGCCATTCGGGAAATATAATTTTTGATTGAAAACAACCTTTCCATCAGATGTATTGAAAACAACCATCCGTAGTTCATCTACACGGTCCTCCCAATTTACCTTATCTTCATTTATACTAGAGGATGTAGCTTTTAATGAGAGTGAAATAACAGCTTCGTCTTCATTATCCGACTCCTTTCCCTGATCATCACTGCTACAACCTGTAACGAGAATTAGGACGGAAAAGAAAATTGTAAAGTATTTTATTTTTTTTGTTATGTTACTAACCAGTCTCATATAATCTTGATTTCTTTTGTTTACATCTCAGTCTCATAACTATGTACCAGCCAGTTGTTGACCCATATTTCCATAATGGTGTATGTTCCGCAACTACATTGATCTTTAGTTGTAAATCTGATTGTAAAATCATGGTCGCAAGCCAGATTTACATCCGGATTCTTCAATAGCAGGGTGCCGAGCAGGCTACCTCTGTATAGTTCGGCTCCGCTGAGCTTGCTTTTTATTATAATATTGTTGTTATATCCTGTTTCTAGTTTAAGAAGCGTAAACCGGGCTTCCATAACTCCATCTTTTATTGTATGTTCCGCAGAATGTTCTATCACTTCGTCCGGAGCGATACTTCCATCTATATTCATAGACCCGTTGTCCGATTCTATTTCTATTTCATATTCTTCGGCTTTTAGGAGACCTTCGACTGAAATTGTAATGCGATTGGTAATTTCCCGCATATTGATAGCAGCATTTTCAAAAATAGACTCCGAGTTATCAGCTTGGGGTACATATACCGCAGGGCTTTCTCCATAATAGACTCTTGTACCTTCAATGCTGGAAGCACGCTGTGCAGCCCGTTTTAAGCGGAAAAGAAGATCATTTTTAGTTATCGATCCTATTTTAAGAGCTGAGATGTCATAATGGTCAGTCTCAAGTCCGGACCATGCTATAACTGTATAAAGACCACTTTCAGTTTCTATAGTCTGACGAAAATCTTTTTGTAATTTTGTATCATTTGCATGCTTAGAAGAAACCAATATACCATTCTTATCAAATACACCCATAGTGATATTTTTTATTTGTTCGGGATAGTTGGCATCAATGTCACATGGTGTTTTAGAATAAAAGGTTACATTTATCCCTTGCACACAATCTTTGTAATCATCTTTGATACATCCCGAAAAAAATAATAGGATAATCACACTTATCAATAGAATTGGTTTACTACTTAAATTCATTTTTTATTTCAATTAGCAGTATAAATTTGTAATTATATCCTTTGAGGCATGCTAGTCCCCAAAGGATATTTGGGTTCTCTTATATTATAATTCTATATCATAAGAGTGTACAGTCCAGTTAAGAATAGATATATCAACTGTCATATATGTTTGTTCAGGAGATAATGGATCCAATGGATCAATAGGGGTTTCCGGTTCGTCGGGGTTACCTGGTTTAGGGTCAGGATTGTCTGTACCGGGAACCAAAGGATTCCAGTTATAACCGATTTTTTTGAAAGCGGAAATATTTATATGATAAATGTTATTTCTTACCACAGGCGAATTGAGTGGTTTTGCAATATTATCAGGATTAAGCCATGCATATTGAAGCATTTTACCTCCTTCATACAATGCTACTTTCTGATTTTGAACGGCAGCTTGCGCTGCAGCCTTTGTTGAGTATATTTTCCCATCGGTTTCCCCTACATAGAATGTGCCGTTGGTAAGAACACCTCCATCAGCTATAGCAGATTCCAAAGGAGTGAACTTGGCCCTGACTAATACATATGCAGTATTGCCCTTTTTGTAATTAGAAGTTTTCACATCACCTTCTGTATGGGTATTCTCAAATAAGAATTTACCCGGCAAAGATTTATATCCATCGCCGGCAGTAGGCCTTGCGGGAACTGTGGTAGGTGTCTTTAAATCAGCATAATCATAATACTGGGGAGCATCGGTGGTATAAGTACCCAATGCTGGCACATAGGTGGTACCCCAGGTAACATAATTTGACTGTAACGAGAAGTAAACTTTGGTAGTGCCTTGTGCTACAGAGTATGTTATATTAGAGATTGTTCCTACTTTAACCCCGTCGTCATCCAATAGGTCGGTTGAAGCTGTGCTGGTTACGATAACACGAGACGCAACACGTTCTGCTTGTACACTTATTCTATTGGTTCCACTGGTTACTTCCTGTACGGTTACGTCCGGTTCTATAAATGTAGGAGAGCTCTTTCCGGTCATCGTGATAACATCGTAATTTACCCCAGAGACAGTTTTTATCTGCGCCAGACCTGCGATAGGTAAAAGATCATTGTCTAAGGGAGCGGTTGTACCTAATGGATTAGGACTGTTTAGTACAACGTAAACAATTTTAGTACCGGATGTAGTTCTGAATGGCTGACTAGGAGTAATGAGAGAGCCACTGGCTGACAGATCTTTACCCGAAAATCGTTTAGCTTCCACAGTCTTATCTGCTCCGATCATATAGACGTCAAGCGTTTGTATTCCATCATTTCCTACATACTCTCCATCGGGGTTGTAATCTCCCGGTAAAGCCTTTGTTGAGCCTTTGGGAAGAGAAACTGATAAACTGACATAGGTCGGAGTGCCTTCGGGCTCACCACCTTCTGCATCTTCATTGTCATTATTGCTACAAGCGATAAAGCCGAGCGCTATGAAAGATGCTAAAAAATACTTTTTAAAATCCATGATTCTTTTAATTGATTGATTACAAGACTTTTATTTCCAACTATTTGTGTTTGATAAAATTGAGAGGGTTCATTTTTGAAAATAGGAATGCTTCCTTCATTACTAGATATATCATCTGGATCCTTAGATATATTTCGCAATAAAAAAATTAGGCTACTACGTTTTTAATGATTTGACTCTAAAATGGGAGTTTTAAGTTTTATTCTCTAATTCATTTTTATACTCTGGTTCATTTTTGCTTTATGCAGTTGTCCTCTTATTTTACTTATAACGTCTTGGGTTCTAAAAAGTTTTGAATAAATCATTAAAAATGTGATACTAATACTTTTATAGTTGCTTACAATTTCAGATTTATATATTATTTTAACAAGTACAGATTTTCTCAGTTAGCCGATGAATACTGTTCTACTCGCCACTTATTGTGTATAACTGATGAATATAAATTGTAACTTTATGATATATAAATTCTTATTATTAAAAAATGAACTGATGATTGCTTATATTTGATTAAGTCTGAATTTTATGTAGTGATAATATTTAGTGACATACATATCGGAATTCTGTAAATAATTATTACATTTGCGCCTGATTTACATAACACAGACTAATAGAAGAAGAGACTACACAAATGAAACGGTTATTATTAATAATATTTCTGTTTGTAATAATGGGAATACAATCAAATATTGATGCGCAAACAGGTACGGAAAGCATGAGGCTTCTCAAGGGGGTGAAATATCCCTCAGAAGAGAAAAAGACAGAAGCACATAGCGGACCGCTGCGATACTTGCGTGGTGATTATCTGATATTGATACTTGGAGTGGGTGCATATATTATGATAAAGAGAAGAAAGTCCAGAAGAATAGATCTTTAAATACAGAGCCGACATTTAGTTTTCGGCTTTTTTTATGCTTAATTGGTAATATGAAAAACAATTTTAAGAATGGAAGAGAAAAAAGTAGTATTAGGAATTAAAGAGAAGCCCAGGCCGGCACAATGGCTGCTGTTGAGTATTCAGCATTTATTCGCCATGTTTGGCGCTACGGTTTTAGTTCCTGCACTGACAGGAATGAGTCCTGCAGTAGCATTGATCTCCAGTGGTATAGGCACACTTGTCTTTATTGCAATAACGAAGGGGAAGGTACCTTCTTATTTAGGGTCTTCATTTGCCTTTATCAATCCTATTATCGCAGTAAAAGCCTTGGAACTTGATCCTGCATCGGGAGTAGGCATGGGTAGTTTTCTTGTTGGTAGTTTTCTTGTCGGGGTTACTTACTCTGTTGTCGCTTTGATTATTACCAAGGCGGGTACAAAATGGCTGATGAAATTATTACCTCCTGTGGTTGTGGGACCAGTTATAATGGTTATAGGATTAGGTCTTTCGGCTACGGCGGTGAATATGTCTACAAACAATCCGGCCGGAGATTATGACCTTACCTATGTTATAGTTGGCCTTGTTACTCTTACTATAACTGTCCTTACAGCAATATTTACCCGTGGTTTCCTAAGCGTGATACCTGTCCTTGTTGGTATCGTAGGAGGATATATATTCTCAATAATTCTGGGTATTGTCAATTTGCAGCCCGTCATAGATGCTAAATGGATCCAACTTCCTCCATTCGAAATACCTTTTGTTCATTATACGCCTTCATTTACATGGAGGATATTCCTGATGATGGTTCCCGTAGCCATTGTTCCTATTGCCGAGCATATTGGTCATCAGTTAGTACTTAGTAAAGTTGTAAATAAAGATCTGATAAAAGATCCCGGCCTTGATAGGTCTATGCTCGGAGATGGTGTCGCCACAATGATAGCCGCCTCCATTGGTGGACCTCCGGTAACAACATATGGCGAAAATATCGGCGTGTTGGCTATCACGCGTGCATTCAGTATTTATCTGTTTGTGGGTGCTGCCATATTTGCAATTTTGTTTGGTTTCTGCGGTAAAATAGCAGCCTTGCTTACCACAATTCCAACTCCGGTAATGGGAGGGGTTTCCATCTTATTGTTTGGTATTATTGCTTCCAGCGGATTACGTATGTTGGTGGAGAATAAAGTGGATTTCAGCCGTAAGCGCAATCTTATTATATCGTCAGTTATCCTGGTTATCGGTATTGGAGGGGCTGCTATTCATATAGGAAAAATGTTTTCGCTTGAGGGGATGGCCCTTGCTTCTATTATCGGTGTCGTGTTGAATCAGGTATTACCTGGGAAGCAAGTTGTAGATTTCGACGAAATGTTTAAAGATTAAGCATAAAACTAATTTTGAGTTATGAATTATATCATTGGTGTTTATAATTCATAACTCATCTCTTTTTATTTCCGGAAGTCCGGGCTATTTTGAGTATACACAACTTTATATAACGCTCTTCTTTTTTATATCCTGCACAATTCTTGTGTCTGGCCTTATTCTCTTTTCAGAGTATAAAAATAATAAATACCGTATTTTCACCATGTTATAATAAGTTAACAGTTGTGATTGACGGTCCGTTTGTTATCTTTCTATTTTTAAGCGGTTTACCTAAAAGTATGCTGTAAAACATGTGGAAAATGCTGTTAAATAGTCCTTTTTTGCAGGAGATGAGGTTGCGAGCTTTTGAAAATAGTTTTATATTTGACGGTTATATAAACAAAATCGTATTCATTTCGAAACATAAATTATGGAGAAAACCCTTGTGATTCTGAAACCTTCATGCGTTCAACGAGCGTTGATGGGAGAGGTTATTTCCCGCTTCGAAAAGAAAGGTTTACGATTGGCAGGGATGAAGATGATGCAGTTGACCGACACTATTTTAAACGAACATTATGCACATCTGAAAGAACGTCCGTTCTTTCAACGAGTAAAAGATTCTATGCAAATATGCCCTGTTGTAGTTCAATGCTGGGAGGGGATAGATGCGGCTAAGGTAGTCCGTTCTTTAATTGGAGTGACCAACGGACGCGAGGCTGCCGCAGGAACTGTCAGAGGCGATTTTTCGGTAAGTGCCCAGGAAAATATTGTACACGCTTCCGATTCCGCAGAGTCGGCAAGAATAGAATTAAAAAGATTTTTCGCAGATAACGAGATTTTTGATTATAAACTATCTACATATGCACACTTGTATGCATGTGACGAGATTTAAATTATATTATGCAAGAAAAGAAAAACAGTTTGACCGAGGGCTTAAAAAAACTGAGACTACTACCTTTAGCAGCTATGTTTTTACTACCTATGAGTAGCTTTGCCCAACACACTGACAATACCTCAGAATCTAATGCCGACAGAGTCGAATTAAAGTATAAACAACGTCACAGCCGGATGAATGCCAATAATCTTTATGCCGATGGTATAAAGATCAAAAGAGATCTTTCCATTTTGAAGGAAGTTCAGGAAGAACGTGTGCTTGCAGCAGATGAGATCCCGGCCGAAGACCTTTATAGCGGCATCTGGAACAACCGTTACGTAAACGCTTACCGTTCAATAGAAAATATACCCGATACATTTACTGTAAACCTGGCCAATTTTACAATGCCTACTATGGGGTATATAACATCCAACTTCGGCCCTCGTCGTCGCAGAATGCATTATGGTATAGATTTGAAGGTGCAGACCGGCGATACTATCTATGCGGCATTTGATGGAAAAGTACGTGTGAAGCAGTACGAGCGCCGTGGATATGGTTATTATCTGGCACTTCGCCACCCGAATGGATTGGAGACTGTATATGGGCATTTATCTAAATTTTTGGTAGAAGAAGACGATGTTGTAAAGTCAGGTGATCCTATAGCGTTAGGTGGAAATACCGGTCGTTCCACAGGTTCACATCTCCATTTCGAGATCCGTTTTTTGGGAAACCCTATTAATCCTATAAAAATAGTTGATTTCGAGAATAAAGTATGCCATAAGGATACTTATTTGGTAACAGCTGATAGTTATAGCAGAAGTTCGAAAGGAGTGAACGTAAACACATTGGCATCTACCACTACCCGCTCGAAAGCAAATGTAAAAAATAAATATGCTTCAGGTAATGTTAATTACCACCGTATAAAATCTGGTGATACATTAGGCGCAATAGCCCGCAAATATGGGACAACAGTAAGTAAAATCTGTTCATTGAACAGCATTACCACAAAAACAACATTGCGTCTGGGAAAATCACTAAGGGTATCTTGATCATTATTAAGTTAATTTACGCATAAATACAAGGCTGTAAGAACTAATTCTTACAGCCTTTGTTATTTATTATATAAGTAGAGGGCCGGTATTTGTTTTGCAAGAGAATTGTTTCTCTCTATCAGCTTTAGTTAGTTAATTAAGGAATAATTCTTTTGTTTTAATATTTTTTTTACAACTTTGTGTTTTGAACCGGATAAGGTGTGGAGTAATATAACCGGTGTTCCGTTGGAGTAAGTATAAATAGTGTTTATGCAAAAAAAAATACAGAAAATAATATCTTATTGTATTTATTTTTCTCCTGAACATTTGGGAGTTAGCATTATTTTATTAGAGAGAGAGAGAGAGAGAGAGAGAGAGAGAGAGAGAGAGAGAGAGAGAAAAAAAAAGAAAAAAAGAAAGAAAAAGAGAGAGAGTAACACTACCTCAGTACATAATGGCTTTACCCTGATTTATTGATCAGGGTAAAGCCATTATACGTATTGTCTATTAATACAGAGAACGATAGTACCTTATATGTATTTATACTTATGATTAACAATACTTCTCCTGCACATATAAAACTGCAATAATATGACAGAGCCTTTTGATCTGAAATCGTTCAATAAATTTTATACGGATTATCATCCGCGTTTTATTCGTTTTGCGAATACTTATGTGAGAGATATATCCATTGCTGAAGATATCACAACTGAGGCGTTTATGACGTGCTGGGAGAATAGAGCCAATATGGAGCCAGGTTCCAATGTAAGGGCTTATGTGTTGACTATTATAAAAAATAAATGCCTTAATCATCTTCAGCATAAAAAAATACAGATCAAAACTTTGGATAATATTCAGGATATAGCTCATTGGGAGCTTAATATACGCATAACAACACTTTCGGCGTGCGATCCGGAAGAAGTTTTTTCGGTGGAGATAGAAAATATCATAAATCAAACGTTGGCCGCTTTACCAGGAAGAACACTGGAAGTATTTAAAATGAGCAGATACGAAAATAAGACACATAAAGAGATTGCAGATGCTTTGAATATTACAACGAAAGGTGTTGAGTTTCATATCACAAAGGCCTTGACGCAACTTCGGTCCGGCCTTAAAGACTACATGTCTGTATTTTTGTCATTTTTTTCCATATAAAAGGAATTTTAAAAAAAACTGTTTTTTTCACTAGGGATGTTTGCTCCTCATCTGTTATTTATATAGAGGTTAATAAAAAATGGATTTTAAATTACTATATAAGTTTTTTGAGGGTCTTACAACTCAGGAGGAAGATGAGACAATAAGACAGTGGGTAACGGATTCTCCGGAAAATGAAAAACGTTTTTTCGAAGAACGTAAAATATTCGATGCTGTAGTCCTTAATACGACAGAGCCGGATATTAAAGAGAATATAGAGAGCCAATCTGTAGTATCAGGAAATCGTCCGCGTATATCTAGCTATTTCAGAGAACTTATAAAAATAGCGGCAATTGTAGCTATTACTTTGTTGGGTAGCTGGTATTATTTTATCCACATAAATAAGAGTAATAAACTGGTCGCAATGCAAACTATTTCAGTACCTGCCGGGCAGCGTCTGAACATAGTATTACCCGATGGTACCGATGTGTGGCTGAATGCCAAGACAACAATAAAATATCCGGTATCTTTTAACGAAAAGGAACGGTTGATACTGTTGGATGGACAGGCTTATTTTGATGTGGCTAAGGACAAAGAAGTCCCTTTTCTTGTTAAAACGCGGGATGGAATAATCCAGGCACTGGGTACAAAGTTTGACGTAATGGCTTATCCTGATAGCCATAGCTTTGAAACTGTGCTGATGGAGGGGAAAGTAAAAGTTAGAACTGTATGTGATTCTTTGCAGTCGATAATATTAACTCCTGGTAATAAGGCATATCTGAAAAACGGAAAATTAGAAACCGCATATGTAGACGACTTTAGTGCTTATGAATGGAAGGATGGCCTGATTAGCTTCAAGAATGAATCATTTGCCCAAATAATGAAATCGTTTGAAAAGGTATATGATGTAAGAATCGTGATCGAAAATCCTAAGGTTGGTAATCTTATATACACAGGTAAATTCCGTGTTATTGATGGAGTGGATTATGCTTTACGTGTATTGCAGAAAGATGTTAAGTTTAAATATGAAAGGGATACCGAAAAGCATATTGTGCATATAAAGTAGATGTTGATAAGTAGTGTAAACAAAAATAGATGTGTAGTGGATAGAATTATATCCGGAAAAGACATATAACCGCATAAGGAAAGGGAATATAGTGTTAAAATTTGTTATTTGTTTTCTGTAATTTATTTAATGAGTAGATACAATCATTGTTTAGTTTAACCTTATAAAAAAGATCGCCTATGGGAAACATCTAAAAACGCTTTTATCGTGTGAACGAAAAAGCCAATAAGTGCGGCAACACCTATTGGCTGGAAAATCAATACAATTTTTAGATCATATTAATCAAAAACATCGTAAATCTATGGAAAATAAAGTTTTTCACGACCGCTTTTTGTTGAAAAATGAAAAAATTAAACATTTTTTTAGAATCATGAAAATCACGACGTTGTTATTATTCGTCGGAATCCTCTCTATTTATGCTGAAGACTCTTATTCACAAAAAGCAAGAGTTACAATCAATGAAAAAAACATCAGGCTCGATAAGGTACTGACAGAAATAGAGAAGCAGACCGATTATCTTTTTATTTATAATGATAAAGTAGAAACAGATCAGAAAGTGTCGGTAAAGGCTAATACCAAGCCTGTTTACCAAGTATTAAACGATTTGTTTAAAGAAACGAATGTCAACTATTCGATGGAGGGTTCACATATCATCTTGTCGAATAGAAATGAACCGGAAGTATCTTCTGTAAATACTCCTTTACAGGAAGGAAAAACAATTAGCGGTAAGGTTCTGGACGAACAGGGTGAACCTTTGGTCGGGGTAAGTGTCGCTGTAAAAGGGACCACTACCGGAACTGTAACCGATATTGACGGGGCATACACGCTCAAGGTAACAAACCCGAATGCTACATTAATTTTTTCATTTATCGGATTCCTTTCTCAGGAAGTAGGATTGAAAGGACAAAGTCTTGTGAATATAACTTTGACAGAAGATGTGAAGGTACTGGACGAAATAGTGGTAGTCGGTTATGGTGTGCAACGTAAGATAGATGTGACAGGTTCGATATCTGTTACTAAATCAGATGAAATACTCAAGCAACAATCATTCGGTGCTCTCGACGGACTGAAAGGTAAAGCTTCCGGGGTGAATATTTTCTCAAACTCGGGACAGCCTGGAGGTGCTTCGCGCGTGATGATTCGCGGTATAGGTACTATCAATGCATCGTCCAATCCTCTTTATGTAGTGGACGGTGTTGCTATGGATGATTTTAAATTTTTGAATCCGAACGATATCGAACGCGTAGAGGTACTGAAAGACGCATCGTCTGCTGCTATCTACGGTGCACGTGGTGCAAATGGTGTAATATTGGTAACTACTAAGCGCGGACTAACCGGTACAGGTGTGAAGATCAGTTACAATGGGTCGGTAAGTATGAGCACAATGGCTAACTATATAGATGTAATGAACTCTGAAGAATGGATGGAAGCATTTATGATTGGTCAGGCTAATGCTAATAAATATCAGGGAAAAAACTATTCACTGAATGTTAAAGACTATTTTAAGGATCCGAATTTGTTCACGTCAGATGGGAAACCTATCTATGATACTGACTGGCAAAAAGAAGCAACACGCACAGCTTTCTCTCACAATCATCAATTGAGTATACAGCAAGGAGGAAAAGATTCGTCTGTAGGTGCTTTCCTAAACTATACCGATCAACAAGGTATCATGTTGAATTCATATATGAAACGTCTGAATGCAAAGATGGCATATGATGCCAAACCTACTGCATGGCTGTCTACCGCTATAAACTTATTGGTAAATCATACATGGGGTAATGAGGCGGAAGAAACAGGTGGCCATCAGATGCCACGTCGTTCTATGCTGGAGATGGTTCCGTTTATGCCGGTTAAATTTCCTGATGGAGGATGGTCTAATTCTACTTCTATATCGGATGAACTGGGGCTTGAAGGTATGGCTAATCCTGTACACGTACTGAAAACTCAGGAGCGCATGAGATACCGTACTCAGATATTCGGTAATGCAGCTTTGACATTCCATTTAGCACCGGGACTGGATTTGAAAACACAATTCGGTATCGACAGCCACTTTGATAAAGAAAGAGATTATTCTCCGACCGATCTGTCTAACATCTCTTATCCTAATGGAGATGCACGTATAAAAGATATAAATATGTTTTTCTGGCAGGAAGAGACTTATCTGACTTATCTGAAAACTTTAGATAAACACCGGATTAATCTCATGGCAGGTCTTTCTTGGCAGGAAAGAGTATTCAGGACAAATCAGAGCCAGACAAAAGGTTTCACTGACGACTTCTACGGTACTAATAATATGGGAGTGGGTACATTGCCTGAAAAACCGGGTTCGGAATATCAGAAATGGTCTATGAACTCATACTTCCTCAGAGCCGCTTATACCTATAACGATAAGTATATGACTACACTGACAGGTCGTATAGACGGATCATCCCGTTTCGGTGAAAATAATAAATATGCTTTCTTCCCATCTGCCGGTCTTGGCTGGTTGATGTCAAACGAAGATTTTATGAAAGATATTAATGCAATAAGTAACCTCAAGTTGCATACCAGTTATGGTATCACAGGTAACTCTGAAATTCCTGTGTATCAATCTCTGGCTATGATGGGTTCGGGTACAACATTGATAAACGGTTCTCTTGTTCCTACTGCATGGCCTGACCGTTTGGCTAATCCTGACCTGAAATGGGAAAAAACATACACTTTCGATGTGGGTATTGAATTAGGATTATTCAGAAACAGATTGAACTTCGATGTGTCTTATTACAATAAAAAGACTAAAGACTTATTATTGGCACGGCCTGTCCCTTATCATACAGGTTATTCGTCGGTGATGTCGAATATGGGAGAAGTGACCAATCAGGGGGTTGACATATTAATCAGTTCTACTAATGTTGAAACCTCCGACTTCACATGGGGTACAACCTTGAATATGAACTATAATAAGAATAAGATCAATGCTCTGGGTGAAAATAATGAAGATATTTTCCCTGATCCGAGTTGGGTGTCAGGCCCGCAGACAATCTTACGTGTAGGTGAATCGCTCAGTTCATTCTGGGGTTACGAAAGACTTGGTATCTGGACAGAAGAAGATAAGGCTGCCGGCCGGATTCCGTCAGGACAGATAGTCGGTCAGGCGAAGCGTTCAGCTGAGAAGAAAGTTCTCGGTAAAGGTATTCCTGATATTACAGGTAGCTTTATCAATAATTTCCGCTATAAGAACTTTGATATGACTGTAGATATGCAGTTTGTTCTGGGTGTGGATGTGCTTCAGCAGTTTACTCACTCTTTGGAAGACCGTTTCGGTCTGACTAACGGTGAAAAAGCCATATTACATGATGCATGGTCCCCGTCTAATCCGAATACAATTGTACAGGCAATCCGTAATGGAGCCAGAGATGGCCAAAGCTCCGAACTGGATTCACGTTGGGTAGCAGATGGTTCGTATTTGCGTGCTAATCTGATCCAGTTGGGATATACATTCAACCCTAAAATGATCAAGCCATTATCTCTAAGCTCTTTGCGCGTTTATTTTGGTGTGAACAACGCATTCCTGATCAAATCAAGTGATTTCAGAGGATATGATCCGGAAGCAACATCACAAGGTGATAACCAATGGGGGCAGAACATGTTCTTCTTCCAATACCCTAAACCACGTACATTTACCTTTGGTGTCAGCGCAACATTTTAATAACCCTGGAATATAAATATGAAAAAGACTATGAAAATGAAAAATATATTTTTAGGATTAGTGAGTTTATTCTTTCTGGGCGCAGTCACATCCTGTGATAGTTTTCTTGAAGAAAAACCACAACAAGATATGTCCCTGGGACAATACTATAAAACAGCAAATCATGCCCGGGCAGGAGTAAATGCCTTATATGCTACGGGATTCCCTACTTTCTATGATGCAGGGGTATACAATGGAGCGAGAATTGCATATGGCCCTTTCCTTTCAGGTCTGTATGACAATGAATATAAGGGACAGGAAGTGATTGTTCAGTATTGTCAGGAATTGACGATTTCTCCGGCCAATATAACTAACGAGATGAGAGATTCGTGGAGGTATTGCTATCAGGCAATCGGACGGGCAAATACAGCAATAAAATATATTCCCGGTATCACCGACCCTAATTTCGCCTCAAATGAGAAAGACCAATTGGTGGCTCAGGCTAAATTTTTCCGTGCTTTGAATTATTTTCATCTGGTAAAAAGTTACGGTGATATTCCTTTGACATTAGATCCGTTCGAATCATTAGATGACCTATATTTATCCCGGACAGCAACTGCACAGATATATGGTCAGATAGAAACAGACCTGAAAGATGCAGGATCCGTACTGAAGGAAGAAGCTTTTGTGAAGAATGGTTTCAGAATATCGAAGACCACCGTTGATGCATTATTAGCTAATGTTTACCTGCAAATGAGCGGTTATCCTTTATCTGCAAATAGTTATGCGAAAGCTGCAACTGTAGCGCGAGATATTATTACAAGTAATAAACTTACCTTGACTCAGAATAAGGATAATGGAGAAAACAGCGCTTATAATATTTTGCGTACAGATGATAATCTGACAGAATATATTTACACAAGAGAACGTTCGTCTAGTGTTGCCGGTTATGCAAGTAACTGGACTCAGCTTTCATTTCCTGTGTTTGCTGCTCAATGGGGCGTTTTCAAATATACGCTGACCAATAATGCCATCAGGCCTATGCCTACCCTTATCAATGCATATGACCCGGCTAATGACCTACGTATTGCTGAAAGACAGTTTTTCTTTAATGAGTATACTTATACTAAAGATGGAAAAGAAGTCACTGCAAAATTTGAACAACCGTCTCCATGGTTTTATTTCGATGAAGAAGCTATGTTTGAAACAGGTGTGAGCGGCAGAGATTTCCCTATTATGAGATATCCGGAAGTATTGCTTATTGCAGCTGAGGCCATAGCCCAAAGCGAAGGTGTAACAGCAGAGGCAGCAGGTTACCTGGCGGATGTACGTGCACGTGCTTATACTAAAATGACAAAAGAACAGATCGTAGCAAGTCTTACCGGCTTGTCTAAAGATGCATTTATACAAGAAGTATGGACAGAACGTATACGTGAATTTTCTCTGGAACATAAGATATGGGATGATATTCAACGTACCCGCATGTATCCGGTTACTTCGGCTACAAATAAAGGAAAAGTAACATTTGTAAATGTTATAGGAGCTAAAAACCCTTGGGGTGCTACTTTCCAGGAGAAACATCTGTTGTGGCCTATTTCAGATACAGAGATGCAGCGTAATCCTCAGTTGGGACAAAACAATCCGGGTTACTAGAACTTGTGCCTGGACAATATAAGCCTTTATGATTTCTGTATTTGAATTCATTTCTGAGAGGTATTAGGTTTTTCAGAAAAGGCAAAGAAGGGGGTTGCCTGGGAAGGCGACCCTATTCTTTATCTGTTATAAATTATTAAATGATTAACAAATGTCTTTTTGTTTCAGTTTATTATGTAAATTTGTCATAATTGTAATTGTTGCCTGTGAATCTTTGATTAATTCTGGATATAATAATGCCTTCAGATATCGTAGAGCGGGCTTGGAAACTATAAATCGAATATAAACAAAACTAAATATATAATTAAAAATCAGACAATGAGATCGAATTTTAATCGCATTGCAAAAACAATCTGTTTGGGTATCATCTCAGGCGCTTTGTTTTATTCATGTAATGAACCGGAAAAAGACTCGGAACTTATAAATCTTACCCAGTATGTCGATCCTTATATCGGGACCGGTGACCATGGGCATGTATTTGTAGGAGCCGACGTTCCGTTCGGATTGGTACAATTAGGTCCTACAAACTTTTCTCAGGGCTGGGACTGGTGTTCGGGTTATCATATCACCGATTCCACAATTATCGGATTCGGACATATGCACCTGAGTGGCACGGGAATAGGTGACCTTGGTGATATCGGCTTTATGCCGGCTACCGGCGATGTAAAGCTTACACGGGGAAATCTGAAAGATCCTAAATCGGGGATTTATTCATTATTCAGAAGGGAAACTGAAAAAGTGAAACCCGGTTATTATGCAGTACACCTCGACAGGTTCAATGTCGATGTGGAACTGACAGCAACTAAAAGAGTCGGTTTTCATAAATATACGTTCCCTCAGTCCGACTCGTCGAAAATTATTATCGACCTGCAGCATGGTATAGGCTGGGATGCCCCCGTGGAAGGTTATCTGACACAGGAGAATGATTCTGTCATATCGGGTTACCGCTATTCGAAAGGCTGGGCTAATGACCAAAAGGTTTTCTTCACAGCTGTTTTTTCCAAGCCTATGAAGGGTTTTGTTGTTTCGGATACTACTGCTGTGCAGGAAGGCAATACGATAAAAGCGACAAGGGCCTACGGACAGGTATTGTTCGATACAAAGGATAAAGAGAATATATTTGTAAAAGTGGCCTTGTCTCCGGTAAGTATAGATAATGCAAAACTGAATATGCAGGCTGAACTTTCAGGCTGGGATTTTGAGAAGACTGTTGCCGATGCTGACAAAGCATGGAACGAAGAGCTAAACAAAATCATTATTACAACGGACAACGAGCAAACTAAGCGTACATTCTATACAGCACTTTATCATACAATGATAGCACCTTCCGAATTCTGTGACGTGAATAACGATTACAGAGGTTCTGACGGACAAATGCATGAGAAAGGCGCATTTAAGAATTACACCACATTCTCGTTGTGGGATACATATCGTGCCGCTCATCCGTTGATGTCGATCATACATCCGGAAAAGATGAACGATATTGTCAATACGATGTTGACAATATATAAGCAGCAGGGTAAATTGCCTGTATGGCATCTGATGGGTTGCGAGACCGATTGCATGGTAGGCAATCCGGGTATTTCGGTTGTAGCCGATGCTATAATGAAAGGTTATGACGGCTTTGATAAAGAACTGGCATTCGAAGCAATGAAGAATTCTGCGATGCTCGATGAAAGAGGCCTGAAGTACCTGAAAGAATACGGCTATATCCCTTACGATAAAGGAGAGAGTGAAGGTCTATCGAAATGTATGGAATATGCTATCGCTGACTGGAGTATAGCCCAGGTGGCTCAAAAAATGGGTAAGACAGAAGATTATGACTACTTCCTGAAACGGAGTAAATCCTATACACACTATTTCGATAAATCGGTAGGATTCATGAGAGGTCTGTCGTCTGACGGTAAGTTCAGGACTCCTTTCAATCCATTCGAGTCAGTTCACCGTGACAATGATTATACAGAGGGTAATGCATGGCAGTACACATGGCTGGTGCCGCACGATCTGAAAGGGCTTGTGGACCTGTTCGGCAGCAAAGAAACGTTTGTTCAGAAGCTCGATTCCCTGTTTGTCGTAGAGGGTTCGCTGGGAGAGCACGCATCTCCGGATATCAGCGGGCTGATAGGTCAATATGCTCATGGAAACGAGCCTAGCCACCATATCCTGTATATATATCCTTACATCGGTCAATCGTGGAAGACTGCCGATAAGGTACGTCAGGTAATGTCGGAACTTTATCACGACCAACCCGCCGGACTTTCAGGAAATGAGGATGTAGGCCAGATGTCGGCATGGTATGTATTGTCCGCTCTGGGTTTTTATCAGGTTGAGCCTGCCGGAGGTAAATATATTTTCGGAAGTCCCGTTATAAATGAAGCAACCGTTAAGGTGAAAGACGGCAAGACTTTCAGAATTGTAGCAAAAGATAATAGTGTAGCCAATAAATACATACAGAGTGTGACTCTCAACGGCAAAGACTATGATAAGTTCTATATAGACTTTAAAGATATAGAAGCCGGAGGTACATTGGAGTTCGTGATGGGAGACAAACCGTCCGAAACCTGGGGTACAAAAGGTGAAATATAAGATATAAAATCCCTTTTACACATCATAGGGATTTTTATTAAGGGTGAAGCCGCCAGAAGTGATTCTCGCGGCTTTGATTTTTTTTAGTCCATTAATACCTGAAAATGGTATGGCAGAAATCAACAATGCATTAATGAAGCAACAGGCTTATCGCCTGTTATATGTTATTAACACATCTACCACTCAATTGGTTCAATTCCTTTCGATTTCAGATATTTATTTGCTTCACTGAAGTGATTATTTCCAAAGAATCCGTTGTGCGCGGATAATGGAGATGGGTGTACAGATCTTAATACGAGATGTTTATTTGCATCTATGAATGCTGCTTTTTTCTGGGCATAAGCACCCCATAGGATAAATACGATATTTTCACGCCCTTCTGCCAATTTATGTATGGCAGCGTCGGTAAACGCTTCCCAACCTTTTTTCTGGTGCGACCCGGCCATATGCGCCTGTACTGTCAGTGTAGCATTGAGAAGCAGTACACCCTGATTTGCCCAGCGTGTCAGATTACCCGATCTGGGAACAGGGATTCCCATGTCACGGTTTATTTCTTTGAAGATATTTACCAGAGAGGGAGGGGCGGGCATACCATCAGGTACTGAAAAGGACAAGCCGTGAGCCTGACCGTCGTTATGATACGGGTCTTGCCCGAGAATGACCACTTTTACCTTATCGAATGGAGTGTGTTCGAAAGCGTTGAATATTAATTTCGCAGGAGGGAATATTTGTTTTGTACGGTATTCATTTCTTACAAAATCAGTTAGTTTTACAAAGTAGCCTTTGTCGAATTCATCTATCAACTGTTCTTTCCAGCTTTCCTCTATTTTTACATCCATAATTCGTCGGTTAGTTTTATGTTAGATACTAAGTAACTGTTTAAATTAACAAATTGCCGGGTATAAAGATACAATTTTTGTGATGTAGTCCGATAAAAATAAATCATGGATTAGGGTAAACGAAATATGTATTTTTATGTCGAAAGTTTATCTATGCTATTTTTAAGTGTACTAGTAGATAGTATACTAGAAAAGGGAGTTCTACTATATAACTTAATTTTGGAAACGTTCTTTGAAGTATTGTAGAAAGTGAAAAACGAAAAATATTTATCACTTTTCGTTTTTCACTTACTAATTGTTTTCTGTGTTTCCTTTGTTACTTTTTTGGAAAACTGTAGGGGGCGGAATATCTTCCGCCCAAAATAGAAAAAGGTCTGCGGGCGGAAAATATTTGGCTCCGCCGATTTTCAATTCGCCCCTACTCATATCTTGTAACAAAGTTGTCAGATGTGTCAGATTTTAATAATAATGCGAATCAGTAGTTGAGATTTAATGTTCTATTTTTTTATGCTCCACTTCGTTCCACCTAAACGTTCATTTTGGCATTACCCAAAACGAACCAAAAGGCTAGCGCTTCGTTCCTCGGCGACCCAAAACCGTTTTGACGGCTGAATCAAACATACGGGCTATCGCCCCGTTTGATTCTACGCCGTCTGCAACGGATTGGGTACCCCGCCTGCGTCACTAATGCGCAAGGGCTGACGCACGCGGAGCTAAAGCCTGAAAAATCTCTGTCTTGTCGCCGCATCGCGGTAACGGCCTCGTCCCGCAGGCGGGGTACCCAATCCATAAAGCGGAGGTGTAGGGCAAAATAGGGTAGCTGCTATACACGGCTGATAAGCCAACTAAAAATGATTCCGTATTATTTTGCCCCACCGCAGCTGCGGTTTTGGGTCGCCGGAGGATGCTGCCTTGATTTTTTGTTTCGTTTTGCATCAAGGCAAAATGAAAAACAAGCCGATAGGCGCGTTAGATAAAATAGAACAATATTATACTACAATAATTACTTTAACTACTGATTGGAATTAATACATAGTTAACATATGTAAAATAGACAAGATAAAAACGATGAAAAAACTGTCAGATGTGTCAGATTTTAACTATCTATGGTTAATAAATGCAAACAGGTCGGCATTCTAAAATTCTCGATTTTCGGGTTGCCCTGATCATGGATTAGGGCAAACGTTTTTAATGTAACTTAACTTATACTGTTTGTAGAGACATTCCCGTTCCATCTGAATATTCATTTTAGCATTACCCAAATGGAATACGAGCAATCTTAACTACTGATTAATATCACTATATAATCGCAAAATAAAAGCCGGATACACTAATGCACCCGGCTATCCTTATATACTTAGCTTACATTCTTAGCTGGCAAGGAACATTTCAATATCCTCCTCAACAGAAGAGATACCTCCGATTCCGAAATTCTCAACCAATACTTTCGCTACATTCGGAGAAAGGAATCCCGGAAGAGTTGGTCCGAGATGTATATTCTTCACTCCCAGATGAAGCAAAGCTAGTAATACTATCACCGCTTTTTGCTCATACCATGCTATATTGAAAGCGATAGGCAGATCGTTAATATCTTCCAGTCCGAATACTTCTTTCAGCTTGAGAGCGATAACTGCCAATGAATAGCTATCGTTACACTGTCCGGCATCCAATACACGCGGAATACCGCCTATATCGCCCAATGGCAATTTATTGTAACGGTATTTGGCACAACCGGCAGTAAGAATAACCGTATCGTTAGGCAGTGCCTCTGCAAAGTCAGTGTAATAATTACGGCCTTTCATGCGTCCGTCACAACCTGCCATTACAAAGAATTTCTTTATTGCGCCCGATTTTACGGCATCCACAACCTTATCGGCTAATGCCATCACCTGCGCATGGGCAAACCCACCCACGATTGTTCCGTTTTCGATTTCCTTCGGAGCCTGGCAGTTTTTCGCCATTTCTATTATTTCCGAAAAATCTTTCTGCTGCCCGTCTTTACGCTCCGGTATATGTTTTGCTCCATCGAGGCCGGAAGCACCTGTGGTAAATATCCGTCCTCTGTATGTCGCGTTTTTGGAAGGAGGTACAATACAGTTCGTAGTGAATAAGATTGGCCCGTTAAACGACTCGAAGTCTTCTTTTTGTTGCCACCATGCACCGCCATAGTTACCTACCAGATGTTTATATTTTTTCAGATGCGGATAATAATGTGCAGGCAACATTTCACTATGTGTATAAATATCTACTCCAGTACCTTCGGTCTGCTGCAAGAGTTCTTCAATATCCCTCAGGTCGTGTCCGCTGATAAGAATCCCCGGATTCTTTCCCACACCGATATTTACCTGTGTGATTTCAGGATTCCCGAATCGTCCGGTATTGGCCGCATCCAGCAATGCCATCACTTGTACACCGTATTTACCTGTTTCGAGAGCCAGGGCAACCAGTTCGTCAACAGAGATATCCTCTCTTGTAATTTCAGCTAATGCGCGCTGCATAAACATGTATATCTCATCATCCGTCTTGTCCAGGTTATAAGCATGCTCTGCATAGGCTGCCATACCTTTAAGCCCGTAATGTGTCAGTTCTTTCAGCGAACGTATATCTTCATCTTTTGTGCGCAGTACCCCTACTTCAAGCGCTTTGTCCATGAACTGGGATTCATCTCCATTCCATGTACATTCGTCCGGAAGAATAATAGATGTATTTCCCAGCCGGGCAGATAATTCTGCTTTCAATGATAAACCTTCCTTTACTTTCTCCTTTATCGCTTCGAAATCGAAGTTAGCATTGGTAATGCTGATAAACATAGCGTCGACAATAAACTTGTCCGCTGTAGATGAAGCCTTTCCTTCTTTTCTCAGTTCGTTGTTGTATACGGCAATCCCTCTGGTTACAAACAACAGTAAATCCTGGATATTCGAAACTTCCGGAGTTTTACCGCACACTCCCATTAATGCACAACCTGTGCCTTTAGCTGTCTCCTGACACTGAAAACAAAACATGTCCATGATAATATTTTTTAGTTAGTGATTAAATCCATTCTTCTTTTTTCACATCGCCCTGCACCGAAAGCACGATTACTTTCACCGGTACATTCCTCTTAGCCTCTTCCCTTGCCATCTGTACTATCCGCACCAATCCTCCGCAACATGGAACTTCCATAATAAGCACGGTAAGAGTATCTATCTGCGCCACATCAATCAACTCAATCAGCTTGTCTATATAAGACTGCATGTTACTGTCCAGCTTAGGACAGGCAATAGCAAGAGCCTTGCCTTTAAGGAAACGGCTATGGAACTCTCCACTGGCAAACGCGGTACAATCAGCGGCCAGCAACAGGTTCGCTCCTCGAAGAAATCCGGCATTCGGATTTAGTAAATGAAGCTGTACAGGAAACTGCCTTAATTCGGATGGTTGCACCATCGCAGGCGCAGCCATCGTGAATCCGGATGCGGCAGGCCTTTTAATCTCCTGCATCATGCTACCCGGACAGCCACAAGCTACAGGTTTGTTTTGCGTAATTGAGTTTTGCTTATCTTCGGCAGGAAAGTTCACTTTCACATTATGCTTTTTCAGATACTCCAATCCCTGATGTAACAGTTCATACTCCTCATGCTCTTTCAGATGGTTCAGGTGAGCGAGTATTACCTTCTCCCCTTTCGGGAGCATGCGTTCCATCACTGCATACTCGTCGTAGGGTTCAGCTTCACGTTCTTCGAGTGTAATAGCACCGACAGGACATTCTCCTATACAAGCGCCAAGACCATCGCAATAGAGATCACTAATCATAACGGCTTTATCATTGATAAGCTGTAAAGCTCCTTCGTGGCAACCTGATACACAGGCACCACAACCGTCACATAGTTCTTCATCTATTTTTATGATCGTTCTTTTCATTATCTACCCTTTTTATTTTTTACAAAATTAAGGTGGTAGTACGTTTGAAATATGTCACATATGCGACGTTGGCCAAAATAATTATATCTTTATCTTTGAATACACAGATTAGAATATGGATTTAACAGCATTAAAAAAGATTCCGCTTTTTCGTTCAATACATGAAGCAGAAGTAGAAAAGATATTTTCGGAACTGAATATTACCGAAACACATTTCAAAAAAGGAGAGATCCTAGCCCTACAGGATGAACTATGTAACAGGCTCATTATACTACTTTCGGGCAGTGTAAAGGGGGAAATGACCGATCCTTCAGGGAAGGTAGTGAAAGTAGAAGACATATATGCGCCAAGCCCTCTTGCCATCCTGTTTCTATTCGGACCGGATAACCGTTTCCCCGTGCAGGCAATCGCGCGGGAGGATGTCACCGCATTGGTGATACCAAAGCAATCGGTGCTCAGAATGCTGAGTATGAACCAGACCCTGCTGAAGAATTATCTGGATATCTCGGCCGACTTTGCATCCCGGTTAAGTAAGAAGCTTCATTTTATGTCTTTCAGGACTATCCGTCAGAAGCTGGCTGTATATATACTTAACTTATCGAAAATGAAACAGGAGGATACCATAGAACTGGATAAAACCAAAAGTGCACTGGCTGAATACTTCGGAGTTTCGCGCCAATCGCTGGAACGTGAACTTTCAAATATGCAGCACGACGGATTGTTAACAGCCGATAAAAAAATGATTACAATAACGGATAAAAACAGATTGATCCATATTGTCCGTTTTTAAGAAATATACTTGCTAAAAAGCTGTAACTCTTTTTGTAAAATAAACAACTAGAATTATCTTTGATAAACCTTAAAGTACAAGATTGATGGAGCACAATAATTATCTGACCGACCAACAAATTAATATCATCCACAAAATCCCTCTATTCAGGGGGCTGAATGAGGATGCGAAGAGGACTTTGTTAGATAAGCTGGATTATACTGTGACCGAAATATCCAAAGGCGAAATTATTATCCGTCAGAACACGCCCTGCCTGCATATGTACATCTTGCTGAGAGGAAATCTCGAGGTAAATATCATTGATGTGTCGGGTAATAACGTCAAGGTGGAGAACCTTATTGGCCCACGGGCATTCGCCACCCCTCACCTGTTTGACGGGAATAGTATATTTCCCGCGACCTTCACCGTTGTGGAAGACGGTATTTTATTTAAGGCGACGAAAGAATCGGCTTTTAAACTGATAAGTTCAGAACCCGAGCTTCTAAAAAACTTTTTGCGACTTACCGGAAACTGCAATGCCTGTACGGTAAGCAGATTACGGATATTATCTTATAAGAGCATCAGAAGCCGCTTTATCTATTATCTGTTTGAGCACAAACAGAGCGACACATTATCTGTGATGGAACATAACCAGACTCAGCTGGCCGAATATCTGAGTGTGACGAGGCCGGCATTAGCCAATGAAATAAAAAGGATGGCTGACGAAGGTTTATTAAAGGTAGATGGCAGAAATGTGGAATTACTGTCTATTTCTTCTTTACTGAAATACGTCTGATACATACTTTACTATATAAAAGAACGGGAAAGATCAAAGTAATTGATATCTCCCGCTTTTAGTACATTTCCGTTTATTAAATAAGGCAATTACATTAAGGCTTTCAGCAAGCCCGGTATAAGGGAAGGAATTGCATCTTCGGTTTGAGCCGTGTATATATTCCCGTCAATGACAGATTTTTCGTCTGTACCGATACAGCCTTTAACCACCGATTTAACAAATGGATGTAAAGCCACTTTCTTCCCATTCACGATTCCCAGATTGTCGAAAAGTAGTGCGGCTGCACAATGGCCAATCAAAATCTTATCTTGTTCGCTGAAGTTCTTCATCACAGCCAACATATCCTGATTGAACTGCTTCTCTGCATTTTTTGCGAATTCAGGTATTGCATCACCACAAGCGAAGACTAACGCATCGTATTCATTTTCTCGTCCTTTGAGATTAGCAACCACATCATCCGTTTGCAAATTAATGCCCGAATTAGTTTTCACACTTGTAGTTTCTGCAACCGCAAACGTTTTATATGGAATATTATTTTCAAAGAATGCTTCCAGATACTGAAACAACCCTGCCCCATTTACAGGGTTTACTACTAATACTGCGATTTTTTTTGCCATGATTATTAAATTTTAGTGTTTACCATCATAGTTACTTATGATAACTTTATTACTTTTGTTATGCAAACATACTATTCATAATTAATATATACAAGACCAAACTTTTTTGTAAGTAAATTACAAAAAGGTAAGTAACATTGATATACAGTATAATAAGTCAGAAAAAAAATGAAAACTTTTCTTAGGGTCGAAATATGTCCTATCAGAGACATTCTGAGCAGACTGGGTGACAAATGGTCGTTACTTGTGCTTACAACATTGAGTGTAAATGGAACAATGCGTTTCAGTGATATCCAAAAATCGATAGGAGATATATCACAACGGATGCTAACGGTAACTTTACGCTCATTAGAAGCAGACGGGTTGATTGCAAGAACTATCTATCCGGAAGTCCCTCCACGGGTAGAATATTGCCTCACAGAATCGGCAAACGGGCTTATGCCTCATTTAAACAACCTTGTGGATTGGGCTGTAAAGAACATGGCTGATATTGCTGAAGAAAGGCTGATCTATGAAAAGAAAAAGCAATTATAAAAACTCTTTTACATTCAGGAAACCAGCACTTATTTACACATAAAATACAAGAGATGGCATAAGAGGAGTCTCTCATGCCATTATATTATAAGGATCTCAGATATTATATTCCGGAATTATTTCTTATAGATTTGGATTCGATTCATAGGTTGAAAGAGCGGATGTCGGTAGCATACCTTAAAAGAATTCTACCGAGCTTGAAATATCATTTATTTACATTAATATTGTTTCTACTAAAAATATTGTGATAAAATGGAAATAAAAAAAATTAGAGAGAATAAAGAACAATTTATGAGCCTGCTCCTATTGGGTGATGAACAGGAAAATATGATTTCCAGATATTTAGAAAAAGGAGAATTATTTGCATTATACGACACTGATTTAAAAACCGTTTGTGTTGTAACACAAGAAGGTGAAAATACTTGCGAAATCAAAAACATTGCAACATACGAAAAAGAGCAAGAGAAAGGATACGGAAGTTTAATGATAAAACATGTAATTGAATACTACAAAGATAGATGTGATACGCTATTACTTGGTACGGGCGAAGACGATAAAATATTATCATTCTACAAAAAATTCGGATTTGTTTATTCTCATACGGTAAAAAACTTTTTCATAGACAATTACGAACATGAAATATTTGAAAATGGGAAACAATTAAAAGATATGATTTATTTGAAGATGAATATATCCGGCCGGCGACACAATGGCTCAAGCTATGAGAAATAAAACAAATAGCAGAGAGGATTCCTCTCCGCCTCAGTAACCTTAACCGTTCTATTTTCGAACCAATTTCTCGAAGATTTGAGCTTGATTGATGAATTGGGGTAATAGATGCCGAAACCATAAATTCAGATAACACAGAACTATTAATAAATCATCTCATTGATTGGACTAATGAAAAAAAGTAAAGAATTGGAAATAGTAAAAAAACTGACGAATGTAGCTGACGAAAACAACATTGTTTTAAATGAAGATGGTTGGACAAGTCGTGTTTACATTGTAAATAAAGGCGAAATTGTTTTGAAATTTCTAAAGAATAAGCAATATAGAGAAGAATTTGAACATGAGATAAACATTCTGAAATTGATTAAAGATCACAAGTTTAATGTAAATATTCCTTTGATCAGTAGCTCTGAAGAAGACAATACTTACATCGTGCTTAATGGCCTGATGGGCAAATCAATGTCGGCAGAGATTGTAGATGCATTGACTAAAGAGGAAAAGAGAAAAATAGGTACACAAATAGGTTTATTCTTAAAAAAACTTCATACAGTCGCTTACCAAGGGAAAAGTCCAAATAACGAAAGTGAGATATTTGAATGGTTTCAAAAATCGTTTAATAGAAGAAAGCGCACATTAAAAAAACATTTCAATGAAAATGAACTTGTTGCTATTGAAGATTTGGTAACAACCTTGCCGCAAAGGTCGCAAAAGCTCGGGATAGTACAAGTTTTTTGCCATGGCGATTTAGGCTACAATAACATTCTGCTAACCGATAGTCTTGAAGTAGGAGTGATAGACTTTGGGGATGCTGGTTATAATGATCAGTCATATGATTTTGTTGGATTAGAAGATGATGATATGTTGGATGCAGTAATTTTAGCATATGATGGAGATGAAATTTTGAAAGCGAAAGTCGAAATACGACGACAGTTATTACCTCTTATGGAAATGTTGTTCTTGATTGATAAAAAGGATAAAGAAGGAGTTCAACAATGTGTAAAAAGGGTGCGGATAAATTTGAAAATGCATGAGATTTATAATGGTTAAATAACGGAAGAGCCTGACAAATTTCTCTATCAGGCCTTCCTTGTACCCTTAAACGTTATACGTTCTATTCTCGAACCAATTTCTTGAAGACTTAGACTTGATTTATGAATTGAGAGAGTGGATACCTAAACCATAAATTGTATATATTTGAATCTTGTAATCAAATTATAATATTATGAAATTTGAACCTACATACGATTATAGGCAAAGTGACTTTGATAAAGAAGAAAACCAAATTTTGTGGAAATTTGGTGAATTAATAAAAAATCTCATTATAATATCAAGTGATGCAGATACACAAAGGTATATTATTGGAATAGGCGCTGCTCCAGATGAAATGGCTTTAGATTTTGATTCATATTTTACATTGTCTTACAATCAATATTTAGATAACCGATTGTTAATTAAAGATGCTTTTGATGAGTTAATGTTACTCAATGATATCTTTGAAAGGTATAGTGTTGATAAGAGCTCTGATTTTTGGGATGACTCATTATTGGATACTAATAATGATTGGAGTATTGTCAGAAATAAGGCAAAGCGAATATTAGAAATAATGGGTTGGGATAATTTAGATATTGAATGTGACTATACTAATATATACGATGGCAAACATATAATTGGACAACAAACAATAACTCGACTAGTAAATAAAAAAGCCTAATAGATAATCCATTAGGCTTTTCGAGTACCCAGAGCCGGGATCGAACCGGCATGGAAGTGAATCCACTGGTGTTTGAGACCAGCGCGTCTACCAATTCCGCCATCTGGGCTTGTGAGGTGCAAAAGTACACAATATTTTCATATATCAAACACCCTGCCTTAACTTTTTTATAAAAGAATTGCATATTTTTCTCATTGCTATTGTTCTCATTTGTTTTGTTTGTATATTCGTATAATGTAACTTTGCAGAAATTATAATCAGTATGGATAATAAAAACAACTATTGTGTAATAATGAGTGGAGGTATAGGCAGCCGCTTCTGGCCTTTTAGCCGTGAAGCCCGTCCTAAACAGTTTCTCGATTTCTTTGGAACCGGCCGGTCTCTATTACAGATGACTGTAGATAGATTCAGGAAGATAATTCCCCTTGAAAATATATACATCGTCACAAACAATGAGTATGCCCAGATGGTGATGGACGAACTTCCTGAATTGAAGCTGAATCAAGTTCTGTTAGAGCCTATGCGAAGAAACACTGCTCCCTGCATTGCCTTTGCCACATACCATATAAACTCATTTAATCCTGATGCGAATATAGTTGTTGCTCCTTCCGATCATCTCATACTGAAAGAAGACGACTTTCTCTCAATTATCCAGAAAGCATTCTCCTTTGTTGAAAAACATAATACTCTTCTGACCCTTGGTATCCGCCCAAGTCGTCCGGAAACTGGCTATGGATACATCCAGATGAGTGAAGAGCAATTAGATGGAGTAACCAAAGTTAAAGTATTTACCGAGAAACCGAATCTCGAATTGGCTAAAGTATTTTACGAAAGCGGTGAATTTCTTTGGAACTCCGGAATCTTTATCTGGAACAACCGCACTATCCTCGATGCATTCCATCGATATCTACCAGAAATAACAAACCGGTTCGACCAAGGACTAGACACATTTGGAACTGATAAAGAAAAAGCATTTATCGATGAAAATTTCCCATTCTGTCCCAATATATCCATTGACTACGGAGTGATGGAGAAGGCCACCAATGTATATGTACAAGCAGCAGATTTTGGATGGTCGGACCTAGGGACATGGGGGTCTTTGTACGAAATATCGGATAAAGACGAAAATGCCAATGCTACATTAATTGCCGAAACACTATTCTTCGATAGTTCCGAAAATGTAGTTACCTTGCCTGCCGGAAAATTAGCCGTTTTACAAGGACTAGACGGTTATATCGTAGCCGAAGCTGACGGTGTCCTCCTTATCTGTAAGAAAGAAGAGGAACAACGCATCAAACAATTTGTTGCTGACGTTAAGCTGAAATATGGAGAAAAATATATTTAAAACAAAATAGATACATGTCAAAACAACTTTTACCCGATTTACCATATCTGGTAGCAGACATCAGTCTTGCCGACTTTGGAAGAAAAGAAATCGAAATAGCAGAACACGAAATGCCGGGGCTGATGGCACTTCGCAAAAAATACGGAGCGACAAAACCATTGAAGGGAGCACGCATCATGGGCTCACTCCATATGACCATTCAGACAGCCGTACTTATCGAAACCCTAAAAGATCTGGGAGCCGACATACGCTGGTGCAGCTGTAATATATTCTCAACTCAGGATCATGCCGCCGCCGCAATAGCTGCCGCAGGTATACCTGTATTTGCTTGGAAAGGTGAAACACTCGAAGAGTACTGGTGGTGTACAGAGCAAGCTCTTGCTTTTGCCGGAGGGAAAGGGCCAAATCTGATTGTAGATGATGGCGGAGATGCAACATTGCTTATCCACTGGGGATATAAAGCTGAAGAAAATTCAGAAACCATAAACCGCAAAGGCTCGAATCATGAGGAACAGGTTATCTTAGATACCTTGTCGCGGATATTGAAAGATGACAGCAATCGCTGGCATCGCACCGTTGCCGAATGGAAAGGGGTTTCGGAAGAAACCACAACAGGTGTTCACCGTCTGTATCAGATGATGGAACGTGGCGAATTACTTATTCCTGCCATTAACGTGAATGATTCGGTAACCAAATCGAAGTTCGACAACCTGTATGGCTGCCGCGAATCTCTTGCCGATGGTATCAAACGCGCTACCGATGTAATGATAGCCGGAAAAGTGGCTGTCGTAGCAGGATATGGAGATGTAGGTAAAGGCTGTGCACACTCTATGCGCTCATACGGGGCACGTGTTATCGTTACCGAGATAGACCCAATCTGCGCACTACAGGCAGCAATGGAGGGTTTTGAGGTTACCACAATGGAAGATGCTGTTAAGGAAGGGAATATCTTTGTAACTACTACAGGAAACAAAGATATCATTACCATCGAACATATGGCACGTATGAAAGACCAGGCTATTGTCTGCAATATCGGCCATTTCGACAATGAAATACAAGTAGACAAGCTGGTTAATTTCCCTAATATAAAACACATCAACATTAAGCCTCAAGTTGACAAATACGTTTTTCCTGACGGGCATTCTATCTTCTTGCTTGCTGAAGGCCGCCTTGTGAATCTGGGATGTGCAACCGGACACCCGTCTTTTGTGATGAGTAATTCATTTACAAACCAGACGCTGGCTCAGATAGAACTTTGGCTGAACGACTATGAAGTGAATGTATACCGTTTGCCAAAACATCTGGATGAAGAAGTTGCCCGTTTACATCTTGAACAAATTGGAGTAAAGCTGACTAAATTATCACAAGAGCAAGCAGATTATCTGGGAGTACCTGTGGAAGGGCCGTTTAAACCGGAGCATTACAGATATTGATTCTGAATAAATAATCAACGAGAAGTTGATACCATCATAATAATCTTTTCAAATCCCTCCTCCTAAGAATAAGGTTTGAAAAGATTATTTTTTATTGGACTTTTTACAGTGAATAGTATTCTCACGCAATGACGCAAATTCTAACTCATCTCCACATTTGCATTTATTAACCATACAATGTTAAAACCTGACACATCTGACAGTTTTTCCAGTATTTTTTACCTCTAATTTTTATATTCGTTAACTATATATAGTTAAAAGTAACAAAGGTAACACATTTTTAGCTAATAGCTGATCAGGGCAAACGCATCAAATTATTCAACTTCTATCGAAGGCCTGTAGGGGCGTATTGCATACGCCCGCATAACAAAATATCACAACTGGGCGTATGCAATACACTAGTGTCCACTAAAAAAAATTAAGACATAATTGAGTATCATTTTGATAGTTTATCTGCGTATCATTATTATTAAAAAGATTTTCTATTGGCATTCTTTCAAATAATGATAAACTAAGTATTCGTAATATTTCATAAGTGGACACTTTTATTTTTAATTCATGTTTCATGATTGTAACAAGACAATAGGTTATTATAGCAGAAAATATTTGAATTTTGACGGCATTTTCAGAAGTCCCA